>NZ_JAOWHG010000009.1:0-220 GCF_030332745.1 Citrobacter sp. Cpo074
ACTCAGAAGTGAAACGCCGTAGCGCCGATGGTAGTGTGGGGTCTCCCCATGCGAGAGTAGGGAACTGCCAGGCATCAAATAAAAGCGAAAGGCTCAGTCGAAAGACTGGGCCTTTTGTTTTATCTGTTGTCTGTCGGTGAGCGCTCTCCTGAGGAGGACAAATCCGCCGGGAGCGGATTTGAACGTTGCGCAGCAACGGCCCGGAGGGTGGCGGGCAGGA
>NZ_JAOWHG010000010.1:0-265 GCF_030332745.1 Citrobacter sp. Cpo074
GCTTGTAGCTCAGGTGGTTAGAGCGCACCCCTGATAAGGGTGAGGTCGGTGGTTCAAGTCCACTCAGGCCTACCAAATTCTTTCTGATACCGCGTTGTGAAACGACTCGCATACTTCAGTATGCTTCATCGTTCCACGCCTTGTCTCAGCAAGAATTAAGGTGAATGAGATAACTACGATGGGGCTATAGCTCAGCTGGGAGAGCGCCTGCCTTGCACGCAGGAGGTCTGCGGTTCGATCCCGCATAGCTCCACCATCCTTACTG
>NZ_JAOWHG010000011.1:0-125923 GCF_030332745.1 Citrobacter sp. Cpo074
TGCGGCGTGCCGCCTTATCCGGCCTGCAGGGGCCGGGCTGAACGTATTTTGTAGGCCTGATAAGCGCAGCGCATCAGGCAACGCGGCGGTATATTGCCGGATGCGGCGTATCGCCTTATCCGGCCTACAGGGGCCGGGCTGAATGTATTTTGTAGGCCTGATAAGCGCAGCGCATCAGGCACATCACAACACCACGGTTACCATCTTATCCATTGCGTAACAAAATCAGCAAGTTGCTGTATGTCGTTGATATCTAACAATGGAACATCCACTGTCAGCGGAACATCACTGGCAACCGCGATAACATATTCGTCTATCGCCAATTCTTCAGGACTATGCCCGCAACCGTCGCGAAAAAGCACGATCTTAGCGACAGGTTCATGCTTAAACCCTTCAACCAGCACCAGGTCCAACGTTGCTGCATCCATCCGGCTTACCAGATACGCTAAATCCAGTTCGGGCTCTTCCGGTGTTTCTACCATTAATGCCCAACGTTGCTGGCTGGCGACCAGCGTTTGTGCTGCACCGGCTTTGCGCAGTTCATAGCTATCTTTACCGGGCTTGTCGACATCCATATTGTGATGAGTATGTTTAATCAATCCGGGACGTATACCTCTGGCACGTAGTTCCGGGATCAACTTTTTGAGCAGCGTGGTTTTTCCCGTGCCGCTCCATGCCGCAATGGCGAGTAATGGGATCATGATTTTTCCTGCCATTTTGCGAGCTCTTCGGGGGTGTTCACGTTTACGAACGCATCTTTATGATCGCTGAAATCGACAGCATGACCGCCAGCCAGACGCATAAAGACCATAACGCGTCGTTCACCGGACTGAAGATAATCCTGCAGCAAAGGCTGCATAGAGCGGTGCATCAGCGCAATGGTTGGGTGATCTCTTTCCCCATCATGCACCCAGACAACGGGTGCAGCTTTACGTTGCTCTTTTAAACGAGCGACCAGATCGTGAGGAATATAGGGCATATCGCACGGGCAAAACAGAAACCACTCCCCCGTTTGCTGCAGGAATACCGATAGCATCCCGGCCAGTGGGCCAGGGAAATCGGCCAAGGAATCGGGAATAACTTTCAGGCCGCTTTGCTGGTATATATCCCGGTGGCGATTGGCATTAACCACCACGGTTTCGACCTGCAAAGCGAGAATGTCGGCCACATGCCGCCAAAGAGGTTTACCGTCCAGTTCAAGCAGACCTTTATCGGTTCCACCCATCCGTCTGGCCTTACCGCCGGCCAGCACAACCCCTGTTATTGCACTATCCAGAATCACTGATATCGCCTCTTTTAATGTGGGATTGACCCTGCTAACGTATCTGTATTGAGCCTAAGGAGCACAACCATGAAATGTAAACGTCTGAATGAAGTTATTGAACTCCTCCAGCCAGCCTGGCAGAAGGAACCCGATCTTAACCTGATGCAATTTTTGCAGAAACTGGCGCAAGAGTCAGGTTTTGACGGCGAACTGGCGGATTTAACTGATGACATTCTGATCTATCACCTGAAAATGCGAGACTCAGCGAAGGATGCTGTCATCCCAGGTATTCAGAAAGATTATGAAGAAGATTTTAAAACCGCACTACTCCGCGCTCGTGGCGTAATTAAAGAGTAAAAGCTTGTAATCGCCGCCACCGAAAGCGCTGCGAAATGATATCCTGAATCATTCGTAGTATTTTCCGGATGATGGGATGAACGACAACGCTTTTAATTTCCAGACGCTACACCCGGATACCATCATGGATGCACTGTTTGAGCAGGGGATCCGGGTGGACTCCGGGCTTACCCCGCTTAACAGCTATGAAAACCGTGTCTATCAATTCCAGGACGAAGACCGTCGACGCTTTGTTGTTAAGTTTTATCGCCCTGAACGCTGGTCTGTCGATCAGATCCAGGAAGAGCACCAGTTTGCTCTGGAACTGGTAAGCGATGAAGTCCCGGTAGCTGCGCCGTTGGTACTGAACGGCCAAACGCTGTTAAGCCATCAGGGTTTCCATTTTGCGATCTTCCCCAGCGTCGGTGGACGACAGTTTGAAGCCGACAACATCGATCAGATGGAGGCGGTGGGGCGCTATCTCGGGCGTATGCACCAGACCGGATGCAAGCGTACTTTTACCTTCCGACCGACGATTGGCCTTGAAGAATACCTGACTGAACCGCGTAAAGTTTTTGAACACGCACAGCTTATCCCATCAGGGCAAAAAGCGGCTTTCCTGAAGGCAACGGATGCGCTTATCGCGGTGGTTACCGATCGCTGGCATACGCGTTTTACTACGTTACGCCTGCACGGTGATTGTCATGCCGGTAATATTCTGTGGCGCGATGGCCCGATGTTTGTCGATTTAGATGATGCCCGCAATGGTCCGGCTATTCAGGATTTATGGATGCTCCTCAATGGTGATAAAGCTGAACAACGCATGCAGCTAGAAACCATTATCGAGGCTTATGAAGAGTTTAGTGAGTTCGATATCTCTGAAATCGGACTGATAGAACCTTTACGCGCTATGCGTTTAGTTTATTATCTTGCCTGGCTGATTCGACGTTGGGCTGACCCTGCGTTCCCAAAAAACTTCCCGTGGTTAACCGGGGAAGATTACTGGCATCGTCAGACCGCGACCTTTATTGAGCAGGCAAAAATTCTGCAAGAGCCCCCCTTACAATTAACGCCAATGTATTAATCGGAGAAACTTGAACATGAAAAAAATATGGCTGGCGCTGGCTGGTATGGTCTTAGCTTTTAGCGCATCTGCAGCGCAGTTCCAGGATGGTAAACAATACATCACCCTGGAGAAGCCTGTTGCGGGTGAACCGCAAGTGTTGGAGTTCTTCTCCTTCTACTGCCCGCACTGCTATCAGTTTGAAGAAGTGCTTCATGTATCTGATAACGTGAAGAAAAAACTGCCGGAAGGTACTAAGATGACCAAATACCACGTCGAGTTTCTCGGGCCTTTGGGCAAAGATCTGACGCAGGCATGGGCGGTTGCAATGGCGCTGGGCGTTGAAGATCAGGTCACTGTTCCGCTGTTTGAAGGGGTTCAGAAAACCCAGACCGTTCAGTCTGTTGCTGATATCCGTAAAGTGTTTGTCGATGCGGGTATTAAAGGCGAAGACTATGATGCGGCATGGAACAGCTTCGTAGTGAAATCTCTCGTGGCACAGCAGGAAAAAGCAGCGGCTGATTTACAGCTGCAGGGCGTTCCGGCGATGTTCGTGAATGGCAAATATCAGGTCAACCCGCAGGGCATGGATACCAGCAGCATGGATATCTTTGTACAACAGTATGCGGATACCGTGAAATACCTGGTCGGTCAGAAGTAAAAGCAAAAGCCGGTCACTGACCGGCTTTTTTATTTGCAGCTTTAATCGCGTCGAGCTGCGCGTCTTTCTCACTCCACAGCGTATTCAACCACAGCTGAAAGCGGCGCTTGAATGCCTTATCGTTCACGTAATCACCGTGTAACTCTTCATGGATTGGCTCCAGATTCACCCGCACGACAATCCTCGTTAGCTTACCGCTCAGCATATCGTAGAACGGTCGGCTACTGTTTTCCGGATAGCATAACGTGACATCCAGCATTTTATCGAACTGTGACCCCAGCACATTTAATGCCATCGCAATACCGGCCGCCTTGGGTGGGAGCAGGTTTTGATAAGGAGAACGGGTTTGCTCACGCTTCTCATGAGTAAACCGCGAACCTTCGACAAAATTCACAATGGTTGTCGGGTGCGCACGAAATTTCTCGCAGGAACGACGCGTCGTTTCGACATCTTTACCACGGCGTTCCGGATGGCGAAGCAGATAGCCACGTGAATAGCGTTTCATAAACGGCATATCCAGAGCCCAGCAAGCCAGGCCAATAAAGGGCACCCAGGCCAACTGCTGCTTGAGGAAATATTTATTCATCGGGATGTGCTTACGTAACAGAACGCAAAGCACAACGATATCGGCCCAGCTGTAATGATTACAAATGAGCAGATACCAGTTTTTCTTGCTAAGACCTTCCAGTCCTTCAACATCCCACTTCAGCCGTGGATTAAGGTGCAGCAGTAGCGCCAGACCTTCACACCAGCAGTACATCATGAAATTACAGAAGACAGAAACCTTGCGCCAGACGACAGGAATGGGCAAAAGGAGTTTCACAACCCCGGCAAGGATGATCGGCACAGAACAAAAAATTGTGACCAATATGGTCAATACGATACTCAGCAACAGCGTTATCGCAGCGAGTATTCTCGTCATAATTAAATTATTCAAAAGGTTAGCCATAGACAGTGCGCGAAAGAGGCGCAAGGGGCTGATTTTATCAGAAAACGAACCAAATGATGGATCTTCCCTGAATAGAAAAAAAGAGAATATCTATCCACATCAGGATATAAGCTGTAAAAATGGAATAAAATGCCGTGCGTTTATTTAACTAATTGAAATTAGTGTATAAATACAATGGAGCATTAATTGCCTTGCTATATTTAAAGAGCTGAAAATTATTTATTCACAAAGTTATCCACAGCTGTCTTTGCGAGCAAAGCAGAAGATCTGCAAAAGTTTTTCGACAAATGCGGCGAAAAACTCATGTTTTCATCCTGTCTGTGGCATCCTTTACCCATAATCTGATAAACAGGCACGGACATTATGGTTCAGATCCCAGAAAACCCACTTATCCTTGTAGATGGCTCATCTTACCTGTATCGCGCATACCACGCGTTCCCACCGCTGACTAACAGCGCAGGAGAACCTACGGGCGCGATGTACGGTGTCCTCAACATGCTGCGTAGCTTGATTCTGCAATATCAACCAACCCATGCAGCGGTGGTATTCGACGCCAAGGGTAAAACCTTCCGTGATGAATTATTCGAACATTATAAGTCTCACCGCCCACCGATGCCGGACGATCTGCGTGCGCAGATTGAACCTCTGCATGCGATGGTAAAGGCGATGGGGCTGCCACTGTTGGCTGTTTCTGGCGTGGAGGCGGACGATGTTATCGGTACGCTGGCGCGGGAAGCAGAGAAGATCGGTCGCCCGGTGCTGATTAGCACCGGTGATAAAGATATGGCTCAGTTGGTGACGCCGAATATCACCCTTATCAACACCATGACCAATACGATCCTCGGCCCGGATGAAGTGGTAAATAAGTACGGCGTCCCGCCGGAACTGATCATCGATTTCCTGGCGCTAATGGGTGACTCCTCAGATAACATTCCTGGCGTTCCAGGCGTAGGCGAAAAAACCGCTCAGGCACTGCTGCAGGGGCTGGGTGGGCTGGATACCCTCTATGCCGAATCAGACAAAATAGCGGGGCTGACCTTCCGTGGTGCGAAAACCATGGCAGGCAAACTTGAGCAGAACAAAGAGGTGGCGTACCTCTCTTATCAATTGGCTACCATCAAAACAGATGTTGAGCTGGAATTGACCTGTGAGCAGCTGGAAGTGCGTCAGCCCGCTGCAGAAGAACTGCTTGGCCTGTTTAAACAGTATGAATTTAAACGTTGGGTTACCGACGTTGAAGCGGGTAAATGGCTACAGGCAAAAGGGACGAAGCCGGCGGCAAAACCGCAAGAAACTATTGTCGTCGATGAAACGCCTGAGGAGCCGGCCACGGTTCTTTCGTATGAAAACTATGTGACGATTCTGGACGAAGCGACGCTGGAAGAGTGGATCGCTAAGCTGAAAAAAGCACCAGTCTTTGCCTTCGATACTGAAACTGACAGCCTGGACAACATTTCCGCGAATCTGGTTGGCCTGTCTTTTTCCATTGAACCGGGTGTGGCGGCGTATGTTCCTGTTGCCCACGATTACCTGGATGCCCCTGACCAGATCGCGCGCGACCGCGCGCTGGAGCTGCTGAAGCCGCTGCTGGAAGATGAGAACGCGCACAAAGTCGGGCAAAACCTGAAGTACGATCGCGGCATCCTGGCGAACTATGGCATCGAGCTGCGCGGCATCACCTTTGACACCATGCTCGAATCCTACATTCTTAACAGCGTCGCTGGACGACACGATATGGACAGCCTGTCGGACCGCTGGCTGAAACATAAAACCATCACCTTTGAAGAGATCGCCGGAAAAGGCAAAAACCAGCTGACCTTTAACCAGATAGCACTGGAAGAGGCTGGTCGTTACGCTGCGGAAGACGCCGACGTTACGCTACAGCTGCATCTGAAGATGTGGCCAGAATTGCAGCAGCATAAAGGGCCGTTGAACGTCTTTGAAAATATCGATATGCCGCTGGTGCCGGTTTTGTCTCGCGTTGAGCGCAACGGTGTGAAAATCGATCCGGCTGTTCTGCACAAGCATTCAGAAGAGCTGACGCTGCGTTTGAATGAGCTGGAGCAAAAAGCGCACGAGATCGCCGGAGAAGTGTTTAACCTCTCTTCCACCAAGCAACTGCAAACAATCCTGTTTGAAAAGCAGGGTATTAAGCCGTTGAAGAAAACCCCTGGCGGCGCGCCATCAACGTCGGAAGAGGTACTGGAAGAGCTGGCGCTGGATTATCCGTTACCGAAAGTGATCCTGGAATATCGTGGTTTAGCAAAACTGAAGTCGACCTATACGGATAAGCTTCCGTTGATGATTAACAAGAAAACCGGACGCGTGCACACCTCCTACCATCAGGCGGTTACCGCCACCGGGCGCTTGTCTTCAACGGATCCAAACCTGCAAAACATCCCGGTACGTAATGACGAAGGTCGTCGTATTCGTCAGGCGTTCATTGCGCCAGAAGACTACGTGATTGTCTCTGCGGACTACTCGCAGATTGAACTGCGTATCATGGCGCACCTTTCACGTGATAAAGGTCTGCTTACCGCGTTTGCCGAAGGGAAAGACATTCACCGCGCAACGGCGGCAGAAGTCTTTGGTTTACCGCTTGATTCTGTGACCAGCGAGCAACGCCGCAGCGCTAAAGCCATTAACTTCGGTTTGATCTACGGGATGAGCGCCTTTGGTTTGGCGCGCCAGTTGAATATTCCGCGCAAAGAAGCACAGAAGTACATGGATCTCTACTTTGAACGCTACCCTGGTGTGTTGGAATACATGGAACGCACCCGCGCGCAGGCGAAAGAGCAAGGCTATGTAGAAACGCTGGAAGGTCGCCGTCTCTATTTACCGGATATTAAATCCAGTAATGGTGCTCGTCGCGCTGGTGCTGAACGTGCGGCCATTAACGCCCCGATGCAGGGAACTGCTGCAGACATTATCAAACGAGCCATGATTGCCGTGGATGGATGGCTGCAAACCGAGCAACCGCGCGTGCGCATGATCATGCAGGTACACGATGAACTGGTGTTTGAAGTGCACAAAGATGATCTGGAAAGCGTCTCCAAAAAGATCCACCAACTGATGGAAAACGAGACTCAGATTGACGTGCCGTTGCTGGTGGAAGTCGGGAGTGGTGAAAACTGGGATCAGGCGCACTAAGGGTTTACTTAATAACGCTCCTTTTTCGTAACTAAGCAACATAAGAGAGAGCTTTTTGTGATGTCCATTAGAATTCCCTATGTAAGGAATGAAAAAAAATTACAAAAAGTGCTTTCTGAGCTGCTCAAAAAAGAGTAAAGTTATTCTCGTAGGGTACAGAGGTAAGATGTTCTATCTTTCAGACCTTTTACTTCACGTAATCGGATTTGGCTGAATATTTTAGCCGCCCCAGTCAGTAATGACTGGGGCGTTTTTTATTGTGCGAAAGAAAAGTTTTGCACATGCTGTAGGCCGGATAAGACGCGCAGCGGCGCCATCCGGCATATCGGTGGGTTATTCCCCTTCCTGCACCTCTTCAACCGGTGCCAGTTCACTAAACCAGCTATCCAGTTTTTGCCGCAGTTTGTCCACACCCATTTTTTTCAGCGATGAAAATGCTTCTACCTGCACATCACCGTTAAATGCCAGTACGGCTTCACGTACCATATTCAGCTGCGCTTTGCGTGCACCGCTGGCCAGCTTATCTGCTTTAGTCAGCAGTACCAGAACCTGAACGTTGCTCTCAACTGCCCACAGGATCATCTGTTGATCGAGATCTTTTAACGGGTGACGAATATCCATCAGTACCACCAGACCTTGCAGGCTCTGACGCTTTTCCAGATATTCAGCCAGCGCGCGCTGCCATTTACGCTTCATTTCTTCTGGAACTTCGGCATAACCGTATCCTGGCAAATCGACCAGGCGTTTGCCGTCAACGACTTCAAACAGGTTGATGAGCTGAGTACGACCCGGCGTTTTAGATGTACGCGCCAGACCTTTTTGATTCGTCAGGGTATTTAGCGCACTGGATTTGCCTGCGTTGGAACGGCCAGCAAAAGCCACTTCGATACCGGTATCGGAAGGTAAGTGGCGAATATCAGGCGCACTCATCACAAAGTGCGTCTGTTGATAATTCAAGTTAGTCAAAGCAGTCCTCTCCATCAATCAGGGCTTTGCAGCGATTATACCTGAACCCCAGCAAAAGGCTGGTTTTTCGACGAGTGAGCTGTGTAAGTAAAAACCTCGCGCTTTGTGAGACATTGCCGACAGTTTCTATACGAGATGACAGAGTAAAAAATGACAGAACTAAAATAAATCATATGGTTACATTTGGGCGCTATTCTTAAAATCAGAAATTGTTACCCAGGTTACTTGTACGTTTAAACCAAAACGGTAAAGTAGCGTCCATAGCGAGGAAGCTGACAGGATAGACGACTCAGGATGAGGGTCAGGAGCGCCAGGAGGCGAAGACACAGGATTGTCAGGAAGACAAACGTCCGGAGACGTTAGTAAAAGGAAATGGAAACAACACGGAATGTTAGAGGCTAAGGGAAAAACAGGGTGTGTTGATAGCCAACAGGGATTGTAGAGCCCGTAAGGGTTGAGAGTCAGGAAAAAAGGCGACAGATTACTCTGTCGCCTTTTTTCTTTATTTCTGCTAGATTCCGGCGCAATTATATACTGAATAAAAACAGCCAAAGACGAATCATGATGAAACCAACTTCTACACCACGCGGTAAAGGTCCTGCAAAAGCGCGTCGTAAAACACGCGAAGAAATTAACCAGGAAGCTCGCGACCGTAAGCGCCAGAAAAAACACCGTGGTCATGCGGCAGGTAGCCGTGCGTCCGGTAGCGAAGGCGCATCTGGTGGCGGAAACCAAAATAAGCAAAAAGATCCTCGTATTGGCAGCAAAACCCCCATTCCATTGGGCGTGACCGAAAAAGTCACCAAACAGCACAAACCGAAGAGTGAGAAACCTATGCTTTCACCACAGGCTGAGTTGGATTTACTGGAAACGGATGAGCGCCTGGATGCGCTGCTGGAGCGTCTTGAAGCAGGAGAAACCCTGAGCGCGGAAGATCAGTCCTGGGTTGATGCCAAGCTGGATCGCATCGATGAGCTGATGCAAAAGCTGGGTCTTTCTTACGATGACGAGGAAGAAGAGGAAGAAGAAGAAAAGCAGGAAGACATGATGCGCCTGCTGAAAGGCGGCAACTAACGGTTTTACACCGTGGGTCTTCCCGTCCTGCTTATAACCCTTCCGGTTATATGTTATCTGGTGTGGTTATTCGTTAAACTACAGCGGTTGTCGCGGCGACAGAAGTGGCTGCGCAACCGACTTATCACCCGTACTGGGGTTAAGTCGGTACGCCGTACCCGCCAGAGACGCCATCGGAAGGAGTGAGCATGTCAGAGCAGTTAATAGACTGGGACCTGGCCCTGATCCAGAAATATAACTATTCCGGGCCACGATATACCTCGTACCCGACCGCGCTGGAGTTTTCTGAAGACTACGGCACTGAAGCATTTCTAAAGGCCGTGGCGCGTTATCCTGAGCGTCCTCTCTCGCTGTACGTTCACATCCCGTTCTGCCACAAGCTGTGCTACTTCTGCGGCTGTAACAAGGTCGTGACTCGCCAGCAGCATAAAGCCGATCAATACCTCGATGTCTTAGAACAAGAAATTATTCATCGCGCACCGCTGTTCGCCGGACGTCATGTCAGTCAGCTGCACTGGGGCGGCGGCACGCCAACGTATCTGAATAAAGCGCAAATCAGTCGTTTGATGTCGCTGCTGCGTGGCAACTTTAACTTTAACGACGACGCTGAAATCTCGATCGAAGTGGATCCGCGTGAAATTGAGCTGGATGTGCTCGATCATTTACGTGCTGAAGGTTTTAACCGCCTGAGCATGGGGGTACAGGACTTCAACAAAGAAGTTCAGCGCCTGGTGAACCGTGAGCAGGATGAGGAATTCATCTTTGCGCTGCTGAATCATGCGCGTGAGATTGGCTTTACCTCGACGAATATCGATCTGATTTATGGTTTGCCAAAACAGACGCCGGAAAGTTTCGCCTTCACCCTGAAACGCGTTGCTGAGCTGAATCCAGATCGACTGAGTGTCTTTAACTACGCGCACCTGCCGACGCTGTTTGCCGCTCAGCGCAAAATTAAAGATGCCGACCTGCCCAGCGCGCAGCAGAAGCTGGATATCCTGCAGGAAACCATCTCTTCACTGACCGAAACTGGCTATCAGTTCATTGGCATGGATCACTTTGCCCGTCCGGATGACGAACTGGCCATTGCTCAACGCAAGGGTGTGCTGCATCGTAATTTCCAGGGTTATACCACCCAGGGTGATACCGATCTGCTGGGAATGGGCGTGTCAGCCATCAGTATGATTGGTGACAACTACGCGCAGAACCAGAAAGAGCTGAAGCGCTATTATCAGCAGGTAGACGAGCAGGGGGACGCGCTGTGGCGCGGAATTGCCCTGACCCGTGACGACTGCATTCGTCGGGATGTTATTAAGCTCCTGATCTGCAACTTCCGCCTCGACTATGCCGCTGTGGAACAGCAATGGGATCTGAACTTCGCTGACTATTTTGCCGAAGACCTGAAACTGCTGGCGCCGCTGGCGAAAGATGGGCTGGTGGATGGGAATGAGAAGGGGATTCAGGTCACGCCGAAGGGCCGTCTGCTGATCCGTAATATTTGCATGTGCTTCGATGCGTATCTGCGCCAGAAAGCGCGGATGCAGCAATTCTCGCGGGTGATTTAACGCTTTTCCGGGTGGCGCTTCGCTTACTGTGCCTACGAAAATCTCAATACGTAGGTCGGGTAAGCGAAGCGCCACCCGGCGAACCCGCTAGCTGAACAGCCCAACCAGCGCTGCGCACAATACTGCGGCGACCGCAGTTTGTGGCGTATGGCTTTCGACCGCACCGCTCGACAGCAGATTAATGATTGATTCCAGCATGATGACTTCCCCCCGTTAGTCGGGCACGATCATACTTAACTCATCGGAACAGTAAAGCGCAAAATAGCAGCTATTTGCGCTCAATTATTAATCTTTACACAGTGACGATATGTCACTCCATTCCGAGTTCTTTTAGCTTACGCGTCAAGGTATTACGACCCCAACCGAGCAAGCGTGCCGCTTCCTGTTTATGCCCCTGGGTATGACGTAGCGCGGTAGTCAACAGCGTGCGCTCCATCTCGGGTTGGGCCTCAGAAAGCAAGTTTTGATGACCGGAGCGTAATGCCCGATCCGCCCACTGTGCCAATAGCGTTGCCCAACTATCCGGCTGCATATGGGACGGTGCATCTGGCACAGAGGTTTCAAACAGCTCGGTTGGTAAGTCCTGAATCAGGACTTCCTGCCCGGCGGCCATGACGGTTAACCAGCGGCAGGTGTTCTCAAGCTGACGTACGTTACCTGGCCAGGCCAGACGGGTGAGCGCAGCCTCGGTTTCCGGGTGTAATTGTTTGGCTTCCACCCCCAGTTCGCGGGCGGCCTCCTGCAGGAAATGACGCGCCAGGCGGGGGATATCTTCCCGACGTTCGCGCAGTGGCGGCAGATGTACCCGAATGACGTTCAGGCGATGGAATAAGTCCTCACGGAATTTGCCTTCCTGCACGCGCAGTTCAAGATTCTGGTGCGTGGCGGCGATAATGCGTACATCTACCTTTACGGGCGCGTAACCGCCAACGCGGTAAAACTGTCCGTCGGCTAATACGCGCAATAAACGCGTTTGCACGTCCAGCGGCATATCGCCAATTTCATCGAGGAACAGCGTACCGCCGTCTGCCTGTTCAAAGCGCCCCTGACGAATGGTGTTCGCCCCGGTAAACGCGCCTTTCTCGTGGCCAAACAGCTCAGATTCGATCAAATCTTTCGGGATTGCCGCCATGTTCAGCGCGATAAACGGCGCTTTGACGCGCGGGCTATGACGGTGCAACGCATGGGCGACCAGCTCTTTACCGGTTCCTGACTCCCCATTAATCAATACGCTGATTGAAGACCGGGACAGGCGACCAATAATGCGAAAGACGTCCTGCATTGCTGGCGCTTCGCCGATGATGTCGGTTGTGGGGCCGTTAATCTGAACATTGCGCGGCTGCTGTTGTTCCTGATAATGACTGATGGCGCGCTCGACCAGCGCCACCGCTTCATCAATATCAAAAGGTTTGGGCAGATAATCAAACGCTCCTTGCTGATAGGCGCTGACGGCAGCATCCAGATCGGAGTGCGCGGTCATTATGATGACCGGAAGCATCGGATGCCGCTGTTTAATCTGTTTTAACAGCGTCAGGCCGTCCATACCCGGCATGCGGATATCCGACAACAGCACGTCCGGCGTTTTGCTGGCCAGCGCGTCCAGTACCTCTTTACCACTTTCAAATGTGGTACAGCTTAGCCCTGCCCCTGCGAGCGCACGTTCAAGCACCCAACGGATGGAACTATCGTCATCAACGACCCAGACTATTCCTCGTTGCATAAACGTCACCTTATTTCCTGATAGGCAGGTAAACCGAGAACTCGGTATGACCCGGCCAACTGGTAAATTCAATTTTGCCGGAATGTTGATCAATCAAATTACGGGCGATAGATAATCCAAGGCCGGTACCGCCTTCGCGACCGCTAACCATTGGGTAGAACAGCGTATCCTGCAAATGCGAGGGAATACCTGGACCGTTATCCTCTACATCAATTCGTGCCGCCAGACGGTAACGCATGCCGTGTAGCGTGAGCTGAAACGCGGTGCGGGTGCGCAGAATGATCTCGCCGCCTTCCGGTCCCAGCGCCTGCAAAGCATTGCGTACGATGTTCAGCAAAACCTGCTCGATCTGGTCCGGGTCGTGCAGTAATTCGGGCAGACTTGGGTCGTAATCCCGGATTAGCGTGACGTTTTCCGGCAGCTCCATCGAGACCAGCGCCACCACGCGTTCCGCCACTTTGTGAATACTTTCCGTGATGTGCATGCCGGGCTGTTGTGGCCCCAGCAGACGGTCGACCAGATTACGCAGGCGGTCCGCCTGTTCAATAATGACTTTGGTATATTCGGTCAGCGCCGGGTCCGGAAGCGCTTTACTGAGAAGTTGCGCCGCACCGCGTAATCCGCCCAGCGGGTTTTTAATTTCATGTGCCAGACCACGCACCAGATCGCGGGCAGCAATCTGCTGGGCGTGCTGGAGCTGTTCCTGACTCAGACGGCGCTGGTTATCCATAGGGGCCATCTCCAGCAAGATAAGGCCATCAGGCAGCCTCTGAGCGGTCACAGAGAGGATATGTGAGTGGCTGTCTATCACCAGCGTCACTTCGTTATCCGTAAAGCCCTGGCCTGCTTCCAGGCTCTCTCGCATCAGTCCGATGTTTAAGGAGAAATAACTCAACAGATCGGGAAGCGGTGTACCAAACAGTTTGCGGGAGCTTTGGGCGAGCAACTGCTGTGCCGCCGGGTTGGCGTAATGTACAGCCAGCTCATCGTCGACGAGTAAGATGCTGTTGATTAAAGAATTTAGGATCTGCCCAGCATCGGGCAGCGTGCCGGTTGCCATTCAGCAGTCTCCTGAAAAGTGTTGCACCAATTTAGTGCATTATAGCTTTTTACATCAAAAAAGCGCGAAAAAGCAGGTTGTTAGTGGAGAAAAAAGCCCATCCAGAGATGGGCTACAGATGACTGGCAAACATAGATGCCGGATGGCGGATTTGCCTTATCCGGCCTACAAGGTAATGTTACCCTCCAGGCCTGATAAGTTTGCGCCATCAGGCGTCCTATCATTCACCATCGATCTCAAGCCTGCCTGAGCAGGCTAAAAGTTCCACGGCAACTCAAACGATTAAACGCTGTAGTACAGCTCAAACTCTACCGGGTGCGGAGTCATGCGCACGCGGTCATCTTCTTCGCGACGCAGCGCAATGTACGCATCGATCGCTTCATTGGTGAACACGCCGCCTGCGGTCAGGAACTCGCGGTCCAGATCCAGTTCTTTCAGTGCTTCTTCCAGAGAACCAGCAACCTGTGGGATCTCTTTCGCTTCTTCCGGCGGCAGGTCGTACAGGTTTTTGTCCATTGCTTCGCCCGGGTGGATCTTGTTCTTAATACCGTCAAGACCAGCCATCAGCAGCGCTGCGAAGCACAGGTATGGGTTAGCAGCCGGGTCCGGGAAACGCACTTCGATACGACGCGCTTTCGGAGAAGCAACTACCGGGATACGGATAGACGCAGAACGGTTACGGGCAGAGTAAGCCAGCATTACCGGTGCTTCGTAACCCGGGACCAGACGCTTGTAAGAGTTGGTGGTCGGGTTAGCCAGGGCATTGATCGCTTTAGCGTGTTTGATTACGCCACCGATGTAGTACAGCGCCTGCTCAGACAGACCTGCATATTTGTCACCGGAGAACAGGTTTACGCCGTTCTTGGACAGGGACATGTGGCAGTGCATGCCGGAACCGTTATCGCCAAACATTGGTTTTGGCATAAAGGTCGCGGTTTTACCGAAACGGTGAGCGACGTTGTGAACGACATATTTGTAGATCTGAATTTCGTCCGCTTTTTTGGTCATGGTGTTAAAGCGGGTCGCGATTTCGTTCTGACCGGCAGTCGCCACTTCGTGGTGATGCGCTTCAACAACCAGGCCCATTTCTTCCATGATCAGACACATGGTAGAACGGATATCCTGAGAAGAATCTACCGGAGGAACCGGGAAGTAACCGCCTTTCACGCCTGGACGGTGACCTTTGTTACCACCTTCGTATTTGGTGGAGGAGTTCCATGCGCCTTCGATGTCATCGATAGCCACGTGGGAACCGGAAATAGTTGCGCCGAAACGGATGTCGTCAAACAGGAAGAATTCTGGCTCTGGCCCGAACAGAACGGTGTCTGCGATGCCGGTAGAACGCAGATACTCTTCAGCACGTTTAGCGATGGAGCGCGGGTCACGGTCGTAGCCCTGCAGCGTACCTGGTTCCAGGATATCGCAACGGATGATCAGGGTAGACTCTTCAAAGAACGGGTCGATGAGAGCAGTAGACGCATCTGGCATCAGAACCATGTCTGATTCGTTAATGCCTTTCCAGCCACCGATTGAGGAGCCGTCAAACATTTTGCCTTCTTCAAAGAATTCGGCATTTACCTGATGAGCAGGAATAGTGACGTGCTGTTCTTTACCTTTGGTATCAGTGAAGCGTAAATCAACAAACTTCACTTCGTGTTCGTTCAGCATCGTCAAAACGTGTTCAGCGGACATACTTACTCTCCCGGATTGGTCATTGTCGTCGTGGTAACGAAGTCTTCAATTCTGCAAAAATTGGCCGTGTCGCCATAAAAAATATAAAGCGAAATCTGTGCCAACTTTTAAATTGCCCCTAAAAGGCGTTATCATGCGCACCATCGTGCAAAGGGGCTGCACCATGAAGGTTGTATTGCACCATTATAGTGCTTTAATGTGAACATTAAGCACCATATTGGTGCAAAGCATGTCAGATTACCCCTTTTAACGCTCCGTGAATGTGATCACAAAGAAACTCTGCAATACTTGTTTGCGGAGGATGTTTGTGATCCTGTTTTGTACTGCGATTAATCCGTGTACAATAACGCGCTATTTCTAAAATGCCTGAGGCAAAGTTGTGATCGAAAATTTGCGTAACATCGCCATCATCGCGCACGTAGACCATGGTAAAACGACCCTGGTAGACAAGCTGCTCCAACAATCCGGTACGTTCGATGCACGTGCTGAAACCCAAGAGCGCGTGATGGACTCCAACGATTTGGAGAAAGAGCGTGGGATTACCATCCTCGCTAAAAACACCGCTATCAAATGGAATGACTACCGTATCAACATCGTTGATACCCCGGGGCACGCCGACTTCGGTGGTGAAGTTGAACGTGTAATGTCCATGGTCGACTCTGTGCTGCTGGTGGTGGATGCAATGGACGGTCCGATGCCGCAGACGCGCTTCGTGACCAAAAAAGCCTTTGCCCATGGC
The DNA here is from genome assembly GCF_030332745.1 of Citrobacter sp. Cpo074. Taxonomy (NCBI): domain Bacteria; kingdom Pseudomonadati; phylum Pseudomonadota; class Gammaproteobacteria; order Enterobacterales; family Enterobacteriaceae; genus Citrobacter; species Citrobacter sp. Cpo074. Next base: position 16,237 of record NZ_JAOWHG010000011.1, read on the forward strand.
CTGAAGCCAATTGTTGTTATCAACAAAGTTGACCGTCCTGGCGCGCGTCCTGACTGGGTTGTTGATCAGGTATTTGACCTGTTCGTTAACCTCGACGCTACCGACGAGCAGCTGGACTTCCCGATCGTTTACGCTTCTGCGCTGAACGGTATCGCGGGTCTGGATCACGAAGACATGGCTGAAGACATGACTCCGCTGTATCAGACTATCGTTGATCGTGTACCGGCTCCGAGCGTAGATCTTGATGGCCCGCTGCAGATGCAAATCTCTCAGCTGGACTACAACAACTACGTTGGCGTAATCGGTATCGGCCGCATCAAACGCGGTAAAGTTAAACCGAACCAGCAGATCACTATCATTGATAGCGAAGGCAAAACCCGTAACGGTAAAGTCGGTAAAGTTCTGACCCATCTGGGTCTGGAACGTATCGAGAGTGATATTGCCGAAGCAGGCGATATCATCGCGATCACCGGTCTGGGCGAACTGAACATCTCCGACACCATCTGCGACCCGCAGAATGTTGAAGCGCTGCCAGCTCTGTCCGTTGATGAACCGACCGTTACCATGTTCTTCTGCGTAAACACCTCTCCGTTCTGCGGTAAAGAAGGTAAATATGTTACCTCTCGTCAGATCCTTGACCGCCTGAACAAAGAGCTGGTGCACAACGTTGCGCTGCGCGTTGAAGAAACCGAAGATGCGGATGCGTTCCGTGTATCCGGTCGTGGTGAGCTGCACCTGTCTGTTCTGATCGAAAACATGCGTCGTGAAGGTTTCGAAATGGCGGTTTCCCGTCCGAAAGTAATCTTCCGCGAAATCGACGGCCGTAAACAAGAGCCGTTCGAAAACGTAACGCTGGACGTTGAAGAGCAGCACCAGGGTTCTGTGATGCAAGCTCTGGGTGAGCGTAAAGGCGACCTGAAAAACATGAATCCAGATGGCAAAGGCCGCGTACGTCTTGACTACGTGATCCCAAGCCGTGGTCTGATCGGCTTCCGTTCAGAATTCATGACCATGACTTCCGGTACCGGTCTGCTGTACTCCACCTTCAGCCACTACGACGACGTTCGTGCGGGTGATGTGGGTCAGCGTCAGAACGGCGTACTGATCTCCAACGGCCAGGGTAAAGCAGTTGCGTTCGCACTGTTCAGCCTGCAGGACCGCGGTAAGCTGTTCCTGGGTCACGGTGCTGAAGTTTACGAAGGCCAGATCATCGGTATTCACAGCCGTTCTAACGACCTGACTGTAAACTGCCTGACCGGTAAGAAACTGACCAACATGCGTGCGTCTGGTACTGACGAAGCAACGGTTCTGGTTCCGCCGGTTAAGATGACTCTGGAGCAGGCTCTGGAATTCATCGATGACGACGAACTGGTAGAAGTAACACCAACCTCTATCCGTATCCGTAAGCGTCACCTGACTGAAAACGATCGTCGCCGTGCAATGCGTGGCGCGAAAGAAGAGTAATTAACACTCTTTTTCAGGTAAGCACAAAAAAGCCGCTGATTATCAGCGGCTTTTTTTATCTAAAAGATCAGGTCGTTTCCTGCTCTGCAATGACTAGCTCAATATTTTCTAAATCAAGCAATTGCTTGAATGAATTTGGTGGCTGGGAATCGGTAAAAAATGCCCGAATTTTACGCATATTACCGATGGATACAGCGGCTGAGGCGGTAAACTTAGTATGATCAGCAACTAACAGCGTATTACGTGCATGCTTAATCATCGTTTTGGCGACAAGCGCTTCGTTAACGTCAAATTCTAATAGTGTGCCGTCTTCCTCGATGGCACCAATACTGGTAATCAAATAGTCGGCTCTAAATCCTTCAATAAAGTTCACTGCTCCTGGGCCAACAATACCGCCATTATGAGCACGTAACGTTCCACCGGGCACCATAACCTCAAGATCTTGATTCTTATATAAGATCTGCGCAACACGAAGACTGTTAGTAATGATGCGAAGATCCCGACGGTTCAGCAAAGCTCGTGCGACGGCTTCCACCGTTGTACCAATGGTAATAAATACCGTACAGCGTTCAGGAAGATAATCAGCAACCGCTTCCGCTATCGCTTCTTTTTCCTGGGTAAGGGACAACTCTCGCTGTTCAAAGGCGGTATTCATGACGCTGGATACACGTCCGGCTCCACCATGATGTCTGGTGATCAAGCCCTGTTCGCTTAACTTACGAATATCCCGGCGCACGGTTTGCGTGGACACGTCCAGCAATTGTGCGAGCTCTTCGATATTCATATAGCCGCGTTCTGTAATGTAATGAACAAGTTGATCGTGTCGCGGATTACCGGTGACTTCAATGATGCTCATGAATACTCCTGGACTTCTTCCCCGTAATTGTTGGCTATTTTACGCATAAAGTGACAAAAATGATTCGGTTTGCGCACGATTAGGAATTCCGGCTCGTCCGCCCGCCTGAGTGCATTTCATCGCCGCCACCGCACTTGCGAAGCGAATCGCCTGGTCAGTCGGCATTTGCTCTGCAAGAGCTGCTGCCATTGCACCATGGAAAACATCGCCTGCACCGGTTGTATCCACAACATTGACAGAAAATGCAGTCTGTTGACACATATGACCATTTTCGATCCATAGTGACCCTTCGCCGCCAAGCGTAACGTACACTTTACCATTGGTTTGCTCAGCGGCCAGTTTAAGTGCCTGTTGTGCATCATCTTGCCCGGTCATTCTCTTCAGACCTGGAGTTGAAAAAACGGCATGATCGGCAAGCGCCACCAATGGGGTTATATCTTGTGGTGTCATATCGGCATCCAACAGCGTTGGAACTCCGGCGGCACGTGCCAGTTCGAAGGATTTCAACGTCCCTTCATGCCAACGTACATCGGCCAGAACGATGTCATAACGGGAAAAATCAATCGACTCCAGCCACCTTGCATCCGTATCGAGATCCGGGCTTGGATAGTTCACGATAATGCGTTCGCCATGCTGGTCGACCAAAATTGCGGACTGGGATGAACGGGAGTTCGGGTATTGCCGGCAGAACGCCGTATTGACCCCCCAGCTCTGAAGCTCGTTAAGCAAGGTATTCCCACAACTGTCATCGCCTACACGGCCTATAAAATCAACGTCAATACCAAGCCGGGCAATGGCGACAGCTGCTGTTGCCGCCGGGCCGCCACCTGTCTCCAGATATTGATTTGACTGATATTTCCCCCCGCCATCGGGCAGGTTGTTCAGAGAATAAATACGGTCCTGAACGGTGATTCCAACACATGCAATTCTGGTCATATTTGGTTAGTCCTGTGTGATCTTGTCTTCTTTTGTTCATTTTAATGACATAAATGATCAAATTAGTGACACGCGTCTTGTTTTTAGTCATAAATTACAAATATGCTCAAAAACAGACGAAAACGAGTTTTTAATTGTAATTATTTTGTCAACCTGACACAGGAGAGCATTCATGACAACCGTTGCATTTTTGGGCTTGGGCCAGATGGGCAGCCCAATGGCTAATAATCTGTTGCAAAAGGGACATGCTTTGCGTGTGTTCGACGTAAACCAACAGGCAGTCAATGAATTAGTACAAAAAGGTGCGACTGCTGCTCAAACACCCGCTGAAGCCGCTAAAGGTGCCGAATTCATAATCACTATGCTGCCAAATGGCGACATCGTTCGGCAAGTTCTGCTGGGTAAAGATGGCGTCAGCGAAGGCCTGTCCCCCAATGCCCTGGTTATTGACATGTCCACGATTCATCCATTGCAGACCGATGAGTTGATTCATGAGATGAAAGAGAAAGGCATCAGCATGATGGATGCTCCTGTGGGCAGGACGTCAGTTAACGCGATTGACGGCACGCTGCTGATTCTTGCTGGCGGAACGCCTGAACAGGTTGAACGTGCTCGCCCTGTGCTGATGTGTATGGGGAATGAGCTGGTGGAAGCTGGCGGTCCCGGTATGGGGATCCGCGTAAAGCTCATCAATAACTATATGAGTATTGCGCTGAACGCCTTGTCAGCGGAAGCCGCTGTTCTTTGCGAGTCATTGGGTTTGAGCCTTGATGTGGCCATTAAGGTCATGAGCGGTACTGCCGCAGGCAAGGGGCACTTTACGACAACCTGGCCTGGCAAGGTACTTAAAGGAGACCTTTCTCCGGCATTCATGGTGGACCTCGCGTTGAAAGACCTGCGTATTGCCGTCGATGTCGCTAGTCAGACCGGTGCGCCGCTCAATATGGGCATTGCAGCAGAAACCTATTACACCCGTGCCAGCGAGAACGGTCGAGGCCGTCAGGACTGGAGTGCGCTGTTATCTCAGGTTCGTCAGCAGGCTGGCCGACCAGATTCACTCTAAATTTTAAACAGTTACAGGAGTTATTATGTCTTCCCACAATACCCCATACACGCTGAAAGATATTTCTCGCCCTGGCGGTGGATTTGCCATGCTGGCCGTTGATCAGCGTGAAGCAATGCGTCTGATGTTTGCAGCCTCTGGACATCCGAAACCTGTTGCCGACAGCGTATTGACTGATTTTAAAGTTGCAGCAACACAAATTCTGTCTCCCTACGCTTCAGCGGTTCTGGCAGATAAACAATTTTGTCTCGATCAGATTGTCTCTCAAGGTGCAGTCGCTGATTCATGTGGACTGATTGTGGCGGCTGACCATTTTGTTCCGGGTAATGGTATTCCGGTTGATAGTGTCGAAATTGACAGAGCAATTGATCCGCATAAAGCCCGCGAAATGGGTGCGAAAGCCATGAAGTTGTTAGTGCTGTGGCGTGAAGATGAACCCGCAGAAGAACGTTTGGCTATGGTGGCTGAGTTTGTTCAACGCTGTCGTACCGCAGGGCTGGTCAGCATCATTGAGCCGGTCGTTCGTCCTCCTCGTCGTGGCTGGGAATTTGACCGGGAAAGCGCCATCGTTGCCGCAGCGGCTGAACTCGGCTGCACCGATGCTGACCTCTATAAAGCTGAAATGCCATTAGGCGGCAAAGGTGATGAACAGACCCTACTTGCTGCGTGTCAAAAGTTGCATGAACAAATGAAAATGCCGTGGGTCATTCTCTCTTCTGGTGTTGATGCGGACATTTTTGGCCGCGCGGTCCGTATCGCCATGAAGGGTGGAGCTTCCGGATTCCTGGCAGGGCGTGCCGTTTGGGCATCGGTTGTTGGTGCTCAAGATCCGCAAACAATGTTGCGTGATGTGTCGGTTCCACGCTTACAACGCCTGGCAGAAATCGTCGATGAAGGGATTTCTCAGCGTTAATCACCCATTTTAACGAATCTGGAGAAGAACCATGGATAAGATTACCCAAGTTCTATTTTCTGATATTGGGAAGGTGACCACCCAATATGTTGAGCTGCCGCACCAGGAACTTAAACCGCAAGAAGTCCGCATTGCTCCGGTGTTTTACGGAATATGTGGCTCTGATCTGCATGTACTGAAAGGAGGACACCCATTTGCAAAACCTCCGGTTGTGCCTGGACATGAAATTGCGGCACGCGTAACTGAAGTGGGCAGTGAAGTAACGAATGTTAAGCCGGGCGATCATGTCGTAGTCGACCCAATTATGGCCTGCATGGAGTGTCGTGCTTGTAAAGCGGGTCGCTTTAATCTGTGTGAACCTCCACAGGTTGCTGGCTTCCGGGCGCCGGGTTTTGCCCGCTCGCAGCACATTGTACCTGCACGAAACTGCCATGTTGCACCTGCTTCGTTACCACTAAAAGCACTGGCTTTCGCTGAGCCCGCAGCCTGCGCGCGTCATTGCGTGAGCCGTATGCCGAAAGCGTCATTGGAAAGTGTATTAGTGATTGGTGCAGGGACAATTGGTTTATCCATCGTTCAAGCATTGCGCATCATGGGCGCGGGAAAGATCACCGTCATCGAGCCTGATGCCGCCAAGCGCGCGTTGTCGTTAAAGCTAGGTGCCACGGAAGTCTGGGCTCCGGGGGAATTGGATGCACAGGTCCGTTTTACGGGGGCAATTGATGTTGTTGCCGCCCAGGCCACGCTGAATGATGCATTTACCCATGTTTATGCTGGCGGAACGGTAGTGTGCATGGGGGTACCGAGTGGCCCACGTGAAATTCCTCTTCCGATGATGCAGCGCTTTGAACGCGATTTGTTGAATTCCGGCATGTACATCCCGGAAGACTTCGATGCCGTGATTGAATGGCTTGCGGATGGGCAGTTTGACACCAGCGAACTGGTGACCGATCTCTTCCCTGTCGAAGATGCGGATAAGGCGTTTGAACGTGCGCAGCAAAATGACTCTATAAAAGTCATGCTGCAATTTGCTGAGGTTTGATGCTGTAACCCTCTGTCTGGCGCTGCTTAAGGGTAGCGCCATCCTACAACAATGAAAAAGGATGCTGCGATGAGTCACATCACCAGTCCTACACCTTACTCGATCGGTCGTCCCCAGGACGTGATTGATATTGTTAATAAACATTCAGCAGTAAACACCAGTGTCGGCGTCATTTTTATCGCTCTTGGTGGCATTCTAATTGATGCCTATCAGGCGGCGATGGTGGGTTTTGGTAATAAATATATCGCATTGCAATTTGGTATTTCACCGGGGCTGGCGGCGACGGTTAACGCCTCTGTTTTAGTCGCCGCCCTGATTGGTGGATTACTGGCGAACCGTGTGATTAACCGCTTTGGTCAAAAGCGTGCATTTATCATCGGAATGGGCCTGTGCACAATAGGTGCCGCAGCTGTCGCGATAGCCCCGAACATCTGGTGGGTGCTGGTGTGTCGCGTAATCATGGGATTTGGCTTGGGTATTGATTTCCCGCTGGCAACAAATGCGGTGGCAGAACTACGCGGCTCAACATCTAAGAAAACCGGTTCGTCAGTTAATCTCTGGCAAATGGCCTGGTATGTATCAACTACGGTCGTCTATCTTGTGCTGCTTCCACTGTTGTTGTCGGGTATCGCGGAAGAGCAATTATGGCGCTATGGTATTTTCATTGGTGCTATTTTTGCCGTCATTATCATGATTCTGCGTTATTTCTTCATCGGTGAGTCTGCAATGTGGGCCGCACGAGTCGGACGTTATGATAAAGCCTGCGATATTCTGGCTAAACGCTATGGTGTTCATGCTCGCGTTGCTGCCAAACCAAAAAACGATGATTTTTCTGCTGAAAAAACAGAAAGTAAGTTTCATGGCGGCTATGGGATTTTATTTAACTCACGTTATCGCAAACGCACTATTCTCGGCTGCGTTGTGGCGACGATGCAAGCCTGGCAATATAACGCCGTGGGTGTTTATTTACCGCTGACTTTGGCGGGAATACTGAGCGGTGGATTAACCGGGGCTCTTAGCGGTTCTGCGGTAGTGAATGCCCTGTGTGGCATTACAGGTGGATTGATTGGTTCTCTTATCCTCCAGCGTTTGGGAACTCGCCTTCAGTCGATGTATGGTTTCGCCGTCGTAACGGTTGCATTACTGGCTTTAGGTGCATTAGCAACCACCAACCCATGGCTTTCTTTAGGTTTGTTGGGCGCAATCATTTTCTTCCATTCAGCGGGCCCGGGCGGCCTGGGAATGACCATTGCCACACTTTCTTATCCGCCATCTATTCGCCCGACAGGCGTAGGATTTGCTCGTGCAATTATGCGTACTGGGGCGATTGCCGGACTTATTTTCTGGCCTATGTTGTGGGGTGCATTAAAGACAGAAGCGTTCTATTGGCTGGCAATTGTTCCTTTTCTCGGCTTCCTGACATGCGTGTTGATTAAGTGGGAACCACTTGGTGCAAACGTTGACGCTGAAGACGCTGAGGTACTGGCTGAGTTGGATAAATAACAAGCAAGCGCGTCGCAACATGTCGACGCGCTTTTTCGTATAAATCCGCCGCTTTTTTAGTGATTTTATTGCGCAGATTTCTCGCCGACCCGGAGAGGAAAATTATGGCTGAAATAGAACATGTACCAGGGAAAGAGCTATCCGGCAAAGCCATGAGACGCGTTGTCATGGGCAGTTTCGCTGGCGCGTTGATGGAATGGTACGATTTTTTTATTTTCGGAACGGCGGCAGGGCTAGTCTTTGCTCCCCTGTTTTTCCCTGATAGCGATCCTTTTATTGGTTTAATCGCCGCATTCGCCACCTTTGGTGTGGGTTTTCTGTCACGTCCGCTTGGAGGCATTGTTTTTGGCCACTTTGGCGATAAAGTCGGTCGCAAAATAACGTTGATTTGGACGTTAGCGATAGTTGGTTCCTCAACGTTTTTAATCGGTTTCATTCCAACATACCAGGATATTGGGATCTGGGCCCCGATTATATTGATGGTTCTGCGCCTGGTTCAGGGGTTCGGTCTGGGTGGGGAATATGGCGGGGCTGCATTGATGACTATTGAATCTGCGCCTGAGGCGAAGCGCGGGTTTTTAGGTTCGCTCCCACAAACGGCAGCCTCAGTTGGGATTATGCTGGCGACAGGGGTGTTTGCATTATGCAATCACTTCCTGACCCAGGAAGAGTTTCTGGCCTGGGGATGGCGTATCCCTTTTTGGCTATCTGCCATCATGTTAATTGTTGGGATGTTCATACGGTTACATACTGAAGAAACACTGGATTTTAAAAAACAAAAAACGGCTGTCTCACAGGAACAATCAGCACCACCGTTGATTGAACTTTTCCGTAAGCATCCACGGAATATTCTGTTGGCGCTAGGGGCCAGGCTGGCGGAGAGCGTTTCGTCGAACATCATTAATGCCTTTGGTATTGTCTATATTTCCAGCCAGTTGGCATTATCAAGGGATATTCCACTCAACGGCATGCTAATCGCCTCAGCAATTGGCATTGTGTGTTGTCCATTAATTGGTTGGATCTCTGACCGCGTTGGGCAACGGAAGATGTATTTATTTGGCGCTGGTTTTTGCATCCTTTTTGCATTTCCATTCTTCCTGCTGCTGGATACGAAAAGCACACTTATCATCTGGTGCTGCATGATCCTTGGCTATAACCTGGGGCCAACGATGATGTTTGCAGTACAACCCACCTTATTTACCCGTATGTTCGGAACACGAGTGCGCTATACGGGTCTTTCCTTTGCCTATCAGTTCTCAGCAATTCTGGGTGGGTTAAGCCCGCTCATTGCCTCCAGCTTGTTGGCGCTGGGAGGCGGGAAACCGTGGTATGTAGCACTGTTTCTGTTTGTTATCTCAATACTTTCATTCATTTGCGTCTGGCTTATCGAGCCACATTCAGACAATAAAAATGACGCTAATAACATTTAACTTCTTACCGAAATATCAGAGAGCAATAACATGAACAATGAATTGAATACTGAGCATTATCAAGCATTACAACGTGCTTTTGATACCGCCTGGCCGGGACCGATCGGCCAACCTATTTTTCTGGAAAAAGGACATCTACGTCTGCAAATTTTTCCGCGCGATGGTGCCAGAATCACCTCGCTTCAGGCGTTTGGTTTTGAAGTGTTACGTCAATGGGAGCCACAGCGTAAAGCATTTCAGTATGGCTGCTTTCCTATGGTTCCTTGGGCAGGTCGCCTTGGCGATGCAACATTGACCGTGGGGGAGAAACAGTATGTATTACCTGCTAACAAACCGCCTCATGCTCTACATGGTATGGCCTGTTATTCATCATGGGAAATTGTCGAACATAAAGCGGATACCTTGAAACTGCGCATGCTACTGGGCGCTCCTTGGCCCTGGCAAGGAGAGGTCCTGCAGACGTTGACTCTTGAAGACGATGCGTTAATTCTGCGACTTGAAATTCACACCATGTCTGAAACTTTTCCGGCATCTGCTGGATGGCACCCCTGGTTTGCAAAACAACTGGGCCAGCAGAATGAAGAAGATGAATTACTGGTATGTTTTAAGGCCGACTGGCAGGAAGAAGCCGGGAATAATGAGTTACCAACAGGTAATAAAATCCCCCCACAATCAGGCCCGTGGGATGACTGCTTTGGTTTTAATGATGGTCTCAATGTCAGATTACAGTGGCCAGGTAAGCTGAGTATGACGATGACATCGAGTGCGCAAAGCCTGGTTGTTTTTGACAAACAGCCCGACGCAACATGTGTCAATCCGCTTACTCAGGCGCCAAATGCGATAAATAGGACACCGCAGTTTGTCAGTGCAGGTCTTCCGTTGGTGATTGAGTCGCGCTGGCAATTTACACAGGAATTCTGATGGCTTAGCCAATAATCCCGACAGGGACTCATAGTCAAACTTCTCCTTTCCCGCTACAGTTATTCATCCACGGCGAATAAGGAGAAGGGCATGCTCTATATCTTTGATTTGGGTAATGTGATTGTCGATATCGACTTCAATCGCGTGTTAGGTACTTGGAGCGATCTGAGCCGTGTACCGCTGGCTTCGTTAAAGCAAAGTTTCACCATGGGAGAGGCTTTTCACCAGCACGAGCGAGGTGAAATAACGGATGAAGCCTTTGCCGAAGCGCTATGTCATGACATGGCGCTACCGCTAAGCTATGAGCAGTTCTCCCACGGCTGGCAGGCCGTTTTTGTTGCCTTGCGTCCTGAAGTCATCGACATCATGCAAAAGCTGCGTGAGCAGGGGCATCGGGTGGTCGTCTTGTCGAATACTAACCGTCTGCACACGACGTTTTGGCCGGACGAATACCCCGAAATCCGTCAGGCTGCTGACCATATTTACCTTTCCCAGGATCTTGGCATGCGTAAACCGGAAGCGCGGATTTACCAGCATGTCCTGCAGTCTGAAGGTTTTTCTGCGCATGAGGCGGTATTTTTCGACGACAACGCCGATAATATTGAAGGGGCTAATCGGTTAGGGATTACCAGCATCCAGGTTGTCGATAAAACGACCATTCCGGACTATTTCGCGAAGTTGCTATGCTAAAAAATGTTCAGCAACAAGCCAGGCACCATACGCGTCCTGTTCGGGCCTGGCTGAAGCTACTATGGCAGCGGATTGATGAGGACAACATGACGACGCTGGCAGGGAATCTTGCCTATGTCTCATTGCTCTCATTAGTGCCGCTTATTGCCGTAGTTTTTGCGCTTTTCGCTGCATTTCCGATGTTTTCTGACGTCAGCGTCCAGCTACGTCATTTCATTTTCGCAAACTTTATCCCGGCGACGGGAGATGTCATTCAGCGTTATATCGAACAGTTCGTTGCCAACTCGAACAAAATGACGGCCGTTGGGGCGTGCGGGTTGATTGTGACAGCGCTATTACTGATGTATTCCATTGATAACGCGCTGAATACTATCTGGCGTAGCAAGCGTACTCGGCCTAAAGTTTACTCTTTCGCCGTCTACTGGATGATTTTAACGCTGGGGCCGCTGCTGGCGGGGGCCAGTCTGGCAATCAGCTCTTATCTGTTGTCATTGCGCTGGGCCAGCGATCTCAACACGGTGATCGATAACGTCCTGCGTATTTTCCCGCTGGTGCTCTCCTGGCTCTCTTTCTGGCTGCTTTACAGCATCGTACCGACTACACGTGTACCTAACCGTGATGCGGTTATTGGCGCCTTTGTGGCCGCTGTGTTGTTCGAAACCGGAAAGAAAGGATTTGCGCTCTATATCACGATGTTCCCGTCTTATCAGCTCATTTACGGTGTCCTGGCGGTGATCCCCATTTTATTCGTCTGGGTATACTGGACCTGGTGTATCGTCTTGCTAGGCGCGGAAATAACTGTCACTCTCGGGGAATACCGCAAACTTAAACAAGCCGCAGAACAAGAAGAAGCAGAGCAACCATGATTGCATTAATTCAGCGCGTAACCCGTGCCAGCGTCACCGTGGAGGGCGAGGTGACGGGTGAAATTGGCCCAGGACTTTTGGTCCTGTTAGGTGTCGAAAGGGATGATGACGAACAGAAAGCGAACCGCCTGTGCGAGCGCGTACTCGGCTATCGAATCTTTAGCGATGCCGAAGGCAAAATGAACCTTAACGTGCAGCAGTCAGGGGGCAGCGTGCTGGTGGTTTCACAGTTCACGCTGGCGGCAGATACCGAACGCGGCATGCGCCCGGGGTTTTCAAAAGGGGCTGCGCCCGATCGTGCAGAGGCGCTGTATGAGTACTTTGTTGAGCGTTGCCGCCAACAGGAAATGAATACGCAAACCGGTCGATTCGCTGCGGATATGCAGGTTTCACTGGTTAATGATGGCCCCGTGACGTTCTGGTTACAAGTATGAACCAGCTACCGGTGTGGCCGCGGACAACAAGAGAGAATACGACGATGTATCACCTTCGAGTACCGCAAACAGAAGAAGAATTGGAGCGTTACTACCAGTTTCGCTGGGAGATGCTGCGTAAACCGTTGCACCAGCCTAAAGGCTCCGAACGGGATGCCTGGGATGCGATGGCGCATCACCAGATGGTGGTGGACGAAGAGGGGAATCTGGTCGCAGTAGGACGTCTGTACATCAATGCGGATAACGAAGCCTCCATACGCTTTATGGCCGTTGACCCCTCCGTGCAGGAGAAAGGGTTGGGCACGCTGATGGCGATGACCCTGGAGTCTGTGGCGCGTCAGGAAGGGGTAAAACGCGTAACCTGTAGCGCCCGTGAAGATGCGGTCGAATTTTTTGCCAAACTGGGGTTTGTGAGCCAGGGAGAAATCACTACGCCGCAAACCACGCCGGTGCGTCACTTTTTGATGATTAAACCCATCGCGACGCTGGACGACATTCTCCATCGCGGGGACTGGTGCGGACAACTACAGCAAGCCTGGTACGAACATATTCCATTAAGCGAGAAAATGGGTGTGCGCATTCAGCAATATACCGGGCAGAAATTTATCACCACGATGCCCGAGACGGGCAATCAGAACCCGCACCATACGCTGTTTGCCGGGAGCCTGTTTTCACTGGCGACGCTAACGGGCTGGGGGCTAATCTGGCTAATGCTGCGCGAGCGTCATCTCGGCGGGACGATAATCCTTGCTGACGCGCATATACGGTACAGCAGGCCGATCACCGGGAAACCTACAGCCATCGCCGATCTGGGCTCGCTGAGCGGAGACCTGGATCGTCTGGCAAGAGGTCGTAAGGCGCGCGTTCAGATGCAGGTCGGGGTATTTGGCGACGACACGCCGGGTGTGGTGTTTGAAGGCACTTACATTGTGCTACCCGCAAAACCGTTTGGCGCATATGAAGAAGGCGGGAACGAGGAAGAGTAAGTCAGAGGGTATCTTCTCTACTCGATGAATGCGTCTGCCGGAAGATTAAAGCGTTCTGCAAGCGCTTTAATATGGCTTACAGTCAGTGCTCTGCGACCATTTAAGATGTTGCTGACGTTCGATTTTGAACCGAGTTCGTTGGCAAGGTCTGCTGCTTTGAGACTGTATTGGTCCATGAGCGTACGCAATACTGAAACGCCAGAGGGTGTTTTCTCCAGGTGTTGGTTGAGTGCTTTGAATTCCGGCGCATGTTTTTCATATTTACTGATTCGGGCACAGAGCAATTCAAATAGTGGGTTTTCAAGATCGTCGTGGTCGACCAGATACTCCACTAGCGCAAGTGCCCTGCGATACTCAGTGTCATTTCGGTCTTCCCCCAACAGTGGGATGGTTTTTACCGCATCGCTGAAGGTATCAACAATCTTTTTTGCGCTGGCTGCATCCATATGACGATGCGTTCTCATTCTTTATTACCCCGATAATATGCTGTCAGTTTGTCATATTCGGCATGGGAAACGATATGTTTGACAAATATCTTATGTGACCTGAAATCTATGTAGGAGATGAGTCTTAGGCTGTTACCAGAAACATCAATCACCCACCATTTATCTCTGTACTTAAAATTATCCAGTGAAGGAATATACTGCTTCATCTCTTCAGGCTGAATGAATGTTTTTTTCTCCAAAACATTCAGTAAATCAGCGAGAGCAAGCTGATGATTTGGATACATGAGCATTGCCTCGTTAAAAGGTTTTCGGCTGATAACATGCACGGTGTAGTTCCATTACAAGGTTTTCAACCTGAAAACAAAATAACGCAACGCAATTAAGTTTACAAGATGAAAACACTATATTAATTAAGCATGTCTTACTGCTGTAGAATTTATGGCGCGCCAGGCAACATCCCGCATTGCGCTTCGTGCCGCTTGACTCACCCCTGCTAGCTGGAAAAATCCGTGGATAACACCGAGATAGCGTTGGCAGGTGCAATCCACGCCCTGCTCCTGGAACCGTTGATACAGGGCCTCACCTTCATCTCGCAGTGGGTCGAATTCAGCTGTAATGATGTGCGTGGGCGGTAAACCGTTGAAGTCTTCGCGCCAGAGCGGGCTGACTTCGGGATGCAATGGATCGGTTTGCGGCATATACATCTCGTAGCCCGACAGCAGTGTGTCGCGGGTGATAATGTAATCCTGTCCATTATGGTCATAGCTCGCAAAGCTGGCGGTTGCATCCAGCATCGGGTAGATCAGCATAAGCTGCGCAGGTTGCCATTGCCTGGTAGCTTTCAGGCGTAGTGCGGTGACCAGCGCCAGATGCCCGCCAGCGCTGTCGCCAGCCAGCGTAATGTTGTCCCGGTCTACTCCCAGTTTCTTGGCATACTTCCAGATAATATTGGCCCCCGATTCAGCATCGTTATGTGCTGCCGGGAAGATGTGCTCTGGTGCGAGGCGATACTGCACCGCAATGACCCGACAGCCGCTGTACCAGGCGAGTTGCCTTAGCTGGTTATCATGAGTGGTAAATCCGCCGCTGACAAAGCAGCCGCCGTGATAATAGATAACGCAGGGGAGATTTCCCGTGCAGCCCCGCGGCGAAACTACGCGAAACATCATGGCATCGAGTTCAATATCTTCAACCTGTACGCGGGTTTCAGTGTCTCCGGCCAGTACCGTGCTGGCGATGTAGCCTGCTCTCCGGTCATCAATATTCTGCTCGCGCGAAGAAGGACGTCCCGCCGCGATAAATGCCTCAACCAGCTGTGCAATCCCGCTTTCCAGTGCCATTTTCACATCCCCTTATCTGTATGGATATACAGGTTTATAACCTGGATAACTAAGAATGAAAATGGGAAAAATGGGGGGGGTTATGATTCTGGAAAGCTGCTCGCAGATTAAATACCGTCATTGGTTTCTGCTGTTTGAATTCTGTATTGTGAGGAAAATGTACTATACGCCATTGACGTATAGTTAATTTCTATTAATATAGTCCAATGGCGTACTAAAATGCTATTCATAGAAACGGAAATCTTCACTGAAGACGTCAAAAAATTACTGGATGATGATGAATACCGTAGATTACAGATATTCCTTGCGATTCAGCCTGATTGTGGCGATCTGATACAAGAAACGGGTGGACTGAGAAAGGTTCGCTGGAGAGCGCGAGGGAAAGGCAAACGTAGCGGTGTGAGGATCATTTACTTTCATCAAATCAGAAAATCACAAATTCGATTGTTGCTGATTTATCAGAAAGGGATCAAGGATGATCTGACTCCACAAGAAAAAGTGCTGCTGCGTATGTTGAATGAGAGGTGGTAAATGGATAAGGCACTATTTGAGCGATTAACTCAAAGTATGGTTCAGATGAATGAGATCGCTGAAGGAACGCGACAACCTTCCCGTACCTTTCATATTGACGCCATGAAAATAAAGGAAATTCGCCAGTCTTCAGGATTATCACAGACTCGTTTCGCAGATTTGATATCGGTAAGCGTGGATACGTTGCGAAATTGGGAGCAAGGGCGTCGTTCACCGACCGGTCCAGCAAAAGCGTTGTTACGTGCTATTGCCAATGATCCAAAACATGTCATTCAGGCACTAAGATAATCCCCGGCAGTTTGGTTCAATTGCCGGGGGAAGATCTTAAAACTTACTCCCCTTCACCCGGGAACAGGAACGGGTTGATAGAGCTGCGGGCAAAGCCCTCTTGCTCCATGTGCGCGTCCAGCATCAGTGAAGCGAGATCGTCAGCCACGGCTTCAACTTTAGGGTCTTTTTCCTGATAGAGAATCTTCAGATAAGTCCCACAGTCGCCGCAGCTTTCAGCTTTAATTGCCGCCTGTTCGTTATCCAGCGACCAGTAGTTCAAATCACGGCTTTGCTCGCAGTTGCTGCATTTCACGCGCACCACGTGCCACTCGGTTTCACACAGGTTGCAGTGCAGATAACGCAGCCCCTGAGTGGTACCGATTTGCACCATGCTGGAGACCGGCATTGAACCACACACCGGGCAGTACTGACGCTGTTCACCGTATTCCGCACGGGCTTTGCCGGGGATCAGGCTTGCCATCTGCGCCCAGTAGAGCGACAGGGCAGCCCAAATGAACGGCGCTTTATCGCTGCTGACGGAGGCGAAATCAGAGGCAAACAGCGCGCTGGCCATCAGCTCCAGTTCCTGCTCTGAGGCTTTTTCCAGATTTTCGATCACGGCAAGCGCAGGGCCGCTCATTTCTGGTTTCAGCTCAGCAATTAACGATTGCAGCAGTTTTTGCCAGTGCTTGTCGCGTGGCAGAACGTGGATATCCAGCGGCGGTTTGCCCTGATCGTTCGCTTCTTTGATGCGAGCGGTCAGATCCATCTGCAGCGGATGGTCGTACAACACCACTTCCTGCGCGTGGGCAATCAGCGCGGCAAAGCGCAGGAAGTCGCCCAGCGGGTTGTTCTCGGCCAGCTCGCGCAGGCGCTCAGCGCGGCGGTTATACAAATTTTTGAGTCTGGGGAATAATAACGGCGGAATCATATCCGCCGTGCGTTTCTCGCTCTTCTCCAGCTCATCTTGCGGGATTATGCGAATACTCATTCAGATGACTTTTCCTGTTTCTGGCGGACTTCACGGTACCAGCGTGGGTGATGTTTCTTCGCCCATGAACTGGTAACCCATCCTTCCACCATCGCGGTAATGGTGCCTTTCACCCAAAGGGCGGCGTAAATGTGCACCATGATAACCACAATTAACGCTACTGCGGCAAATGAATGCAGCATTAACGCGAATCGGATCACCGGGATTGAGAAAGCAGGCGCAAAATACGGACGCCAGATGACCACTCCGCTCACCAGCAACAGGACCAGGAAGATAATCGCCGCCCAGAATACGCATTTCTGGCCGAAGTTATAACGTCCCGTGTCACCTACTTCCTCGTTGACGACAATCTTACGAATATTCTTCGCCCAAAAGATATCATCCCGATTGATTAGATTGTGGTGCCAGTAACGGAAAAACATGATGATAAACGAGGCAAACATGATCACGCCGACAAACGGGTGCACAATTCGCGCCAGTTGTGGAGTGCCCATGATGTGCATCAGCCAGTTAAAAGACGGGAAGAGAAAGCCCATCCCGCTCACCGCCGCCAGAATGAAGCAGAAGGCGGTGATCCAGTGGTTGATGCGTT
This sequence comes from Citrobacter sp. Cpo074, assembly GCF_030332745.1. Taxonomy (NCBI): domain Bacteria; kingdom Pseudomonadati; phylum Pseudomonadota; class Gammaproteobacteria; order Enterobacterales; family Enterobacteriaceae; genus Citrobacter; species Citrobacter sp. Cpo074. Next base: position 33,511 of record NZ_JAOWHG010000011.1, read on the forward strand.
CCGGCGCCGTGTAGCGCACGATGGTGTCACGTCGTTTCATTTGCGCACCTCGTCGTCTTTTTCATGCAGATTGTCTTCTTCTTCTTCCGCACGGTTCGGGCCTACGCCGACGTAGTGGAAGATGCTGGCCGCAAATGTCGCTGCAAAGCCGACGGCTGCGAGGGGTTTCCAGATGCCTTTCCAGAACTTAACGGTTGCGCTGATCTCCGGGTTCTCCGGCAGGCCGTGATACAGATTCGGTTTGTCCGCATGGTGCAATACGTACATTACGTGCGTACCGCCAACACCCGCCGGATCGTACAGACCCGCGTTTTCGTAACCACGCGTTTTCAGCTCCGCCACGCGCTCGCCTGCCAGCGTTTTCATCGACTCTTTGGTGCCGAAATGAATGGCGCCGGTTGGACAGGTTTTCACGCAGGCCGGTTCTTGCCCGACCACAACACGGTCAACGCACAGCGTACATTTGTAGACGCGGTTGTCTTCCGGATTGAGGCGCGGCACGTCGAACGGGCAGCCCGCGATGCAGTAGCCACAGCCGATACACTGCTCAGACTGGAAGTCGACAATACCGTTGGCATACTGAATGATTGCGCCTTCAGCCGGACACGCCTTCAGGCAGCCCGGATCGGCGCAGTGCATACAGCCATCCTTGCGGATAAGCCATTCCAGTTTGTCGTTTTGTTCCACTTCCGAGAAGCGCATCACCGTCCAGGATTTGGCGGTCAAATCAGCCGGGTTGTCGTACACCCCAACGTTGTTGCCCACTTCATCACGGATGTCGTTCCATTCAGAACACGCCACCTGACACGCTTTACAGCCGATACAGGTGGTGACGTCGATAAGCTTCGCCACTTCTTCCTGATGGTCCCGCGCCTGAGGCGCGGGGGTGAAACCGTTAGTGGCGGAACGACGAATGATGTCTTGCGATTGATAAGCCATAGGTCGTCTCCGTTACACCTTTTCCACGTTCACGAGGAAGGACTTAAATTCCGGCGTCTGCGTGTTCGCATCACCGACGAATGGCGTTAACGTGTTAGCGATAAAGCCTTTTTTCGCCACACCTTCGTAGCCCCAGTGAATCGGAATACCGATAGTGTCGATATCCTTACCGTTAGCCTTCAGCGTGCGAATACGTTTGGTCACCACAGCCTTGGCCTTAATGTAGCCGCGATTAGAGGAAACTTTGACGGTATCGCCGTGGGAGATACCGAGCTTATTCGCCAGCTTCTCGCCAATTTCCACAAACTGTTCCGGCTGAGCGATGGCATTCAGCAGCGCATGCTTGGTCCAGTAGTGGAAGTGCTCGGTCAGACGGTAGGTTGTACCGACGTACGGGAACTTATCTGCTTTACCCAGTGCTTCTTCGTCACCTTTAAAGATGCGCGCGGCAGGGTTAGAGATAACGTTCGGGTGCAGTGGGTTAGTCCCCAGCGGTGTTTCAAACGGCTCGTAGTGTTCCGGGAACGGACCTTCCGCCATCTTATCGATAGCAAACAGGCGTCCCATCCCTTCCGGCTGCATGATGAACGGCCCTACGTTGCTGCCAGGTGCGGCGGCACTGTAGTCCGGAATATCCATCCCGCTCCACTTCGCCCCATCCCATTTCAGGATCTGACGTTTTGGATCCCACGGATTCCCCTGCGGATCAGCGGAGGCGCGGTTATACAGAATGCGTCGGTTAAGCGGCCATGCCCAGGCCCAGCCCAGCGTATTACCAAGGCCTGACGGGTCGGCGTTATCGCGACGTGCCATCTGGTTGCCTTCCGGCGTCCAGCTACCGGCAAAAATCCAGCAGCCGCTGGAGGTCGTGCCATCGTCACGCAGTTGGGCGAACGAGCTAAGCTGTTGGCCTTTCTTGACGATAACCGCACCGGTTGCCGGGTCGGTAATGTCGGCCAGCGCTTTACCGTTACTCTCCATCGCCACTTCTTCCGAAGCTGGTTCGTGCGGGGTGGAGTAGTTCCAGGTCATGCTCAGCACCTGTTCCGGGTTCGCGCCACCTTGCTCGGCATACATCTTGCGCAGACGCAGGAAGATACCGGCGAGGATTTCGCCATCGGTAACGGCAATCCCCGGGGCGTCCGCGCCTTTCCAGTGCCACTGCAGCCAGCGACCGGAGTTAACGATAGAACCGTTCTCTTCGGCGAAGCAGGTGGACGGCAGACGGAATACTTCGGTCTGGATTTTCGACGGATCAACATCGTTTGACTCACCGTGGTTCTGCCAGAAAGTGGAGGTCTCGGTGTTGAGCGGGTCGATAGTGACCAGGAACTTCAGTTTGGACAGTGAAGCCACAACTTTGTTTTTGTTCGGGAATGACGCGACCGGGTTAAAGCCCTGGCAGATATAGCCATTCACTTTGCCCTGATTCATCATCTCGAAGTACTGCAGGACGTCGTACCCTTTATCCCACTTCGGCAGCCAGTCGAAGCCCCAGCTGTTTTCCGCTGTCGCTTTATCGCCAAAGAAGGCTTTCATCATCGAAACGAAGAATTTCGGGTAGTTGCCCCAGTAGTTCACCTGACCTTCCAGCAACGGTTTTGGCGTGTTGGCTGCAAGGTAGGTTTGCAGGTCAGTTTGTTTCTCGCTTGGCAGCGTCATATAGCCTGGCAGGCTTTGTGACAGCAGGCCTAAGTCGGTCAGGCCCTGAATGTTGGAGTGACCGCGCAGGGCGTTAACACCGCCGCCTGCCATCCCCATGTTGCCAAGCAGCAACTGGATCATCGCCATGGTACGGATGTTCTGCGCACCCACGGAGTGTTGTGTCCAGCCCAGGGCGTACAGGAACGACGCGGTTTTATCTTTGGCGCTGGTTTCTGCGATGTACTCACAGACCTTCAGGAAGTCGGCCTTTGGTGTACCGCAGATGTTTTCTACGACGTCTGGCGTGTAGCGGGAGACGTGCTGTTTCAGCAGGTTCCATACGCAGCGCGGATGTTGCAGGGTGACGTCGCGTTTGGCGAAGCCTTTTTCATCCAGCTCGTAGTTCCAACTGGTTTTGTCATACTTGCGTTTGTCCGCGTCGTAGCCGGTGAACAGGCCATCTTCGAAACCGTAATCCTCACGCACGATCAGGCTGGCGTTGGTATAGGCCTCAGTGTATTCGCGGTTAAATTTTTCGTTGTTCAGCAGGTACAGCAAAACGCCTGACAGGAAAGCAATGTCAGTACCGGAACGAATTGGCGCATAGAAATCAGCCACCGCAGCGGTTCGCGTAAAGCGTGGATCGATAACAATCAGCTTCGCGCCGTTGTGAATTTTGGCTTCCATCGCCCAGCGGAATCCGACCGGGTGAGCTTCAGCGGCGTTACCGCCCATCACCACGACGAGGTTGGCGTTTTTAATGTCGACCCAGTGGTTGGTCATCGCACCGCGACCAAATGTTGGAGCAAGACTTGCTACCGTTGGTCCGTGTCAGACGCGTGCCTGGTTGTCGACCGCGAGCATACCGAGCGCGCGGGAGAATTTTTGCGTTAAATAGCCGGTTTCGTTACTGGAAGCGGAAGCACACAGCATTCCGGTGGAAAGCCAGCGGTTAACGGTTACGCCTTCAGCGTTTTGTGCAACGTAGTTAGCGTCGCGGTCTTCTTTCATCAGCTTAGCGATGCGGTCAAATGCCTCATCCCAGCTAATCTGTTGCCACTTATCTGAGCCTGGTGCGCGATATTCCGGGAATTTCAGGCGGCTTTCGGAGTGGATGAAGTCCACAAGTCCTGCCCCTTTCGGGCACAGCGCGCCGCGGTTCACCGGGTGATCCGGGTCCCCTTCAATATGGAAGATGGATGCTTTGGCGTTTTTTGCGCCGTCACCGAGACTGTACATTAACAGTCCACAGCCAACGGAACAGTAGGTGCAGGTGTTACGGGTTTCGCGGGTGCGCAGCAGTTTATATTGCCGTGTTTCCGCGAGCGCTACGCCGGGTGCAAAGCCCAGTGCCGCTGCCGTGGTGCCTGCCATACCGCCAGCGCAGATCTTAAAGAACTGCCTTCTGCTGACCTGCATGGTTCGCTCCTTGTTTCGACATTGTCACGTTCCCTTCGCTTTTCTATAACGCGAACGCGAGGGAAGTGGTTGTTATTTTTCTTTGCGGACGGGACCGCAAAGGTCCAGAATTGGGTGAATTTCCCTCCGTCCAGGAGGGGTTTGTAAAGAATACCACAATGTTGGTATGTGTGTTCCAATATGGTTAAAAGAAAGTGAATAAGATTATTCAAGAAAACATCAAGAATGTGACATCTCCGACAGGATCTCGTCAGTTGACCCTCTGGAAACGCGAGGATTTGCAACATCCTCAGCCTGATGAGGTAGCTGAAGAAGTGCCTGTAGCGCTGGTATACAACGGGATTTCACACGTGGTGATGATGGCATCACCGAAAGATCTTGAGCATTTCGCGATGGGTTTTTCACTTTCTGAAGGCATTATTGAGTCCCCGCAGGATATCTACGGAATGGACGTAGTGCCTTCCTGCAACGGATTGGAAGTGCAGGTTGAACTGTCCAGCCGTCGCTTTATGGGGCTGAAGGAGCGTCGTCGCGCGCTGGCCGGTCGCACCGGTTGCGGCGTTTGTGGCGTGGAGCAGCTCAATGACATTGGCAAGCCGGTCCAGCCGCTGCCGTTTACCCAGACATTCGATCTGGCGAATCTTGATAACGCTTTACGACATCTCAACGATTTTCAACCCGTGGGGCAACTGACAGGCTGCACGCACGCGGCTGCCTGGGTACAGCCGTCAGGTCATCTGGCGGGCGGGCATGAAGATGTTGGACGTCATGTTGCGTTGGATAAACTGCTGGGACGACGTGCAATCGAAGGGGAAACCTGGCAACAGGGCGCGGTATTAGTCTCCAGCCGCGCCAGTTATGAGATGGTGCAGAAGTCGGCGATGTGCGGTGTGGAGATTCTGTTTGCTGTTTCTGCGGCGACAACGCTCGCCGTGGAAGTTGCCGAACGTTGTAACCTGACGCTGGTGGGTTTTTGCAAACCGGGCAGGGCGACGATCTATACGCATCCGCAACGTCTGGTCGCGCTGTGACGCCACCAGGCGGCCAGAATACTGCCGGAAAATGCCAGTTCCATGATTACGGCAACTGGCGAGCCAACAATCACATTGTTCAGCAGCCAGCACAGGCTGCCACACAAGGTGTATCCCCGTAATTTTCCGCTGCGTTTTTGAAATGACGCAAAGGTCATCAGCAGGCTTCCCATCAGCGGCAAAATACTCGACAGATTTTGCCAAAGATAAATGCTACACAGCAGCGACCCCAGCATAAATCCCCACATCACCCAGCGGTGAAAGGTGACGATGGCCGTCGCATAGCGGCATGCGGCAATGATCATTAACCCAGCCGCAGCGTGTTGATCCAAAAGATAGAAATGGATAGCTAACAGAGACGTAGAACTGGTGAGCAGCGTTAAAGTGATAGCCCGGCGTTGAAAATGAAAAGCGGAAATATCCAGTAAGAAGCTGATGCCAGCCAGCATCTGAGAAAGAAGAAATGCGTTCATTGTGGTCGTCATTTATTAAAGAGTGACGGGACAATAATCGACGCATCACCGTAAGGCGTTAACCTTTGTTAAGACGCTGGCGAATACGGGACAGGCTAACGGGGGTAATGCCGATATAGCTGGCAAGATCGCGCTGGGTGAGCTGTGACTCCCAGTCCGGGAAGTGTGTTTGTACGTACTGATAGCGTTGCTCTGGGGTATTGAGCAGCAGCATTTGCTCTTTTTTCTCTTTGTAGATCAATTGCTGGACCAGTAGCTGAGTCTTAATATCCTGATTTTCCGGTGCATCCAGCAAAGCTAAGGGGATTTCAGTGGTTTCTCCAGCGGCGATCATTTGCAGACTGTAATCGGCAGGGGTGTTAGTTAGCCAGTTCAGGTACAGAAAGCAGTATTCCCCGGCAAAGTAGAACTCTTTAACCCTTTCAACGCCGTTGTCCGCGTGATAAACCGCGCGAGCCACACCATGATGTAAAAGATGAATTTTACTTTGTGGTTCACCCTGACGAAGTAACCAATTACCCGCCGGTTGCGTTTTTCTACGGCTGCCAGCAAGCCATTGTGATTCCTGATTACGTAACATCTTATATCTCAAATAATTTGAATAAGACTGGCAAATCCTTCCGCTTTCAGTTGTTCGGGTATCAGCCTATTATTTATCACATCAAGGCACGGTGCCTTACTCAAACAACTAAGTTAAAGGGTTTATATTATGAAAAGCATCAAAACTTTTGTCGCAGTTATCGCTCTGGCTACTTCTTTTGGTTCTTTCGCTGCTCAGACAGTGACCGCAACCGGTTCTACGCTGGAAAGCGCTGAAGCAAAAATCGCCGCTCAGGCTGAACGTGCGGGCGCCAGCGATTACAAAATCACTCAGGCATACACCGGTAACCGCGTGCACATGACCGCCGAACTGCTGAAATAAGATACCTTAGTACTGTCGAAAGAGCGCCCTTGAGGCGCTTTTTTAGTTTATACCCGCCATTCGCAGCAATGCGGTCACCACTGCGGCAGCGACGATCACCACGATTAGCGGCATCTTGCGCCAGGCGAGAAATACCGCAAAAGCCACGCCCAGCACGCGCGCCATGCCAGCGAAGTGTTCACCTTCGTAAAAGGTGGTCGCCAGCGCAACGGAGAACAGTAATACCGTTGCGGCGTCGGAAAGCAGCGCCTGCGAGCGTTCCGAGAACGCTAATCGGCTCCCAAGCTTCGCTCCTCCTAAACGCATTAAATACGTTCCCAGAGATAACATGGCGATACCGACGATAAACAGCGTCATGTTGCCCATTATTTTTTCCTCGTCAGTAAGCCAAACAGTGAGAGCAAAACAGGTAAACCGACCGGCGCAAAGGGGATGGCGGCAAGCGACAACCCGGCGCCGCTACAGGCGCGAATCAGCGTGGTGCGGTTTTTAAAGGCCGGGACCACTAAGGCTAATAAAATTGCAGGGAAGACGGCATCCAGACCGATGGTTTCCGGGGCGGGGAGCAGTTTGCCGACGCCCGCGCCGATCAGTGTGCCAACAGGCCAGAAAATCGCGACGCCCAGACCGCACAGCCAGAAGGCGGCTTTACGTTGTTCGGGCGTTTTTTGCGACAGGCCAAAGACTACGCTTTCGTCGTTCATGATATGACAGCCGAGGAAACTCGCAGCCCGGGAGCCCACCAGATCGCGCACCGTGACGCCAAACGGCACGTGTCGGGCGTTGACCAGTAAACCGGCAGCCGCCGCCGCCAGTGGGTTACCGCCGCTGGCGACGATACCGATAAACATAAACTCGGACGCACCCGCCAGTACCGTAATCGAAAGCACAAACGGTACCCACAGCGGGAAGCCGTAGGCCATCGCCAGCGAGCCGTATGACATGCCGACTACGCCGACGGCCAGACAGACCAAAAATATTGCTTTTATCGTGTCGCCTTTGAGACTGGAAAAATAATGTTTCATACCGTTTTAGCCATATCGAACGAATTTCCATTATAATGAACGCGACCAGTTAATATTACAAGTCGAACGAATCGTTCGATATAGAGAACATGGAGTCGTGAATGACCCAGCCCATCAGTATGATCGCGAAAAGCCTTGTGCGTGAACGTCAGCGCACCGGTTTGTCATTGGCAGAGATTGCCCGTCGCGCAGGGATTGCAAAATCGACACTCTCGCAATTGGAAGCGGGCAATGGCAATCCTAGCCTGGAAACGCTCTGGTCGCTGTGTGTGGCGTTGGATATTCCCTTTGCTCGCCTGCTGGAGCCGCAGGAACAAAAAACGCAGGTGATTCGCAGCGGCGAAGGAACAAAGGTGGTGGCTGAGCAGGCCCACTACCAGGCCATTTTACTGGCCGCCTGCCCGCCGGGGGCGCGGCGGGATATCTATCTGCTGCTGACACAGCCGGGCGCGGATCGTATTTCACAGCCGCATCCACCGGGATCGGTTGAACACATCATCGTGACGCAGGGTAAGGCGATGGTAGGATTGACGGAAGCGCCGGAGGAGTTAGGTGAGGGGGACTATATTTGTTACCCCGCCGATCGGGCGCATATTTTTAAAGCGCTGGAGCCTGACACTCAGGCGATTCTGGTTTCTGAGCAAAATTGAATTGCCGGATGGCGCTATCGCTTATCCGACCTACAAAAAATAAAACCGTAGGCCCGGTAAGCTTGCGCCACCGGGCATATAACTTACTGCAAATAAAACACTTCTTTTAGCTCTGCGCTAACCGGGCTGTTGTCCGGGTTTGCTGGCATTACGTCACGCATATGCTTCCACCAACGTTGGCAAACGTCGGTGCTGGCAACGGCATTCCAGCGTTCTTCGGACTCAATCTCAACGGTGGCGAACAGCAGATTGCGCGCCTGATCGAGATAAATCGCGTAGTGATGGGCGCCGTGCTCTTTCAGCACCGCTTCCAGCTCTGGCCAGATGGGATTGTGCCGACGTTGATATTCAACGTGCGCGTCGGCATTCACCTGCATCACAAAGGCCTTGCGGATCATAACGCCTCCAGATACAGCTCACGGACCTCGTCGCGGCTGGCGGTGCGCGGGTTGCACGGCGCACACGGATCGGCCAACGCTTTATCCAGCCAGCCTTCAATATCCTCTTTCGTCACGCCAAGGGAACTAAAGCCCGCAGGAATACCGACACGCTTGCTGAGTGCACGAATCGCGTTGATGGCCTCCATACTTGCCGCTTCATCGCTCATGTCACGGGTATCGACGCTCATCGCCTGCGCCACGCGGGCAAAGCGCGCTACGGCGTTCGGACGGTTAAAGTTTTCGATTACCGGCAGCAGGATGGCGTTGCAGACGCCGTGTGGCAGATTATGGGTTGCGCCCGGCTGGTGCGCCAGCGCATGCACTAGACCCAGACCAGCGCTGTTAAATGCCATCCCCGCCAGATACTGACCAAATGCCATTTGTTCACGGGCTTCGAGGTTATGACCGTCGTCGACCGCTTTTGGTAGCCACAGGTTGATCAGGCGAATCGCTTCCAGTGCGTTAGCGTCGGTGAGCGGATGTGCACCGACGGAAACATAGGCTTCCACCGCGTGGGTCAGGGCGTCCATACCGGTTGCGGCGGTGACGGAGGCCGGGATTTCCAGCATGACGCTGGCATCATCCACGGCGATATCCGGGATGATATTCGGGTCGATGATCACCTCTTTAACCTTACGGGCAGAGTCGATAATGACCGCGTTGCTGGTCATCTCTGCTGCCGTACCGGCGGTAGTGTTGATGGCGACCAGCGGGACGCCAGCATTTTTCACTTTACCCACGCCGGAGTAAGCGGTAGAAGGGCCAGGGTTGGCTGTCAGGATTTTTACCGCTTTGGCGGTATCGATCGGGCTGCCGCCACCGAAGGCGATGATGTAGTCACATTCTGCGTTCTGATAGGCCGCAAAACCTTTTTGTACCAGCTCTTCTGTCGGGTTCGGGAATACTTCATCAAACAGGTGGTAAGACATTTGATGTTTATCCAGCGCGGCAAACAGGCTATCCAGCAGGCCCAGTTTTACCAGTTGACCATCGGTGACGATCAGCGCTTTGCCCCATTGTTTATTCGCCACGAGATTCACCATATCGGCAATCGCGCCGGCGCCATGCAGGCTAATTTTTGGCAGTGCCAACATAAAGCTCATCACTATTCTCCTTAATAATAAAATCCTGTAGGCCGGATAAGGCGAAGCCGCATCCGGCGTTGAGTTGGGAGGTATCAGTACAGCTCTATGGCGCTTGCCAGCGGCGTAACACCAAAGCGTTTGCCAAGTGCGACCAGCTCTTCACGTGAGATGGTCTGCTTCATACCGCCCATCGAAAAGATTTTGACCAGAACTTCGGCTGATTTCTCTGCGGTATCTATCAAACCGAACGCTTCGTCGAGGGTAGGTCCGCTTCCGAACACGCCGTGGAACGGCCAAAGTACCAGCGAGTGTTTCTGCATTTCCTCGGCGGTAGCCTGACCAATTTCATCTGTACCCGGCACCATCCACGGCAGAATGCCAACGCCATCCGGGAACACCACCAGGCACTCGGTGCTGCCTTCCCACAGCTTGCGGGTAATCAGCGCTGTGTTGTTTTCCAGTACGTAGGTCAGAGCGATCAGGTTGGTGGCATGGCAGTGCATGATCACGCGGTCTTTACCGTTCGTCGCTTTAATGCGTTCGCAGTGAGAGAGGAAGTGAGCCGGCAGTTCAGAGGTCGGCACGGCCTCGTGGGTCAGGCCCCAGAGGATGTGGTAGCCCGCACCGTCGCTGTCTATTTGTACCACGCCCAAGTTTGCCGCGGGATCGAGCTGGACGTTACGGAAAAACTTACCGGAACCGGTGACGATAAACGGTGTGTTTGCCAGCAGCGGCATCGGCTGACTTAGCGCAATATAGCGTGGTTTTTCGTGGAAATCGGCGCTAAACGGCGCAATATCTGCTTCATCAAGACGCAGCGTCAGGTTGCCGCCATTACGCTCGTCCCAGCCTTTCAGCCACGCATCAGAAGTGGCTTTGATCATCCCCTGGACGAACCAGGAAGTCGTAATTTTTTGCATGTTCGGTGTTCCTGTTTATTGCCCGAACGTTATCGGGTCTTACGTAGGCCGGATAAGCGAAGCGCCATCCGGCAATCGTGTTTCATTTATTATTGCCGGATGGCGACGTGGGGCGTCTTATCCGGCCTACAAGCCTGGCGTCACGGTTAGCTACGTTTGCTCAAAATCTCTTTTTCATAAGCGCGCACGCTGTCCAGCCACTGGCTGCCCGCAGGCGTGTCGTGGCGCTGGCAATACATCTCCCAGACGGCCTGCCACGGCAGCGATTTTTGCTCTTCCAGCAGGGCCAGACGTGCGGTGTAGTCGCCGCTGGCTTCGAGCTGACGCAGTTGCTCGGTGGGTTCTAACAGCGCGCGCAGCAGGGCTTTTTTCATATTGCGGGTGCCGATCACCCACGCGGCGATGCGGTTAATGGAGGCGTCGAAGAAGTCGAGGCCAATGTGTACGCGGTCGAACAGGTTGTGGCGAACGATCTCGCTGGCAATCGCCTGAGTTTCATCATCCAGCAGCACCACGTGATCGCTGTCCCAGCGCACCGGACGGCTGACGTGCAGCAGCAGGCGTGGTACATACAGCATGGCGGCGGAAATTTTGTCGGAGATCACTTCAGTCGGATGGAAGTGGCCCGCATCCAGACACAGTGCGGTCTGGCGGCTGGTGGCGTAACCCATGTAGAACTCGTTAGAGCCCACGGTGTAGCTTTCCGCACCGATGCCAAACAGCTTGCTTTCGACGGCATCGATATGGTGCGCCGGGTCGAGTTTCTCGCTGATCACTTCGTCCAGTGCGTCCAGCAGACGCTGGCGCGGCGCTAAACGGTCAACGGTGATGTCTTTCATGCCATCCGGGATCCAGATGTTCATCACCGATGGTGTACCCAACTGCTCGCCAAAATACGCCGAGACGCGACGGCTGGCTTTGCAGTGATCGATCCAAAACTGGCGAATGGTGTCGTCGGCGTGCGCCAGCGTGAAACCGTCGGCGCTCAGCGGGTGTGAGAAGCAGGATGGGTTGAAATCCAGCCCTAACTGGTTCGCTTTCGCCCACTCCACCCAGTTTTTAAAGTGCTCAGGTTTGATTTGGTCGCGGGCAACCGGCGTATCAGATTCCAGATAGATCGCGTGCAAATTCAGACGTTTTGGACCAGGAATCAGGCTCAGCGCCTGCTCCAGATCGGCCCGCAGTTCGGTGGCGTTACGCGCTTTACCCGGATAGTTACCGGTAGCCTGAATACCGCCAGTGAGCGAGCCTTCCGGATTTTCGAAACCGGCGACATCATCGCCCTGCCAGCAGTGCATGGAGACCGGCAGACGATCGAGCTGGCGTAAGGCCGCCTCGACATCAATGCCTACCGCGGCGAAACGCAGTTTTGCCAGTTCCCAGGCTTGTTCAAGTTGAGTGGTCATGCGCAAAGCTCCTTTGTCTGTCGTAGTGATTGAAACTGCGCCTGGTAGCGGGCAATTTCACTTTCAGGATTGGGAATGAAGGTGGTCAGTTCGTAGTTGGCGCGCACCACCTGACGGAAATCATCGACGTTGTTCAGCTCGTCCAGCGTCATCAGTTGGATGCCAATATTGCCGAGCGTGGAAGCCTCAATCGGCCCGGACATCACGCGAATACCGCAGGCATCCGCACATAGCTGGTTCAGTAAGGTGTTCTGGCAGCCGCCACCGACAATGTGCAGTTGGCTAAATGCTGCACCACGCAGTTGTGCCAGTTCTTGCAGGATGTCGGCGTACAGCAACGCCAGGCTGTCGAAGATACAGCGCGCCAGTTCGGCGTTTTGCAGGGGAACGGGTTGGCCTGATTCACGGCATGCTGCCTGAATTTCTGCACTCATATCGTCGGGGTTGATAAAGCGATCGTCGTTCGGGTTTATCAGGAACTGGCAGGCCGGCAGCGCTTGCGTTTGGCTGATAAGTGTTGGCAGGTCGGTAATCTGGTGCTCTTTTAATACGCGCTGGAGCAGCCACAGCCCCATAATATTTTTCAGGACACGGTAGCGTCCTTCCGCGCCGCCTTCGTTGGTAATATTCGCCGCCAGCGCCGCATCGTTGGTATACGGTGTTCTGCTCTCAAAGCCCATCAGCGACCAGGTCCCGGAAGAGAGATAGGCGCTGTTTTTGTCGGCCAGCGGAGAAGCAATGACCGCGCTGGCCGTGTCGTGACTGGCGACGGCGACAACCGGAATTTGGTTTTTCTGTGGGCAAATCCAGTGGCCGATCACGTTCCCTGGATGCGTCGGGCGACCAAACCAGGCTTTGTCTGCCCCGGTCCATGCCAGCAGTGTGTCATCCCAGTCGTCGGTATTGATATTGACGAGCTGGGTGGTGGTGGCGTTGGTGTATTCCCAGTTCATTTTGCCGGTCAGGCGAAAGCTGAAGTAGTCGGGGATCAGCAGGGCATGGGCCACCTGCGGGAGCAGTTCTGGCTGCTGTTCAACCAGCGCACGCAGTTGATACAGGGTGTTAAAGGGCAGAAACTGAATGCCGCTACGGCGGTAAATTTCACCTTTACCCGGCTGCTCCATCGCCTGCGCCATAATGCCGGTCGTGCGGCTGTCACGGTAAGAGACCGGCAGACCGACACGTTGACCGATGTTATCGATCAGAACGTAATCCACGCCCCAGGTATCAATGCCGATGCTGTCTATCCGAATGCCTTCATCGCAGACTTTTTTCAGGCCAAGACGAATATCGTTTTCCAGGCTGTCGATGTCCCAGGTGTCAAAACCGTCTGTTTTTTGCAGGCAGTTCATGAAGCGGTGGATTTCACGTAGCGTCAGGGAGCGGTGTTCACTGTCGTAACGCGCCAGCATTACGCGCCCACTGGATGCGCCGAGATCGACTGCGACACAATGGCGAAAAGTCATAGCGAGGTCCTTCTGAGTTTTATTGCACTCAGTCTAAGAACCCCAGATAACGCGTACCTTCTTGACAGTGACAGCCACAATTAGCAGCTGGCAACATGGCAAAGGTGAACGTGACGCTGTTCACAATTTCTATTAATAGGACCTGTTTTAGCGGATGTGACGCCTTCCGCAATTCGCGATCTTTCCCGCCATTTCTTGAAGAATTGACCGTGTTTACGCACTTTGGCGTCAAAAATTTAAGGTGAGGGTGATAACCCTTAATTACTATTCAGCCATGTTCATTTGATCGGGAAGGATGTCATCATGACGGTATTGCATTGCGTGGATTTTTTTCCGACAGGTAAAGCGCCAGTGGCTATTGAACCGCGGCTTCCTCAACCTGCGTTTCCAGAGCATCATCATGATTTTCATGAAATTGTTGTGGTCGAACATGGAACGGGGATCCATGTGTTCAATGGGCAGCCTTACACCATCAGCGGCGGTACAGTGTGTTTCGTTCGCGATCATGACCGGCATTTATATGAACATACTGACAATCTGTGCCTGACCAATGTGTTGTATCGCTCCCCGGATGCGTTTCAATTTCTGGCTGGGCTGAATCAGCTTTTACCTCAGGAACAGAACGGGCAGTATCCCTCCCACTGGCGGGTGAATCAGGGGGTGTTGCAGCAGGTTCGACAACTGGTGGGGCAGATGGAAGCGCTCGGTGAGGGGATGGATACACCAACGGCGGCAAACCGCGAGATCCTGTTTATGCAGCTGCTGGTGCTGCTGCGTAAAAGCAGCCTGATGGAAGCAGCGACCGATAACGACGCGCGGCTTAACCTCCTGATGGCGTGGCTGGAAGATAACTTTGCCGACGAGGTGTGTTGGGAGGCGCTGGCCGAGAAGTTTTCCCTCTCTTTGCGCACTCTGCATCGCCAGCTCAAACAGCAAACCGGATTGACGCCGCAGCGCTACCTTAACCGCTTGCGGCTGATCAAGGCCCGGCATCTGCTTCGCCACAGTGATGACAGTGTGACAGACATCGCTTATCTCTGCGGATTCGGCGACAGTAACCACTTTTCGACGCTTTTTCGTCGTGAGTTCAAGTGGTCACCACGCGATATTCGTCAGGGGCGCGATCTCGTTGTGGCAAGCCGCCTCCAGTAACGCGAAAGCTATCAACGTTTTTTACCGCCGAATCTCAGATAATCATGTCCCTTAACGCCGGATGGTGGCTACGCCTTATCCGGCCTACGTGTCACGTAATCTGTAGGTCGGATAAGGCGTAGCCGCCATCCGACAGGGAATATTGTGATGGCGAATCATCTGGTCCTTCTGAAATCAGACTTCTTTGCGCATGAGCAGCAGGCTGTGGCCGTGGCTGACCGTTATCCGCAGGATGTCTTTGCTGAGCATACCCACGAGTTTTGCGAGCTGGTCATGGTCTGGCGCGGTAATGGTCTGCATGTCCTTAACGATCGCCCGTACCGGATAACCCGTGGCGATCTGTTTTACATTCGCGCCGAAGATAAACACTCCTACACCTCCGTGAACGACCTGGTGTTGCAAAATATCATCTACTGCCCGGAGCGGTTGACGCTGAATGTTGACTGGCAAGGGGCGATCCCCGGATTTGACGGTACGCCGAGGCAGCCGCATTGGCGACTCGGCAGCGTTGGCATGAGCCAGGTCCGACAGGTGATAAGCCAGCTTGAACATGAAAGTAATCAACGTGATGCACAGGCTTTTACCATGGCTGAGCTGCTGTTCGGGCAGCTGGTGACACACCTTAAGCGGCATCGTTATGCCACGGATACGCTCCCGGCGACCTCCAGTGAAACGCTGCTGGATAAACTGATCACCGCGTTAGCCGGTAGCCATGAGCATGCGTTTGAACTGGATACGTTTTGCGAGCGCGAACAATGCAGCGAGCGCGTTTTGCGCCAGCAGTTTCGCAGCCAGACCGGGATGACCATCAACCAGTATCTCCGCCAGGTGCGGGTTTGCCATGCGCAGTATCTGCTCAAACATAGTCGGTTGATGATTAGCGAGATTTCCATGCGCTGCGGCTTTGAGGACAGTAACTACTTTTCGGTGGTATTTACGCGGGAAACCGGGATGACGCCGAGCCAGTGGCGTCATCTCAGTACTCAGCATGCTTAGCTGGCCATTCCCAGACCGACAATGTTTGCCGCGACAATGATCACTACGCAGCCGAGGCTTAGCACGCTGACCGGACGACGACCCGCGTTTTTCCACTCTTTCAATACCAGACCGACAATCCCGCCGCACAGAACATAGAAGCTCATGTGCAGCATCCAGCTTACATAGTCATACTGCGCCGGAATACGTGCGTGGCCCCAGGCGTAGAAGAAGAATTGCAGATACCACATCAAGCCACCAAGCGCAGAGAGCAGCACGTTGGTGATAATCAGCGGTTTGGCTAACGAGAAGTCGGCTTTTATCGACAAGTTCTTCACTTTTGCCAGACGAATGAAGCAGAAGCCCAGGTTAACAAGCGCGCCACCGCCCATAATGACCACATAGCTAGGCAGGGCGACATACAGCGGATCGACGCCCAACGCGGCGGCGGCATCGTGCATCGGTTTCGCCGCGTTCATCGCAAAGGACATCCCGGCGGAGAAAATACCGCACATGACGGCCAGAACCAGACCTTTTTTCAGGTTGAAATCTTCCGCTTTGATGCCCATTTTGCGTTCTTTTAACTGACCGGCACGGGTAACAATACCCACGCCAATCAGCGCGACCAGTACGCCAAGCAGCGTCATGCGGCCACCAGAGGTATTGATCAGTACATCAAAATTGCCGTTGATAATCGGGGTCATCAGCGTGCCGACAATCAGCGTAATACCTATCGCAATCCCGATACCCATCGACATACCGAGATAGCGCATGGTCAGGCCATAGTTGATATTGCCAATCCCCCACATTGCACCAAACAGAAATACCGGCGCCAGCGTGGAGAGGCTGAAGGAGCTGAAGTAGGCCCAGAAATCGGGAAGTAACATGGCGCTGATGGTCCACGGCAGGATTATCCAGGAGACGATCCCGCCAACCGACCACATCGTTTCCCATGACCAATGTTTGACTTGCTTGAACGGGGCATAGAAACAGGCGGCACTGGCTGCCCCTATCAAATGCCAAAAGATACCCATCGTAATCGCGTTACTCATGACTTAATCCTCGTTATTTTTTATCGTCGGTAATGACCCCTCCGACCTAACGAGTTTAAAAATTACGCAGGTGGTTAACCTTTTGACGATTGCCGCCCTTTTGCGCATGTTGGCAATTATCACGTTAAGTGGGTGATTCGGCTCACATCTTTAACAATGGGTTTGATTCATTAAGACCCTGTAAAAAGTACGGCATTGATAATCATTTTCAATATCATTTAATTAACTATAATGACCCAACTGCTTACGCGGCGTTAACACTGGCCGCCCGACAATACTGGAGATGATTATGAGTTATACACTGCCATCCCTGCCGTACGCTTATGATGCCCTTGAACCGCACTTCGATAAGCAGACGATGGAAATTCACCACACCAAACACCACCAGGCTTACGTAAACAACGCCAACGCTGCGCTGGAAAGCCTGCCTGAATTCGCCAGCCTGTCCGTTGAAGAGCTGATCACCAAACTGGATCAACTGCCAGCAGACAAGAAAACCGTACTGCGTAACAACGCGGGCGGTCACGCTAACCACAGCCTGTTCTGGAAAGGCCTGAAAACCGGTACTACGCTGCAGGGCGACCTGAAAGCGGCTATCGAACGTGACTTCGGCTCCGTTGACAACTTCAAAGCTGAATTTGAAAAAGCAGCGGCAACCCGCTTTGGCTCCGGCTGGGCGTGGCTGGTTCTGAAAGGTGACAAACTGGCTGTTGTTTCCACCGCCAACCAGGATTCCCCGCTGATGGGTGAAGCTATCTCTGGCGCTTCCGGTTTCCCAATCGTGGGCCTGGACGTTTGGGAACACGCTTACTACCTGAAATTCCAGAACCGTCGTCCGGACTACATCAAAGAGTTCTGGAACGTCGTGAACTGGGACGAAGCTGCCGCGCGTTTCGCAGCAAAAAAATAAGTTCTACGCTTTAACAAAGCCCTGCAAGCGATGCTTGTGGGGTTTTTTTGTGATCAAACTCAATATAAAAACAATGATCCACTTAAATTGAAACAAGGTTTTATTATGCGAGTGGGATCACTTTTATAGTCTCTATGAATGTCTATCTTCTTTTCATCAAGACGGGCGCATCTCAAAGCAAGATGCAATCGCCCATAAAAATTGCCCCATTTTTATGTCTACAGGTGATGGAAATGCAGATCAAACGTACGATAGAGAAAATCCCAGGCGGTATGATGCTGGTGCCGCTTTTCCTGGGCGCGTTGTGTCATACCTTTTCCCCCGGCGCCGGGAAATATTTCGGTTCTTTTACCAACGGTATGATCACCGGTACCGTGCCTATCCTGGCAGTCTGGTTCTTTTGCATGGGGGCGTCGATCAAGCTAAGCGCCACCGGCACCGTGCTGCGTAAATCAGGTACGTTAGTCATCACCAAGATTCTGGTGGCGTGGGTGGTTGCAGCGATTGCTTCACGCATTCTGCCGGAACATGGTGTAGAGGTTGGATTCTTCGCAGGGTTGTCTACGCTGGCGCTGGTGGCCGCGATGGATATGACCAACGGCGGGCTGTATGCCTCGATTATGCAGCAGTACGGCACCAAAGAAGAGGCCGGGGCGTTTGTCCTGATGTCGCTGGAGTCTGGCCCGCTGATGACCATGGTGATTCTGGGAACCGCCGGGATCGCGTCGTTTGAACCACACGTATTTGTTGGTGCGGTATTGCCGTTCCTGATTGGCTTTGCGCTGGGGAATCTGGACCCTGAACTGCGGGAGTTCTTCAGCAAAGCGGTGCAGACGCTGATCCCGTTCTTTGCCTTCGCATTAGGTAACACCATTGATTTGAGCGTGATTGCGCAGACCGGCGTGCTGGGTATTCTGCTGGGCGTGGCGGTGATTATCATCACTGGTATTCCATTGATTATCGCCGATAAACTGATTGGTGGTGGCGATGGTACGGCGGGGATTGCCGCTTCCAGTTCTGCGGGGGCGGCGGTTGCTACGCCTGTGCTGATTGCTGAAATGGTTCCGGCATTTAAACCGATGGCACCGGCAGCAACTTCCCTGGTCGCCACGTCGGTGATTGTGACCTCCATTCTGGTGCCGATTATCACGTCTATCTGGTCGAAAAGGGCCAAAGCAAGGGCGGCAGAAATTGATATTCGTGGCACCGTGAAGTAAGTCTCTTAAGCCGGATGGTCTGCACCATCCGGCTTAATTATTTACCCTTTGACGACAAACACCTCATCGATTGTTCGACACTCACTCTCGTTCAACTCTCCACCGGCATTACGTGACACGCTGGTACAATAGCCAAACTTACGCGATACCACGGTTTTGATGGTGGTGACAAAATCTTCGCCGATGGCATAGATGGACATGTAGGTGCCAATCTGGTCCTGAATATCGCGAAGCGCTGCCAGGTCGCCCTGTTTGAACGCTTCCCGCGCGCTGACAAACAGTTCCGGCATGACGTTGTTCAACCCTGAAATAATCCCCGCGCCACCTGCTAACAGGTTGGGAATGTAGTATTCGTCATAGCCGGACAGCACGGCAAAATCCTCCCGCACGGCGCGGGTGGTCTGAATCATACTGCGGGTATGGGACTGGCAGTCGACGGTGTCTTTAATGCCAGCGAAATTCGGGAACTCGGCGGCGAGGGTGGCTACCAGTTCGGGGGTTAAATCGCAGCCGGTGCGTGCCGGGAAGTTATAAGCAAACCATTTGCCGCTGAGTGTCTGCCCCAACTGACGGAAGTAGCTCAGCAGCTGTTTCGCCGTTTGTCCGTAGTAGTAGGGCGGCAGGATCATCACGGCATCGTAACCTGAGCGATACGCTTCCTGCGCCATCAATAAAACATCATTCTGGCAGGTGGATGAGACGTTGGCGACCATCTTTAGCGAGCTCATTGCGCGGGCCTCGCGGATCAGCAGCAGCCTTTCTTCGAGCGTAAAGGAGGCAAATTCCCCGATGCTGCCCATCAGCAAAATCACGTCGATTTTGGCCTCGGTAAGGCGTTTGAGATGCAGGCTTAGACCGTTGAGATCGATCTTGCCATCATTGTCCATTGGCGTAATGGAAGGACACCAGACGCCAGCAAATTGCGATTGACCAGTCACGTTGTCGACTCCTTATTTGAAATGATGTTTCAAAACTAGATTACATTGATAGCATGTGTCCCTAAGTTTCATGTGAACCGTTCTCTCATTTTGAGCGACTGGGGTAAAATAAATGTGGTGTAATGGGGGAAATTTATCGGGAGAGGGAACAGATGCGATATCCGGTCGATGTTTTTACAGGCAAAGTTCGGGACTACACGGGAAGCCGTCCTAGCGCGATTGCTAAAGTCCAGATTGACGGTGAGCTGATGCTGACCGAACTGGGGCTGACGGGGGATGAACAGGCGGAAACGAAAATTCACGGCGGGCCGGATCGCGCGCTGTGTCACTATCCGCGTGAGCACTACCAGCACTGGAGACAAGCATTTCCGGAGCAGGCGGAGCTATTTGTCGCGCCTGCGTTTGGTGAGAACCTCTCTACTGAGGGGCTAACTGAAGAGAATGTGTATATTGGCGACATTTTCCAGTGGGGAGAGGCGCTGATTCAAGTCACGCAGCCGCGCTCGCCATGCTTTAAGCTGAATTTCCATTTTGGCATCAGCGATATGGCCAGCCAGATGCAGGATGCGGGTAAGACAGGCTGGCTGTGCAGCGTCATCGCGCCTGGTCAGGTGTCAGCAGACGCGCCGTTGATCCTGGCGTCACGCGTGAGCGACGTCAGCGTACAGGAGGCAATTGCTATCGCCTGGCATATGCCGTTTGATGATTCGCAATATCATCGTTTACTGTCGGCTGCCGGGTTATCAAAAAGCTGGACCAGAACGATGCAAAAGCGCCGTTTAAGCGGCAAGATCGAAGACAATTCCCGCCGTTTGTGGGGAAAATAAACCTACCTTCATCTGGCAATTAAATCAGGTGGCGACACCTGATTTACCTCTCCCCCGTGGTTCATCCCCTGCGTACCAAACCGGGCAAAAACCTGACGATCATAGTTTGCTTCAAAGCCATTCTTGATACCTGGCCCACAAAAAGAAACTCTGCGTTGAAAAAAAACTTGAGTATTTCCTGCACTCAAATATCTTAGCTTAAAATTGGTTTAAACCAGATGAGAGAAATGAAAAAGAAAAACAATGTTGATGTGCTCAGGGAGCGCTTTGAAAGCTGGTTAAACGAGAAGAATTTACCAGCGGGGTCCAAATTGCCTTCGGAAAGGGAGTTATGTGAGCTGCTGGATGCAAAGCGTATGACCTTACGTCAGGTTCTGATTGAGCTTGAGATCGATGCGCGTATTTTCCGTAAGAACCGCAGTGGTTGGTTTATTTCGTCGAAGCGATTTATTTATAACCCTAAATCACTTTCCAGCTTCAATGCTGAAGCCTGTGCTCAGGGACGTAAGCCTTTTTGGGATTATTTAACCAAAGAAACCATTGATACAGTCCCACACCATGTTGAGGATGTTTTTCTCTCTTCGGGCGATCGTTATTTAGTTACCGGTTGGTGCGGTCTTGATTCACATAAAGTGTTTTACCATGAATCCTATATTGATGCCGATGTTGCGCCAGGATTCATTAATAAATTGGGCAATCAGTCTTTTGCCAGCGTCTGGGAAGATGCATTTGGCCATGTTTTAAATATCAAAGAAATGGTTTTTAAACCGGTCAATATGCCAGAAGTGGCCTGCAAAGAACTGGGTGTTGCGCCTAATACGTATGGAATTTTAGTAGAAAAACATCGGGCTACCCGAGATAAAAAAGTGGTTCAGGTTGATTTCGAATACTGGCGACTTGAATCAGTGGAACTTGTTATTCGCGATGAATGAGAAAAATAATGGGAAAATGTAACCAAGAACTTCTTGCGGAACGCGCGAGAAATATACCGCTGTACCTACATGCTTATGCTTTTCATCTGAATATGCGTTACGAGAGAGTCCTGCCGGGGGATCTTCTGGATATTGCGCATCAGCAAAAATTGAAGGGTGTAAAAATACATGTTGAGGATGGTGAATCCCAATCACTGCAGAAACTGAACGATCAGCAGCTACACGATTTTAAAGAGAAGGCCAAAAAATATAATCTGGATGTGCATATCGAAACGAGCGCATCGGATAAGGCGACATTGACGGATGCCATCCGTATTGCTGTTGCTACTGGTGCAACTTCAGTGCGTTTCTACCCGCGTTATGAAGGGCATCTCAACGATGTTATGGCGAAGATTGCCAATGATATTGCATGGCTGTCTCAGTATGACGATTGCGGACTAAGCTTTACTATCGAACAGCATGAAGATCTGCAAGGCCATGAGCTGGTGACGCTGGTTAACAATAGCGGGATGAAAAATCTCTCTATTCTGTTTGATTTTGGCAACATGATTAATGCCAATGAGCAGCCGCTTTCTGCGTTAGAGGTTATGTCTCCATTAATCACCCAGGTGCATATCAAAGACGCTAAAATTATTAAAGAAGGTAAAGGCTGGGGGCATGAGGCTTGTCGTTCAGGACACGGCGATTTACCCATGGAAGAGATGCTTAAGGCATTATTACTTTTAGGTGAAGATAAACCGCAAGTACATGCTTTTGGCCTGGAAGAAGAAGTTGAATATTATGCCCCTGCATTTCGCTTCGACGATGAGGGTGATAATCCATGGATCCCATGGCGCGATGCAAGTTATACGCCGCTGCCTGACAGCAACATGATTGATGCGCGATTGGCGCAGGAAAAAGAACATGCTCTTGCCCAAATAAAATACATTCGTGATATATGTGACAAGTTTATAGGCAATTAATTAGTTTTCTTAAAATATTATTAAATGCGGAAAGGATTATGAAAATAATCCCCTGGCTTTATTAATTATACAATTTAATTTAGATATTTCTCTCAACAAGCAATGAGGGTTTAATCATGTTCATGAATAAATGGGCAAGGCTCTGTTTTTTGATTTTAGGCGGCGGCACGATATTCAAGCTTTCAAGTATGAAAGATGTTTTCTATGTGCCAATGCAGAATGACTGGGGTTTAACTAATACGCAAATTGGGTTGAGCTTTACGGTTTATACGATTGTTCAGACAACCGGACTTTTTCTTTCTCTCTATATCGCAGATCGTTACTCCAAGAAAATATTATTACCGTTCGGTCTGATTGGCGTTGGGTTATGTGGCTTATATCTGGCAACGCTACCGTCATTTACTGGTTATCTCATTTGCTTTGCCGCGATGGCTTTCTTTGCCGATGTGGTTTATTGGCCGGTATTGCTGAAAGCCGTTCGTTTGCTGGGAACGAAAGAAGAACAAGGACGCATGTTCGGCTTTTTAGAAGCCGGACGTGGCGTGGTGGATGTTATCGTTGCATCTGGCGCTCTGTTTGTCTTCGTCCAGTTTGGTGAAGGTAAAGCGGGGATGCAGGCGGGCCTGTTGTTCTATACGGTAATTACGCTTGTGGCAGGTATTGTGACGTACTTTATTGTCGATGATGACAAAGTGAAAGGTGGCGAGAAAACCAGTGCCAACATGGAAGTGTTAAAGGGTATCAAACATGTTTTGTCCTGCCCTAATGTTTGGCTGGCTTCTTTAGGTATTTTCTTCGTTTATGCCGCGTACTGTGGACTGACTTACTTTATTCCGTTCTTAAAAGATATCTATATGCTGCCGGTAGCTCTCGTCGGTGCGTACGGCATCATCAACCAGTATGCGTTAAAAATGGTAGGTGGGCCGATTGGTGGAATGTTGGCAGATAAAGTTGCTAAATCACCGACAGTGTATCTGAAGTGGACGTTCCTGATCTCTGCTGTGGCGATGCTTGTGTTCATGCAGTTACCGCATCAAACAATGAACGTGTATATCGGTATGGCGGCGACATTAGGGTTCGGAGCGATTATCTTCTCACAGCGCGCCATTTTCTTCGCGCCGATGGATGAGATCGGTACCCCACGTGAGTATGCGGGCTCGGCAATGGCATTTGGTTGCATCATCGGTTATATGCCAGCGATGTTTGCGTACACGTTGTACGGCTATTTGCTGGATACCAATAGCGGCATCACTGGCTACAACTATGTCTTTAGCGTGATGATTGCGTTCAGCTTAATGGGCTTTATCTGCTCGACCATTCTGGTGAAGCGAATTAAAAAGCAAAAGCTAGCGGCGGCGGCTGCGGCGGCATAACGTGAATGCTTCCCCGGTAATCATGTCGTACCGGGGAAGCCTGTTAAGCGCGTTTATACAGCGGTAACCAAATCACCAGCCGTAAACCACCCAGCGGGCTGTCTTCGGCCTTCACCCAGCCACGATGCTGCTGAATTGCGGTTTCAACAATCGCCAGACCCAGACCTGTTCCACCAGACTCGCGATCGCGCGCCTCATCGGTACGATAGAACGGACGGAAAATCTGTTCTCTGTCTTCAGGGCTAACGCCTGGGCCATCGTCGTCCACGGTGATGGTAATCCCGTCGATATCCACCGCGAAGCCAACTTCAATCTTCGTATGTGAATAGCGCAGGGCATTGCGCACAATGTTTTCCAGCGCACTTTCCAACGCATTTGGGTTACCGTACAGCGGCCACGGACCCGGCGGGAAATTCACCGTGAGCGATTTACCCATCTGCTCAGCTTCGAAGGCGGCGTTATCCAGCACTTCGCCCCAAAGCTGATTAGCTTTCACTGTTTCACTGACCAGCGCGTTTTTCTGCTGATTACGTGACATCACCAGCAGGTCGTTGATCATGCTGTCCAGTCGGTGTGCTTCTGTTTCAATGCGCTCCAGCTCTTTGCTCTCACCGCTACGACGGCGCAGCAGAGCGGTGCCCAGTTGCAGACGCGTTAGCGGTGTTCTCAGCTCGTGAGAGATGTCCGACAGCAGGCGTTGCTGTGTGGTCATCATCCGTTCCAGCGCCGTAACCATCTGGTTAAAGCTCGCGCCTGCCGCCAGGAACTCCTGCGGACCGGCTTCCAGCTCAGGATGTTGACGCAGGTTACCCTGAGCTACTTCATCCGCCGCGTTTTTCAACTTACGCGCTGGTTTCGCCAGACTCCAGGCAAGCCAGAGCAATAGCGGTGAGCTGACTAACATGGTGACGATCAGCAACAGCAGCGGTCGGTCGAACAGCAGGTTGATAAAGTCAGATTGTGAGCTGCTGGCAGGTCGTATGAGATACAGCTGGTAGTTATCTTCACCGTCTCTGACGGAGAAAGGCCCGACCATCTCAACGCGACCGTATTTTTTCTTTTGCGGATGGTCGGCGTTATCGGCCTGACCAATAAAGTTACGAATGATCTGCATTTCGTTACGTTCTGCGCCGATCACGCGTCCTTCCGTCGTAACAAGTAATAACCGCTGTCCTGGCGGCGCCCACTTGTCTATCGCCCGAAACAAGCGACGCCACCACATCAAATCGTTGGGTGGATCGTTCGCCAGTTCAGCTTCAACGTGTTGCTCAATCATTAACCCCTGGCGCTGCTCGCTGTCCAGTAGCTCGGTCATCTGGCGTGAGTCGAGCTTGGGTAACATCAGTACCAACATCAACACCAGTGCCAGCGTCAACCAGAAGATGGCAAAGATGCGTGCGGTTAAGCTCCCTATCATGAAGCGGAGACCATCAGGTAGCCGCGACCACGCAGGGTTTTAAACCACGGGTGTCCGTCTTTACGCTCTGGCAGCTTACGACGCAGGTTCGAGATATGCATGTCGATCGCGCGATCGAAAGGCGTCAGGCGTTTGCCCAGCACTTCCTGGCTCAGGTGCTCACGCGAAACCACCTGACCGAGATGCTGAGCCAGCAAATAGAGCAGGGTGAATTCGGTGCCGGTTAGCTCCAGAATTTGCCCGTCAAAGCTGGCTTCCTGGCGACCCGGATTAAGGCTTAACGCATCAACTTCCAGCGTCGGCGAACCGTTATCGCTGTTCTGCTGCTGTTCGCTCCAGTGTGAGCGACGCAGAATAGCGCGGATGCGTGCGACCAGTTCACGGTCGTTAAACGGTTTAGGTAAATAGTCGTCCGCGCCCAGCTCAAGGCCAAGTACGCGATCCAATTCGCTGCCGCGAGCGGTCAGCATGATTACGGGTGTCTGGTGTGTCTGACGAAGTGCTTTCAGCGTATCAATGCCGTTTTTCTTCGGCATCATGACGTCGAGCAAAAGTAAATCGATGCTGTCATCCAGAAGCTCAAGCGCCTGTTCCCCATCATAGGCAACCAGCACATCGAAACCTTCCATTTCGAGCAACTCCTTTAACAGGGAAGTCAGCTCTCGGTCATCATCAACTAACAGGATTTTATTCATTGTTTACGTACCTCCGAGGCAGAAATTACGTCATCAGGCGTCGCTAATCTATGACTTTACGTTGTTTTACACCCCCTGACGCATGTTTGCAGCCCGAATCGTAAACTGTCTCTCGTTGAATCGCGACAGAAAAGATTTTGGGAGCAAGTGATGGGCAAAGTTACCGCTGCCGTCATGGCCTCAACGCTGGCACTCAGTACATTTAGCCATGCAGCTGAAGTCGTCACAGGCGATCACTGGCACCTGGGTGAAGGCTCATCGCAACGCAGCGTTCAGAGCCACATGTTTGACGGTATCAGTTTAACCGAACATCAACGTCAACAGATGCGAGATTTAATGCAGCAGGCAAGACACGAACAGCCTCCTGTTAATGTTAGCGAAATGGAGACAATGCATCGCCTTGTCACCGCAGAGAAATTTGATGAAAGCGCAGTGCGCGCTCAGGCAGAAAGAATGGCGCAAGAACAGGTTGCCCGCCAGGTTGAAATAGCCAGGATCCGCAACCAGATGTATCGCCTGTTAACGCCAGAGCAGCAAGCGGTTTTAAATGAGAAACATGAACAACGAATGGAGCAACTGCGCGATGTAGCGCACTGGAAAAAAAGCTCATCGTTGAATTTATTGAGTAGTAGCAACTCACGTTCCCAGTAGTAACCCTGTTTTCCTTGCCATAGACACCATCCCTGTCTTCCCCCACATGATGTGGGGGTTTTTTTTGCCCAAAATTTGTCCCTCGGTTATTGCCTGACTGTTTTACTTCATCCGTTATACTAGCGGCATATCCTGGCAGGAGTGTTTATGAATCAAACCTATGGGCGGCTAGTGAGCCGGGCGGCAATCGCGGCAACCGTGATGGCATCGCTGTTACTTTTGATCAAAATTTTTGCGTGGTGGTACACCGGATCGGTCAGTATTCTGGCTGCACTGGTGGATTCTCTGGTGGACATCGCGGCGTCGTTAACCAACCTGTTGGTGGTGCGCTATTCGCTGCAGCCCGCAGATGATGAACATACGTTCGGACACGGAAAAGCGGAATCGCTGGCGGCGCTGGCGCAAAGCATGTTTATTTCTGGTTCGGCGCTGTTTTTATTCCTGACCGGGATTCAGCATCTCATCCAACCCACGCCGATGAAAGATCCGGGCGTTGGGGTGGTTGTCACCATCATTGCGTTAGTGTGTACAATCATTCTGGTCTCGTTTCAGCGCTGGGTAGTGAAGCGTACGCAAAGTCAGGCCGTTCGGGCAGATATGCTTCATTATCAGTCTGATGTTATGATGAACGGTGCGATTCTCATTGCGCTCGGGCTGGCATGGTATGGCTGGCATCGTGCAGATGCCTTGTTTGCGCTCGGGATTGGTATCTATATTTTATATAGCGCATTACGCATGGGGTATGAGGCAGTGCAATCTTTGCTGGATCGCGCTTTACCCGATGAGGAACGTCAGGAAATTATTGATATAGTGACGTCATGGCCTGGAGTCAGCGGCGCTCACGATCTTCGCACGCGGCAGTCAGGGCCGACCCGCTTTATTCAGATTCATTTGGAAATGGAAGATAATCTGCCGCTCGTTCAGGCGCATTTAGTGGCTGAACAGGTTGAGCAGGCAATTTTACGGCGTTTCCCGGGATCGGATGTCATCATTCATCAGGATCCCTGTTCAGTCGTACCCAAGGAAGGCAAGATGTTTGAGCTTTCATAATTCGTTGTAAAAAAAGTGAACCGGGCCAGCATTTTGTGTATAAATTACCACCATTTGGCCTGACCTGAATCAATTCAGCAGGAAGTGATTGTTATACTATCTGCATATTCGTTGGATCGTTTCGATATGCGGAATCGACTTCCGGCAGCAGATTTCATTTTGCATTCCAAAGTTCAGAGGTAGTCATGATTAAGAAAATCGGTGTGTTGACAAGCGGCGGTGATGCGCCGGGCATGAACGCAGCAATCCGTGGTGTTGTACGTGCAGCGTTGACGGAAGGGCTGGAAGTCATGGGGATCCATGATGGCTACCTGGGTTTGTATGAAGACCGTATGGTCCAGCTTGACCGCTACAGCGTGTCCGACATGATCAACCGTGGCGGTACTTTCCTCGGTTCTGCTCGCTTCCCGGAATTCCGTGATGAAAACGTACGTGCGGTGGCGATCGAAAACCTGAAGAAGCGTGGCATCGACGCCCTGGTTGTTATCGGGGGTGACGGTTCTTACATGGGTGCAAAACGCCTGACCGAAATGGGCTTCCCATGCATCGGTCTGCCGGGCACTATCGATAACGATATCAAAGGTACCGACTACACCATCGGTTACTTCACCGCTCTGGGTACCGTTGTCGAAGCGATTGACCGCCTGCGTGATACATCTTCTTCTCACCAGCGCATTTCCATCGTCGAAGTGATGGGCCGCTACTGTGGTGACCTGACCCTGGCGGCTGCAATTGCCGGTGGCTGTGAGTTCGTGGTGGTTCCGGAAGTGGAATTCAGCCGTGACGATTTGGTTACTGAAATCAAAGCGGGCATCGCGAAAGGTAAAAAACACGCAATCGTAGCGATCACTGAACACATGTGTGACGTTGACGAACTGGCGCATTACATTGAGAAAGAAACGGGTCGTGAAACGCGTGCAACCGTACTGGGTCACATCCAGCGTGGTGGTTCCCCGGTTCCTTACGACCGTATCCTGGCATCCCGTATGGGCGCCTATGCCATTGAACTTCTGCTGGAAGGTCACGGCGGTCGCTGCGTAGGTATTCAGAACGAGCAGCTGGTTCACCACGACATCATCGACGCTATCGAAAACATGAAGCGTCCGTTCAAAGGTGATTGGCTGGACTGCGCGAAAAAACTGTACTAAATGCAATTGCCTGATGGCGGCTTGCACCTTATCCGGCCTACATGATGCAAATCGTAGGCCTGATAAGCGTAGCGCCATCAGGCAAAAATTCGACGCCATATATTCCCCCAAGTTATAGCAAATCTTTTTTTATTCTTTAATGTTTGGATGCCTTTCTGGCACGCTTTGCTCATCACAACACTACCTAAGAGAGCTGGGCGATGAACAAATGGGGCGTAGGGTTAACATTATTGCTGGCATCGACCAGCGTTCTGGCAAAGGATATTCAGTTACTTAACGTATCGTACGATCCAACGCGTGAACTGTACGAGCAGTACAATAAGGCCTTCAGCGCGCACTGGAAGCAGGAAACGGGCGACAACGTTGTGATCCGCCAGTCGCACGGCGGTTCGGGTAAACAGGCGACTTCCGTCATCAACGGCATTGAAGCCGATGTTGTGACGCTGGCACTGGCTTACGACGTGGATGCCATTGCTGAACGTGGCCGTATCGATAAAAACTGGATTAAACGCCTGCCGGATAACTCCGCGCCTTACACCTCCACCATCGTGTTCCTGGTCCGCAAAGGCAATCCCAAACAAATTCATGACTGGAACGATTTAATCAAACCGGGCGTGTCGGTCATTACGCCAAACCCGAAAAGCTCCGGCGGAGCTCGCTGGAACTATCTGGCGGCATGGGGCTATGCCCTGCACCACAACAACAACGATCAGGCCAAGGCACAAGACTTTGTGAAGGCCCTGTATAAAAACGTTGAGGTACTCGATTCTGGTGCACGTGGCTCAACCAATACCTTCGTTGAACGTGGTATCGGTGATGTACTGATTGCCTGGGAAAACGAAGCGCTGTTGGCAACGAACGAGCTGGGCAAAGATAAATTCGAGATAGTGACCCCGAGTGAATCTATCCTCGCGGAGCCGACCGTGTCCGTGGTTGATAAAGTGGTGGAAAAGAAAGACACCAAAGCGGTGGCGGAAGCTTACCTGAAGTATCTCTACTCTCCGGAAGGCCAGGAAATTGCGGCGAAAAACTACTATCGTCCACGTGATGCAGAAGTCGCGAAGAAATACGAAAACGCATTTCCGAAGCTGAAGCTGTTCACTATCGACGAAGAGTTTGGCGGCTGGACGAAAGCGCAGAAAGAGCACTTCTCTAACGGCGGTACGTTCGACCAAATCAGTAAACGATAAATAAGTCTCTGATTTACCGACCCGGTGGCCTAGCGCGACCGGGTTTTTTATTTGTCATGGTTTTGCGTTACTCTTGCCCTTCAATGGGATACAGGAAACGCGTAATGAAAAAAGCAGGCTATCTTTTACTGGCGGTGATTGTGGTCGCCGCCGCTGCAGGTATCGGGTACTGGAAATTCACCGGCAACCCGGACGCATTACGCCAGATCGTTCTTCAGCAATGCCTGCCGCACCAGTTGCAGCAGCAGGACCCCGCACCATGCGCTGAAGTAAAGCCGGATGCCGGATATGTGGTGTTCAAAGACCGTAACGGCCCACTGCAATATCTGTTGATGCCTACCTGGCGGATCAACGGTACGGAAAGTCCGCTGTTGTTGAAATCAGGCACACCGAACTTTTTCTGGCTGGCCTGGCAGGCACGTAGCTTTATGAGCCAAAAATACGGCCAGGAAATCCCTGACAAAGCAGTCTCTCTGACCATTAACTCTCGTAGCGGGCGTACGCAAAATCACCTGCATATTCATATCTCCTGCCTGCGAACCGATGTCAGAAAGCAGCTGGATGACAACCTGGCGAAAATCAGCACCCGCTGGCTACCATTACCGGGTGGACTGCGCGGTCATGAATATCTGGCACGTCGCGTCACGGAAAATGAACTGGCACAACGCAGCCCGTTTATAATGCTGGCGGAAGAGGTGCCGGATGCGCGTGAGCATATGGGCAGCTATGCGTTGGCGATGGTGCGCCAGAGCGACGAATCCTTTGTCCTGCTGGCTACTCAGCGCAATCTGCTGGCACTGAATCTCGCCTCCGCTGAGGAAATTCAGGATCATCAATGTGATATTCTGCGTTAACCCCACCTAATCTGGCGTTTACTCCGCATGCCTGTCCCCGTATTCTTGTTGAAAAAAACAACAGGAGACAGGCATGTCGCTCTGGCTTACACACCCTCTGTTTATCCCCTCTCTGGTGGTTGGTATCACCATTCTGCTCTGGGCTACGTCGCTGCTGCCGGAGTTTATAACGGCGCTGCTGTTCTTTGCCGTGGCGATGGTGGCCAAAATCGCGCCACCGGATGTGATTTTTGGCGGTTTTGCGTCCTCCGCGTTCTGGCTGGTGTTTAGCGGCTTTGTACTGGGTATCGCGATTCGTAAAACGGGGCTGGCGGACAGGGCGGCGAGGGCGCTGTCATCGAGGTTGACTGATTCCTGGCCGTTAATGGTGGCGAGCGTAGTGCTGCTGAGTTACGCGCTGGCATTTGTAATGCCATCCAACATGGGCCGCATTGCGCTGCTGATGCCGATCGTCGCGGCGATGGCGAAACGGGCTGGAATTAACGACGGCACGCGCGCCTGGTATGGTCTGGCACTGGCCGTCGGGTTTGGGACGTTCCAGCTTTCTGCGACGATTTTACCCGCTAACGTACCGAATCTGGTGATGAGCGGCGCGGCGGAAGGCTCTTACGGTATCCACCTCAATTATCTTCCCTATTTGCTGCTGCATACGCCGGTTCTGGGTTGGCTTAAAGGCGCGGTGCTCATTGTGCTTATCTGCTGGTTGTTCCCTGGCAAGCCGCATGCGCCGCGCGATCTCACTCCGCCGGAGCCGATGAGCCGGAATGAAAAACGTCTGGCCTGGATGTTAGCGGTGGTGCTGTTCTTGTGGGTAAGCGAAAGCTGGCACGGCATTGGCCCTGCGTGGACCGGGCTGGCTGCGGCAGTTATCACATTGCTACCACGGGTTGGCTTTATCAATGGCGACGAGTTTTCCACTGGGGTCAACATTCGTACCTGTATTTATGTGGCGGGTATTCTGGGGCTGGCGATCACCGTCACGCAAACCGGTATTGGTAGCGCTGTTGGCGAAGCGCTGTTACAGGTGATGCCGCTGGATGCGGAAAAGCCGTTTACCAGTTTCCTCGCGCTGACCGGTATTACCACAGCGCTTAATTTTATTATGACGGCGAACGGTGTTCCGGCGCTGTATACCACGTTGGCGCAAAGTTTTGCCGATGCGACGGGATTCCCGCTGCTGTCGGTGATTATGATCCAGGTGCTGGGTTATTCCACGCCACTGTTGCCGTATCAGGCTTCACCGATCGTAGTGGCGATGGCGCTCGGGAAAGTACCTGCAAGGGCGGGGATGCTGCTGTGTATCGCACTGGCGGCGGCAACGTATTTGATTCTTCTGCCGCTGGATTACGCCTGGTTTACGGTGTTAGGAAAACTGTAGATGTATCAAAATGTTAATTTTATGTTTTGTGAGTGAGTGAATTGTATTATGTGCGGCAATATCGGTTAATGCCCGAGCGCAGATTTGCGCACTGGAAATTCAAGGATTGATTCATGGACAGTTTGACCCCCATCCGCTGTTGGCCTGCCATCATCTCGCTCGTGATTACGCTGACCATCTGGTTTGTTATCCCGTGTCCTCCTGACGTAACCCCGCAAGCGTGGCACCTGCTGGCACTGTTTATTGGTACGATCGCCGCAATTATCGGTAAAGCTATGCCCATTGGCGCAATTGCGATTGTGGCGATTATGCTGGTGGCGATGACTGGCGTTACTAACCCCGGCAAACCCTCCGCGGCGTTGAACGATGCGTTGAGTGGCTTTTCTAACCAGTTAATCTGGCTGATTGGTTTATCCATTATGCTGTCGCAAAGTCTGTTAAAGACTGGCCTGGGAGCGCGTATTGGCTACGGGTTTATTGCGCTATTTGGTAAAAGAACGCTGGGTATTGCGTGGGCATTAACCCTTGCGGAAACGCTAATTGCACCCGTAACGCCAAGCAATACCGCACGTGGCGGCGGCATTATCCACCCGGTAATGCGGGCGATTGCGGAAAGCCTCGGCTCGCAGCCCGGCCATGCCGAGAATGGCTCAACGGGCCGTTATCTCGCGCTGGTGAACTACAACATTAACCCGATCAGCTCGGCAATGTTCATCACCGCGACCGCACCTAACCCGTTAATCGTCAGCTTTTTGACGAAGGGGACGGATGGAGTGCTGAACATGACCTGGGGAATGTGGGCTATTGCGGCGCTTCTTCCTGCTCTGGTATCACTGGTTGTCATGCCGATTGTAATCTGGTGGCTCTATCCGCCAGCTATCACGCGCACGCCAAATGCGCCGCAGTTCGCGCGGCAAAAACTGGATGCGCTGGGTCCACTATCACTGGCAGAAAAAATCACCCTGGCAGTGTTCATTTTGCTGCTCTGCCTGTGGGCGGGTGTTCCAGCGATGCTGATGGGCAGTGCCTGGAGCGTAAACCCCACTAGCGCCGCGTTAATTGGTTTGTCGATTCTATTGATGGCGGGCGTATTGAGCTGGGATGACATTCTTAAATGCCGCGGGGCATGGGATACGATAGTTTGGTTTGCCGCGTTGGTGATGATGGCGGATTTTCTCAGCAAACTGGGGTTGGTGGGATGGCTGGCAACCAGCGTTGGTAGCGCAATCGACCATCTTGGCGTGCACTGGAGTGTTGCAACGCTGCTGTTGATTCTGCTTTATGTCTACTCGCACTACTTTTTCGCCAGCACTACTGCGCATATTACGGCTATGTTCGCTGCGTTTTTCGCCGCAGGATTAGGCCTCGGCGCGCCGCCAGCATTGCTTGGTTTAATGCTCGGTTTCTCCTCCTCCCTGATGATGTCGCTCACGCACTATGGCACGGGTACTGCGCCGATCATCTTTGGTTCGGGCTATGTCACGCTGGCAGAGTGGTGGAAAACGGGGCTGGTGATGAGTGTGGTCAACCTGACCATTTGGGGTGTGACCGGCGCCTTCTGGTGGCACTGGTTGGGATACTGGTAGTTAATACAGCGGGAGGAGTGCTCCTCCCGCCTTAACAACTTAAGCCTGTTTAGCGGCTTCTGCTGCTTTAACGATGACGGCGAAGGCGTCTGCTTTCAGAGAAGCACCACCTACCAGCGCACCGTCGATGTCCGGCTGAGCAAACAGTTCTGCCGCGTTAGCTGCGTTTACAGAACCGCCGTACTGGATGATTACTTGCTCAGCGATTTTCGCGTCAGCTTTAGCAATGTGGTCACGAATAAATTTGTGAACAGCCTGAGCCTGAGCAGGAGTTGCAGATTTACCGGTACCGATAGCCCATACTGGTTCGTAAGCGATAACGACGCCTTCGAATGCTGCCGCGCCCTGAGTTTTCAGAACCGCGTCGATCTGACGTGCACAAACTTCTTCAGTTTTGCCCGCTTCGTTTTCTGCTTCGGTTTCACCGATGCACAGAACTGGAGTCAGACCCTGCTCTTTCAGTACGGCGAATTTTTTAGCGATCAGCTCGTCAGATTCTTTGTGGTAAGTACGACGCTCAGAGTGACCGATAATGATGTACTGCGCGCCGATGTCTTTCAGCATTTCAGCACTTGTTTCACCAGTGAATGCGCCAGACAGGTTCAGGTCAACGTTCTGCGCGCCCAGAATGATGTGGCTACCGGCAGCGGCGTGTTTCGCCAGGTCGATATACATTTCCGGCGGAGCAATCGCTACTGCACAGCCAGCAACGCCAGCCAGTTCTTTACGCAGATTAGCAACCAGTTCGTTTACCATGTGGCGGCTGCCGTTCAGTTTCCAGTTACCCATCACTAAAGGATGTCGCATTTCATTTCTCCACGCTTGTCAGCGAATTAAGGAATATGGCCGCCCGTCAGGGCAGCATGGTCTGTGAAACAGTATAGAGATTCATCCCCCGAAAGGCTTTGCTTTTTGTCATTTCCCCGTCATTCTCCACGTTGCAGGTGCGTTGGCTGTACTCTCTCCCCCCAGTCACTTACTGATGTAAGCTCCTGGGGATTCGTTGCGTCGCCGCCTTCCTGAAACGTGAATAATTTAGGGGGAATTCGACCCTTCGAGGTTTTCAGATAGAGCCAGCTTAATCGGTTCAACAGCGAAGGTCAGCCCCTTTTCACCGTTATCTGCCACGACATAGCGAATTGCGCCTTCTGTTTCGGCGTAATAGTGCTTACCTTTGCCTGCGGCGAGCAGTTTTTGCAGTTTTTTCTGGCTCTGTTCCTTCGTCAGTAGCGGTGCGACGGTGCGGATGACGGCAGTCATGTATTCCAGCGCTTTCGCTTTAGCTGCCTTTTGCTCTGGTCCCTGAATTGGTAACCAGGTTATCTGCATGCTTTTGATTTTCAGGGTGCCGCGCTCAAGGGCGGAAGACGCATACAGGTTTTCATTGATTTTACTGGCCGCGCGGGTGAGATTTGCCCGATCGCGACTGCTGTCGATGGCGCGGAACTCATTCAGGATCAGCTTCGGATTCTGTGTATTAAAGTTTTCGCGAAACTGGCTAATCGACAGGTCAAAGGTCGGCGCGCCCGCCAGTAAATAGGGGGCTGTGGTTGCCGTCGATGGCGCTTCCGCCAATGCCGCAGTGCTCGCGGTTAAGGCTGAAAACAATAATAAAAACAGTGTAAATCCGTGCTTCATCAATCGTACCTTTCATTCTCACTGCTCACGATTAAAACGGTAACCGTCGAGCTTGTCAAAAGGGTAAACTGTTCTGGAAGGTAATAATAAAGGAACTTACATGACCATACAGCAGTGGTTATTCTCATTTAAAGGGCGCATCGGGCGCCGTGATTTCTGGATTTGGATTGGCCTATGGATCG
The DNA here is from genome assembly GCF_030332745.1 of Citrobacter sp. Cpo074. Taxonomy (NCBI): domain Bacteria; kingdom Pseudomonadati; phylum Pseudomonadota; class Gammaproteobacteria; order Enterobacterales; family Enterobacteriaceae; genus Citrobacter; species Citrobacter sp. Cpo074. The sequence continues at coordinate 69,058 of NZ_JAOWHG010000011.1, forward strand.
TCGGCATGCTGGTTTTGTTTTCGCTGGCGAGCAAACAATTACTCGATATTCAGACCGCGGCTTTTTGTCTGGTGTGTCTGCTATGGCCAACGGCGGCAGTGACGGTAAAACGTCTGCATGACCGGGGGCGTTCCGGAGCGTGGGCGCTGTTGATGATTCTGGCGTGGATGCTGCTGGCCGGAAATTGGGCGATGTTACCCGGCGTCTGGCAATGGGCGGTAGGCCGCTTTGTTCCAACGTTGATTCTGGTCGGTATGCTTATCGATCTGGGGGCGTTCATTGGCACCCAGGACGCAAATAAATATGGTAAGGATACGCAGGACGTAAAGTACAGAGCTGACTCGTAGGCCGGATAAGTGTAAGCGCCATCCGGCAAAATGCCCGGGTGTTTACCGGGCATTGAAACGTTCTTACCAGTAGTGCTCTGCGGTCATATGGCCCGGTCGGCGGCGCAGGTGTTTGGTCATCTGCCGGGTGTCCTTCAGCAACTGCTGGGTATCGCGCACCATCTGCGGGTTTCCGCACAGCATCACATGACAGGTTTCTTTATCCATTGGCAGCCCGACCGCTTTTTCCAGTTCACCGCTTTCAATTAGTGCCGGTACACGCCCGGTCAGCGAATCTGCCACGGTTTCACGACTGACCACCGTCTGGATGCGTAATTTACCTTCGTAGCGCTTTTCCAGGGCCTGCATCAACGGTAGATAGCTCAAATCGGCGGCATAGCGCGCGGCGTGGACCAGCACCAGATTTTTGAAGCGATCCAGGTCTTTGCCTAATTGCAGAATCGACAAATATGGGCCGATAGCCGTGCCGGTTGCCAGCATCCACAGCGTGTCGCAATCGGGGACTTCATCCAGCACGAAGAAACCAGCAGCTTCACTCACCACCTGGACTTCATCGCCAGGCTTCAGTGCTGCCAGACGAGGACTGAGTTTGCCGTCGGGAACCGTCACCAGATAAAACTCTAAATCGGGGTTATCAGGGGCATTGACGTAAGAATAAGCACGCTGGACGCGCTCGCCCTCGATCTCAAGGCCAAGCTTGGTGAATTGACCTGCAGTGAAAGGAAGAACCGGAGCTCGCACGGTCAAACTAAACAGGGCATCGGTCCAGTTCTGTACCTTCGTGACTTTGCCTGTTACCCAATCTGCCATGGTTTTCTCCTGTCTGCTTTGATTGCCTTATCTTCGTTCGTTGGACGAAAGATTTCCAGCCCATATGGGCTGGAAGGCTCTATTGATCAAATCAATTACAGGATGTGCGCCTGCACATCGGGATCTTTACGATCGAGGTAGTGAATCGACTGAATGCGACGGATTGTACGTGATTTGCCGCGGATCAGCAGCGTTTCGGTGGTCGCGATATTACCTTTGCGGCTAATCCCTTCCAGCAAATCGCCTTTGGTGATGCCGGTGGCAGAGAAAATGACGTTGTCGCTACGCGCCATTTCATCGAGACGCAGCGCTTTGCCCGCTTCAATACCCATGGCGGCGCAACGAGCGAGTTCCTGTTCGCCAATGCGACGGTTCTCTTCGCTGTCGCCTTTGACGTCATGACGCGCCAGCAAACGGCCTTGCATGTCGCCGTCCAGCGCGCGGATAACGGCGGCAGAAACGACACCTTCCGGTGCGCCGCCAATGCCGTACAGCACGTCAACTTCACTGTCTGGCATGCAGGTCAGAATGGAGGCCGCAACGTCACCGTCTGGAATAGCAAAGACACGCACGCCCAGTTTTTGCATTTCGGCGATCGTTTCATCATGGCGTGGCTTGGCCAGAATGGTGACGGTCAGTTCGCTCAGCGGCTTATTGAGTGCAGCGGCAACGTTATGCAGGTTGGCTTCCAGCGGCAGGTTCAGGTCGATAGACCCTTTTGCGCCTGGGCCGACAATCAGCTTTTCCATGTACATGTCTGGCGCGTTCAGGAAGCAACCTTTATCGCCAACAGCCAGTACGGCCAGCGCGTTTGCCTGACCCATTGCCGTCATGCGTGTGCCTTCGATAGGATCGACGGCGATGTCGACCGCATCACCAAGACCGGTCCCGACTTTCTCACCGATAAACAGCATCGGTGCTTCATCGATCTCACCCTCGCCAATCACGATGGTGCCGTCGATATTGACCTGGTTGAGCATAATACGCATGGCGTTTACCGCCGCGCTGTCAGCGGTATTTTTGTCGCCGCGGCCCAGCCATTTATAGCCAGCCAGCGCGGCCGCTTCGGTCACGCGTGAAAATTCAATGGCAAGTTCTCGTCTCATTGCAAACTCGTAGCTAAAAGGAATGGCGCGAAGTGTAGCACAGGGGAGGGGGCGAGATTATTGATGTGTGTGCGGGGTTGCCCCCGCACGAAGATATTGCCGGATAAGGCACAGTTGCCATCCGGCTATGACGTATTACTCGTCGTGATCTTCCCACGCCATGGCGCGTTTGACCGCTTTTTTCCAGCCGCTGTAACGGAAGTTACGTTCGGTGGTTTCGATGCCTGGGCGGAATTCACGCTCGATGACCGCTTTTTCCTGCAGCTCATCCAGATTCTGCCAGAAGCCTACTGCCAGACCAGCCAGGTATGCCGCACCCAATGCGGTGACTTCGCGGACTTCCGGGCGCTCAACGCGCGTGCCGAGAATGTCGGACTGGAACTGCATCAGGAAGTTGTTGGCGACCGCACCGCCATCGACGCGCAGGGCGTGCAAGCGAATACCGGAGTCAGCCTGCATTGCTTCCAGAACATCACGGGTCTGGTATGCAATAGATTCAAGCGTGGCGCGGATGATGTGGTTGGAGTTTACCCCACGGGTCAGACCAAAGATGGCGCCGCGAGCATACGGGTCCCAGTACGGTGCGCCCAGGCCAGTAAATGCCGGAACGACGTACACGCCGTTGGTGTCTTTCACTTTGGTGGCGAAATATTCGGAGTCGAACGCATCGCTGATGAGTTTCATTTCATCACGTAGCCACTGGATAGATGCGCCAGCCATAAATACCGCACCTTCCAGCGCGTAGTTCACTTCCCCGGTCGGTCCGCAGGCGATGGTGGTCAGCAGTCCGTTTTCGGACTTAACGGCTTTCTCGCCGGTGTTCATCAGCATGAAGCAGCCGGTACCGTAAGTGTTTTTCGCCATCCCTTCCTTCACGCACAGCTGGCCAAACAGCGCTGCCTGCTGGTCACCGGCGATACCGGAGATAGGAATACGAATACCGCCTTTACCACCGATGTTGGTCTGGCCGTACACTTCAGAAGAGCGACGAACTTCAGGCAGCATTGCACGCGGAATATCCAGCGCATCCAGCATCGTGTCATCCCAGTCCAGGGAGTGGATGTTGAACAGCATGGTACGTGAGGCGTTGGTGTAATCCGTGACGTGTACACGTCCCTGCGTCATTTTCCAGATAAGCCAGGTATCTACGGTACCGAACAGCAGTTCGCCGCGACGAGCGCGCTCACGCGAGCCTTCTACGTGGTCGAGGATCCACTTCACTTTGGTGCCGGAGAAGTACGGGTCAATGACCAAACCTGTATTATTACGGATGTACTCTTCCATACCGTCGCGCTTGAGCTTTTCGCAGATATCCGCGGTACGACGACACTGCCACACAATCGCGTTATAGATAGGTTTACCGGTTTCGCGTTCCCAGACAATGGTGGTTTCACGCTGGTTGGTAATACCGATCGCTGCAATTTCATCGGAACTGATATCGGCTTTCGCCAGAACTTCTACCAGCGTGGAGCTTTGGGTCGCCCAAATTTCCATCGGGTCATGTTCTACCCAACCTGCTTTCGGGTAAATTTGTTCGAATTCGCGCTGTGAAACGGCAACGATATTCGCATCGTGGTCCATTACGACCGCGCGGGAGCTGGTGGTGCCCTGGTCGAGCGCAACGATATATTTTTTTTCAGTCATAATTTTTTGTCCCGTAGTCACATTACTGCGAAGCTTTTTGTTGAGTGTTGGCCGCAACGTCTTTTTCTTCAATCGCGCAGACATCGCACGGTAAATGACGACCAATCAGTTTGCGATATGCCCATGCGCCCAAAATCGCGCCGGTAATCGGGCCAAACACCGGAACCAGGAAGTAAGGGATATCGCGACCACCCGTGAAGGCAATCTCACCCCATCCGGCCATCCAGGCGAAGAGTTTCGGTCCGAAGTCACGTGCCGGGTTCATCGCAAAACCTGTCAGCGGACCCATGGAAGCACCAATAACGGCAATCAACAAGCCGATCAGCAGTGGTGCCAGCGGACCACGAGGTACACCGTTACCATCGTCGGTCAGAGCCAGAATCAGCCCCATTAGAATAGCGGTAATGACCATTTCAACCGCGAAGGCCTGCACAAAATTGATATGCGGGTTCGGATAGGTGGAGAAAGTACCTGCCAGACCCAGGCTCTCGGTACTGCCGCGTACGATATGGTTAGTTTGTTCGAAATCGAGGAAAAGATTGTAATAAAGCCCGTAAACCAGTGCCGCTGCGCAAAAGGCGCCGGCAATTTGAGAAATAATAAAAGGAACAACTTTGCGTTTATCAAAACAGGCGAACAGCCAGAGTGCGATGGTTACCGCGGGATTTAGGTGTGCACCAGAAACGCCTGCGGTCAGATAGATAGCCATCGCTACCCCCAGACCCCAGATGACACTGATTTCCCACTGACCGAAAGTAGCCCCAGCCACTTTAAGTGCAGCGACACAGCCCACACCGAAGAAAATCAACAACCCGGTACCGAGGAATTCAGCAATGCACTGGCCTTTTAAGGTTGATGTTTGACTCATAATCGGATCCTGAAGAGAGTTTAATGTTTATTGTGTGCGAGAAGGTCACTGACATCCCCGGAGCCGGTAGGCACACTGTTAATTTATCGTTAACGCGCAAAAACGAGAAATATCGAAATTAAAATGTGTGTACTGCATCAACAAAATGAGCGTTTTCGCGCCATTGTGAGGTATTTGTTATACAAAAATAGTGTGAGCTGAATCATTTCACTGATCAACCTGTTAACACTTAAGAGTTATGACAGTAATGTCACCAGGAGAAAGACTAAAAGTGTTGCAAACCGCAATCTGCGCGGGATGCCGCTGGACAGGGATGACGCGGCTTCATACAATCGGTGTTAAGTAGAGTGCGCTCGTTTTTATTAAGGCGTCGCCGGTTATCGGGACGAGGATTTTTATCCATCAACGCCTTGCAATTCAGGAGAGGTATGACGATGTCATTAGAAGTGTTTGAGAAACTGGAAGCAAAAGTACAGCAGGCGATTGATACCATCACGCTGTTGCAGATGGAAATCGAAGAGCTGAAAGAAAAGAACAACTCACTGTCGCAGGAAGTTCAGACTGCACAGCAGCAGCGTGAAGAACTGGAGCGTGAGAACAATAGCCTGAAAGAACAGCAGAGCGGCTGGCAGGATCGTCTGCATGCCCTGCTGGGTCGTATGGAAGAAGTCTAATTACGCTTTATCTTTCGCGCCGTAGCTGCGTTGGCCGCGCTCAGTTACCCCAGTCACGTAGTTTACTACGCTCCTGGGGATACCTTCGTTTGCCGCCTTGCTACAACACGAAATCTTTCGCGTAACCGCCCCTGATTGTAGGCCGGATAAGGCGTAAGCCGCCATCCGGCAATCAGCGGCACGCATAAAAAAGGCACCTTCCGGTGCCTTTTTCGCTTACTCGATATCGAGCGGGTCTTCGGAGAGGATTATCCCGGTGTTATCGGCGTACAGGTGGTCGCCGGAGAAGAACGTTACGCCACCGAAGTTGACGCGTACATCGCTTTCTCCAATGCCTTCACCTGAGGCACCTACCGGAATAGCGGCAATCGCCTGAATGCCGATATCCAGTTCTTCCAGATCGTCTACCTGGCGTACTGAGCCGTAGATGACCAGACCTTCCCATTCATTCTGTACGGCCAGCCGCGCCAGTTCGGCATCGACCAGCGCACGACGAACAGAACCGCCGCCATCGACCAGCAGAATGCGACCACGGCCGTTTTGTTCGAGCAGATCGTACAGCAACCCGTTGTCCTCGAAACATTTTACCGTGATGATTTGTCCGCCAAACGACGACCGTCCTCCAAAGTTAGAGAACAGCGGTTCCACGACGTTGACATCTTCCTGATAGATGTCACAAAGCTCGGATGTATCGTATTTCATAGGCTTAACGTTCAGTTGCTGCGAGAATTTTTAGTATATCGCGCTATGTGTACTGTTGGCAAAATCATCAATTGTTAATTGATATTTGTCAGTTAAAGAGACCACTGACTTAAGAAAATTCCAACGACAAACAGCAGGTTAGTTAACAATGCCGCTTTTACGGTGCGTTCCAGCATCGGACGCATTGCTGCCGGGTCCATCTCGCGCATTACATAGCGAGCCTGTTTGATCAGCAGCGGAGCGGCGAGGATAAACAGCCATCCCCACAGGCTTTGCAGTGAGAACAGGTTGAACAGTGCCAGACAGACCAGCGTGCCCATCAGCAGACAGGCGTGGTAGCGGCGGGCATTGACAGCGCCTAAACGCACGACCAGCGTGTTCTTGCCATTCTCTCTGTCGCTGTTGATATCGCGCAGGTTGTTGACGTTGAGCACGGCGGTTGCCAGCAGGCCGCAGGCGGTGGCAGGCAGAATCAGCGCTGGAATCAATGTATGCGCCTGCAGATACCAACTTCCCATTACGCTGAGCCAGCCGAAGAATACCAGCACAGAAATATCGCCCAGGCCGATATATCCGTAAGGGCGATTACCCACGGTGTAGGTGATCGCGGCGATAATCGACAGGCCGCCGAGCACCAGGAAACCGACAAAGTCTGCCAGCGTGTGACAGGCTACAGCAACCAGGGCCAGCCCGGACAGACAGATCAGCACCACGGTGACGATCAGCGCGCGCTTCATCTGCTGTTGGGTGATGACCCCTTTTTGCATACCGCGCAGCGGTCCAATACGGTCGGGCTTGTCGCTGCCTTTGACGGCATCGCCATAGTCGTTAGCGAGATTGGACAGAATTTGCAGCAGTCCTGCCGTAATCAATGCCAGCAGAGCAACCAGCGGATCGAAGTATCCTTGCCACCATGCTAATGCCGTACCGACGATGATCGCCGCGAAGGCGAGCGGTAAGGTCTTAGGTCGTAAACTTTCCAGCCAGGCTTGTGAGCGGCTAATTTGTTGTTGTTCAGTCATATTTAGCGCCAATAAAAATGGGGCTTTATCAGCCCCATCAACAGTGATGAAAATGCATTGAACGCGATTATAGGATAAAACGGCTCAGATCTTCATCTGCGACCAGCGCATCCAGATGTTTGCTCACATATTCGGCATCAATTGTGATGCTTTGGCCGTTCAAATCGCTCGCATCATAGGAAATATCTTCCATCAGACGTTCCAGAACGGTATGCAGACGACGTGCACCGATGTTTTCGGTGGTTTCGTTAACCTGCCAGGCCGCTTCGGCAATGCGTTTAATACCGGATTCAGTGAAGTTGATGTCCACACCTTCAGTCGCCATCAGCGCTTTGTACTGGACGGTGATGGAGGCATTCGGTTCGGTAAGGATACGCTCAAAATCGCTGGTGGTCAGCGCCTGCAGCTCGACACGAATCGGCAGACGACCCTGCAGTTCTGGGATCAGGTCGGACGGTTTGGCTACCTGGAATGCACCAGAAGCGATAAACAGAATGTGATCTGTTTTCACCATGCCGTGCTTGGTGGAGACCGTGCAGCCTTCAACCAGCGGCAGCAGGTCGCGCTGTACGCCTTCACGGGACACGTCCGGGCCGGAGGATTCGCCGCGCTTACAGATCTTGTCGATTTCGTCGATAAACACGATCCCGTGCTGCTCAACGGCGTCGATAGCTTCTTGTTTCAGCTCTTCCGGGTTCACCAGTTTGGCCGCTTCTTCTTCAATCAGCAGCTTCATCGCGTCTTTGATTTTCAGCTTACGCGGTTTTTGCTTCTGACCGCCCAGGTTCTGGAACATGGACTGCAGCTGGCTGGTCATCTCTTCCATTCCTGGAGGCGCCATAATTTCAACGCCCATCGGTGCGGCCGCGAGATCGATTTCGATCTCTTTATCATCCAGCTGGCCTTCACGCAGTTTTTTACGGAATGCCTGACGCGCTGCAGAAGGTTCCTGCGGCTGCTCTGACTGCCCCCAGTTATTTTTAGCTGGTGGGATCAGCACGTCGAGAATGCGCTCTTCCGCCATCTCTTCGGCACGGAAGCGGTTTTTCTCGATTGCCTGCACGCGGACCATTTTGATGGCAGCATCGGTCAGATCGCGGATGATGGAATCTACTTCTTTACCAACATAGCCGACTTCGGTGAATTTTGTTGCTTCAACTTTGATGAATGGCGCGTTGGCCAGTTTTGCCAGACGACGGGCGATTTCGGTTTTACCGACGCCGGTCGGGCCAATCATCAGAATGTTTTTCGGCGTGACTTCATGACGCAACTCTTCGTTGAGCTGCATACGACGCCAGCGGTTACGCAGGGCGATCGCCACGGAACGCTTAGCGTTATCCTGGCCGATGATGTGTTTGTTCAGTTCGCTGACAATTTCGCGTGGGGTCATTTCAGACATGGGGGATCCTTACGCTTTGGAGTTCAATTCTTCGATGGTATGGAAGTGGTTGGTATAAATGCAGATATCCCCTGCAATATCCAACGCTTTCTCAGCAATCTCGCGTGCGCCAAGCTCGGTATTTTCAAGCAGAGCGCGTGCAGCAGCCTGGGCGTAGGGACCGCCGGAGCCGATGGCAATCAGATCGTTTTCTGGCTGGATGACGTCGCCGTTACCGGTGATGATGAGCGATGCAGTTTCATCTGCGACGGCCAGCAGCGCTTCGAGTTTGCGCAGCATACGGTCGGTACGCCAGTCTTTTGCCAGTTCAACGGCAGCTTTCACCAGGTGACCCTGGTGCATTTCCAGCTTGCGTTCAAACAGTTCAAACAGCGTGAATGCATCCGCAGTACCGCCCGCAAAGCCCGCGATGACTTTATCGTTGTACAGACGGCGGACTTTCTTCACGTTGCCTTTCATTACGGTGTTACCCAGTGTGGCCTGACCATCACCGGCGATTACCACATGGCCGTTACGGCGTACGCTTACTATTGTTGTCACGAGCAGACCCCTTGGTTACAAATGCAATGTACAGGCCCCGCACAGTGTACGGGGCGTAATGCAAGTATAGATGGGGGGGATTTTGGGGGTTTCAACCCCCAGTGGAGAGTCGAATGCAGTTTGTGTGACCAGCAACCTTCAGGCGGCTGATGGTGTTGTCGGCATTCTCTTTGCCTTTGACCGGACCAATGACCACACGATTCCAGCCGTTATTGGTGGTAATACGGGAGTTAAAGCCTTCAAAGGCCAGCTGCGCACGCACAGTTTCTGCCTGCTCAGCGCCTTTAAATGATCCGCACTGAACCATCCAGCGGCGTTCATCTTTTTTCTCAGCAGTCTGTTTTGGCGGCTGCGTTTCATTCGTTATCGGCGCGGCCGGCTGCGGTTTTGGCTGAGCAGCGGTGGTATGCGCTGGCGTTTGCAGCAGATCCTGATACGGCTGTTGAGCCGCCGGTTTTGGCTGCGGTTTCGGCTGCTGTACCGGCGCGGCTTGTGCTGTACGCGTTTGCTGCTGCTGATACGGCTGTTCTGTTGCCCGTGGACGCGGCTGCTGAGCCTGCTGCTGGGCATTGTTCCACTGCTGCTGTTGCACCTGACGCTGACGCTGCAGCGTTTGCTGGCGCTGTTCAGCCGTTTGCTCGTTCCACGGTACTTCGTTGAGCTGCGTCGGCTGTTGACGCATATCAGCCTGCATTTGCGCCAATAGCTGGCGCTGCTCATTGGTTAGCTGATCGGCATTCAGCACCTCGCCGCCCGCAGACGGTTCGGTAGGCGCACGTACGCCAGGCTGACGGCTTTCCAGCTCTTTGATGTATCGCCAGCGCTCTTCCGGTTTTGGCGGAATGCCATTACCGGTGACTTTCTGGTTTTGCAGCGTTTCGGACTCTTCTTTCTTGTGATGCGTAATGAAGTACAGACCACCGATAAAGGTCACGAGTACGGCTGCAGCAATAGCAACCATTGCGGGCGATACCGCAGGCGTATTGCGTTGTTTTTTCCGTGATGTGCTCTTCTTGCGCCGCGAAGGTGCCGGTTGGCCGCGACGTACATAATCTCGTTGTGCCACTATCGTTTCGCTGTATTTATTCGTTCGTCAGCCCGCCATGTTACTTAAGCGGCGGGCCTTTGACCAGACAGGGGAGTCCGAAAGCACTTTACTTTACGTCAGTGCCCGGGTAGTACCCCGAATAATAAGCTCGCAGTCCAGTAAACGTGAGCCACTGCTGACGCTCTGCCCTTGTAATTGATCGAGCAGTAACAGCATAGCTTCACGTCCGATATCGAAACGCGGCTGTGCGACGGTTGTCAGGGGTGGATCACAAAATTCCGTGAGCGAAATGTTATCAAAGCCAATAATGGATAAATCATCAGGGACTTTCAGACCCTGACGTTTGGCGTAAGAGAGTGCGCCCAGCGCCATGACGTCGCTGTGACAAAAGACAGCGGTCGGCGGCTGCGGTAGTTCAAGGAGCTGCTTCAACGCATTGGCTCCCGCTTCATAGGTAAAGTCACCGCGCGCGATGAAATGCGGATCGACCGTAATTCCGCTGCGACGTAATGCCTGAACGTAGCCTTGCAGGCGGTAATGACACAGCGGCATATCTTCGGGTCCGGCGATACAGCCAATGCGTTTATGCCCCAGTTCCAGCAGATAATTCATCGCATTAAAGGCGGCGGTGAGGTTATCAATGTGCACGGTAGGGAGTTCCAGCTCTGGCGCGAACTCGTTCGACATGACCATCGGCGGTAAATTGCGCTGTTCTTCCACGCTGGCATCAAACGGCAGGCGCGAGCTGAGCAGTACCATGCCATCGATCTGCTTGGTGATAATGAGGTTAAGAAACGTCTTTTCCTGCTGGTTCTGGTGCGCGCAGTCGCCAATAAGCACCAGGTATCCCTGTTCTGCGGCAGTCACTTCGATGCCACGAATCACTTCGCTAAAAAACGGATCGCAGATATCCGGCACAATCACCAGAATGGTACGTGACTCATTACGCTTAACGTTACGTCCCATTGATTGGGGTAGATATCCCACTTCCAGCGCTGCCTGCTCAACCTTGTTACGGGTTGACTGCGAGACTTTGTCCGGGTTCATTAATGCGCGGGATACGGTTGCCGTTGAGACTTTCGCCTTCAGAGCAACATCTTTCATCGTAGCGGCGGCAACCTGCTTATTCGGTTTCACTCTTTCTCCTCGCCAGAGAGCTGCTGGCACAGACTCGTCCCTGGATAACCTTCATCTGAAACATTTTTATCAGATAGTGAATGGAAGCGGTTACAGAATTTTCATAAAAAGTGTGATGGATCTTTAATTTTACGATCCGCCTCGCATCGTGAGGGGTTATCCCTCGATGGGATCGACATCCAGCACCCATTTAACCTTGCGTGCATCGGGTAGCGTATTGATCAGTGCCAGCGTGCCGCTGACGATATGTTGCAGACGAATTCGTGATGGATGTTGCAACAATATTTGCCAACGATAACGACCACCGCGTTTGGGCGCCAGTGCGGGAACCGGGCCGAGCACCCAGAGTTTGTCATCAGCCAACGGGCTGGCTTGAATGAGATTCCGTAGTTGCTGCAAGAACATTGGTGCATGCTGGTTGTTATGATCTTCTGCCCGCACGATCACATGGCTGGTCCACGGTGGAAGCTGGAGCGTTTGTCGCTCGGCCAGCGCCTGTTCGGCAAACGCGTCATAGCCTTTATACAGCAAGGTTTGCAGCAGCGGATGTTCAGGATGGTGCGTTTGCAGCACCACTTCGCCTTGCTTCCCGGCGCGTCCGGCACGGCCAGAGACCTGCGTATAGAGCTGGGCGAAGCGTTCTGCTGACCGGAAATCTGCGGAGAATAGCGCGCCGTCAACGTCCAGCAGCGCCACCAGAGTGACGTCCGGGAAGTGGTGGCCTTTGGCCAGCATTTGCGTGCCTATAAGAATTCGTGCGCCGCCGCGATGCACTTCCGCCAGATGCTGCTCCAGCGACCCTTTACGGCTGGTGGTGTCGCGGTCTATACGTGAAATTGGCACACCGGGGAAAAAAGGTGCCAGAGCCTGCTCAAGCTGTTCGGTGCCGAGTCCTACCGGAACCATATGCGTTGAACCACAGGAAGGGCACTGACGCGGTATTGGGCGCTGGCTGTCGCAGTGGTGGCAACGCAGGTGGTGCTGCGCCTGATGTAGCGTGTAGTAATGATCGCAACGCGGACATTCGGCAATCCAACCACAGTCGTGGCACAGCAGCGCAGGCGCAAAACCACGACGGTTCAAAAACAGGATCACCTGGTTATCCGCCTGCAGGTGCTGACGCATACGGGCGATTAGCGCAGGGGCGAGTCCGGCCTGCACCTGCTGACCTTTGAGATCCAGCACGTGCTGAGTGGCTGGGCGCGCATTTCCGGCGCGGCGCGTCAGGCGCAGCATGCGGTATTTGTTCTGCCGCACGTTACACAGCGTTTCCAGTGCCGGAGTGGCTGAGCCGAGAATAATCGGGATCTGCTCACTATGGGCGCGGTAAACCGCGAGGTCGCGCGCATGATAGCGCCAGCCTTCCTGCTGTTTATAAGAGCTGTCGTGTTCTTCGTCGATGACAATCACGCCGAGATTTTTAAACGGCGTAAACAGCGAAGAACGCGTGCCGATAACAATCGCCGCCTCGCCATTTTTTGCTTTCAGCCAGGCTGAAAGACGTTCACTGTCGTTTAAACCGGAGTGCAGGACTTCGACCGGCGCATTAAAACGTTCGCGAAAACGGGCAATAGTTTGCGGCGTCAGGCCAATCTCCGGCACCATCACCAGAGCCTGCTTGCCCTGGGCAAGGACGTTTTCCAGAACGCTAAGATAGACCTCTGTTTTGCCTGATCCCGTTACGCCCGCTAATAGCCAGGCGCTAAAACTGTCTGAGGCGCTGTGAATCGCCCCGACGGCGGTGGCCTGCTCGGTGTTCAGCCGCAGACGCTCACCGGAAACCGCGTAGTGCGTACGCCAGTCGCTAAAGCCTGGTGTTTCGTTCGCCAGATCGCACAGCCCTTTTTTCCGCAGTGCCTGTAATGCGGCATCATTAAATTCCAGTTCAGCCACCTGGTCGCGCCAGATTTTCCCCTGGCGTAGCGCAGCCAGCGCCTGTTGCTGCTTGGGAGAACGCTTCAGGCTGTTGAGGTCAATTACCTGGCCTTCTTCAGTGGCAAACCAGTACCACATGGGCGCGTTTGTCGCCGGGCGTCCCTGGCGCAGTAAAATTGGCAGAGCGTGAAACAGTACGTCACCGATGGGATGATGATAATAATCAGCCGCCCACAACAGCAGACGCCAGACAGAGGTCGAGTAGACCGGTTCGCTGTCCAGCACTTCGAGAACGGCTTTCAATTCGCTCCGCGGCAGTTCACTGTGCTCGCTGACGGAAAGGACGATACCCACGCGCTCCTGCTGCTTGCCAAAGGGCACGCGTACACGACACCCGGCTTTGGCACTCAAGCCTTCCGGCAGGAGGTAGTCAAAGGTGCGAGGTAGCGGAACAGGTAAGGCAACGTGCGCAACGGGCATTGAATCATCCTGACTTGAAATCTGGCGGGTTAGTATACACATTAGTGGAGGGTAGAATGCGGATCAGTTTGCATGAGCAGGTTAATTTCTGTATGATTCGCCGCCTTTGATGCAAATTGATTGCTTCAAACAATGACCATTACCCGAGAGTTTCAGGCTGTTGATGCAGCGTGAAAGGTGACGGGGAATAATTAACATCGCGTGGTGTCTGGCGTTAGGGCTGGAAGAGCGACGCGGCCTTAAACCGAGGTTTTCCCATGAAAAAAGATATTCACCCGAAATACGAAGAAATTACTGCAAACTGCTCTTGCGGTAACGTCATGAAAATCCGCTCTACCGTCGGTCACGATCTGAACCTGGACGTGTGCGGTCAGTGCCACCCGTTCTATACTGGCAAGCAGCGTGATGTTGCTACCGGTGGCCGTGTTGATCGCTTCAACAAGCGTTTCAGCATCCCAGGCAGCAAGTAAGTTTCAGCTGTCAGAAAAAAGCGCCTTACGGCGCTTTTTTTGTTTCTGCGCTTCAGAACTGAAATATATATTGATGTATTGAATAATCTATTTTATTAAATAAATAAAACGGTGTTTTATTTTTTAGATAAAATATTGCAACTGGTGATCTGCGTCCTTTTTATCTTCTGTCTTTTGCCACTTTTACCAGCTCCTGGCAAAATACCAAAGGTTTCTGCTTTCTTTCTAAAATACACTTTCGTGGAAATATAAAATTAATCTAAAAGCCTTTTTGTTTTCCCATTTTATGGACAAAACGAGATGGATTATTTCCGTTGTTGAGTGTGAAGAGGGATTGTCATGAAATTTAAATCTGCGTTATTACTGATTCCATTATTCTCTGCGGCCGCACAGGCGGGTTATGTTGATTACCGACATGAATATTATGACGATGGACGTAATTACGATCGTGTGTATATGTCTCACCGTTTTGCCACGGGTTTTGGTGTGGCAGTAGAAGCCATTTCTCGTTCCGAAAACACGCAGTCAAATGATGCGTGGAATAATATGGAAAGTAACGGCAACGAGTATACCGCAAGCTATCAGTTCACCTGGCAGGGTCTTGTCTGGCAGCCCGGCATTGCAATCGAAACGGGCGATAATATCGCGATTTATAAGCCTTATATCCGCGTACAGTACAACATCAACGACAACTGGTGGACCGCGTTCCGCTATCGTCAGGAGTACATGCGCAGAAACACTGACGGCAAAGATGACCGCATGGTCTATCGTCCGGAAGCCTGGCTTGGTTATAACGTCAATGACTGGATGTTTGAGCTAAATGGTATTTATAAAATTGCCGATAGCGAAGATTTATATAACAACCGGAAAGATGATTATGAATATAACTTCCGCGTGGCGTACAAATTAGGCTCCTGGGTTCCATTTGTTGAGGTTGGCAACGTTTCCTCGGGTTATAACACAACAACGACAGACGATCGTCAGACCCGTTATCGTGTCGGTCTTGGTTATAACTTTTAATCGGTAATAGTTTTCGTATCGGCTGATTACGTCGATAAGCATAGTTTGTGTGAATAATATGTCTAAGGAGTTGACATCATGTCTAATGATGGAACTATTATCGGAAATAATGAAACCACTACCGTCAGGCCTTTCGGAATTAGAGATAAAATTGGTTATTTATGTGGTGACCTCGGAACCTGTTTTATTCTTGGCTTAGTTAATAGTTTTTTAATGATTTATTACACTAACGTCCTCGGTATTTCCGGCGTTATTGTTGGCTCACTCTATTTTGTGACCAAACTCTTTGATGCGTTCGTTGATGTTGGTGTAGGGCGCTTATGCGATACCTCTAAACTGACGGTACATGGACGTTTCAACCCGTGGGTGCGTCGCATGAAGTATCCATTTTGCATCATTGCGGTTGTCCTGTTCCTGCCGTTTGTGAATGATTTTTCTTATACGGCGAAAATCATCTACATCTGCTGCTCCTATTTCATTTACGGTTCGCTGTTATCTACCGTGAGTATTCCGTACGGTGCTATGTCTGCGGCGATTAGCTCGAATCCTGAAGATCGTGTATCGCTTTCAACCTGGCGTAGCGTTGGGTCAGCAATTGGCGGTGGGGCAACTGGCTTTTTCATTCCAATCCTGATGTACACCACCCTGGTGGATGGAAGCCAGGTGATTTCCGGGCAACACTTCTTCTGGATTTCCATTGGTTGCGCAGTGCTGGGCTTGATCTTTTTATCCTTGACCTGTCATTTAACGACGGAGCGCGTGCGCGTGGAGAGAAAAGAGAGCATGCCCGTTTCGGTGTTGCTGAAGGGACTGGCACGCAATAAGGCGCTGATTGTTTTAGTGGTTGTGGATTTGCTGATTGTAATTAATCAGGGGTTGTCCGGTACCAACATGACTTACCTGTTTAATGACTATTTCCACAATAAAGAGGCGATGTCAGTCGCGTTGCTGTTTACCTTTGGTTCCCTGGTTTTGCTGGCGCCATCGGCATCCTGGCTCACGAAGCGGTTTGGTAAAAAAGAAGCCAGCGTAGGCGCGTTGCTTTTTGCCGTGGTCATGTATGTGATTATGTACTTTGTCCACATTACGGATGCAAAGGTCTATCTGGTTTTCTTGTTCCTGGCGACGCTGGGTGCAGGGTTATTCAACCTGATGATTTGGGCGTTTATGACTGATGTTTGTGACTACCATCAGTATGTCACTGGCGATCGCGAGGATGGCACGGTTTATGGTGTGAACTTCTTTGCGCGCAAGGTTGGTCAGGCATGCGCAGGGGCGATTGGTGGCTTTATGTTGGCTATCATTGGCTATCAATCATCGTCAACAGGTGGTGCAGTGCAAACCAGCATTGTGCAGGAAAATATTTATACGATGGCGAATCTCTTGCCGGCGCTATGCCTGTTTTTGGCGGCGGTCATTCTGATTTATTTCTATCCATTGAACCGTACGGAAACGCTCAAAATGGAAGAAACATTGAATAAACTCAATGGTATTAGTAAGTAACACTGTGAGAAAAGGCGGGAGCATTCCCGCCTCTACACGCCCATTGCTGTTCTAACTATCAGTATTCCCACGTTTCCGGGTTGATACCCAGTTCACGCATGATTACCTTTGCTTCTTCCGGGATTTCATCACTGCGTTCTTTACGCAGGTCGTCATCGTTGGGTAAGGGTTGCCCAGTAAAAGCATGCAGAAACGCTTCACACAGCAGTTCGCTGTTGGTGGCGTGGCGCAGGTTGTTCACCTGACGACGCGTGCGTTCATCGGTAAGGATTTTTAACACCTTCAGAGGAATGGAAACCGTAATTTTTTTGACTTGCTCACTCTTCTTACCGTGCTCAGCGTATGGGCTGATATATTCGCCGCTCCATTCAGCCATGAGATACCTAATCCTCTTCGTCATTAATATTGAGGCCAGAACCTGAGCCCGGACCATAATTGCGCGTAGTTTATCGTAGTGGCGTGGCCCTGACACGAAGTAAGCCGACGCAGATGTACGCTAATGCATATAATTTTAACGGCTATTTCCAGTTTGCTCAATCTATACGCAAAGAAGTTTAGATGTCCAGATGTATTGACGGCTATCGTAACTATGATTACTCTGGTGTCTGACTTTTCACCGACTCAGCCAGGATCTCCTCAATATGACGCGTAAACAGGCCACCATCGCAGTGCGTAGCGGGTTAAATGACGACGAACAGTACGGTTGCGTTGTCCCGCCGATTCACCTCTCCAGCACCTATAACTTTACCGGATTTAATGAACCTCGCGCCCATGACTATTCGCGTCGCGGCAACCCAACGCGCGATGTTGTTCAGCGTGCGCTGGCGGAACTGGAAGGCGGTGCTGGTGCTGTGCTGACCAATACTGGCATGTCGGCGATTCATTTGGTGACCACGGTCTTCCTCAAGCCTGGCGATCTGCTGGTTGCACCGCATGACTGCTACGGCGGGAGCTACCGACTGTTTGACAGTCTGGCAAAGCGTGGCTGTTACCGCGTCCTGTTTGTCGATCAAGGTGATGAGCAGGCATTACAAGCCGCATTGGCAGAAAAACCGAAACTGGTGCTGGTAGAAAGCCCAAGCAACCCGCTGCTGCGCGTGGTGGATATTGCGAAAATCTGCCAGCTGGCGCGTGAAGCTGGCGCGGTCAGCGTGGTCGACAACACTTTTTTAAGCCCGGCACTGCAAAATCCACTGGCATTGGGCGCCGATCTGGTGTTGCATTCATGCACGAAATATTTAAACGGTCACTCAGACGTGGTGGCTGGTGTTGTGATAGCGAAAGATCCGGAAACGGTCACTGAACTGGCATGGTGGGCGAATAATATTGGTGTGACCGGCGGCGCGTTTGATAGTTATCTGCTGTTGCGCGGCCTGCGTACTCTGTCTCCTCGAATGGAGGTGGCGCAACGTAATGCTCAGGCGATAGTCGATTATCTGCAAACTCAGCCGCTGGTGAAAAAATTGTATCACCCGTCATTGCCGGATAATCAGGGCCATGAGATTGCCGCGCGTCAGCAAAAAGGCTTTGGCGCGATGTTAAGTTTTGAACTGGATGGTGATGAGCAAACGCTGCGCCGCTTCCTTGGCGGGTTGTCATTGTTTACGCTGGCGGAATCGTTAGGGGGCGTTGAAAGTCTGATCTCCCACGCCGCAACCATGACACACGCGGGCATGGCGCCAGAAGCGCGTGCTGCTGCCGGAATTTCCGAAACGCTGCTGCGTATCTCCACCGGTATTGAAGATGGCGAAGATTTAATTGCCGACCTGGAAAATGGCTTCCGGGCTGCAAACAAGGGGTAAACATGAGTGTGATTGCGCAGGCAGGGGCGAAGGGTCGTCAACTGCACAAATTTGGTGGTAGTAGTCTGGCTGATGTGAAATGTTATCTGCGTGTCGCAGGCATTATGGCGGAGTACTCGCAGCCTGATGACATGATGGTTGTTTCAGCCGCAGGCAGTACCACTAACCAGTTGATTAGCTGGCTGAAATTAAGCCAGACCGATCGCCTTTCTGCGCATCAGGTTCAACAGGCGTTACGTCGCTATCAGAGCGAGCTTATCAGCGGTTTGTTACCGCCTGAGATAGCGGATGGACTAATTGGCGCGTTTATTCACGATCTGGAGCGTCTGGCTGGATTACTCGACAGTGGCGTGAACGATGCCGTCTATGCTGAGGTTGTTGGGCATGGTGAGGTATGGTCCGCGCGTTTGATGTCTGCGGTCCTTAACCAACAGGGGCTGGAGTCAGCCTGGCTGGATGCGCGCGATTTTTTACGTGCTGAACGCGGTGCCCAGCCGCAGGTAGATGAAGGTCTTTCTTACCCGCTGCTACAGCAACTGCTGGCGCAGCATCCGGGTAAACGGCTGGTGGTTACCGGCTTTATTAGCCGCAGCAATGCCGGTGAAACGGTCCTGCTGGGGCGTAACGGCTCCGACTACTCGGCGACGCAGGTTGGCGCGCTGGCGGGCGTTTCTCGCGTAACTATCTGGAGCGATGTCGCCGGGGTTTACAGCGCGGACCCGCGTAAAGTAAAAGACGCCTGTTTGCTGCCGCTGCTGCGTCTGGATGAAGCCAGCGAACTGGCGCGTCTGGCGGCACCGGTTCTCCATGCCCGTACCTTACAGCCGGTTTCCGGTAGCGATATCGATCTCCAACTGCGTTGTAGCTATACGCCGGAGCAGGGTTCAACGCGCATTGAACGCGTACTGGCCTCCGGTACCGGGGCGCGTATTGTGACCAGTCATGATGACGTCTGCCTGATTGAGTTTTTGGTTCCGACTGGCCAGGACTTTAAGCTGGCTTATAAAGAGATTGATCAGGTTTTAAAACGTACCCAGGTGCGTCCGCTGGCAGTGGGTGTGCATCCTGACCGCCAACTGCTGCAATTTTGCTATACCTCCGAAGTCGCTGACGGCGCACTGAAAATTCTGGATGAAGCTGGTCTGCCAGGCGAGCTGCGTTTGCGCCAGGGGCTGGCGCTGGTGGCGATGGTCGGGGCGGGCGTCACCCGTAATCCGCTGCATTGCCACCGTTTTTGGCAACAGTTGAAAGGTCAGCCGGTTGAATTCACCTGGCAATCGGAAGAGGGTATCAGCCTGGTCGCGGTACTGCGTACTGGGCCAACAGAGAGCCTGATTCAGGGTCTGCATCAGTCAATTTTCCGCGCGGAAAAACGCATTGGTCTGGTGTTGTTCGGCAAAGGCAACATCGGCTCACGCTGGCTGGAGCTGTTCGCTCGCGAGCAGAGCACGCTCTCGGCGCGCACCGGATTAGAGTTTGTGCTGGCGGGTGTGGTTGATAGCCGTCGTAGCCTGCTGAATTACGAAGGGCTGGATGCCAGCCGCGCGTTAGCTTTCTTTGATGACGAGGCAGTAGAGCAGGATGAAGAGTCTCTATTCCTGTGGATGCGTGCTCACCCGTATGATGATTTAGTGGTGCTGGACGTTACTGCCAGCGAGCAACTTGCGGATCAGTATCTGGATTTTGCCAGCCATGGTTTCCACGTTATCAGCGCCAACAAACTGGCGGGGGCGAGCAGCAGTCATAATTATCGCCAAATTCATGACGCTTTTGAAAAAACCGGTCGCCACTGGCTGTATAACGCTACCGTAGGCGCAGGTTTGCCGATCAATCATACCGTGCGCGATCTGATTGATAGCGGAGATACCATTCTGTCGATCAGCGGGATCTTCTCCGGTACGTTGTCGTGGTTGTTCCTGCAATTTGATGGCACGGTCCCGTTCACCGATCTGGTGGATCAGGCGTGGCAACAGGGGCTGACTGAACCCGATCCGCGCGTAGATCTTTCCGGCAAAGATGTGATGCGTAAGCTGGTGATTCTGGCGCGTGAAGCAGGTTACGACATCGAACCGGACCAGGTTCGCGTGGAATCGCTGGTGCCTGCGCATTGTGAAGAAGGCTCTATTGACCATTTCTTTGAGAATGGTGATGAGCTGAACGAGCAGATGGTGCAGCGTCTGGAAGCGGCGCGTGAAATGGGGCTGGTGCTACGCTATGTGGCGCGTTTTGATGCTAACGGTAAAGCGCGCGTTGGTGTTGAGGCGGTTCGTCCTGAACACCCTCTGGCGGCGCTGTTGCCGTGCGATAACGTATTCGCCATTGAAAGCCGCTGGTATCGCGATAACCCGCTGGTGATCCGTGGACCGGGCGCAGGTCGTGACGTCACCGCCGGCGCTATTCAGTCAGACATCAACCGTCTGGCGCAGCTGCTGTAGTTTGCGTTGCCTGATGGCGCTGCCGCTTATCCGGCCTACATATTTCATGAATCGTAGGCCCGGTAAGCGGCAGCGCCACCGGGCAAATCGTGCTGGGTGATCAGGGCGTTGTATTGATCTACCAGCGTCCTTATCGTCTGAAATACCGAATGGGCGGAGTAGCGGGGGCTTTGCTGAAATTCCGTCTGCTGCCGCAACCAGGCGAGAAAATGATGGCTTGCCGCCAGAGTTTTTGACGCGCCTTCTTCAACACGCCCCTGCGTTAACAAACACACCATTTTACGCGTATCGCCTCGTTGCCAGATTTGCCACTCATTTTGCCACCATCCCTGATAGGTTTTACCCAGCAATTGCCAGGGTAGCGTGTGCTTATCGTTATTCATTTCTTCATCAATAAACCACAGCGAGGCGCGATGATGGCGAAACTGTTCCGACCATGCGGTAATCGCTGCGCCGCGCAGGAAGCATTCGTGGGCAATAATATGGTTTTTTACCTCTGGCCACAGATGGCTCAGCAGGCGGAAATGCCCATGGGCAGTAATGACCGGGCGTAAAATCGCGCCGCTGGCGTTCCGTTTGGATATGGCGCTGCCGTACTGAATTTCGTCAAACTGGCTGCGGCGTAAAAACTGTGTTTCCCGCTGGCTGACTCGCTCAACGATATCGTCGTGAATGACTGTTGGCTCAGCGCTGCCGCGCCAGCGGTAAAGCAATGATGCGCCGGCAGTGTGCGGCGTGTAGTTGCTGGAAATATGCAGGACATTGCCGCGAATAGCGTCAAAAGAGAGTAATACATAGAGTTGCTGGCCTGCACTCACGCCCTGAAAAGGGACGGTCAGGGGGACTGTCGCTATTTGTTCTGGCGGAAGGGGGGAAGTGGGCTGCGGGTGCTTTGGTGTCCAGACCTTTTTGCAGCTCCGGCACTGAACGCGTTGGCTGCCCTGGGGATTATGTCCATAGCGGATGGTTTCCTGCTGATAACAACGTGGGCAAAAATGACCGCTTTGGGCTGCAAAATCCGTTAAATATGCCGACAACCAGCTACGGAACTGTTCCTCATTAAACAGCGGGGGATAGCTGCCGCATGCCCGACAATGCAGTGCGGCATAACCCAGCCGATATTCTGGCCAGCTGTAATCTGCTGAGCTCGCCAGCCCCAGATTTTGGCAGCCATAGGACTTGCAGCAATTGATGGTGAACAGTGAGGTCATTGTATTACCAACGATTTTTAATAGTCGTTGATTTTGGCCCGCAACTATCACCGATGGATGTGAGTCTTCTCACATAAAAAAACCTTTCAGAACGTAACGTAGCGATTCTTTATATAACTGAAAGGGATTGATTATGAAGTTAAAAATGCTTGCTGTCGGTGTTCTGGTATCTTTGCCGCTCTGGGCGAGTGCCAAAGACGTTACGATTATCTATACCAACGATCTCCATGCCCATGTCGAACCTTATAAAGTCCCATGGATTGCTAATGGCTCACGTGACATTGGCGGTTGGGCTAATATCACGACGATGGTGAAGCAGGAGAAAGCGAAAAATAGCGCCACCTGGTTTTTTGATGCCGGTGATTATTTTACCGGGCCGTATATCAGCAGCCTGACCAAGGGTAAGGCGATTATCGATATCATGAACACCATGAATTTTGATGCTGTCACCATGGGTAATCATGAGTTCGACCACGGCTGGGATAACACGCTGCTCCAGTTAAGCCAGGCGAATTTCCCCATTGTGCAGGGCAACATCTTTTATCAGAACAGCAGCAAAATGTTCTGGGATAAGCCTTACACCATTATTGAAAAAGAGGGTGTGAAGATTGGCGTGATTGGTCTGCACGGTGTGTTTGCTTTTGATGATACGGTTTCCGCTGCGACGCGCATTGGCATTGAGGCGCGGGATGAAGTGAAGTGGTTGCAACGCTATATCGATGAGCTTAAAGGCAAAGTTGATCTCACCGTGGCACTCATCCACGAAGGCACGCCAGCACGTCAGTCCAGTCTGGGGGGCACCGATGTGCGCCGTGCGCTGGATAAAGATATCCAGACCGCAGGCCAGGTGCAGGGGCTGGATATCCTGATCACCGGCCATGCGCATGTGGGCACGCCGGAGCCGATTAAAGTCGGTAATACCTTAATTCTCTCCACCGACAGCGGCGGTATTGATGTGGGTAAACTGGTGCTGGATTACCAGCAAAAACCGCATCAATTTACCGTTAAGAACTTCGAACTGAAGACCATTTTTGCTGATGAGTGGCAGCCAGACCCGCAAACGAAACAGGTCATTGATGGCTGGAATAAAAAGCTCGATAAAGTGGTACAACAAACGGTAGCCAACTCTCCGGTTGAGCTGACGCGTGCTTACGGTGAATCTTCTTCCCTGGGAAATCTGGCGGCAGATGCATTGCTGGCTGCGGCGGGTAAAGATACCCAGTTAGCACTCACTAACTCGGGCGGCATCCGGAATGAAATCCCGGCGGGTGCTATCACGATGGGTGCCGTCATTAGCACCTTCCCGTTCCCGAACGAGCTGGCAACCATGGATCTCACCGGGAAGCAGTTACGTAGCCTGATGGAGCACGGCGCGGGTTTAAGCAACGGCGTATTGCAGGTGTCCAAAGGACTGGAGATGAAGTATGACAGCAGCAAACCGGTTGGCCAGCGGGTCACCGTATTGACGCTTAACGGTAAGCCAATTGAGGACGCTGTGGTTTATCACATTGCCACCAATAGCTTCCTGGCAGACGGCGGTGATGGTTTTACGGCATTCACCGAAGGTAAAGCGCGTAACACATCCGGTGGTTACTATGTCTCTAATGCTGTCGTTGATTATTTCAAAGCGGGAAATACGCTGACGGATGAGCAACTCAAAGGCATGCGTGTGGAAGATGTGAAACCGTAGTGAGGTCAGGCCAGCAGATATTCCGCTGGCCTGTTTTTTTAGCCTTTGTGGGAGGCAAACACCTCTTTTGCGGCGAACAAGCCGTTGAGTGCCGCGGGGAAGCCAGCATATACGGCCATCTGCATAATCACTTCAATGATCTCATCCTGCGTTAAACCCACGTGTAATGCCGCGCCAATATGCACTTTCAACTGCGGTGCGGCGTTACCCAGCGCAGTTAATGCCGCGACGGTAGCGATTTCTCTACTGCGTAAATCCAGCTCCGGCCTTGAATAGATGTCGCCAAAAGGAAATTCAATCAGGTATTGGGCGAAGTCTGGCGCAATATCCTGCAGACTTTCGACGACCGCATCGCCCCCTTTACCATCCACTTTTTGCAACATCTCCTGACCGGTAATAAAGCGTTCTGAAGGCATCATTCCTTCCTCTTTCGTGTGGTTTGTAGTGTGAGGATAGGGCGTGCGGAATGATTGGGATAATACCGTTTCCGTGATACCTTTTCGGTATGACAACATCGTCTTTGCACTCTCTGGACATTCGCCTGCTGCGTTACTTTTCCGTAGTAGCGGAAGAGAACAATATGAGCCGGGCGGCGCAGCGCTTGTTTATGTCGCAGCCGCCGCTGAGTCGCCACATTCGCCAGCTTGAAGAACGCCTGGGAGTGACGCTTTTTGTCCGTCATACCCGTGGTTTGACGCTGACGGAAGATGGTCTGCGCGTACTTGAAATCGTACGCCCGCTATTGGCGCTACAGGATAAAACCTGGGCGGCGCTGGGTCAGTTAGCGAAAACGGGGGAGCAATCTCTGCGCTTAGGGCTAAGTACGGCGTTTGAGCAGGGTATCTTTACGGCGCTTGAGTCCCGGCTTAATATGCGCGTACAGAAGCTACATATTGTCCGGCATGGTTCGCCTGAGCTGGTGCGGCAGGTTCGTCGGGGAAAACTGGATGCCGCTCTGGTGGCACTACCGCTTGAAACTTCGGGGCTTAGCGTCACGCCGCTTGGGTGGCAAGAATCGATGATTGCCGCCTTACCCGCGCAGTGGGCAGAAGCGACGCTGCTGTCACTCTCATTAACAGCGCTGAGCCACCGGCCACTGTTCTGGTTTAAACGCGAACGGAACCCTGCCTTTTTTGATTACACTCGACACATTTTTCGTCGTGCGGGTTACTCGCCTGCCTGTATTGAAGAGCCGCTGGAACATGACGTGCTGCTGGCGCGGATCGCGCAGGGTGACGGCCTGAGCCTGATTCCGGCCTCCTTTTCCGCGATCCAACGTCAGGGCGTGATATTCCTTCCTCTTACCGATACCGAATTGCGTATTAGCATGGGGTTGCTGATGCTGCCTGAGAACGTAACAAAATTAGCGTGGCTGCAGACGGTCGTGACGCAATCCCTCATCATTTCAGGCTGATGTGAATTTTTTTCACGTTGGCTGAGTATTCCTCACCTTTAACGATGATTTTTGTGTTGACGCCAGCGTGCTTTTCCGTCATTTTTACATCTAGACGTCTAAACGTATAGCAGTTCACAACACAACATATAACGACAAAAGATTGATGAGGTAAGGTATGAGCTTTTTTCACGCCAACCAGCGGGAAGCCCTGAATCAGAGCCTGGCGGAAGTACAGGGTCAGATTAACGTTTCGTTTGAGTTTTTCCCGCCGCGCACCAGTGAAATGGAGCAAACCCTGTGGAACTCCATCGATCGCCTGAGCAGCCTGAAGCCGAAGTTTGTTTCAGTCACCTACGGTGCAAACTCTGGTGAGCGCGACCGTACGCACAGCATTATTAAAGGCATTAAGGATCGCACTGGTCTTGAAGCAGCTCCGCACCTGACCTGTATTGATGCTACCCGCGATGAGCTGCGCACCATTGCTCAGGACTACTGGAATAACGGTATTCGTCATATTGTTGCTCTGCGCGGTGACTTGCCGCCGGGAAGCGGTAAACCGGATATGTATGCCTCTGACCTGGTGACTCTGCTGAAAGACGTTGCGGACTTTGATATCTCCGTTGCGGCTTATCCGGAAGTACACCCAGAAGCGAAGAGCGCTCAGGCCGATTTGCTGAACCTGAAGCGTAAGGTTGATGCTGGTGCAAACCGCGCCATTACTCAGTTTTTCTTCGATGTGGAAAGCTATCTGCGCTTTCGCGATCGCTGCGTGTCTGCGGGAATCGATGTGGAAATTATTCCGGGTATCCTGCCAGTCTCCAACTTTAAACAGGCGAAAAAATTTGCCGATATGACCAATGTTCGTATCCCCTCCTGGATGTCGACCATGTTTGATGGTCTGGATGACGATGCGGAAACCCGCAAGCTGGTAGGTGCAAACATCGCCATGGACATGGTGAAAATCCTCAGTCGCGAAGGGGTGAAAGATTTTCACTTCTATACCCTAAATCGCGCCGAGATGAGCTACGCAATTTGTCACACGCTGGGAGTAAGACCAGCATAATTAGTGCCTCAGCCCTCTTCGGAGGGTTTTTTATTGATCATTTTGATCTACATCTCTGTAACTTTAAATATAAAAGGAATGAGCTATCGAATCTGTGGGTTTTTTCGACTATATCTTATCTCTGGTGGTGTATATCGTAGTCAGAACACTGTAAAGGGAGCATATAGATGAGCATGTCCGACGATAGCCAAAACGCATCAACTGCCGGTAAGTGTCCTTTTCATCAGGGCGGGCCGGATCACAGCGCGGGAGCAGGAACGAACAACCGCGACTGGTGGCCCAATCAACTCCGTGTAGATCTTTTAAACCAACATTCCAACCGTTCTAACCCGCTGGGTGAGGACTTCGACTACCGCAAAGAATTTAGCAAACTTGACTACTCTGCCCTGAAAGGGGATCTCAGAGCCCTTCTGTCCGAATCTCAACCGTGGTGGCCCGCTGACTGGGGAACCTATGCCGGATTATTTATCCGCATGGCATGGCACGGTGCAGGGACCTATCGCTCCATCGATGGACGCGGTGGCGCGGGTCGCGGACAGCAGCGTTTTGCACCACTGAACTCCTGGCCGGACAACGTCAGCCTGGATAAAGCGCGTCGTCTGCTTTGGCCAATCAAGCAGAAATATGGCCAGAAAATTTCCTGGGCCGACCTGTTTATCCTTGCGGGTAACGTGGCGCTGGAAAACTCAGGCTTCCGTACCTTCGGCTTTGGTGCCGGTCGTGAAGACGTCTGGGAACCGGATCTCGACGTAAACTGGGGTGATGAAAAAGCCTGGCTGACCCACCGTCATCCGGAAGAACTGGCAAAAGCGCCGCTGGGCGCAACCGAAATGGGCCTTATCTATGTGAACCCGGAAGGGCCGGACCATAGCGGCGAACCGCTCTCTGCGGCCGCGGCTATTCGTGCGACCTTCGGTAACATGGGTATGAACGACGAAGAAACCGTAGCGCTGATTGGCGGCGGTCATACGTTGGGTAAAACCCATGGTGCAGCACCGGCTTCGCACGTAGGCGCCGATCCAGAATCCGCACCAATTGAAGCGCAGGGCCTGGGCTGGGCCAGCAGCTACGGCAGCGGCGCGGGTGCAGACGCAATTACTTCCGGTCTGGAAGTGGTCTGGACGCAGACGCCGACCCAATGGAGCAACTATTTCTTCGAGAACCTGTTCAAATATGAATGGGTACAAACCCGCAGTCCGGCAGGCGCGATTCAATTTGAAGCGGTTGATGCGCCAGAAATTATCCCCGATCCGTTCGATCCGTCGAAAAAACGTAAGCCAACAATGTTGGTTACCGACCTGACGCTGCGTTTCGATCCGGAGTTCGAGAAGATTTCCCGCCGTTTCCTGAACGATCCGCAGGCCTTCAACGAAGCGTTTGCCCGCGCATGGTTTAAGCTGACGCACCGTGATATGGGGCCAAAAGCGCGTTACATCGGACCGGAAGTGCCAAAAGAAGATCTGATTTGGCAAGACCCGCTGCCGCATGCGTTCTTTAACCCAAGCGAAGAAGATATCCTGAAACTGAAGGCGACCATTGCTGCTTCCGGGTTGTCCGTGGGCGAGCTGGTGTCAGTGGCGTGGGCTTCTGCATCAACGTTCCGCGGTGGGGATAAACGTGGCGGCGCTAACGGTGCGCGTCTGGCGCTGGACCCACAGCGTGGCTGGGATGTGAATGCTACCGCGGCACGCGTACTGCCTGTGCTGGAAGGCATTTATAAGTCAGCCCATACCGCTTCGTTAGCCGATATTATCGTGCTGGCCGGTGTTGTTGGTATAGAGCAGGCGGCTAGCGCTGCGGGTGTCAGCATTAAAGTACCTTTTGCGCCGGGCCGCGTGGATGCGCGTCAGGACCAAACGGATATTGAGATGTTTGAACTGCTTGAGCCGATCGCCGATGGCTTCCGTAACTACCGCTCCCGTCCTGACGTATCGACCACCGAGTCGCTGCTGATTGATAAAGCGCAGCAGCTGACGCTGACCGCACCGGAAATGACCGTGCTGGTGGGCGGTATGCGCGTACTGGGCACCAACTTCGACGGCAGCCAGCATGGCGTCTTTACCGATCGTCCTGGCGTGCTCAGCACTGACTTCTTCGTCAATCTGCTGGATATGCGCCATGAGTGGAAGGCGGTTGATGAGTCAAAAGAGCTGTTCGAAGGTCGTGACCGTCTGAGCGGTGAAGTGAAATACACGGCAACCCGCGCCGATCTGGTGTTCGGTTCTAACTCCGTACTGCGCGCAGTGGCTGAAGTTTATGCCTGCAGCGATGCTCACGAGAAGTTCGTGAGAGATTTCGTTGCCGCATGGGTGAAAGTGATGAACCTGGATCGTTTCGATCTGCTGTAACAGATAATGCCGGATGTCGCTTGTGCGTATCCGGCATAGTATGAATAAAAAAATCCCCGCGATTGCGGGGATTTTTTATTGGCAGGTTATTCCCACTCTTGCAGGTAACGTTGACCGTACTGGTCAGCCACCAGCAGGGCGGCATACACCTGGTCCGGAGTTGCGCCGCCAGGCATGTTGTGGATGGTTTCGCCTTCTGCACAGGCTGCCTCAGCCACAATGCGCATTTTCGCCGGGATATCCTGTTTGATGTCCAGTTGCGCCAGGGTAATCGGCAGGCCAACGGAATGACACAGCGCGGCAACGGTTTCAATTTCATCAACTGGCGCGTTTTCCAGCACCAGCTGCGTCAGCGTACCGAAAGCCACTTTCTCGCCGTGGTAGTAGTGATGCGCATCCGGGATTGCGGTCAGACCGTTATGAATGGCGTGAGCAGCTGCCAGACCACCGCTTTCAAAACCGACACCGCTCAGATAGGTGTTGGCTTCAATAACGCGCTCCAGTGCTGGTGTAACCACGTGCTGCTCTGCTGCCAGCATCGCTTTTTCACCTTCTTCGATCAGCGTATTAAAGCACAGCTCAGCGAGCGCCAGCGCCGCCTGAGTACACTGACCACCCGCCATGGTGGTTGCGCCGCTGCGTGAACAGGCACGCGCTTCGAACCAGGTTGCCAGCGCATCGCCAATACCCGCAGCTAACAGACGCGCCGGTGCACCCGCAACAATTTTGGTATCCACAATGACCCTGTCCGGGTTATTGGGCAGCAGCAGATAGCGATCGAATTCACCCGCATCGGTGTAAATGACGGACAGCGCGCTGCACGGCGCATCGGTAGAGGCGATGGTTGGGGCAATGGCGACAGGCACGGCCATAAAGTGCGCCAGCGCTTTGGCAGTATCCAGCGTTTTCCCGCCGCCAATACCGAGTACCGCGCCACACTGCGCTTTTTCCGCTACGCCGCGCAGACGGTCGATTTCGTTTTGTGAACATTCGCCGCCAAACGGTGCAATTTCCAGCGCCAGTCCGGCATCCTGAAAGCTTTTTTCCAGTGCGTCCTGGGCAAAGCCTAAGACAAACTTGTCCCCAACGACCAGCCAGCGTTCTGCCAGTGGTTTGAGGTAGCTGCCAAGACGGGTAATAACATCGGCACCCTGGATGTACTTACCAGGTGATTGAATAATGCGATCCATACTTTATTTCCCTCACAGGTTGATGTGACCAAATGCGTTGTTCCAGTCCTGCTCAAACTTCTCTATTGCTGACTCTACCGCAGGGGTATTGAGCATTTGTTGCGCTACGTCTAATGGCAGGGTGATAGCTTCACATCCTGCCAGTAAGCAATCCAGCGCCTGACGCGGGGTTTTAAAGCTGGCTGCCAGTACCATGCTGTTTGGCGCATGCAGCTCCAGTAACGTTTGCAGTTCCTGTACTGTGCGAATCCCGTCGCCGCCCTGTGCGTCGATACGGTTAACGTAAGGCGCGATATATTTAGCTCCTGCCAGCGCAGCCAGTAGCCCCTGAGATGCACTGTATACGGCGGTTCCCAGCGTGGTGATACCCTCTTTTTTCAGCATCTTAATCGCGGCCAGACCTTCGGATGTCACCGGGATTTTCACTACCAGACCAGGCACCGCGTTGCTCAGGCGTTTGGCTTCTTCCACCATGCCCTGTGCGTCTCGGCCCATGGTTTGGGCAAACAAAATACCCTTTTCGCCGATGGCGTTTTGCAGGCGTGGCAGTACATCCCAGATAGATTCTTTGCTTGCCGCCACAATGCTTGGGTTGGTGGTGACTCCCGCGATAGGGAAGATGCGTGCCAGACGTTCAACTTCCGCGACGTTGGCGGTATCAAGGTAAAGTTCCATACAAAAACATCCTCTTTAAAGTTCAAGTTCATGTTGCAACAGGCTGGCGATAGCGTCGGCTGAGGCGGCGCTAACCAGCGCGTTACGGAATTCTTCATGCATAATGCGGCGCGCCAGACGCGAGAAAATACGCATATGCTGATCGCCAGCGGCATGTTTGTTGAGCGTCAGCATAATAATGAACTGTGCATCATCATCACCCCAACGTACCGGCGCTTGCAGGCGCGCTACGCTGATGGTGGACTGCTCAATATGTTCGGATTTGCTGTGTGGAATGGCGAAGCTAAAACCTAATCCGGTAGAGAAGACGGCTTCGCGTGCCCACAGGTCTGCTTCCAGTTTACGTGGATAGCGGCAACGGCCTGCCAGCAGGAGGTTATCGGTCATCCCTTTGATGACCTCTTCTTTACTGCGCCAGTCGCTGTCCAGTGTGATGCATTCGGCGGTAACCAGAGGTGTATCCTGTTGGGTCATGCGGAACTGAGCCAGCAGATGTTCGACCTCCAGCGAGGTTCGACAAGCCATCGCTTGATTCAGCAATTGACGGCAGGCACGGCTGTCGAGTTGCGCCATCCGCGCTTTGGCGGCGGGAATGGAGGGAGCGCTCATACTGATCTCGTCCAGACCCAGTCCCACCAGCAATGGCAGCACCGAACCTTTGGCACCCAGTTCGCCGCACAGGCCAATCCATTTCCCCTGCCGATGTACTGCCTGTACGGCGTAATCCAGCGCGCGCAGGAAAGCCGGATTCAGGCTGTTGTAGTGGCGGGTAACTTTGGCGTTGTCGCGGTCGACCGCCAGCAGGTATTGCGTCAGGTCATTGCTACCAATACTAAAGAAATCAATCTCTTCACAGCATTGGTCAATGATGAACATCACAGACGGAACCTCCAGCATAATACCGAGCTGGATCTTCTCATCAAACGGAATGTGTTCACTTCGCAGTTGCTGCTTGGCTTCTGCCAGTTTCTCTTTGACCCACAGGATCTCTTCCATCGAGGAGATCATTGGGATCATGATTTTCAGGCTACCGTGCGCTGAGGCGCGCAGGATCGATCGCAGTTGCGTAGTAAACAACGTGGCATATTCTTCATAAATACGCACCGCGCGATAACCGAGAAATGGGTTGGTCTCAGCAGGAATATTCAGATAATCAACGGGTTTATCACCGCCGATATCCATGGTGCGTACAATAATGCTGCGTCCCTTTGCGGGTTCCAGCGCCTGGCAGAAAATGTTGTATAGTTCGTTCTCATCCGGGGCGCAGGTACGGTCCATATACAGCATTTCCGTACGGAACAGGCCAACCGCTTCCGCACCGTTACTAAAGGCTGCTTGTGCTTCCACGGAGTGGGCGATGTTGGCGGCGACTTCCATACGGATGCCATCAGCCGTGCGTGCCTCCTGGGTCAGCCAGATACGTTGCTGTTCCCGAATGGCATCCTGGATACGGGCTTCTTGCTGATAATAACGTACGATGGATTCATCAGGGGCAACGACGACTGCTCCTGCGTTGCCATCGATATAAACCGTTTGCTGTAGCCATGGCATCAAAGATTCAATATCTACGCCAACCAGCGTAGGGATGTTGAATGACCGGGCGAGAATCACCGTGTGTGACGTAGTACCACCGCTTTTTAACAGCAAGCCTTTCAGCAATGTTGTGTCCAGTTCGAGGAACTGGCTCGGTGTTAGCTCATCCGCCATGCAAACCGTAGGCTGGGTCAGTTTTCCCGGTGCAGGGAAGCGCTGTTCCCCATAAATTTGCTGCAGAAGCTGGAAGCAAACATCGCGTACATCCAGT
Source organism: Citrobacter sp. Cpo074 (assembly GCF_030332745.1). NCBI lineage: Bacteria > Pseudomonadati > Pseudomonadota > Gammaproteobacteria > Enterobacterales > Enterobacteriaceae > Citrobacter > Citrobacter sp. Cpo074. The sequence continues at coordinate 101,317 of NZ_JAOWHG010000011.1, forward strand.
GCACGCTCCTGTAAATAACTGCTGCTTGAACGGGCGAATTCATCACAAAAATGTCCGGCACTTTCGACAACCGCCTGGGCGCAGCTTAACCCGCGTGATACGCCGGCGAGCAGGTGCTGGCGCAGTGAGAGGTCGCTTGCCAGCGAGCGGTGTGCTTCCAGAATCGCACTGGTAGCGCCGTCGCTGTCGAGTAATCGAAACTCAATATTTTTCATCAACAGCGTTAAACCGTTATCCAGTGCCGCTTGCTCGGTTTCAATATCTTGAGCGGATGGAAGGTTACTGAGCGCGTTAAGATCCAGCGAAGAAAGCAGACTCAGAACGCCCCCTGCGCTGCCGCTGCAGACGGTGCGAGCGCGGAAAAGCTGTGGATTTAAATGGGTGAGCGATGCCGGAAGTGGCTCCAGCTCGTTGTTTTTGGCTTCCGCTAGCGGTGCATCGCAGTGCGGAAATTCATTTCGTAACCATTGGCTCAGATGCTGGTGGGCTGCCTGTTCATCTGTACCGGAAATCAGCAACTGGCAGCTATCACCCGCCAGAGTATCGGTGCCAATCAGCGATAGTGCGCTCTTAGCGTTGCCCTTACGTTCGGTACGCAGGTTGTGCCACTCAATGTGTGAGGTAAAGGTGTTGCACTGCGTTTCTATGTGGCTTGCCGGGCGTGCATGTACGCCATTGGGTAGCTCACAGGTAAATTCCACAATCAGGGCCATAGCCTCATCTCCCATAACGATTTCTCGCTACAGGATAAAAGGGCAACGCCTGAGCCTGCCATGTGACAAATCTGCCAAAAACTGGATAAATGTAATGTAACTATCAAAGTGAGACATCCCTCACAAGTCAGCGTATCCACTATAAATTCCGAGAAACTGCAAGTTATGAGGCGGATCGCATTTTTGTACTGATATTACAAAAGTCCAGCAAATGGCCTTTTTATCCACTGTTTGCGTCGCGTCAGATTGCCTATTGTTTTCCGCAACAAGTTTATGGATATGGGCTTTAGGCAGCCCGGGAGCGACTTATGAAAGAGTTGGTACAAATCCTGAAAAATACTCGTCAGCACCTGATGACCGGTGTTTCGCATATGATCCCCTTCGTCGTAGCGGGCGGTATTTTGCTGGCTGTCTCCGTCATGCTGTATGGCAAAGGCGCGGTACCGGATGCTGCGACCGATCCTAATCTTAAAAAGCTGTTTGATATTGGCGTCGCCGGGTTGACTTTGATGGTGCCATTTCTTGCTGCTTATATCGGCTATTCCATCGCTGAACGTTCTGCTCTGGCCCCTTGTGCGATTGGCGCATGGGTGGGAAACAGCTTCGGTGCAGGTTTCTTTGGCGCATTAATTGCTGGGATTATTGGCGGTATCGTTGTCCATTATCTGAAGAAGATCCCCGTACATAAGGTGTTGCGTTCGGTAATGCCTATCTTCGTTATTCCCATCGTCGGCACTTTTATCACCGCAGGTATCATGATGTGGGGGCTGGGGGAGCCTGTTGGCGCGTTAACTACTAGCCTGACCGAGTGGCTGCAGGGTATGCAGCAGGGCAGCATTGTGCTGCTGGCGGTAATTATGGGACTGATGTTGGCCTTCGATATGGGAGGGCCAATTAACAAAGTTGCCTACGCCTTCATGCTGATTTGCGTGGCGCAGGGGGTTTATACCGTCGTGGCAATCGCCGCAGTAGGGATCTGCGTGCCGCCGCTGGGTTTAGGTTTAGCGACGCTGATTGGTCGTAAGAATTTCTCTTCTGAAGAACGCGAAGCCGGTAAAGCTGCGCTGGTAATGGGCTGCGTTGGCGTAACGGAAGGCGCGATTCCGTTTGCAGCAGCCGATCCGCTGCGTGTCATTCCATCGATTATGGTGGGTTCCGCCTGTGGCACGGTAACCGCCGCCCTGTTTGGTGCGCAGTGTTATGCCGGCTGGGGCGGGCTGATTGTTCTGCCTGTAGTGGAAGGAAAACTGGGTTATATCGCGGCGGTTGCCATTGGTGCTGTAGTGACCGCCGTGTGCGTTAACGTACTGAAAAGTCTGGCGCGGAAAAAAGTGTCTCAGGTCGATCAGAAAGAAGATGACCTGGATTTAGATTTTGAAATGAATTAAGTGAGGAATGAGTCATGACCAAGATTATCGCAGTAACCGCATGTCCTTCTGGCGTTGCCCACACCTATATGGCAGCCGAAGCGCTGGAAAGCGCCGCTAAAGCCAAAGGTTGGCAAGTAAAGGTTGAGACTCAGGGGTCGATCGGTCTGGAAAACGAACTGACCGCGGCGGATGTGGCGGAAGCCGACATGGTCATTCTGACCAAGGATATTGGTATCAAGTTTGAAGAGCGCTTTGCGGGCAAAACTATCGTTCGCGTCAACATCAGCGATGCAGTGAAACGTGCCGACGCCATCATGAACAAGATTGGCGCGCATCTGGCGCAAACCGCTTAACCGTTTATTTGCCGGATGGCGGCTTCGCCTTATCCGGCCTACAGATGCGTAGGCCTGATAAGCGTAGCGCCATCAGGCAACTATTCCCGCAGGAGTTCCTCATGACGAACCGTATCCAACGTTTAAAAAACGCTCTGTTTCAGAACAACCGTGAAATTTCGCTTGAACGTGCGCTGTTATATACCGCCAGCCACCAGCAGACGGAGGGAGAGCCGGTTATTCTACGTCGGGCGAAAGCCACCGCATATATTCTTGAGCACGTTGAGATTTCGATTCGTGATGAGGAACTGATTGCCGGAAACCGTACTGTTAAACCGCGTGCGGGCATTATGTCACCGGAAATGGATCCTTACTGGCTGCTTAAAGAGCTGGAGCAGTTTCCAACCCGTCCGCAGGACCGTTTTGACATCAGCGAAGAGGATAAACATCTCTATCGCGATGTGCTGTATCCGTACTGGGAAAAGCGGTCGATGAAAGATTTCATCAACGGTCAGATGACCGATGAGGTTAAAGCCGCCGTCAGTACCCAGATTTTTAGCATTAACCAGACTGACAAAGGTCAGGGACATATCATTATTGATTATCCACGCCTGTTGAATCATGGGCTTGGCGAACTGGTAGCGCAGATGCGAGCGCATTGTCTGCAGCAGCCGGAGAATCACTTTTATCAGGCTGCGCTGCTACTGCTTGAGGCTTCGCAAAAACATATTCTGCGTTACGCTATGTTGGCAGAGAAGATGGCGGAAAGCTGCCCGGATGCGCAGCGACGCCAGGAATTACTGACGATTGCTGAAAACTCTCGGCATAACGCCCAAAGCAAGCCGCAAACTTTCTGGCAGGCATGTCAGCTGTTCTGGTACATGAACATTATTTTGCAATATGAATCCAACGCCAGTTCTCTTTCACTCGGACGCTTCGACCAGTATATGCTGCCGTTTTATCAGGCCTCGCTGACGCAGGGGGAAGACCCGGCATTCTTACAAGAGATCCTCGAATCCCTGTGGGTGAAATGTAATGACATCGTACTGCTGCGATCCACCAGTAGTGCGCGCTATTTCGCTGGCTTCCCAACAGGCTACACCGCGCTACTGGGGGGATTGACGGAGAATGGTCGTAGTGCGGTAAATGTATTGTCTTTCCTCTGTCTTGATGCGTATCAGAACGTACAGCTACCACAACCAAACCTCGGTGTGCGCACGAATGCGTTGATCGATACACCGTTCCTGATGAAAACAGCACAGACCATTCGTCTTGGTACCGGCATCCCGCAAATCTTTAACGATGAAGTGGTGGTGCCCGCGTTTCTTAATCGCGGTGTTTCGCTGGAAGATGCGCGGGATTACGCGGTAGTAGGCTGTGTCGAGCTGTCTATTCCAGGCAGAACATACGGTTTGCACGATATCGCTATGTTTAATCTGCTGAAAGTGATGGAAATTTGTCTGCATGAGAACGAAGGCAACCGCACTCTGACGTACGACGATCTCCTGGCGCATATTCGTGCCAAAATCAGCCACTACATCACGTTGATGGTGGAGGGCAGTAATATCTGCGATATCGGTCACCGCGACTGGGCGCCGGTGCCGCTGCTCTCCTCGTTTATTAGCGACTGTCTGGATAAAGGGTGCGATATTACCGACGGCGGTGCGCGTTATAACTTCTCCGGCGTACAGGGGATCGGTATTGCAAACCTGAGCGATTCGCTGCATGCGCTCAATGGGCTGGTATTCGAACAACAGCGCTTATCTTTTGATGAACTTTTGTCGGTGCTAAAAGATAACTTTGCTACCCCGGAAGGCGAGAAAGTTCGCGCCAGGCTGATCAATCGCTTCGAAAAATACGGCAACGATATCGATGATGTAGATAACATCAGCGCCGAACTGCTACGTCATTACTGCAAAGAGGTAGAGAAATACCAGAATCCACGCGGCGGGCAATTTACGCCGGGTTCGTATACCGTCTCTGCGCACGTGCCGCTGGGTTCGGTCGTTGGGGCAACACCGGATGGCCGCTTCGCCGGGGAGCAACTGGCAGATGGGGGGCTGTCGCCGATGCTGGGACAGGATATGCAAGGACCGACGGCGGTATTGAAGTCGGTCAGCAAGCTGGATAACACACTGCTTTCCAATGGGACGTTGCTGAACGTGAAGTTTACGCCAGCCACACTGGAAGGTGAGGCCGGTTTACGCAAGCTGGCGGATTTTCTGCGGGCATTTACCCAGCTCAAACTCCAGCATATCCAGTTTAACGTGGTGAATGCCGACACATTGCGCGAAGCGCAGCAGCGCCCGCAGGATTTCACCGGGCTGGTGGTGCGTGTGGCGGGTTACAGCGCCTTCTTTGTCGAGTTGTCGAAGGAGATCCAGGATGACATCATTCGCCGCACCGCGCATCAACTGTGAGGTAATTGACCCACGAGGCGAGGAAGTCGCGCGTATATTCAACATTCAGCGTTACTCACTGAATGATGGGCAGGGTATTCGTACGGTCGTCTTTTTTAAAGGCTGTCCGCATACCTGCCCTTGGTGTGCTAACCCGGAATCACTCTCACCACGTATTGAAACGGTACGGCGGGAGAGTAAATGTCTGCACTGTACACCCTGTCTGCGTGATGCCGACGAGTGTCCCTCTGGGGCGTTTGAACGTATTGGTCGTGATATCACGTTGGACGAGCTGGAACGTGAAGTGATGAAAGATGATATTTTCTTTCGCTCTTCTGGTGGGGGGGTAACGCTTTCCGGCGGTGAAGTGCTGATGCAAGCGCCCTTTGCCACACGGTTCCTGCAACGTCTGCGGCGCTGGGATGTGCGCTGTGCAATTGAAACGGCTGGCGATGCGCCGGCCGGTCGCTTGTTATCGCTGGCAAAAGAGTGTGATGAGGTGTTGTTCGATCTCAAAATAATGGATGGAGATCTGGCTCGTGAGGTCATCAACATGAACCTACCGCGTGTATTGGCGAATTTACGGCTATTGGTGGAGGAAGGGGTTAATGTCATACCTCGCCTGCCGCTGATTCCGGGCTTTACGATGACTTCAGATAACACGCAGCATGTGTTGACGATGTTGTCATCGCTAGGCATAAAACAGGTACACCTGCTACCGTTTCATCAATATGGCGAGCCCAAATACAGCCTGCTCGGTTTGCCCTGGTTGATGAAAGAAGTGCCCGTACCGACTGCGCAAGAGGTGGACATTATACGTAAGATGGCAGAATGCGCCGGATTTCAGGTAACAGTAGGAGGATAGTATGACCATCGCACCTGTACGATATCTGGTTGCTGTCACCGCGTGCGTAAGCGGCGTAGCCCATACCTATATGGCAGCTGAGCGGCTGGAGAAACTCTGCCAGCAGGAAAAATGGAGCATCAAGATCGAAACTCAAGGGGCATTGGGAACTGAAAATCGCCTGACGGAAGAGGATATTAACCGCGCTGATGTGGTGTTGCTCATTACTGATATTGAACTGGCAGGAGCAGAGCGTTTTACGCAGAGCCGATACGTTCAGTCGGGCATTAGCGCATTTCTGCGTGAGCCGCAGCGGGTGATGAGCGCCGTGCGAAAGCTGCTTTCAGCGCCACAGCACACACATCTTACTCTGGATTAGCTTCTTTCTCCGTCAATTGGCTGTGGTATTGCCGACGGTATTCTGATGGTGAACGTTCTGTATTTTTGCGAAACAGGCGGCAGAAGTAGTTGCTGTCAACAAACCCACAAATGTGCGCCACCTCTTTAATCTTCAATTCGTAACCCTTCAACAGCGTTTTTGCGTGTTCCAGTCGCGTGTGGTTCAGGTATTCGTTAAAACCGATAGCGCCCGTTTTTTGAAAAAGGTGGGAAAGATAATTGGGTGAGATGTAGAACGCCTGCGCGACGGATTCTCGGGTGAGCGGTGAAGCGTAGCGTTCGTCAATATAGTTGCGAATGGCTTCGAAAAGCGCCTGGCTGCGTGATGCGGTTTGGATCTGGCTGCCGAGCAGATCGCGGCAGTGGCTCAGTAAGCTTGCAACGATTAGCCTGGCGGTTTGCTGCTCCTGCGGCTGCATCTGCATTTCATTGAGCGTTTGCAGCAGGAATGAGCCAATACGCGGTCCACGCCGCGCGACGTGCTGGCGGGTAAGGTTTTGATATTGCTTACCGTCCCACTGAACGATGCTAAAACCCAGTTGCTGTTTGCCAAATAAGATACTGAGTGTGGTCACCGGTGTGAGCCACTGTGGAAAGTTCCAGCCACCAGCCGGAACGAACAAGGCATCGCAAGGCTGTAACGTCGCGGATGCACCAGCAACACCGTTATCGGTGAATTCACCTTCCAGCACAATCTCCAGTCGGGGAAAATCGACCTGATACGCCAGTTCCGGCGTTGAGCTACTGGTGCTGGCAAAGTAAATCTGCCGCAGCGGTGTGGGGCCGTTGATCAGGCGAGAGAGCAGGTGGCTGATGTCGTGATACATGTTAATCCCTTGCAGGCAGCAGACAGGGAAACAGTAACGTTGAAAACAATCGCCCTCAAGTGATTATTGCCGGATGGCGGCTAATGCCTTATCCGGCCTACAAGTCTTTGCGAGCTGTAGGCCGGATAAGCGTAGCGCATCCGGCAGACTGTTACTGATTACCGATTTGATCGCCGTAAGGCAGGGTATCGTAATCAATCAGGGCATTCTTTTTGTACGGGTTGCCAATCCAGCGGGTCGTCTCTTTGAACTGTGGGCTGGTAATGGCACGAGTTGGATCGAAACCATCATAGGTGAAGCCCGCTAAATCAGACCAGGTGTGGATAAGCTCTGAGCTGCTGTATTTACGATTCACATCCTGTGAGAAGTCACGCGGGTGTGCAGCCTGCCATTTTTCCGAGGTCCACAGCAGGAACGGCACCGTATACATATGACGCGTTGGATTGTCTTCATTACGACCCTGCGTTTTATGCGGCGGCGTATCGTATACCTCTTCCCCATGATCGGAGAAGTACAGCAGGAAGCCGTTCGGATCGGTCGCTTTATAGTCTTTGATCAGACTGGCAATGATATGGTCATTGTAGACATTCGCGCTGTCGTAATCGTTGTAAGCTTCCAGCTCATCGTTACTCAGGCCAGCGGGCACATTGTCGATATTATTGTCGAACTTACCCTGACCATCCGGGTAACGGAATTTGTACTTAATATGCGTACCCAGCAGGTGAACGATGATGAACTTTTTCGGTGCAGGGTCAGCCAGTACTTCTTTAAATGGCGCCAGCACGTTGCTGTCATATTCGCGCGCACTTTGGGTACGCTGCTGGTTCATATAGAACTGTTTATCCGTCTGCTTAGAGAACACCGTCAGCATGGTGTTGCGGGCGGTCATCGTCTGCTGATTGGTGATCCAGAAGGTTTTATAACCTGCCTGTTTCATCATGTTCATCAGGGACGGCTGAGTCAGATACAGATCCGGGTTCTTCTCGTTGGCAAAGGTCAGCGCCTGCTGCAGGATTTCAATGGTGTACGGACGGGAGGTCACGACATTATTGAACACGGTGAAGTTAGGATCGGATTTATGCAGCGCATCCAGTTCAGGCGTTGTTTCGCGTGGGTAACCGTACAGGCTCATGCGGCCACGTTGCGTTGATTCGCCAATCACCAGTACCAGCGTACGCGGTGCATCACCTGAGCTGTCTTTAAAGTTGGCCAACGGCGGTAGGGCATTGTTCTCATTCAGCAGGCTGTTCAGTGCGGTCAACTGCTGACGATACTGATAATAACCGGAGATGAACTGCCACGGTGCGGCAGGCTCCATGCGTGAGGCGAGACCATCCAACGTTTTTTCAAACGGCTTATGTTTGATAAACGTGTTCACTGTCATCGGATGCAGAATCAATCCGTATAACAGTGCAAACGACACCAGATAGCGCCAGGGTGATGGAATATGCACAGGACGCAGACGTGTCCATAGCAGAATTGCCACAGCTGTATAGGCCAGCGCAATTAAGACAATCTTCAGGCTGAAATATTGGCTCAGATATTCGCTGGCTTCGTTCGCATTGGTTTCAAACATTACGTACAGAACGCTTTGCGAGAACTCTTGCCCGTAGATGACGTAATAGCTCAGAGCAGCCAGCGAGGCCGCCCATAACACCACGCCTATCACGGCAGCAATAATGCGGATACGGTTTGGAAATAAGAATACCGGAATCAACCACAGCGAACTAAACAGCAAGGAGTCGCGTAAACCGGTAGATCCGCTGTAGCCGCTAAAATAGATAACGGCCTGCAGTAACGAAGAAAAGAACCAAAAATAGAGGAGCGCCCAACCCAGGGCTTTCCAGCTAAATACGGGTTTAGACTGGAGTTGTAAGGATTGCATAGTATGAGCCTGTCTTTAATTGTAGCGCCAAGATTAGCACCTAAACATTAAGAGGAACTGAAGCATCACGATCTTAGGATCGTGTTTTGCCGTTGTTATATTCACGTGGTGAATATGTTCGAGGGGAAATATATTGAAAATGAAGTGGTTGTAACAGTGGTTTTTGCTGTCGCCTTCGTACAATAGCACGAAGGCGACGGGGGGAGGGACGTTAGCCAGTATTACGCATACCAGCGGCGACACCAGCGATTGTGACCATCAATGCTTGTTCCACGCGTGGGTCCGGTGCATTGCCCTGTTCTTCTGCCTGGCGTGAGCGGTGTAACAGCTCTGCCTGTAAGACGTTCAGTGGGTCAGTATAAACATTCCTTAACTGAATGGACTCGGCAATCCACGGCAGGTCGGCCATCAAATGCGAGTCGTTGGCAATCGCCAGTACGACATCGATATCTGCTGCCAGGCGTTGGCGTAGCTCTGCACCCAGCGGCCACAGATCTTTTTTGACCAGGCGCTGATCGTAATACTCTGCCAGCCACAGGTCTGCTTTCGCGAAAACCATTTCCAGCATGCCAAGGCGTGTGGAGAAGAATGGCCAGTCGCGGCACATGGCTTCAAGTTCGCTTTGCTTGCCGTCTTCAACCACTTTTTGCAGCGCGGTACCTGCACCCAACCAGGCCGGGAGCATCAGGCGGTTCTGCGTCCAGGCGAAGATCCACGGAATGGCGCGCAGAGACTCTACCCCGCCGGTCGGACGGCGTTTTGCCGGACGTGAACCGAGCGGGAGTTTACCCAGTTCCTGCTCCGGTGTCGCTGAGCGGAAATAAGGGACGAAGTCTTTGTTTTCACGCACATATCCACGATAGAGCTCGCAGGAAATATCGGAAAGCTCATCCATGATATGACGCCAGCTATCTTTCGGTTCTGGCGGTGGTAACAGGTTGGCCTCCAGAATTGCTCCGGTATACAGCGACAGGCTGCTGATGGTCACTTCCGGCAGGCCGTACTTAAAGCGGATCATCTCCCCTTGTTCTGTCACGCGCAGACCGCCTTTCAGGCTGCCCGGCGGTTGAGAGAGTAGCGCCGCATGTGCAGGCGCGCCGCCGCGACCAATGGAACCACCGCGACCGTGGAAAAGCGTCAGTTCGATACCGGCTTTTTCGCAGGTTTTGATTAGCGCGTCCTGAGCCTGGTATTGCGCCCAGGAGGCCGCCATCACGCCCGCGTCTTTTGCGGAATCAGAATAGCCAATCATGACCATCTGTTTGCCCTGAATAAAGCCGCGGTACCAGTCGATATTTAAAAGTTGAGACATGACGTCATCGGCATTGTTGAGGTCGTCCAGCGTTTCAAATAGCGGAGCGACCGGCATAGCAAAACCAATTCCGGCTTCTTTCAGCAGCAGATGCACGGCCAGCACATCCGACGGAGTTTTCGCCATCGAGATAACATAGGCGGCAATGGAGCCATATGGGGCTTCGGCAATGACCCGACAGGTGTCGAGCACTTCACGGGTGTCGTTGCTCGGTTCCCAGTTACGCGGCAGGAGCGGACGCTTGGAATTCAGTTCGCGGATCAGGAAAGCCTGTTTATCCGCTTCCGACCAGTTTTCGTAGTCGCCAATGCCCAGATAACGGGTCAGTTCGCCCAGGGCTTCAGTATGACGGGTGCTTTCCTGACGAATATCAATACGCACCAGCGGTACACCGAAACACTTCACGCGCCTAAGGGTGTCGAGCAATTCGCCATTGGCGATAATACCCATGCCACAGGCCTGCAGAGACTGGTAGCACGCGTATAGCGGGTCCCAAAGCTGTTCGTTTTGGGTGAGAAGTCCCGCTGGTTTCGGCAATTTCTCGCCTTTCAGACGGGCTTCAAGCCAGGCCTGGGTTGCCATCAGACGAGAACGCAGGGTTTTCATCAGATAGCGATAAGGTTCAGCTGCACCTTCTTCGCCTACCAGCGCCATCAGCTCCGGCGTGGCATCCACCATCGACAGCTCAGAAATCAGAAACTGGATGTCTTTCAGGAACAGGTCTGTCGCTTTCCAGCGGCTGAGCAGCAGCACGTGACGGGTGATATCTGCCGTTACGTTCGGGTTACCATCACGGTCACCGCCCATCCAGGAAGTAAATCGAACCGGAACAAAATCAACCGGCAGCTTATAACCCAGATGCTCTTCCAGTTGTTCATTCAGCTCACGCAGGTAGTTCGGTACACCTTCCCACAGGCTGTTTTCAACTACCGCGAAACCCCATTTGGCTTCATCAACCGGGCTTGGGCGCAGCTTGCGGATCTCATCCGTATGCCAGGACTGGGCAATGAGCTGACGCAGACGGCGCATCAGTTGGTTGCGTTCATAATCGACGAGGTCTTTGTTATCAAGCTGCTTGAGGCAGGCGTTCACTTCACCCATTTTATGGATCAGCGTACGACGAGTGATCTCGGTCGGGTGGGCGGTGAGTACCAGCTCCAGAGAGAGTGATTCTACGGCTTTCTTGATGGTGGCGTCATTGAGGTTGGGCTGCTCTTTCAGTTTACGCAGAGTGCGAGCAATCACTTCCGGGTTGCTGGCTGCTTCGCCTTTTGGCGAAATGCTGTGGTATTGCTCGGCGGTGTTGGCCAGGTTCAGGAACTGGCTAAATGCGCGGGCAACCGGCAGCAGCTCGTCGTTAGACAGATTTTGCAGTGTGGTGAGCAATTCCTGGCGATTAACTTCATTGCCAGCGCGAGATGATTTGGACAGCTTACGAATTGTTTCTACGCGATCAAGAATGTTCTCTCCCAGCGCATCCTTGATGGTCTCTCCCAGCACTTTGCCGAGCATACTGACATTACTACGCAACGCGGAATATTGTTCGTTCATATTAACCCAGACACCCCATCTATTTTGAATATGTCCTGTATCTTTCACGCCTGACTATCACGCGAAATCTTGCGGACTTAACTTTTTAGCCGTCTTTTATAAAGCCACGTAAAACACGTGACGTCAATTGCTGCGAAATCGGTTCAGCAAACGAATAAATGCCGTGAATTTACGTTATTTAATTCACATCCAATCAAATAAGCGTTGCTTATGGAAATGTTAAAAAATCACCCCGCTTACCACTAAAGGATTAGCGGGGTGACAAGCAGTTAATGCCAGCAGAAATGATGCACAACCTGGGTGATTAATTCGCGAGTTGGCTTAATAAAGCGCGTTTCCAGATATTCATCCGGCTGATGCGCCTGATTAATAGAACCTGGACCCAATACCAGCGTCGGGCAAAGCGTCTGGATAAATGGCGCTTCGGTGCAGTAGTTCACCACTTCAGTCTGTGCGCCCAGCAGTTTCTCAACCACCTCTACCAGTTGATGGTCAGGTGGACACTCATAGCCTGGAATCGGTGGATGCAGTTCCGATATGGTCAGGCGACCCGGCCAGCGTTCGCTGACAGGGGCCAGCGCTTCGTTAAGTAACCCATTGAGATCGTTTAGCGTCATACCCGGTAGCGGGCGAATATCCATATGCAGTTCGCAGCAGGCGCAGATTCGGTTGGCGGCGTCGCCGCCGTGGATGTGGCCCAAATTTAACGTTGGATACGGGACGGTAAAGGCATCATGGTGATAGCGCGCTTTCAGATCATCGCGCAGATGCATGATATGGCCGATGGCATCATGCATCAGTTCAATCGCATTAACGCCACGCGCCGGATCGCTTGAATGACCCGATTGTCCCAGAATGCGTATCGCATTAGAGATATGACCTTTGTGTGCGCGAACCGGTTGCAGTGAAGTGGGTTCGCCAATAATCGCGCAGTCTGGGCGCAGAGCAGTGGTTTCAGAGAAGTAGCGAGCTCCCGCCATGCTGGTCTCTTCGTCAGCAGTGGCCAGAATGTAGAGGGGCTTTTTCAGCTTCGTGACGTCGACATCACGCAACGCGTCGAGGATAAAGGCGAAGAAGCCTTTCATGTCCGCCGTACCCAAACCATAGAGCTTATTGTCATGCTCGGTCAGGGTGAACGGATCGCGCGTCCAGCGTCCGTCGTCAAAGGGTACGGTATCGGTATGGCCCGCCAACAACAGACCACCAGAGCCCTGTCCAATGCTCGCCAGCATATTGAATTTATTCCGCGTATCGGGAACCGGCTGGACCTCCACATTGAAGCCTAAATCTTTAAACCAGCCCGCCAACAGAGTGATTAAACCTGCATTGCTTTGATCGAGCGCTTCTTCGGTAGCGCTAATCGATGGCGTGGCAATCAGAGCGCGGTAAATCTCGATAAATGGCGGTAAATTGTTTTTCATTGTTGACACACCTCGGGTCATGATAGTATCAATATTCATGCAGTATTTGTGAATAAAAATACATTAACGTTGAGCGTAATAAAACCCACCAAGTGTAAGGTGAGGTGATAAAGGCTTATACCTGGCAACAGAATCTAAGAAGGTGAGCAGCCCCGATGTTGAATACGCTGATTGTGGGCGCCAGTGGCTATGCCGGCGCAGAGCTTGTGACCTATGTAAATCGCCATCCTGATATGACCATAACCGCTTTGACCGTCTCAGCGCAAAGCAATGATGCAGGAAAATTAATCTCCGATTTGCATCCGCAGTTGAAAGGCATTGTCGATTTACCGTTGCAGCCAATGTCAGATATCAGCGAGTTTAGCGCAGGGGTGGATGTTGTGTTCCTCGCAACGGCTCATGAGGTAAGTCATGACCTGGCTCCGCAGTTTTTGCAGGCCGGTTGCGTGGTGTTTGACCTCTCTGGCGCGTTTCGCGTAAATGACGGCGCGTTCTATGAAAAATATTATGGTTTTACCCATCAGCATCCCGATCTGCTGGAGCAGGCAGTTTACGGGCTGGCGGAATGGAACGAAGACCAACTGAAAGAAGCGAATCTGATTGCTGTGCCGGGTTGTTACCCGACGGCGGCGCAGCTTTCGCTGAAACCACTGATTGACGCCGGGCTGTTGGATCTCAGCCAGTGGCCGGTAATTAATGCGACCAGCGGCGTGAGCGGCGCGGGCCGTAAAGCGGCTATCTCTAATAGTTTTTGCGAAGTAAGCCTGCAACCGTATGGCGTGTTTACCCATCGTCACCAGCCGGAAATCGCCACTCATCTGGGGGCTGAAGTGATTTTCACCCCACATCTGGGCAACTTCCCGCGCGGAATTCTGGAAACTATCACTTGCCGCCTTAAAGCGGGCGTAACTCATGCTCAGGTGGCTCAGACGCTGCAACAGGCGTATGGCGATAAACCGCTGGTGCGTCTGTATGACAAAGGGGTTCCAGCGCTGAAGAATGTGGTTGGATTACCATTCTGTGATATCGGGTTTGCTGTGCAGGGTGAGCATTTGATCGTTGTGGCGACGGAAGACAACTTATTGAAAGGCGCGGCGTCACAGGCGATGCAGTGCGCAAATATTCGTTTTGGCTTTGCCCAAACGCAGTCTCTTATTTAAGGGTGCAACAATGAATCCATTAATTATCAAGCTGGGCGGCGTTTTACTGGATAGCGAAGAGGCGCTGGAGCGTCTGTTTACCGCACTGGTGAATTATCGTGAGTCGCACCAGCGTCCGCTGGTCATTGTGCACGGCGGCGGCTGCGTGGTCGACGAGCTGATGAAGCAGCTGAATCTGCCGGTGAAAAAGAAAAATGGTCTGCGCGTCACGCCTGCCGATCAAATTGACATTATTACCGGTGCCCTGGCGGGAACGGCGAATAAAACCTTGCTGGCCTGGGCGAAAAAGCATCACATCGCGTCTGTTGGTCTGTATCTTGGCGATGGCGACAGCGTAAAAGTGACGCCGCTCGATAAAGAACTGGGTCATGTTGGACTGGCGCAGCCGGGTTCGCCTAAGCTGATTAACACGCTGCTGGAAAGCGGTTTTCTGCCGGTAGTGAGCTCTATTGGTGTCACTGATGATGGTCTGCTGATGAACGTGAATGCCGATCAGGCTGCAACGGCGCTGGCGGCAACGCTGGGTGCGGATCTGATCCTGCTCTCTGATGTGAGCGGTATTCTGGATGGCAAAGGCCAGCGCATTGCCGAAATGACCGCGGCGAAAGCGGAACAGCTGATTGAACAGGGCATTATTACCGATGGCATGATCGTGAAGGTGAATGCAGCGCTGGATGCCGCGCGTACGCTGGGCCGTCCGGTGGATATCGCCTCCTGGCGTCATGCAGAGCAACTTCCGGCGCTGTTTAACGGCACGCCAATTGGTACGCGTATTCTGGCTTAACTATTAATGTGCCGGATGGCGGCTTCGCCTTATCCGGCCTACGTGGGTTTTGTAGGCCCGGTAAGCGCAGCGCCACCGGGCAAAAATATCATATTAAGGAAATTCGTTATGGCACTTTGGGGTGGGCGTTTTACACAGGCAGCAGATCAGCGGTTCAAACAGTTCAACGACTCGTTGCGTTTTGACTACCGCCTGGCAGAACAGGATATTGTTGGCTCTGTGGCCTGGTCCAAAGCGTTGGTAACGGTAGGTGTACTGACTGCCGATGAACAGCTGCAGTTGGAAGAGGCGCTGAATAACCTGCTGGAAGAAGTTCGCGCGAATCCTCAGCAGATTTTGCAAAGCGATGCCGAAGATATTCACAGTTGGGTGGAAGGTCAGCTGATTGATAAAGTCGGCCAGCTTGGTAAAAAACTGCATACCGGGCGTAGCCGTAATGACCAGGTCGCGACCGACCTTAAGCTGTGGTGTAAAGACACGGTTATCGAATTACTGTCGGCCAATCGTCAGTTGCAAACTGCGCTGGTGGTGACGGCGGAGAATAACCAGGACGCCGTCATGCCGGGTTACACCCACCTGCAACGTGCGCAGCCGGTGACGTTTGCTCACTGGTGTCTGGCCTATGTTGAAATGTTGGCGCGTGACGAGAGCCGTTTGCAGGATGCGCTCAAACGCCTGGACGTCAGTCCGTTAGGCTGCGGCGCGCTGGCGGGTACGGCGTATGAAATCGATCGCGAGCAGTTGGCGGGTTGGTTGGGCTTTGCCTCGGCAACGCGCAACAGCCTGGACAGCGTTTCTGACCGTGACCACGTGCTGGAGTTACTCTCCGATGCCTCTATCGGCATGGTACACCTGTCGCGTTTTGCTGAAGATCTGATTTTCTTTAACACCGGCGAAGCGGGCTTTGTTGAACTCTCCGACCGTGTGACTTCCGGTTCATCTCTGATGCCGCAGAAGAAAAACCCGGATGCGCTGGAGCTGATCCGTGGCAAATGCGGTCGCGTGCAGGGTGCGCTGACCGGCATGATGATGACTTTAAAAGGCCTTCCACTGGCATACAACAAAGATATGCAGGAAGACAAAGAAGGGCTGTTCGACGCGCTCGACACCTGGCTGGACTGTCTGCATATGGCCGCGCTGGTGCTGGATGGAATCCAGGTGAAACGTCCGCGTTGCCAGGAAGCGGCGCAGCAGGGTTATGCAAACGCCACTGAGCTGGCGGATTATCTGGTGGCGAAAGGCGTCCCGTTCCGCGAAGCGCACCATATTGTGGGGGAAACGGTGGTCGAGGCGATTCGTCAGGGCAAACCGCTGGAAGCGCTGTCGCTTGCCGACTTACAAAAGTTCAGCCAGGTGATTGGCGATGACGTTTACCCGATCCTCTCGTTGCAATCGTGTCTGGATAAACGTGCAGCGAAAGGTGGCGTGTCGCCGCAGCAGGTTGCGCAGGCGATCGACTACGCGAAGGCACGCCTGTAGGTCGGATAAGGCGAAGCCGCCATCCGGCACTGTGCGCCGTTCTGCCTGATGGCGCTACGCTTATCAGGCCTACCAAACCATAACCCGGCCGAGCTTTGCGACGCCGGGCTTTTTTTATGCAAAAAAAATGCGGACTCAAGGTCCGCAAAAGTTCACGTTGGCTTTAGTTATTTCGAGTATGAGAGAAACTCTCAAACGGACAGTAGCTTCAAGGGTTAAAGGGGTACCGTTCCGTTTCTGTGGTGCATTATTAAACAGAAAGCTTGATAGGGATAATCGTTCGTTGCTATGCTACCTATCGCTACGAACTATCGTGGCGATGGAGGATGAATAATGAATATTCGTGATCTTGAATACCTGGTGGCACTAGCCGAACATCGTCACTTCCGACGAGCGGCAGACTCCTGTCACGTTAGCCAACCAACGCTGAGCGGGCAGATCCGCAAGCTGGAAGATGAGCTTGGCGTCATGTTGCTGGAGCGTACGAGTCGCAAGGTGCTGTTCACCCAGGCCGGTTTGCTGCTGGTGGATCAGGCGCGCACCGTGCTGCGCGAGGTCAAAGTGCTCAAGGAGATGGCAAGCCAACAAGGCGAGACAATGTCTGGCCCGCTGCATATTGGTTTGATCCCAACGGTGGGGCCATACCTGCTGCCGCATATTATTCCGATGTTGCACCAGACCTTCCCAAAACTGGAGATGTATCTCCATGAAGCGCAGACACATCAGCTGTTGGCGCAACTGGATAGCGGCAAGCTCGACTGCGTCATTCTGGCGCTGGTCAAAGAGAGTGAGGCGTTCATCGAAGTACCGTTATTTGATGAGCCTATGATGCTGGCGATCTATGAAGATCACCCATGGGCAAACCGTGACTGTGTACCGATGTCCGATCTGGCGGGTGAAAAACTGCTGATGCTGGAAGATGGCCACTGTCTGCGCGATCAGGCGATGGGTTTCTGCTTTGAAGCGGGTGCTGATGAAGATACCCATTTTCGGGCAACCAGTCTGGAAACGCTGCGTAACATGGTGGCGGCAGGCAGTGGTATTACCTTACTGCCTGCGCTGGCCGTTCCACCGGAGCGTAAGCGTGATGGTGTCGTTTATCTGCCATGCATTAAACCCGAACCGCGTCGTACGATTGGTCTGGTGTACCGTCCTGGTTCGCCGCTGCGCAGCCGTTATGAACAGCTGGCAGAGGCCATCCGTGGATCAATGGATGGCCATTTCGACAGTGCGTTAAAACAGGCGGTTTAAGCCATTTAGCGCCGCTACCCGATAGGCTTCTGCCATGGTTGGGTAGTTAAAGGTGGTGTTAACGAAGTACTCGATAGTGTTACCACCACCTTTTTGCTCCATTATCGCTTGTCCGATGTGAATAATTTCGGCCGCGCGCTCCCCAAAGCAGTGGATCCCCAAAATCTCTTTGGTTTCGCGATGGAACAGGATCTTCAGCGTTCCGACACTCATACCCACGATTTGTGCACGTGCCAGATGCTTAAACTGGGCACGGCCAACCTCGTATGGAACTTTCATTGCCGTGAGCTGCTGTTCGGTTTTACCAACGGAGCTGATTTCCGGAATGGTGTAAATCCCGGTTGGGATATCTTCGATCAGATGCGCGGTGGCCTCGCCTTTTACCAGTGCCTGGGCGGCAATGCGTCCCTGGTCGTAGGCCGCCGATGCCAGGCTCGGATAACCAATTACATCCCCTACTGCGTACACATGCGGCAGCGCCGTCTGGTACATGCTATTCACTTTGAGCTGCCCGCGGCTGTCGGTTTTCAGACCAATGTTTTCCAGCGCCAGCGAATCGGTATTACCGGTACGGCCATTGGCGTACAGCAGGCAGTCGGCCTTCAGTTTCTTACCGGACTTCAGGTGCATGATGACGCCGTCATCGCAACCTTCAATCTTCTCATACTCTTCGTTGTGGCGAATGACCACACCGCTGTTCCAGAAGTGGTAAGAGAGCGAGTCGGACATCTCCTGATCGAGGAATGCCAGCAGACGATCGCGGGTGTTGATTAAATCAACTTTGACGTCCATTCCACGGAAAATCGACGCATATTCACAGCCAATGACCCCTGCGCCATAAATCAGCACATGACGGGGTTCGTGGTGCAGGCTCAGGATAGAGTCACTGTCGTAAACCCGGGGATGCGAAAAGTCGACATCAACAGGGCGATAAGGACGCGAACCGCAGGCAATAACAAACTTATCCGCAGTCAGCGTTTCCACCGTACCGTCGTGACATTCCAGGGCGATCGTGTGTTCATCAACAAAACGGGCATTTCCCTGCAAAATTTCGCAGTGGTTGCGCTCGTAAAATCCTTGCCGCATACGCGTTTGCTGATTAATAACGTTATCAGCGTGGTTGAGAATATCGGCGAAAGAAGAACGAAGGAGTCGGGAGTGGTCGCTGTACAGTGGGTTCTGATTGAATTCAATAATGCGGCTGACGGCGTGGCGGAGAGCTTTCGACGGGATGGTGCCCCAGTGGGTACAACCTCCGCCGACATTATGATAGCGCTCAATTACCGCGACGCGCGCTCCTTGCTTAACCAGACCCATTGCCGCGCCTTCGCCGCCGGGACCGGAACCTATTACTATTGCATCGTAATCGTAAGAATGTGACATGGTCAGGCTTACCTGTTCTTATACATAAAAGCAACAGAATAGTAACATCGTTGTTGAGATAACCCAATTATCGTTGTGCTTTTTTGCGAAGTCGAAGCACAAACTGCGCGTAAACAATCATTCACAAAGCCATGCCAACCGCCTAATCTCTGGTATAGTGCCAGCAAGGTATGTGGAAGGATTCAGACATCGTGATGGGCGTTAGAGCGCAACAAAAAGAGAAAACCCGGCGTTCGCTGGTAGAAGCCGCATTTAGTCAACTCAGCGCTGAGCGTAGTTTTGCCAGCCTCAGTTTACGCGAAGTTGCTCGTGAAGCGGGCATTGCGCCAACCTCGTTTTATCGCCATTTCCGCGATGTGGATGAACTCGGCCTGACGATGGTGGACGAGAGCGGTCTGATGCTGCGTCAGTTGATGCGCCAGGCGCGCCAGCGTATCGCGAAGGGCGGGAGTGTGATCCGCACCTCGGTCTCAACATTTATGGAGTTCATCGGCAACAATCCCAACGCCTTCCGTTTATTATTGCGCGAGCGTTCGGGGACATCCGCAGCGTTTCGTGCAGCGGTCGCTCGTGAAATTCAGCACTTCATCGCGGAACTTGCGGACTATCTGGAACTCGAAAACCATATGCCTCGTGCGTTTACTGAAGCGCAAGCCGAAGCCATGGTAACCATTGTGTTCAGCGCCGGGGCAGAAGCACTGGATGTTGGCGCTGAACAGCGCCGACAGCTGGAAGAGCGGCTGGTATTGCAACTACGCATGATCGCGAAAGGCGCATTTTATTGGTACCGCCGTGAACAAGAGAAGATGACGCACCACTCCGAGTAACGAGAAGGACAAGCAATGAAACAGTCAGGTCAAGATAAAGGTACGCTGCTGCTGGCGCTGGTTGCTGGCTTATCGATCAATGGTACATTTGCGGCGCTGTTTAGCTCCATTGTGCCATTCTCAGTATTCCCGATCATTTCGTTGGTGCTGACGGTGTATTGTCTGCATCAACGCTATCAGAACCGCACCATGCCTGTGGGATTGCCGGGCCTGGCTGCCGCCTGCTTTATCCTCGGCGTTTTGCTGTACAGCACCGTGGTACGCGCTGAATATCCGGATATCGGCTCTAACTTCTTCCCGGCGGTACTGTCTGTGATTCTGGTGTTCTGGATCGGCTTTAAAGTCCGTAACCGTAAACAGGAAATTGCGGAGTAACAGTTGTAGCGGTAGGCCGGATAAGGCAAAGCCGCTATCCGGCAATCTGAACAGGTAGTGCTTATCCAGCCTACGTTCTGTCTTACTTCTTGGTTAACAGTACGCCGCACTCCATATGGTGCGTATACGGGAACTGATCGAATAGCGCCAGACGTGAAACATTGTGCGTCTGGCTTAACGTTTCCAGGTTTTTACACAGCGTCTCCGGATTGCAGGAGATGTACAGAATGCGCGGATACGCCTGCACCATTTTCTCCGTTTCGCTGTCCAGACCGCTGCGCGGTGGGTCAACGAAGATAGTTTCACACTGGTAACTCTTCAGATCGATTCCCTGCAAACGGTTGAACTCGCGAACGCCGTTCATCGCCTGAGTAAACTCTTCGGCCGCCATGCGGATTATTTGTACGTTTTCAATCTGGTTAGCCGCAATGTTGTACTGTGCAGCAGCAACGGACGGCTTGGCGATTTCCGTCGCCAGTACGCGGTTGAAGTTTTGTGCCAGGGCTAGCGAGAAATTGCCATTGCCGCAATACAGCTCCAGCAGGTCGCCTTTTGAGCCCCTGGTGACATCAATCGCCCACTCCAGCATCTGAATATTCATGGCGGCGTTCGGCTGGGTGAAGCTGTTCTCAACCTGGCGATAGATAATCTCTTTACCCGCAACCGGCAGGCGTTCGTCAATGTAGTCCTGATCCAGCTCGATTTTGGTTTTGGTTGCCCGGCCAATCAGATGCACATTCAGGTTTTTCGCCCGTAGCGCATCCCGCAGCGTTTCAGCTTCCTGACGCCATTCATCATCCAGCTTTTTATGGTACAGCATCGATACCACCGCCTGATCGCTCAGGGTTGTGAGGTAATCAATCTGAAACAGTTTGTGACGCAGGACGTGGTTGTTGCGAACGCCTTCGATCATTGCCGTCATCAGCGTGTTGATAAGCTCACTGGCTGCCGGGAAGCTGTCGACACGGATACGGTTTTTGGTCTGGCTGTCGAACATGATGTGGTACAGATCATCACCGTCATGCCACAGACGGAATTCCGCGCGCATACGGTAGTGGCTGACCGGTGAGCGAAACACTTCCGGAGCCTGTGCATAAAATGGCGTCATTAAGCTCTGCAGACGCACCACTTTTTCAGCTAACTGTGCGTCGTACTGTTCTGTCGGAAGGTGTTCGGGGGTCATGATGCGTCCTGAAAAATAAAAGTACGCGGGGATTGTAGGGATTGCTCATCAGATGTCCAGTCATTGATGATTTCCGATATTGTGATACGCAGTCTGGACAGTGGGTTGTAACAAACTGTAGCATCCGTTTTCCGGTCCTGTGAGTTAAAAGGGAATCCAGTGTGAATCTGGAGCTGACGCGCAGCGGTAAGGAAGGTAGGGGATGAGCGCACCTGGTGCAGACACTGCGGCATGCCGTGGGAAGTCATCGTCTCTTTAAGTTGCCTCCAAGCCCGAAGACCTGCCGGCTAACGTCGCATCTGGCTTTCATCATCGCGTACTATCGGTGGGACCTGCGGCATCCTTCTTATATTGTGGATGCTTTACAATGATTAAAAAATCGTTGCTGTGCACGGCACTTTCCGTCACGGCATTTTCTGGTTGGGCACAGGATACTAGCCCAGATACTCTCGTTGTTACTGCCAACCGTTTTCAGCAGCCTGTTAATACTGTCCTTGCCCCCACTGATGTGGTGACGCGTGAAGATATTCAGCGCTGGCAGTCAAAAGATCTCAATGATGTCATGCGCCGATTGCCGGGCGTAGATATTTCGCAAAGCGGCGGTATGGGGAAAAGCTCCTCGCTGTATGTTCGCGGTACTGAGTCCCGGCATGTCCTGGTATTGATTGATGGCGTGCCGATGGCGCGTGCAGGCATCGGTAATGCGATTGATATTGGTCAGATTCCGGTATCGTTGGTGCAACGTGTTGAATATATTCGC
This sequence comes from Citrobacter sp. Cpo074, assembly GCF_030332745.1. Classification (NCBI taxonomy): domain Bacteria; kingdom Pseudomonadati; phylum Pseudomonadota; class Gammaproteobacteria; order Enterobacterales; family Enterobacteriaceae; genus Citrobacter; species Citrobacter sp. Cpo074. The sequence goes on from NZ_JAOWHG010000011.1 coordinate 123,572, forward strand.
GGGCCGCGTTCAGCTGTGTACGGATCTGGTGCGATCGGTGGTGTGATGAACATCATTACGATGAGTAATGAAGAGAAATCACAGATCAACGCAGGTATGGGGACTGATGGTTATCAGACCTACGACGGCACGATAAATAAACGATTTGGTGACACGATGGTGACGGCGGCTGGCGCTTACCAGACGACCAAAGGTTTTAACATTCAACCTGATTCCCCTTACAGCGGTGACAGCGATCGCGATGGTTATCGCAACAAACTGTTCTGGGGCGGCTTGCAGCACAAGTTTAACGATAACTTCTCCGGTTTCTTCCGTGGTTACGGCTACACGGCGAATAGCGATTACGATCAGGGCTCTTATGGCTATGCTGGCGGTAATGACGAAGCTCAGAATTACACTCAGTCCTGGGATTCCGGCCTTCGTTACAGCTCAGGTATCTATTCCGCCCAACTGATTGCTAACTACCAGCATCTCAAAGATTACAACTATAGCAATCAACTCGGTCGTTATGCGGGGGATGCTACGCTGGATAATATGGAACAGCGCTATATTCAGTGGGGAAATAACGTTGAGGTTGGGCATGGAGCGATTAGCGGTGGTGTCGACTGGAAACAAGAAAAGCTGACTTCCAGTAGTACCACGAAATCGGACGCTTATAAACGTGATACGACCGGACTTTATCTAACTGGGCAACAACAAATTGATAGCGTCACGCTGGAAGCCTCAGGCCGTGAAGATCATGATGAACAATTCGGCTGGCATGGCACCTGGCAGACTGCTGCAGGCTGGGAGTTTGTTGATGGCTACCGTGCAACGCTCTCTTATGGCACAGGTTTCCTGGCTCCTTCACTTGGTCAGCAATACGGGGCTACGCGTTTTGCCTCTTCCTATGGGCCGGGTATTGCAGCCAACCCGAATTTGAAACCGGAAGAATCTAAACAGTGGGAAGCAGGGATTGATGGATTGACAGGGCCGCTTGATTGGCGTCTTTCTGCATATCATTATGAAATTCAAAACCTGATCGATTACAAGAATAACCAGTATGTCAACGTTAAGTCAGCCACGATTAAAGGGCTGGAATGGACTGGGAATGTTACGACTGGCCCAGTAGATCATCACCTGACGCTACAGTATGTTGACCCGCGGGATGATGATACGAATAAGGTACTCTATCGCCGAGCAAAACAGCAGGTTAAGTATGAGTTAACTGGGCAGGTTCAGGACTTGGGGTGGAACGTTGCTTATCAATATATAGGTGAACGTTACGATAATGATTATGACAATAATCGTGATGTTAAATTGGGCGGCGTCAGCTTGTGGGATATCGGAGTGTCATATCCAATCACCTCACAGCTGACAGTTCGTGGTAAAATCGCCAACCTGTTCGATAAAGATTACGAGACAGTTTATGGCTACGCAACTGCAGGACGGGAATACACCTTGTCTGGCAGCTACACATTCTGATCCCCGTCCCACCGTGCTGGTGTTTGATTCCGGCGTCGGTGGGTTGTCGGTCTATGACGAGATCCGGCGTCTTCTGCCGGATCTCCACTATATCTACGCTTTCGACAACGTCGCTTTTCCTTATGGAGAGAAGAGCGAGGAGTTTATCGTCGAGCGTGTTGTTGAGATTGTGACTGCGGTCCAGCAGCGCTATCCCCTCTCTCTTGCGGTCATCGCGTGTAATACAGCAAGCACGGTGTCGCTCCCTGCGTTACGTGAGAAATTTGCATTCCCGGTTGTGGGCGTGGTGCCTGCGATTAAACCGGCAGCGCGACTCACGGCGAACGGTGTTGTGGGGCTACTGGCTACACGTGCAACGGTGAAGCGGTCGTATACCCATGAGCTGATTGCGCGATTCGCTAACGAATGCCAAATTGCAATGTTGGGTTCTGCTGAGCTGGTGGAACTTGCGGAAGCGAAGCTGCACGGTGAAACAGTTTCTCTGGAAGAGCTGCGGCGTATTCTGCGTCCGTGGCTGCGGATGTCTGAACCACCTGACACAGTAGTGCTCGGTTGCACTCATTTCCCTCTATTACAGGAAGAACTTTTACAGGTCCTTCCCGAGGGGACGAGACTGGTGGATTCTGGTGCCGCGATAGCGCGCCGCACGGCCTGGTTGTTAGAGCATGAAGCACCAGATGCGAAATCAACCGATGAGAACGTTGCATTTTGTATGGCAATGACGACAGAAGCTGAACAATTATTGCCTGTGCTACAGCGCTATGGCTTTAAAACGCTCGAAAAACTGTCAGTTTAAGTGGTTTTGATGAAAAAATACGCACTCGGAAGATTATTTTAAATTTCCCCTTGTCAGCCTGAAATAACTCCCTATAATGCGCCTCCACTGAC
>NZ_JAOWHG010000012.1:0-322 GCF_030332745.1 Citrobacter sp. Cpo074
GTGCATCCGGGAGGATTCGAACCTCCGACCGCTCGGTTCGTAGCCGAGTACTCTATCCAGCTGAGCTACGGATGCATCGGGAATTGCTGATTACTACTGATACTGCGAAGAAGATGGTGCATCCGGGAGGATTACTCGGTTGCGCCTCGCCCTGCGGGCCGTTGCTGAAGCAACGTTATCCTCCCTGGTGCTCGCGATTATCTCGCAGACCATGAAACAACAGTTTTGCTGTTGTCTCGGAGAATATGGTGCATCCGGGAGGATTCGAACCTCCGACCGCTCGGTTCGTAGCCGAGTACTCTATCCAGCTGAGCTACGGATG
>NZ_JAOWHG010000002.1:0-200 GCF_030332745.1 Citrobacter sp. Cpo074
TCGCCTTTTGCGCCTGCCGGTCCCTGCGGACCCACAGGGCCAGTTGGTCCTGTTGCCCCCGTTAATCCGGTATCACCCTTGTCACCTTTTGCCCCTGCCGCCCCCTGTGGACCTACAGGTCCAGTTGGTCCTGTTGCCCCCGTTAACCCGGAATCTCCCTTGTCCCCTTTTTCGCCTTTTGCGCCTGCCGGTCCCTGCGG
>NZ_JAOWHG010000003.1:0-209 GCF_030332745.1 Citrobacter sp. Cpo074
GTGGTTTGTCCATCTTGAGGTCCTGAGCGCAGACCCGAGGATGCCGGCGTTTTTAGGCAACCCGGAAGGGGTGAAGGGGGGGAAAAACGGACGGTTCTGGTGTAAGAAGCCCGTATGAAGGGTGGGTGTCGGAAGCCTTTGATTCAGTCAGTCGTGCAGCAGAGCAGGGAGATGAATGGTACGAACAGGTGCCGCCCTTTTACCGTGAG
>NZ_JAOWHG010000013.1:0-936 GCF_030332745.1 Citrobacter sp. Cpo074
TCGGTCCGGGTGTAATAGGTGCCAGACGTCGGGCCTGGACGCTCACATAAAACATAGTTAGTACCAAGAGGATAAAAAATAACAATAAAAGAGAAAATATTACCAATAACAAATCCTACCCCCGCGACGTGGAAAACAATGGTAAATGTCCTGTCGAAGAATTTTGGCGGCTGCATGCTTTTCGCAAAAGCCAGATAGGCAGTGCCCAAAGTAAAGCAACCCGTCACCGGAATCATGAAAAACATGCAAAATGAACCCCAGAAAAAATAGACGATGCTTCTGGATTCAATGAGATCGGTGAGATCAGGTACGCTGGCAATATACCCCACCCAGGTCATGCCTCCAAAAAAGAACATACAAAGAAACAACTTGCATCTTTTCTTAATATTCTCCAGATTTATATTGAAGTTCATATCAATAAATTCCGCCATATAGGGAACTTCTGTACCCCAGCCGTTGGGCGTTCCACTCTGCAATTCTTTGCCGCTCTTTCATCCCCTCACGAATGCACGCTATAACTTTATCTGATAGCTCATATTTTTCGTCCACTTCATTCAGTGTCTTAGCAATAATAAAACCTAATACAACGACACAAACGATTTCTCCCCAAACCGGAACGGCCCCGCTAGAGATAAATAGAGGTACAACGAACCTAAGAGCACTACCCGCTGATTGCGAGACAAAAACACTTACAATCACCTTCGCCACATCCATCGTCACGTTTCCCAGCAGTGCGGCGACGTCATGCTCGGATTTAAACACCACCTCAATGAACCGCCAGCAGGCGGAAAACCAGATGCAGAATCTGGCCCCTGACATTATGTTATTTCGAAACCCGGCGCTGCCAATGCCCACTTCAAGTACCTTAGGATGGTTAATCCGGTAACGGGTTCCGTTAAGAATGCGCCGCAGAGAAGGGTAGCCCGTAATCTTCAC
>NZ_JAOWHG010000014.1:0-246 GCF_030332745.1 Citrobacter sp. Cpo074
GCACTACGTTTATCAGGCCTACGGGCAGCATTGTACTCAGTAGGCCGGATAAGGCTCTAGCCGCCATCCGGCGCATGGCCAGGGCATTCGTGTTATTGCCTGATGGCACTACGTTTATCAGGCCTACGGGCAGTGTTGTACTCAGTAGGCCGGATAAGGCGCTAGTCGCCATCCGGCGCATGGCCCGGGCATTCGTGTTATTGCCTGATGGCACTACGTTTATCAGGCCTACGGGCAGCATTGTAC
>NZ_JAOWHG010000015.1:0-230 GCF_030332745.1 Citrobacter sp. Cpo074
GTCAGCCTGAAATAACTCCCTATAATGCGCCTCCACTGACACGGAACAACGGATTACAAGCCGCCGGGTCAGCGGGGTTCTCCTGAGAATCTCGTAGAGAAAAGCAAAAATAAATGCTTGACTCTGAATGAGGAAAACGTAATATACGGGACCTCGCGACAGAGCGCTAAAGCGCGTCGCAACTGCTCTTTAACAATTTATCAGACAATCTGTGTGGGCACTCGAAGATA
>NZ_JAOWHG010000016.1:0-222 GCF_030332745.1 Citrobacter sp. Cpo074
AAATACGTTCAGCCCGGCCCCTGCAGGCCGGATAAGGCGGCACGCCGCATCCGGCGGTTTTCATTCCGCACAGACGCAAAGAAGCCCATCCGTCAGGATGGGCTTCTTCACTAAATTAATGTCTGGCAGTTTATGGCGGGCATCCTGCCCGCCACCCTCCGGGCCGTTGCTGCGCAACGTTCAAATCCGCTCCCGGCGGATTTGTCCTCCTCAGGAGAGCGC
>NZ_JAOWHG010000017.1:0-268 GCF_030332745.1 Citrobacter sp. Cpo074
ATTGACGTTACTCGCAGAAGAAGCACCGGCTAACTCCGTGCCAGCAGCCGCGGTAATACGGAGGGTGCAAGCGTTAATCGGAATTACTGGGCGTAAAGCGCACGCAGGCGGTCTGTCAAGTCGGATGTGAAATCCCCGGGCTCAACCTGGGAACTGCATCCGAAACTGGCAGGCTAGAGTCTTGTAGAGGGGGGTAGAATTCCAGGTGTAGCGGTGAAATGCGTAGAGATCTGGAGGAATACCGGTGGCGAAGGCGGCCCCCTGGACA
>NZ_JAOWHG010000018.1:0-609 GCF_030332745.1 Citrobacter sp. Cpo074
TGCTCCCACTGCTTGTACGTACACGGTTTCAGGTTCTTTTTCACTCCCCTCGCCGGGGTTCTTTTCGCCTTTCCCTCACGGTACTGGTTCACTATCGGTCAGTCAGGAGTATTTAGCCTTGGAGGATGGTCCCCCCATATTCAGACAGGATACCACGTGTCCCGCCCTACTCTTCGAGTTCACAACACATGCACTTTTGTGTACGGGACTTTCACCCTGTATCGTGCGACTTTCCAGACGCTTCCACTAACACACATGCTGATTCAGACTCTGGGCTGCTCCCCGTTCGCTCGCCGCTACTGGGGGAATCTCGGTTGATTTCTTTTCCTCGGGGTACTTAGATGTTTCAGTTCCCCCGGTTCGCTTCATTACGCTATGTATTCACGTAATGATAGTGTGACGAATCACACTGGGTTTCCCCATTCGGAAATCGCCGGTTATAACGGTTCATATCACCTTACCGACGCTTATCGCAGATTAGCACGTCCTTCATCGCCTCTGACTGCCAGGGCATCCACCGTGTACGCTTAGTCGCTTAACCTCACAACCCGAAGATGTTTCTTTCGATTCATCATCGACTTGCAAAAATTTGAGAGACTCGAACACACC
>NZ_JAOWHG010000019.1:0-291 GCF_030332745.1 Citrobacter sp. Cpo074
TTTTCATTTCTTATTACGGAGAAATGAAACAGTGTGTCGTTTCAATTTTCAGCTTGATCCAGATTTTTAAAGAGCAAATATCTCAAACGTGACTCGTAAGTCAGTTTTGAGATACTTCGGTCGGCGACTTTCACTCACACATACCAGCAAGTGGCGTCCCCTAGGGGATTCGAACCCCTGTTACCGCCGTGAAAGGGCGGTGTCCTGGGCCTCTAGACGAAGGGGACACTGAAGTCTCAATCGCAAGACGCCTTGCTATTTACTTTTCATCAGACAATCTGTGTGAGCACT
>NZ_JAOWHG010000020.1:0-211 GCF_030332745.1 Citrobacter sp. Cpo074
GGCGCTACGGCGTTTCACTTCTGAGTTCGGCATGGGGTCAGGTGGGACCACCGCGCTACAGCCGCCAGGCAAATTCTGTTCATCAACACACCTCCTGGGCATGTCGATGTAATCTGTAATCAAGCTGAATGTCGATGTCTCTTCGCCAAAACATCTTCGGCGTTGTAAGGTTAAGCCTCACGGTTCATTAGTATCGGTTAGCTCAATGTAT
>NZ_JAOWHG010000021.1:0-2174 GCF_030332745.1 Citrobacter sp. Cpo074
GGTTAACCGAATAGGGGAGCCGAAGGGAAACCGAGTCTTAACTGGGCGTTAAGTTGCAGGGTATAGACCCGAAACCCGGTGATCTAGCCATGGGCAGGTTGAAGGTTGGGTAACACTAACTGGAGGACCGAACCGACTAATGTTGAAAAATTAGCGGATGACTTGTGGCTGGGGGTGAAAGGCCAATCAAACCGGGAGATAGCTGGTTCTCCCCGAAAGCTATTTAGGTAGCGCCTCGTGAACTCATCTTCGGGGGTAGAGCACTGTTTCGGCTAGGGGGTCATCCCGACTTACCAACCCGATGCAAACTGCGAATACCGAAGAATGTTATCACGGGAGACACACGGCGGGTGCTAACGTCCGTCGTGAAGAGGGAAACAACCCAGACCGCCAGCTAAGGTCCCAAAGTCATGGTTAAGTGGGAAACGATGTGGGAAGGCACAGACAGCCAGGATGTTGGCTTAGAAGCAGCCATCATTTAAAGAAAGCGTAATAGCTCACTGGTCGAGTCGGCCTGCGCGGAAGATGTAACGGGGCTAAACCATGCACCGAAGCTGCGGCAGCGACACTATGTGTTGTTGGGTAGGGGAGCGTTCTGTAAGCCGTTGAAGGTGTGTCGTGAGGCATGCTGGAGGTATCAGAAGTGCGAATGCTGACATAAGTAACGATAATGCGGGTGAAAAACCCGCACGCCGGAAGACCAAGGGTTCCTGTCCAACGTTAATCGGGGCAGGGTGAGTCGACCCCTAAGGCGAGGCCGAAAGGCGTAGTCGATGGGAAACAGGTTAATATTCCTGTACTTGGTGTTACTGCGAAGGGGGGACGGAGAAGGCTATGTTAGCCGGGCGACGGTTGTCCCGGTTTAAGCATGTAGGCGGAGGTTCCAGGTAAATCCGGTACCTTTTAACGCTGAGGTGTGATGACGAGGCACTACGGTGCTGAAGTAACAAATGCCCTGCTTCCAGGAAAAGCCTCTAAGCATCAGGTAACACGAAATCGTACCCCAAACCGACACAGGTGGTCAGGTAGAGAATACCAAGGCGCTTGAGAGAACTCGGGTGAAGGAACTAGGCAAAATGGTGCCGTAACTTCGGGAGAAGGCACGCTGATATGTAGGTGAAGTGATTTACTCATGGAGCTGAAATCAGTCGAAGATACCAGCTGGCTGCAACTGTTTATTAAAAACACAGCACTGTGCAAACACGAAAGTGGACGTATACGGTGTGACGCCTGCCCGGTGCCGGAAGGTTAATTGATGGGGTTATCCGTAAGGAGAAGCTCTTGATCGAAGCCCCGGTAAACGGCGGCCGTAACTATAACGGTCCTAAGGTAGCGAAATTCCTTGTCGGGTAAGTTCCGACCTGCACGAATGGCGTAATGATGGCCAGGCTGTCTCCACCCGAGACTCAGTGAAATTGAACTCGCTGTGAAGATGCAGTGTACCCGCGGCAAGACGGAAAGACCCCGTGAACCTTTACTATAGCTTGACACTGAACACTGGTCCTTGATGTGTAGGATAGGTGGGAGGCTTTGAAGTGTGGACGCCAGTCTGCATGGAGCCATCCTTGAAATACCACCCTTTAATGGCTGGTGTTCTAACGTAGACCCGTGATCCGGGTTGCGGACAGTGTCTGGTGGGTAGTTTGACTGGGGCGGTCTCCTCCTAAAGAGTAACGGAGGAGCACGAAGGTTAGCTAATCCTGGTCGGACATCAGGAGGTTAGTGCAAAGGCATAAGCTAGCTTGACTGCGAGAGTGACGGCTCGAGCAGGTGCGAAAGCAGGTCTTAGTGATCCGGTGGTTCTGAATGGAAGGGCCATCGCTCAACGGATAAAAGGTACTCCGGGGATAACAGGCTGATACCGCCCAAGAGTTCATATCGACGGCGGTGTTTGGCACCTCGATGTCGGCTCATCACATCCTGGGGCTGAAGTAGGTCCCAAGGGTATGGCTGTTCGCCATTTAAAGTGGTACGCGAGCTGGGTTTAGAACGTCGTGAGACAGTTCGGTCCCTATCTGCCGTGGGCGCTGGAGAATTGAGGGGGGCTGCTCCTAGTACGAGAGGACCGGAGTGGACGCATCACTGGTGTTCGGGTTGTCATGCCAATGGCATTGCCCGGTAGCTAAATGCGGAAGAGATAAGTGCTGAAAGCATCTAAGCACGAAACTTGCCCC
>NZ_JAOWHG010000022.1:0-90437 GCF_030332745.1 Citrobacter sp. Cpo074
CGGTAGTTCAGTTGGTTAGAATACCTGCCTGTCACGCAGGGGGTCGCGGGTTCGAGTCCCGTCCGTTCCGCCACTTATTAGAAAATTAAGCCTGCTACTAAGCAGGCTTAATGATAAGAAGATTTAGGGGCGTAGCTCAGTTGGTAGAGCACCGGTCTCCAAAACCGGGTGTCGCGAGTTCGAGTCTCTCCGCCCCTGCCAGAAACAATCCTTAGCATTCTTGCTAAGGATTTTTTTTACCTGTAATTTGAGTTTTTCCTTCTTTCTATTTTACTCCCGGCATCCTTGCCAGCGTTTTCCTTAATCTTCCAGAATATTCGTTCTCAGCAGATCGCAAATCAGCGCATGTTTATCGCTATTTTGCAGCCAAACTGCATATAACGGGCGTGAAAGCGTTGTACTGTCGGTAACCGTATGGAGATCGCTTTTACCTTTAGCCCAGCTGACCGGTAGCCAGCTAAAACCTTTGAGGACTGAAAGTTGCTGCCTGGCTAATTCTGCCGAACTGGTGGTAAGTACCGGCACTTCATCTCCCGCAATCAATCCAGTCTCGTGTTGCTGAAAGTCAGGTCCCCATTCCAGACGCAGATAATTCAGTTCATCTTTGGTTTGTGAAGGAGAACTGCAATAGAGCGCCAGCGTGAAATATCCCAACAGTTGGCTGCTAAATTCGTCCATTTTGGGCGTTTCTGTAGTAATCAATAGATCAAGCTGTCGTTCATGAAGCTGTTTTACTAACGACTGTCGCTGCGCGATCCTCGCTTCAAATTGCAGGCTGGATTGTGGCTCCTGGGATTGGTACAAACGCCCCAGCCAGCCATTAAGCATGCATTCCCAGAGGGATGCGCTGGCACCAATAGAAAACTCGTTATGCCGCGAGGTATTCGCAACCTCCTTACGTGCTGCTTGCCACGTATTCATCAGCGTTTCAGCGTAAGGTAATAATTTTTCACCTGCAGCGGTTAAACGGATATTGTTTCTGTGTCGGGTGAACAGGTTTACACCCAATTGATTTTCCAGTTGTCTGATCCGAAAACTAACCGCTGATTGGGTCAGATAGAGCGCTTCAGCAGCCCTGCCAAAGTGGCGTGTCCGGCTAACTTCCAGGAAAGTTTTTAACAATTCCGTATCCACAACTCGCTCCATAAAATTATTTGTCGTTATGATTTAAATCTTTTGTTTGACGCTCTGTCAAGCGTAACTAATACTCCGCGCCATAAATAGCTCGGCCAAAGAATTAGGAGCGTGCAGGATGGCGGAAAGCTTTACGACGACTAATCGATATTTCGATAATAAATATTATCCCCGCGGATTCTCCCGTCATGGTGATTTCACCATTAAAGAAGCACAACTGCTTGAGCGTCACGGTTATGCTTTCAACGAGCTGGATCTGGGCAAGCGTGAGCCGGTAACGGAAGAAGAAAAACTGTTTGTTGCGGTATGCCGTGGTGAGCGCGAACCGGTTACCGAAGCTGAACGTGTGTGGTCCAAATACATGACGCGCATTAAGCGTCCAAAACGCTTCCACACGCTGTCTGGCGGGAAACCTCAGGTGGAAGGTGCGGAAGACTACACCGAATCTGATGATTAATAAAAAAGGGCGAAAGCCCTTTTTTTATGCCAGTAGTTTCTGCAAATGAATGAGTAATCTGTCTATCGCCCGATACCCAACAGCTTCCTGTAAGTGCTGGCGAGAGATATGGTCAGATTGTTCTATATCCGCGATCGTTCGAGCGACCTTTATCAGGCGTAACCAGGCGCGGATGGATAATCCGAGATGCGCGAGCGTTTCTTCAAGCCACTGCGCATCGTCGCTACGCAGTGGACAGTATTTATGGATATCCTGACTGTCCAGGTGCGCATTTAACTTATTCTGCCGCTGATACTGACGCTCTCGTGCTGCCATAACGCGTTGCTTCACCGTTGCGCTATCTTCCCCTTTTACCTGGCTCTGGCTGAGTATGCCGGGAGGCGGTAAGGGGATTTCGAGGGAGAGATCGAAGCGGTCAAGAAATGGACCTGATAATCGATTGAGGTAGCGTAGCGTCTGCTCTGGGGTACAGCGGTTATGGTTCCCCTGATAATGTCCTGTTGGGCTGGGATTCATGGCAGCAATAAGCTGAAAACGCGCGGGGTAAGTTATTTTTGCCCGAGTGCGGGATAAATGAATCTGCCCGGACTCAATGGGCTCTCGCAGTGCATCCAGCGTGCGCCGCTCAAACTCGGGAAGTTCATCCAGAAACAGTATGCCGTTATGCGCCAGAGATATCTCGCCTGGCGCAGGAATAGAGCCGCCACCGACCATGGCAGTTAATGAAGCACTGTGATGCGGCGAACGAAAAGGGCGTTGTTTCCACTGTTTTTGTAGCGTGTCGGAATTGACCAGACTTAGAATCGCGGTGCTTTCCAGTGCTTCATCATTGCTCAGTGGCGGAAGCAATCCTCTCAGGCGACTGGCCAGCATGGTCTTACCCGTTCCCGGCGGCCCGATGAGTAAGAGGTTATGACCGCCAGCTGCGGTAAGCTCCAGCCCGCGTTTACCCTGTTCCTGGCCGATAACATCGCTCAGATCATCTGCTAATGCGCAGGGGGTAAAATCTGCCGATGATGGTCTGTCTAAATCATGCTTACCTTCGAGAAATGCGCATACGGCCTGTAGATGATCGGCTATCAGGCACCCTTCACCGTGTATCAGTCCCACTTCAGTTGCATTCTCTTTTGCGACAATAATTCTCCTGCCTGCGCGAATAGCTTCAGTTGCACTTGATATCGCACCGGGAACGCCACGTAACGCGCCTGTAAGCGCTAATTCGCCTACCAGCTCATATGTATCGAGGTTATGGGTTGTAAGCTGCTCAGACGCTGCCAGAAGCGCAACTGCGATAGGTAAATCATATCGTCCCCCTTCTTTCGGGAGATCGGCCGGAGCGAGGTTTATGGTTATCTTCTTCGCCGGGAATTCATAACCGCTATTAATAATCGCACTGCGAACTCGATCGCGAGCCTCTTTTACCGTTGTTTCGGGTAATCCCACCATGGTTAAACCAGGCAAACCATTACTGATATGTACCTCGATGGTAATGGCTGGCGCATTCACGCCCAGCGCAGCGCGTGTGTGAACAATCGATAGTGACATAAGCCCTCCTGATGAAAGCATTATGTCGCAATACATCGCGGCAAGATTTCACATAATTACGGTTTTTAGAGGCTTATTCCCGTGTTTTTATGTAGCTCAATACTGCTTGCATAAAGCCTGGAATAGCGCTCGCAAACGCTTTTGAATAACGTTTTTAGTAGGGAACGGGTTGCCGAGAATCACCTGAAACGTGAAATATTTTCACTTTTGATTTTTTGTATAAAAAACAACGATATTTATCTAAACCGTTAACGGCGTCAGAAAAACGAATAAAAAAATATCTTGTGTCATTTGCAAATTCTATGGTAACTCTTTAGGTATTCCTTCGAACAAGATGCAAGAAAATACAAAAATGACAGCCCTTCTACGAGTGATTAGCCTGGTCGTGATTAGCGTGGTGGTGATTATTATCCCACCGTGCGGGGCTGCACTTGGACGAGGAAAGGCTTAGAAAACAAGCCTTAACGAACTAAGACCCCCGCACCGAAAGGTCCGGGGGTTTTTTTTGACCTTAAAAACATACACGAGGAGCAGAAAGTGAACGGTAGCATAAAATTCTGTTTCTCAAGATTTACGGCGGGGATGTAACTATGAATGGGGCACAGTGGGTGGTACATGCGTTGCGTGCACAAGGGGTTCAAACCGTCTTTGGTTATCCTGGTGGCGCAATTATGCCGGTTTACGATGCGTTGTATGACGGCGGCGTAGAACACCTGTTGTGCCGACACGAGCAGGGCGCGGCAATGGCGGCAATTGGCTATGCTCGTGCGACCGGTAAAACCGGCGTGTGTATCGCCACTTCAGGTCCTGGCGCTACCAACCTGATCACCGGACTTGCCGATGCGCTGTTAGATTCTGTTCCTGTGGTGGCGATCACCGGTCAGGTGGCCTCACCTTTCATCGGAACGGATGCGTTCCAGGAAGTGGACGTTCTGGGTATGTCTTTGTCCTGCACCAAACACAGTTTCCTGGTGCAGTCACTGGAAGAGCTGCCGCGCATCATGGCAGAGGCTTTCGCTGTGGCGAACTCCGGTCGTCCGGGTCCGGTTCTGGTTGATATCCCGAAAGACATCCAGCTGGCCAGCGGTACGCTGGAGCCGTATTTTACGACTGTCGAAAACGTAGAGGTTTTCCCGCACGCTGACATTGAGCAGGCGCGTAAAATGCTGGCGCAGGCGCAAAAACCGATCCTGTACGTCGGTGGCGGCGTTGGTATGGCGCAGGCGGTCCCGGCCCTGCGTGAATTTATCGCGGTAACCCAAATGCCGGTCGCCTGCACGTTGAAGGGGCTGGGTGCAGTAGAAGCTGACTACCCATACTATTTGGGTATGTTGGGAATGCATGGCACTAAAGCGGCAAATTTCGCGGTGCAAGAATGTGATTTACTGATTGCAGTGGGTGCGCGTTTTGATGACCGGGTGACCGGCAAGCTGAATACCTTCGCACCGAACGCCAGCGTGATCCACATGGATATTGACCCGGCGGAAATGAACAAGCTGCGCCAGGCGCACGTCGCCCTGCAGGGTGATTTAAATTCTCTGCTGCCGGCATTGCAGCAATCTCTGAAGATTGACGCATGGCGTCAGCATAGCACTGAACTGCGCACAGAGCATACCTGGCGCTATGATCATCCCGGTGAGGCTATCTACGCGCCACTGTTGTTGAAGCAGTTGTCCGATCGCAAACCCACGGACAGCGTAGTGACAACGGATGTTGGTCAGCATCAGATGTGGTCGGCGCAGCATATGACCTACACCCGCCCGGAAAATTTCATCACCTCGAGCGGCTTGGGTACGATGGGCTTTGGCCTGCCAGCAGCGGTTGGCGCGCAGGTTGCTCGCCCGAACGATACGGTAATCTGTATCTCCGGTGACGGTTCCTTCATGATGAATGTACAGGAACTGGGCACCGTAAAACGCAAGCAGTTGCCGCTGAAAATAGTCTTACTCGACAACCAGCGGTTAGGCATGGTGCGACAATGGCAGCAGCTGTTTTTCCAGGAACGTTATAGCGAAACCACCCTTACCGATAACCCCGATTTCCTCATGTTGGCCAGCGCCTTCGGCATACCAGGTCAACACATCACCCGTAAAGACCAGGTTGAAGCGGCACTCGACACCATGCTGAACAGCGAGGGGCCATACCTGCTTCATGTCTCAATCGACGAACTTGAGAATGTCTGGCCTCTGGTACCACCAGGTGCCAGTAACTCAGAAATGCTGGAGAAATTATCATGATGCAACATCAGGTCGCCGTTGAGGCTCGTTTCAATCCGGAAACGTTAGAACGTGTTTTACGCGTGGTACGCCATCGTGGTTTTCAGGTGTGCTCCATGAATATGGAAGCCGCCAGCGATGCGCAAAATATAAATATCGAATTGACCGTTGCCAGCCCCCGGTCGGTCGACTTACTGTTTAGTCAGTTAAGTAAACTGGTAGACGTTGCACATGTTGCTATCTGCCAGAGCACAACCACATCACAACAAATCCGCGCCTGAGCGCAAAAGGAAGAAAAATGACGACGAAAAAAGCTGATTACATTTGGTCTAATGGCGAGATGATTCGTTGGGAAGACGCGAAGGTTCACGTGATGTCCCACGCGCTGCACTACGGTACTTCTGTATTTGAAGGCATCCGTTGCTACGATTCTCACAAAGGGCCGGTGGTGTTCCGTCATCGCGAACATATGCAGCGTCTGCGTGATTCAGCCAAGATCTATCGTTTTCCGGTTTCTCAGAGCGTTGATGAGCTGATGGAAGCTTGCCGCGAGGTGATTCGTAAAAACAATCTGACCAGCGCCTATATCCGTCCGCTGGTGTTTGTTGGCGACGTGGGGATGGGCGTTAACCCGCCAGCGGGATACACCACTGACGTGATCATCGCCGCGTTCCCGTGGGGCGCTTACCTCGGTGCTGAAGCACTGGAGCAGGGGATCGACGCGATGGTTTCTTCCTGGAACCGCGTTGCGCCGAACACCATCCCTACTGCTGCTAAAGCGGGCGGTAACTATCTGTCTTCGCTGCTGGTGGGTAGCGAAGCGCGTCGTCATGGCTATCAGGAAGGCATTGCGCTGGACGTGAATGGCTACATCTCCGAAGGTGCGGGCGAAAACCTGTTTGAAGTAAAAGACGGCATTCTGTTTACCCCGCCGTTTACCTCTTCCGCGCTGCCGGGTATCACTCGTGATGCGATCATTAAGCTGGCGAAAGATCTCGATATCGAAGTGCGTGAGCAGGTGCTGTCCCGTGAATCACTGTACCTGGCCGATGAAGTGTTCATGTCCGGTACCGCGGCCGAAATCACCCCAGTACGCAGTGTCGATGGTATCCAGGTGGGCGAAGGCCGCTGCGGTCCGGTCACCAAACGCATCCAGCAGGCCTTCTTTGGCCTCTTCACCGGTGAAACGGAAGATAAATACGGCTGGTTGGATCAGGTTAATCAATAAACATAAATTTGGGACGGCACGCACCGTCCCAATTATTAGACAGACGGGAGTTAATCAAGCATGCCTAAGTATCGTTCTGCTACCACCACCCACGGCCGCAATATGGCGGGTGCCCGCGCATTGTGGCGCGCCACCGGGATGACCGATGATGACTTCGGTAAACCGATTATCGCTGTGGTGAACTCCTTTACCCAGTTTGTGCCGGGTCACGTCCACCTGCGCGATCTCGGTAAGCTGGTTGCCGAACAAATCGAAGCCTCAGGCGGCGTGGCGAAAGAGTTCAACACCATTGCTGTGGATGATGGTATCGCCATGGGCCATGGCGGCATGCTGTATTCACTGCCGTCGCGTGAGCTGATCGCTGACTCCGTTGAGTACATGGTTAACGCCCACTGCGCCGATGCGATGGTCTGCATCTCCAACTGCGACAAAATCACCCCCGGGATGTTAATGGCCTCTTTGCGCCTGAATATTCCGGTGATCTTTGTTTCCGGCGGTCCGATGGAAGCCGGGAAAACCAAGCTCTCTGACCAAATCATCAAGCTCGACCTGGTTGATGCGATGATTCAGGGCGCTGACCCGAAAGTTTCCGACTCACAAAGCGAGCAGGTTGAACGTTCCGCCTGTCCGACCTGCGGCTCCTGTTCCGGTATGTTCACCGCTAACTCGATGAACTGCCTGACTGAAGCGCTGGGCTTGTCGCAGCCGGGTAACGGTTCGCTGTTGGCGACTCACGCCGACCGTAAAGAACTGTTCCTCAACGCAGGTAAACGCATCGTCGAGCTGACCAAACGCTATTACGAGCAGGATGATGCCTCCGCCCTGCCGCGCAACATTGCCAGCAAGGCAGCGTTTGAGAACGCCATGACGCTGGATATCGCCATGGGCGGCTCCACCAATACCGTTCTGCACCTGCTGGCGGCCGCGCAGGAAGCGGAAATCGACTTCACCATGAGTGATATCGACAAGCTGTCCCGCAAAGTCCCGCAGCTGTGTAAAGTGGCACCGAGCACGCAGAAATACCATATGGAAGACGTGCACCGCGCAGGCGGCGTACTGGGTATTTTAGGCGAACTGGATCGTGCTGGACTGCTGAACCGCGACGTGAAAAACGTGCTGGGGCTGACTCTGCCGCAAACGCTCGATCGGTATGACGTGATGTTGACCAAAGACGACGCGGTGAAAAAAATGTTCCGTGCAGGCCCGGCCGGCATTCGTACTACCCAGGCGTTCTCACAGGACTGCCGTTGGGATACGCTGGATGACGACCGCGCTGAAGGCTGCATCCGCTCGCTGGAACATGCTTACAGCAAAGACGGCGGTCTGGCAGTCCTGTACGGTAACTTCGCGGAAAACGGCTGTATTGTAAAAACCGCAGGCGTGGATGACAGCATCCTGAAATTCACCGGCCCGGCAAAAGTGTATGAAAGCCAGGACGATGCGGTTGAAGCCATCCTCGGCGGTAAAGTGGTGGCTGGCGACGTGGTTGTCATTCGCTACGAAGGGCCGAAAGGCGGGCCTGGCATGCAGGAAATGCTCTACCCCACCACCTTCCTGAAATCGATGGGCCTCGGTAAGGCTTGCGCGCTGATTACCGACGGTCGTTTCTCCGGCGGTACTTCGGGGCTTTCCATTGGTCACGTTTCTCCGGAAGCGGCCAGCGGCGGTAATATCGCGATTATCGAAGATGGTGACATGATTGCCATCGATATCCCGAATCGTGGCATTCAATTGCAACTGAGTGATGCGGAAATCGCTGCGCGCCGTGAAGCGCAGGAAGCTCGCGGTGACAAAGCCTGGACGCCAAAAGATCGTCAGCGTCAGGTCTCCTTTGCACTGCGCGCCTACGCCAGCCTGGCAACCAGTGCCGACAAAGGTGCGGTGCGCGATAAGTCGAAGCTCGGGGGATAATGACCATGGCGGATTCACAACCTCTATCCGGCGCTCCTGAGGGCGCCGAGTATCTCAGAGCGGTACTGCGTGCGCCGGTATACGAAGCGGCACAGGTAACGCCGCTACAGAAAATGGAAAAACTCTCTTCGCGCCTCGACAATGTCATTCTGGTGAAGCGCGAAGACCGTCAACCTGTTCACAGCTTCAAGCTACGCGGTGCCTATGCCATGATGGCGGGCTTGACCGAAGAGCAAAAAGCGCATGGCGTCATTACCGCATCGGCTGGTAATCATGCTCAGGGTGTCGCGTTCTCTTCTGCGCGATTAGGCGTGAAGGCGCTGATTGTCATGCCAACGGCTACCGCCGATATCAAAGTCGACGCCGTTCGCGGCTTCGGCGGAGAAGTGCTGCTGCACGGCGCGAACTTTGATGAAGCCAAAGCCAAAGCGATTGAATTGTCGCAGCAGCAGGGGTTTACCTGGGTGCCGCCGTTCGATCATCCGATGGTGATTGCCGGGCAGGGCACGCTGGCGCTGGAGCTGCTCCAGCAGGACGCGCATCTCGATCGCGTATTTGTGCCAGTTGGTGGTGGCGGATTAGCGGCAGGTGTTGCGGTGCTAATTAAACAGCTGATGCCGCAAATCAAAGTGATTGCCGTGGAAGCGGAAGATTCGGCCTGTCTGAAAGCGGCGCTGGATGCCGGTCATCCGGTGGATCTGCCGCGAGTGGGTCTCTTTGCCGAAGGCGTGGCGGTGAAACGTATTGGTGATGAAACCTTCCGTCTGTGCCAGGAATATCTCGACGATATTATCACTGTCGATAGTGATGCTATTTGCGCGGCAATGAAAGACCTGTTCGAGGATGTACGTGCGGTGGCGGAGCCTTCCGGGGGACTGGCGCTGGCGGGGATGAAAAAATACATCGCCCAGCATAATATTCGCGGCGAGCGCCTGGCGCATGTTCTTTCCGGCGCTAACGTTAACTTCCACGGCCTGCGCTACGTTTCCGAACGTTGCGAGCTGGGGGAACAGCGCGAAGCCTTGCTGGCCGTGACCATCCCGGAAGAAAAGGGCAGCTTCCTGAAGTTTTGCCAACTGCTGGGCGGGCGCTCGGTGACCGAGTTTAACTACCGCTTTGCTGATGCGAAAGACGCCTGCATTTTTGTCGGCGTACGTCTGAGTCGTGGGCTGGAAGAGCGTAAGGAAATCCTGCAACTGCTCAATGAGGGCGGCTATAGCGTGGTGGATCTGTCTGATGACGAGATGGCGAAGCTACACGTGCGCTATATGGTCGGTGGACGTCCGTCGAAACCCTTACAGGAACGTCTTTATAGCTTCGAATTTCCGGAGTCGCCGGGGGCGTTGCTCAAATTCCTGCATACCCTGGGGACGCACTGGAATATTTCATTGTTCCACTATCGCAGTCACGGCACTGACTATGGTCGTGTGCTGGCGGCGTTTGAGTTGGGTGAACACGAGCCTGATTTCGAAACGCGGCTGAATGAACTGGGTTATGACTGTCATGATGAAACACATAACCCGGCGTTCAGGTTCTTCCTGGCGGGTTAACGACAGCCATTAAAAAAGGGTTCATGTAAAAACATGAACCCTTTTTGCTACTGTATCAGCAGATTACAGAGTGATAACGTCGAATTCGACTTCGGTATTCACGTCAGCATCGTAATCCACACCGTCGAGGGCAAAACCGAACAGGTTCAGGAATTCCTGCTTGTATCCTGCATAGTCAGTTTCTTGCGCCAGGTTTTCGGTAGTGATCAGCGGCCACAGATCGCGACATGCCTGCTGAATGTCGTCACGCAGTTCCCAGTCATCCATACGGATACGCTGGTTGTCATCAAGCGCCACTTTATCGCCGTACAGGCTGGTGGTCATCAGACGGTTGATCTGCTCAATACAACCTTCGTGAATCCCTTGCGCTTTCATCAGCTTGAAGACCATGGAGATGTACAGTGGCATTACCGGAATCGCAGAAGATGCCTGGGTGATGACGGACTTCAGTACGGCAACGTTAGCGGAACCGTTCAGCGGTGCCAGCTGGTTACGCAGTTCTCCCGCCGCGCGATCGAGGTCTTCTTTCGCTTTGCCCAGCGCGCCGTGCCAGTAGATTGGCCAGGTCAGGTCGGTACCGATGTAGGAGTAGGCTACGGTTTTCACGCCATCAGCCAGCACGCCCGCTTCGCTCAGCGCGCCCATCCACAGTTCCCAGTCTTCGCCGCCCATGACGGTGACGGTGTTCTGAACTTCTTCTTCGGTTGCCGGCTCAATGCTGGCGGTGATGATCTGATCTTTGTTGGTATCGATCGCTTTAGAGGTGTAAACCTCACCGATTGGCTTCAGCGCTGAACGGACGATTTCACCGGTTTTCGGCATTTTACGCACTGGGGAAGCCAGTGAGTAAACCACCAGGTCAATCTGACCCAGGTCTTCTTTGATCAGTTTGATCACTTCATCACGGCATTCGTCAGAGAACGCATCGCCGTTGATGCTTTTGGAGTACAGACCTTCACGCTTGGCCGCTTCGTCGAAAGCTGCAGAGTTATACCAGCCTGCGGAACCTGGTTTGGTATCCGTGCCCGGTTTTTCGAAAAATACGCCGATAGTGGCGGCACCGCTGCCAAAGGCGGCGGAAATTCTGGAAGCCAGACCGTAACCGGTGGAAGCACCGATCACCAGCACGCGAGACGGGCCGTTCTCGATTTTCCCGTTCTGCTTAACATACTCGATCTGCTTTTCCACGTTGACTTTGCAGCCAGTCGGATGGGTCGTTGTACAGATGAATCCACGAATTTTTGGTTTGATTATCATAATGATGGCTAATTAAGTTTGTATTTTCGCTGTCAAGTGCGCAATGACACCGTCTGTTCTGGCCTGCTTAACGCGATGGTTAACAAGCCCCCCACTACAATGGATCACGACATTATACAGAAAAGGAGCGCCAATACTGAATCTACCACTGATTTTAGACCTGACGCTGGTGCTACTCTGCGGATTTACGTTCCAGAACAATCTTCCAAAACGCGTCGATCAGCGGTTCATGCAGTCGCTTTTTCGGCGCGCAGACGCCAAGCTCGAACGGTGTTTTTTCGTCACTGCGCTCTAAAATCATCACGCGATTACGCACCGGCTCCGGGCTGTTTTCTAGCACCACTTCCGGCAGCAGAGCTACGCCGCAGCCCAGCGCCACCATTGAGACCATCGCTTCGTGGCCACCCACCGTGGCGTAAATTGATGGGTTGCTGATTTTGTGACGGCGGAACCACAGCTCGATACGGCGGCGTACCGGACCCTGATCGGCCATGATAAACGGCACCGTCGACCAGTCCGGCTTATCGACCGATACCTGATTTCGCACCGGGCAGGGCAGCGCCGGAGCGATCAACACAACCGTCAGATTCTCCAGCATCGAGAACGCCACCGCGCCAGGCAGCGTTTCGGGCTTACCGGCAATTGCCAGATCGGCTTCACCAGTGACAACTTTATCCATCGCATCGGCGGCGTCGCCGGTGGTGAGCTTAATTTCCACTGACGGATGCTCGGCGCGGAAACGGTCAAGGATTGGCGGCAGATGGCTGTAGGCGGCAGTTACCGAACAGAAGATATGCAGTTCGCCCGACAGCGACGGCCCTTGTTGATCTAAGGTGTGGCGTAACTGCTGGTACTGCAACAGCGTCTGTTGGGCAAACACGCGCAGCTCTTCACCTGCTTCGGTCAGCGTAACCGTACGGTTATCGCGCACAAACAGCGGCTGGCCGAGGTCTTCTTCGAGGCGCTGAATCTGCCGGGAAAGCGTGGATGGGCTTACGTGCATTGCCCGCGCGCTGCGGCCAAAGTGACGACTTTCAGCCAAATGCAGGAACATTTTCAGATCGCGTAAATCCACAGACGAGCCTCCGATTTTCTACGTTGCATAAATTGCAATGTGACGTTGTGAATATATCAATTTCCGCAATAAATTTCCTGTTGTAATGTGGATTCAATCTCGCAAATACAAATCTGCGAACCGAATAATAAGCACCACAACACAACATCACGGAGTACACCATCATGGCTAACTACTTTAATACACTGAACCTGCGCCAGCAGCTGGCACAGCTGGGTAAATGTCGCTTTATGGGGCGCGACGAATTCGCCGATGGTGCGAGCTACCTTCAGGGTAAAAAAGTGGTCATCGTCGGCTGTGGCGCCCAGGGTCTGAACCAGGGCCTGAACATGCGTGACTCCGGTCTGGATATCTCCTACGCACTGCGTAAAGAAGCCATTGCTGAGAAGCGTGCTTCCTGGCGTAAAGCGACCGAAAACGGCTTCAAAGTGGGTACCTACGAAGAGCTGATCCCGCAGGCTGATCTGGTGGTTAACCTGACTCCGGACAAGCAGCACTCCGACGTTGTGCGTTCTGTACAGCCGCTGATGAAAGACGGCGCAGCGCTGGGTTACTCCCACGGCTTCAACATCGTGGAAGTGGGCGAGCAGATCCGTAAAGACATCACCGTTGTGATGGTGGCACCGAAATGCCCGGGTACTGAAGTTCGTGAAGAGTACAAACGTGGTTTCGGCGTACCTACGCTGATCGCCGTTCACCCGGAAAATGATCCGAAAGGCGAAGGCATGGCGATTGCTAAAGCTTGGGCTGCGGCCACCGGCGGTCACCGTGCTGGCGTACTGGAGTCCTCCTTCGTTGCGGAAGTGAAATCTGACCTGATGGGTGAGCAGACTATCCTGTGCGGTATGCTGCAGGCCGGTTCTCTGCTGTGCTTCGATAAGCTGGTGGAAGAGGGTACTGACCCGGCATATGCTGAAAAACTGATTCAGTTCGGCTGGGAAACCATCACCGAAGCGCTGAAGCAGGGCGGCATCACTCTGATGATGGACCGTCTTTCTAACCCGGCGAAACTGCGTGCTTACGCGCTGTCTGAACAGCTGAAAGAGATCATGGCACCGCTGTTCCAGAAACACATGGACGACATCATCTCCGGTGAATTCTCTTCCGGCATGATGGCTGACTGGGCCAACGACGATAAGAAACTGCTGACCTGGCGTGAAGAGACCGGCAAAACCGCGTTCGAAACCGCTGCCCAGTTCGACGGTAAAATCGGCGAGCAGGAATACTTTGATAAAGGCGTTCTGATGATTGCGATGGTGAAAGCGGGCGTTGAGCTGGCGTTCGAAACCATGGTGGATTCCGGCATCATCGAAGAATCTGCTTACTACGAATCACTGCACGAACTGCCGCTGATCGCCAACACCATTGCCCGTAAGCGTCTGTACGAAATGAACGTGGTTATCTCTGATACCGCAGAATACGGCAACTACCTGTTCTCTTACGCTTGCGTACCGCTGCTGAAAGAGTTCATGACCACCCTGCAGACCGGCGACCTGGGCAAAGCGATTGCTGAAGGCGCGGTAGACAACGCGCAACTGCGTGACGTGAACGATGCGATTCGCGGCCATGCTATCGAGAAAGTGGGCCAGAAACTGCGTGGCTACATGACCGATATGAAGCGCATTGCGGTCGCAGGATAATTCCTCATAGAGGAATGGCATATCAACAGCGCTTCGTAGGCCGGATAAGCGAAGCGCTATCCGGCAAAAAAAGCCCGGTGTTTAAACACCGGGCTTTCTATTAGTTACGGTACAGCACTTTAATGATGTGGTAACCGAACTGAGTGTGCAGCGGACCGGTTGGCTCCAGCACAGGGCAGGAAAAGACCACTTTGTCGAACGCCGGAACCATCTGGCCCTGACGGAATTCGCCTAAATCACCGCCGCGTTTGCCTGATGGGCAGATGGAGTGTTTCTTCGCCAGTTTGCCGAAGTCGGCGCCGTTTTTAATCTGTTCCAGAAGATCCAGTGCCAGTTTCTCTTCTTTAACAAGGATATGCACTGCTGCTGCTGTTTTTGCCATGATCGTGCCTTCAAAAAGGGGTCTGTAAGGCTCGCGATTTTAGCATGGCTTACCGTCGATACAGCACTTTGATGATGTGGTAGCCAAATTTGGTTTTTACAGGCCCGTAAGGTTTAAGCAGTGGGCAGCTAAACACAGCGGCATCAAATGGCCCCACCATCATCCCCTGTTTGAACTCGCCCAGATCGCCTCCGTTGCGCCCAGAGGGGCAGCGAGAATAGCGTTTTGCCAAATGATCGAAGCTAATACCGCGATCCAGCTTGCTCAGGATCTCCAGAGCTAATTTCTCTTCTTTCACCAGGATATGTAGGGCTGCCGCGCTCTTAGCCATTATTTTGTTCTCATGTCTCAAAGATGTCCCATTACTTTATCACCCGTCTTAGTCGTGGACATATACTCTTCGCCATCGCGGGACAGATGTCTCGCCTGATGCATGGAAACGGGAGATGAGCGACATTTTCTCTGCCGCATTCCCTTTTGCCGGGGACCTCCGTCCTGTCCCTACAGCCATGGAGCGAGATATCATGGATACAATGAAAAAAACTGAATTTTCAGTCGGATGGCTTACCGGGCTGGGTGATATTGTTCGCGATCCACAGCTCTATGAATTATTGAAATATTGCCCTCTGGACATCATGCAGCGCTGGCGTTTTGAAGAGATCCAACGCGGTGCCTTTATCTGTCGGCAGGGGGAAATATGTCAGCGTTTTTCGCTGATTATTGCCGGTGAAGTCGATGTTTTCTATGAGGCT
Source organism: Citrobacter sp. Cpo074 (assembly GCF_030332745.1). NCBI lineage: Bacteria > Pseudomonadati > Pseudomonadota > Gammaproteobacteria > Enterobacterales > Enterobacteriaceae > Citrobacter > Citrobacter sp. Cpo074. The sequence goes on from NZ_JAOWHG010000022.1 coordinate 15,148, forward strand.
GAAGATGGACGTCGTTATCGTCAAGCCCGCTACCGGAAAGGCGATATGCTGGGCGAACTCGAGATTTTTGAGTCGCGCCATTACATCTGTTCGGTAGTGGCGGTAGGACATGTGCAGCTTCTGAGCTTATCGCAGGAATACTTCAGCCGCTGGCTGGCGTTAGATAACCATTTTAACCAGCGGATGCTGCGCTTCTTTAGTCAGCAATATTACCAGCTGTCGAAAAAGGCCAGCAGCGACAATCTTTACTCGCTGTATCAGCGAGTGTGCCAGGCGTTATGGCTGCGTTATCAACAAGATGGAACGAATGAAATTTTGCTGGATAAGCTAAACCTCAGTCAGGAACTGGCGGCGACGACACGCAGTATTAACCGTATTTTACATGACCTGAAAGCGTTACAGATTATTGATACCGATGGTGAAAGCATTGTGTTGTTAGTCCCTGAAAAGTTAAAGCAGGAGGCTGATATCGGATAACCGTAAGAGTGAAGGAGGCGCGAGAATGTCGCTGCAACCCCATATCCAGTTAAGCAAGGAGATGACAGGCGCACGCTATGCGCTGCTGCCGGGAGACCCGTTGCGAGTCGATCGCATCGCCAATTTTCTTGATAACCCAGAATCGCTTGGTCAAAACCGTGAGTTTCGCGCCGCGCGAGGTTGGTATCAGGGGATCGAGATTTTAGTGCTCTCTACCGGAATCGGTGGACCGTCTACGGCTATTGCCATTGAAGAACTGCGTCAAATCGGTGTAAAGACCCTGATTCGTATCGGTAGCTGCGGGGCATTGCAGGATAATCTTGCGCTTGGTGACGTGATTATCGCCCATGCCGCGGTAACGGATGACGGGACCAGCCGTACCTATGCGCCTGCGGGCTATCCGGCCTGCGCCGACCCGCAGTTAACCAGGGAACTGATGGCGCAGGCGCGGCAGATGAATATTCCCGCCACATGCGGCCTGGTGCGCAGCCACGATAGTTTTTATACCGACCGGGAAGCGGAACTGGATGCGCAGTGGTCGGCACTCGGCGTTCTGGGTGCGGATATGGAAAGTGCCGCTTTGATGACCATCGGTGCGCTGCGCGGGTTACATACGGCGTCATTACTCAATGTGGTGGTTGCCCACAACGGTTGTCTGGATAGCAGTATCAATGATTATGTCCAGCAGGAAACGTTGTGCCAACAGGGCGAAGAACGGCAAATTACCCTGGCGCTACGCGCCATTCATTCCGATAGTCAGCAAGGAGGTCAGTGATGGACTTTTTTAGCATTAACAATGTAATGGTCAACATTCCTCTCGGCGAAGGCGGCTATGCACTATCTTGGATTGAAGCCATTGGTACCGTATTTGGTCTGTTATGTATCTGGTGTGCCAGCCGGGAAAAAATCATCAATTACCTGTTTGGCCTGATTAACGTCACGCTGTTTGCAGCAATCTTTTTCCAGATTCAGCTCTATGCCAGCTTGTTGCTACAGGTGTTTTTCTTCGCCGCTAACATTTACGGTTGGTATGCGTGGAGCCGACAAAACGAGGCGCAGGAAGCTGCGCTCAAGGTACGTTGGCTTTCCCGTCAGCAAACCCTGGTACTGGGCGGCGTTTGCGCGGTGGCGATAGTTTTGATGACGCTGTTTATCGATCCGGTGTTTGCAGCGCTTACCCGCATTATGATTGCACTGCTACAAATGATAGGTATACCGGTCGCGATGCCTGACCTTCAGCCCGATGCCTTCCCGTTCTGGGATTCCACCATGCTGGTGTTGTCGATTGCGGCCATGATTCTGATGACGCGTAAATATGTCGAAAACTGGCTGCTGTGGGTGCTCATCGACGTGATTAGCGTGGTTATTTACGCGGTGCAGGGCGTTTACGCCATGTCGCTTGAGTATGTCCTGCTGACGGCAATCGCGGTGATGGGATCCTACAGCTGGATCAAGAGCGCGCAGCGCAACGGCTATACACCACTAGCCGCGACAGCTTCCTGATTGACCCGATTTTCTGGCTACTCACAGGGGTAGCCAGTTACTCTTTTTCTCCCTCTTTCTGCTACAATCCACCTCCCCCGTGTTTACAGATTGAGCAATCCCTTATGCGTTTGAACCCCGGACAACAACAAGCCGTCGAATTCGTCACCGGACCTTGCCTGGTGCTGGCGGGAGCGGGTTCCGGCAAGACGCGTGTTATCACCAACAAAATAGCCCATCTGATCCGTGAATGTGGCTATCAGGCACGACATATTGCGGCAGTGACCTTTACCAATAAGGCTGCGCGCGAGATGAAAGAGCGCGTGGCGCAAACGCTGGGTCGTAAAGAGGCGCGTGGGTTGATGATCTCCACCTTCCACACCCTGGGACTGGATATCATTAAGCGTGAATACGCGGCGCTGGGGATGAAATCTAACTTCTCGTTGTTTGACGATACTGACCAGGTGGCCTTGCTTAAGGAACTGACCGAAGGGCTAATCGAAGACGATAAGCTTATTCTCCAGCAGCTGATCTCGACGATCTCCAACTGGAAAAACGATCTGATGACTCCGGCGCAGGCGGCAGCCAGCGCAAAGGGCGAGCGCGATCGTATTTTTGCCCACTGCTATGGTCTGTATGACGCGCATATGAAGGCGTGTAACGTCCTCGATTTTGACGATCTTATCCTGCTGCCCACTCTGCTGCTACAGCGCAATGAAGAAGTGCGTGAGCGCTGGCAAAACAGAATCCGCTACCTGCTGGTGGATGAATATCAGGATACCAACACCAGCCAGTACGAGCTGGTGAAGTTGCTGGTAGGGAAACGTGCGCGCTTTACCGTCGTGGGCGATGACGATCAGTCGATCTACTCCTGGCGCGGCGCCCGTCCGCAGAACCTGGTACTGTTAAGCAAAGATTTTCCGGCTTTACAGGTGGTGAAGCTGGAGCAAAACTACCGTTCATCAGGTCGCATCCTGAAAGCGGCGAACATCCTCATTGCGAACAATCCACACGTCTTTGAAAAGCGGCTCTTTTCCGAGTTGGGTTACGGTGCTGAGCTGAAGGTACTAAGTGCCAATAATGAAGAGCACGAAGCCGAACGTGTGACCGGGGAATTAATTGCCCATCACTTTGTGAACAAGACGCAATATAAAGACTACGCCATCCTTTATCGCGGTAATCATCAGTCGCGCGTGTTCGAAAAGTTTCTGATGCAGAACCGTATCCCGTACAAAATTTCCGGCGGAACATCGTTCTTCTCGCGTCCGGAGATTAAAGATCTGCTGGCCTACCTGCGCGTGCTGAGCAACCCGGATGACGACAGCGCATTTTTGCGCATCGTAAACACGCCAAAGCGTGAAATCGGTCCGGCCACGCTGCAAAAGTTGGGTGAATGGGCGATGACGCGTAATAAAAGCCTGTTTACCGCCAGCTTTGATATGGGGCTTAGCCAGAGACTGACCGGGCGCGGGTATGACTCTCTGACCCGCTTTACGCACTGGCTGGGTGAAATTCAGCGCCTGGCGGAGCGCGAACCGGTTGCCGCTGTGCGCGATCTGATCCACGGTATTGATTACGAATCCTGGCTGTATGAAACCTCGCCGAGCCCGAAAGCGGCTGAAATGCGTATGAAAAACGTCAATACGTTGTTCAGCTGGATGACGGAGATGCTGGAAGGCAGTGAGCTGGAAGAGCCGATGACCCTGACCCAGGTCGTTACCCGCTTTACTCTGCGCGACATGATGGAGCGTGGAGAGAGTGAAGAAGAGCTGGATCAGGTGCAGTTGATGACGCTGCATGCCTCAAAAGGGCTGGAGTTCCCGTACGTGTTTATGGTGGGAATGGAAGAAGGATTTTTGCCGCACCAGAGCAGTATCGATGAAGACAATATCGACGAAGAACGTCGTCTGGCTTACGTAGGGATTACGCGTGCACAGAAAGAACTCATCTTCACGCTGTGTAAAGAGCGTCGTCAGTACGGTGAGCTGGTGCGTCCGGAACCGAGTCGTTTCCTGCTGGAGCTGCCACAGGATGACGTTATCTGGGAACAAGAGCGTAAAGTGGTGAGCGCTGAGGAGCGGATGCAAAAAGGGCAGGCAAGCATCGCTAATATTCGGGCAATGATGGCGAAAGCCAAAGCGAAGTAGGTATTTTGTTGGCCGGATACGTGTAAACGCTATCCGGCAACCAACATCTAATGAACGTCCAGTGGCCAGTGGACATAGCTTTGCCACTGACTTTCCTGATCGATTAACTCTTTACCCAGCGGATGATGTTCCAGCCAGCCTTCTGGTAGCGTGACCGTCAGGTGCTCGTTTCTTGCATCCATTTGAATTTCCGGCACAAGATCGTCACGGCGACGGCTGGCGAAGATGATCGCCAAACGTAGCAAACGGCAAAGATGCTCCGCGATGCGCGGTGGCACTGCGTTTTGCTGGTGGAGCGAAGAGAGATCGACGGGATTAGTCTGATTGAGTAACAGCGTTGCTAGCAGTTTCTTTTGCGCAGGGGTAAAACCCGGGAGATCGAGATTGCGCACCAGATAAGCGGCATGCTGTGGTGCCTGTTTAAAATCAACGCTCAGGCCAATTTCATGCAGCTGACAGGCACTAATCAGTAGTTCGCGGCTAATCGGTTCAAGATGCCACTTTTTTTCTACCTGATCGAGAAATTTAGTCGCTAAATTAGCAACGCGATGTGCTTGCTCTGTATCGACCATAAAGCGACGCTGGATATTGCGTAATGTGCGGCTACGAATATCCTGATCCACCGCCAGGTGCAGCATGCCGTAGACCAGACCTTCACGTAATGCGCCGCCGGCCAGGGTCATGCATTGAATGTTCAGTTCGGTGAAAATAGCAATCAGAATGGCCAGCCCGCTGGGGAATACCAGCGCACGTTCCAGCGTTAACCCTTCGATTTCCAGCTCTTCCAGACGACCGCAGTGAATGGCGCGCTGCTTAAGCTGCTGCAGTTTGGCCAACGTAATGCGCTCATCCATACCCTGCGCCATCATGATTTCCTGCAACGCCTGGACGGTACCAGAGGCACCAACGCAAACTTTCCAGCCATGAAAACGCAGTTTGTCGGCGACCGGGCGCAGAACTTCACGTGCGGCCTTCTCTGCCTCGTCAAAGTTTTCCTGTGCCAGATTACGATCGGTAAAATAGCGTTCGAGCCAGGTGACGCAGCCCATCGACAGGCTGAACAGAGAGGTGGTTTGTGCGCCGGAACCGGTGACTAATTCAGTGCTGGCGCCACCAATATCCACAACCAGACGCTGATCGGCACCGCCGGTTGTATGGGCTACACCTTGATAAATCAGTCGCGCTTCTTCTTCACCGCTAATCACCTGGACAGGGCAGCCAAGGATCTCTTGCGCTTTGGCAATAAACACATCGGCATTTACGGCGATGCGTAATGTTGCCGTGGCGACCACCCGGATTTGTGGATGCGGAATATCCTGCAGACGTTCTGCAAACAGGCGCAAACATTGCCAGCCGCGCTCCATCGCTTCAACAGAGAGCTCGTTGTCACCGTTGAGTCCAGCGGCCAGACGCACTTTGCGTTTGATACGCGTGAGCGTCTGGATGCTTCCTGCCACCTCGCGTACAACCAGCATATGAAAACTATTCGAGCCGAGATCGATTGCCGCATACAGCGAAGTAGAATTCATACACTTCATCCTTCAACCTGTATCTGTGTTGGCTGCGTTCTCTCACCAGAATCACTTACTAAAGTAAGCTCATCGGGATTCGTTTTCTTGCCGCCTTGATACAGGCTGAATGATTTTGTGTATGGCATAACTTTTCTTAACCTGAACGACGACGATTACGCGGAGCACCACCGGTACGGCGTGGGCCATTGCCTGTACGCGGGCGCGTTAAGCGCAACGGCTTCGGCAGATCGGTCATCAGCGCATCCGGGTTATATTTGCTGACCGGAATCGAGTGGCCGATATAGGTCTCGATTGCAGGTAAATTCAGCGCGTACTCTTCACAGGCCAGGCTGATAGAGTGACCGCTTGCGCCAGCACGCCCGGTACGACCGATTCGGTGAACGTAATCTTCACAGTCATCCGGCAGGTCATAGTTAAATACGTGCGTTACTGCTGGGATATGCAGGCCACGCGCAGCGACATCCGTCGCAACGAGAATGTCGAGATCGCCACGGGTGAACTCATCAAGAATACGCAGACGTTTTTTCTGTGCTACGTCACCGGTCAGCAGACCGACGCGATGACCGTCCGCAGCAAGACTGCCCCAGATATCTTCACAACGATGCTTGGTGTTAGCAAAAACAATGGCGCGATCTGGCCACTCTTCTTCAATCAGCGTTTGCAGCAAACGCATTTTCTCTTCGTTGGAAGGGTAGAAGAGCTCTTCTTTAATGCGGTGGCCAGTTTTCTGTTCCGGTTCGACTTCAACGTACTCAGCGTTATTCATCTGTTCGAACGCCAGTTCGCGAACGCGGTAAGAGAGGGTTGCAGAAAACAGCATGTTCAGACGTTGGGTGGTTGGCGGCATACGACGGAACAGCCAACGGATATCTTTAATAAAGCCCAGATCGTACATACGATCGGCTTCATCCAGCACCACGACCTGAATCGCGCCCAGATTAATGTGGTTCTGTTTTGCATAGTCGATGAGACGACCGGTCGTGCCGATAAGAATATCGACGCCGCTTTCTAGCACTTTCAGCTGTTTATCGTAACCGTCGCCGCCATACGCCAGGCCTAATTTCAGACCAGTGGTCTGTGCCAGCGGCTCGGCATCGGCGTGGATCTGCACGGCTAACTCACGCGTTGGCGCCATAATTAACGCACGCGGTTGGTTCACCTTGCGATCGGCAATCGCGGGATGAGAGAGAAGATAATGAAACGTTGACGTCAGGAACGCCATCGTTTTTCCGGTACCGGTTTGCGCCTGCCCGGCAACATCACGACCAGCCAGCGTTAGTGGCAGCGCGAGGGCCTGAATGGGCGTACAGTTATGAAAGCCTTTATTTTCAAGGGCTTCTATCACCTTTGGGTGCAGGGCGAAGTCGGAAAACTTCTGTTCTGTTAAATGTGTTTTGCTCATAGTGTGGTAGAATATCAGCTTACTATTGCTTTACGAAAGCGTATCCGGTGAAATAAAGTCAACCTTTAGTTGGTTAATGCTACATCAACACGTCGTTGATTAATGCTACACCAATGCACCAGGCTTATTCCTGTGGAGTTATTATGAGCGATAAAATTATTCACCTGACTGACGACAGTTTTGACACGGATGTACTCAAAGCGGACGGAGCAATCCTCGTTGATTTCTGGGCAGAGTGGTGCGGTCCGTGCAAAATGATCGCTCCGATTCTGGATGAAATCGCTGACGAATATCAGGGCAAACTGACGGTTGCTAAACTGAACATTGACCAAAACCCAGGCACCGCGCCGAAGTATGGTATCCGTGGCATCCCGACCCTGCTGCTGTTTAAAAACGGCGAAGTTGCGGCGACGAAAGTCGGCGCGCTGTCCAAAGGTCAGTTGAAAGAATTCCTCGACGCTAATTTAGCGTAAGGAAGTCTCATGATCGGGCGACCCTACTTCGAAATGATTCGGATGACTGGACGCCCGACTTGAGTCGTGCTAAGTTAGTGTTGACTTCGTATTAAACATACCTTATTAAGTTTGAATCTAGTTATATCCAATACTTCCCGTTGTTTCTCGCGCGAGGAGTGGACAGATTCCTGGCTTGTCACTCAATCCGTCTTGTCGTTTCAGTTCTGCGTACTTTCCTGTGACCAGACAGCGAACAGACATGAGTTGATGGCCGTAAACAGGCATGGATGACCCTGCCATACCATTCACAACATTAAGTTCGAGATTTACCCCAAGTTTAAGAACTCACACCATTATGAATCTTACCGAATTAAAGAATACGCCGGTTTCTGAGCTGATCACTCTCGGCGAAAATATGGGCCTGGAAAACCTGGCTCGTATGCGCAAGCAGGACATTATTTTTGCCATCCTGAAGCAGCACGCAAAGAGTGGCGAAGATATCTTTGGTGACGGTGTGCTGGAGATATTGCAGGATGGATTTGGTTTCCTCCGCTCTGCAGACAGCTCCTACCTCGCCGGTCCTGATGACATCTACGTTTCTCCCAGCCAAATCCGCCGTTTCAACCTCCGCACTGGTGATACCATTTCTGGTAAGATTCGCCCGCCGAAAGAAGGTGAACGCTACTTTGCGCTGTTGAAAGTTAACGAAGTTAACTACGACAAACCAGAAAACGCCCGTAACAAAATCCTCTTTGAGAACTTAACGCCGCTGCACGCAAACTCTCGTCTGCGTATGGAACGTGGTAACGGTTCTACTGAAGACTTAACGGCGCGTGTACTGGACCTGGCATCGCCGATCGGTCGTGGCCAACGTGGTCTGATTGTTGCTCCGCCGAAAGCGGGTAAAACCATGCTGCTGCAGAACATCGCGCAGAGCATTGCATACAATCATCCTGACTGCGTGCTGATGGTGCTGCTGATTGACGAACGTCCGGAAGAAGTTACCGAGATGCAGCGTCTGGTGAAAGGTGAAGTGGTTGCCTCTACCTTTGACGAACCTGCCTCCCGCCACGTTCAGGTTGCGGAAATGGTTATCGAGAAGGCGAAACGTCTGGTTGAACACAAGAAAGACGTTATCATTCTGCTTGACTCCATCACCCGTCTGGCGCGTGCATATAACACCGTGGTTCCGGCTTCCGGTAAAGTACTGACCGGTGGTGTGGACGCCAACGCCCTGCATCGTCCTAAGCGTTTCTTTGGTGCTGCACGTAACGTGGAAGAGGGCGGTAGCCTGACCATCATCGCGACTGCGCTGATTGATACCGGCTCTAAAATGGATGAAGTTATCTACGAAGAGTTTAAAGGTACCGGCAACATGGAACTGCATCTCTCTCGTAAGATTGCTGAAAAACGCGTCTTCCCGGCTATCGACTACAACCGTTCCGGTACCCGTAAAGAAGAGCTGCTCACCACCCAGGAAGAGCTGCAGAAAATGTGGATCCTGCGCAAAATCATCCATCCGATGGGTGAAATCGATGCAATGGAATTCCTCATTAACAAACTGGCGATGACCAAGACCAACGACGACTTCTTCGATATGATGAAGCGTTCCTGATTCGGGCATCATCTGAAAACGCCACGTTTTTACGTGGCGTTTTGCTTTTACGATTCATCCTAATGTTTGGTCAGATAAAATTGTCATTATTATCGGCGTCATGGATTGTCACAATGAGTGGCATGACCGACAAGAGGTAGGAAGTGTAATGTTTTAGCTGCTCTCTTCAAGGGGGCGTCTTAACGCATTATACTTTAAGGAAATGATATATGCTGAGAACACATACACTGTGAATCTACTCGCTGCTTTCTCTGAGCTAGTTAGTATTTTTTTATTCACAACCATTTTTATTTTTTTGGCACGAAAAGTAGCCATAAAAATAGGTTTAGTGGATAAGCCAAACTTCCGCAAACGTCACCAAGGGATTATTCCGTTAGTGGGCGGGATTTCTGTGTTTGCAGGAATCAATTTCATGTTTGGCCTTTCGGATTATTACATTCCCCATGCCTCGTTATACCTCTTCTGTGCAGGTGTGCTGGTGTTTGTTGGTGCGCTTGACGATCGTTTTGACATCAGCGTAAAAGTACGAGCAGTTGTTCAGGCGGTGATTGCTATTTTGATGATGGTAAAAGGTGAGCTTTATCTAAGTAGCCTGGGATATATTTTTGGCCCGTGGGAGTTGTTGTTGGGTCCCTTTGGTTATTTTCTCACCCTTTTTGCCGTCTGGGCGGCGATTAACGCCTTTAATATGGTTGATGGCATTGATGGCTTGTTAGGCGGGCTATCCAGCGTCTCATTCGCAGCGATGGGGTTTATCCTGTGGTTCGATGGTCAGACAAGCCTGGCTATCTGGTGTTTTGCCATGATTGCCGCCATCCTGCCTTACATCATGCTGAACCTGGGTATTCTTGGACGCCGCTATAAGGTCTTTATGGGCGATGCGGGGAGTACGCTGATTGGCTTTACGGTAATCTGGATCCTGCTGGAGACCACTCAAGGTAAAACGCATCCTATTAGCCCGGTCACTGCACTGTGGATTATCGCCATTCCGTTAATGGATATGGTGGCGATCATGTATCGTCGTTTACGTAAAGGCATGAGTCCTTTCTCTGCCGATCGCCAGCATATTCATCATTTAGTGATGCGCGCCGGGTTTACTTCCCGACAGGCATTTGTTCTGATCACGTTGGCTGCAGCGATTCTGGCCTCTATCGGTGCACTGGCTGAATATTTTCGTTTAGTTCCTGAATGGGCCATGTTGGTGCTCTTTTTACTGGCATTCGGTCTTTACGGTTACTGTATTAAGCGGGCATGGAAGGTCGCGAGATTTATTAAGCGTGTTAAGCGCAGGCTACGAAGGCACCGCGAAGGCAAACCAAACTTAACCAAGTGAATTGAGGATGCGATGACACAACCATTACCGGGGGAACACGCCGTGAGCGCAGAAAATGAACTGGATATCCGTGGGTTGTTTCGTGCCTTATGGGCAGGGAAAGTGTGGATTGTCGGCATGGCTCTCGCCTTCGCGATAGTCGCTCTCGCGTATACGTTTTTTGCTCGTCAGGAGTGGAGTGCAACGGCGATTTCAGACAGGCCAACGGTCAATATGTTGGGCGGCTATTATTCTCAGCAGCAGTTCTTGCGTAACCTGGACATCAAGGCCAGTCTTGCATCTGCGGATCAACCGTCAGTGATGGATGAAGCCTATAAAGAATTTATTATGCAGCTTGCCTCATGGGATACGCGCCGTGAATTCTGGCTGCAGACTGATTACTACAAGCAACGTATGGTGGGTAACAGTAAAGCCGATGCGGCGATGCTGGATGAACTGATCAATAACATTCAGTTTATGCCCGGCGATGCGGTTCGTAATACCAATGACAGCGTGAAACTGATTGCCGAGACGGCACCTGATGCCAACAATCTGCTGCGACAGTACGTCGCGTTTGCCAGTCAGCGTGCAGCGCGTCATCTGAACGACGAGTTAAAGGGAGCCTGGGCTGCGCGCACCGTGCAGATGAAAGCACAGGTTAAACGCCAGGAAGAAGTGGCGAAATCGATTTTCTCTCGCCGTGTTCATAATATTGAGCAGGCACTCAAAATTGCTGAACAGCATAATATTTCGCGTACTTCCACTGACGTTCCGGCTGAAGAGTTGCCCGATTCAGAACTGTTTTTGCTCGGACGTCCTATGCTGCAGGCGCGACTCGAAAACCTGCAATCTGTTGGTCCCGATTTCGATCTGGACTACTTCCAAAACCGAGCCATGCTTAACACACTGAACGTTGGGCCAACTCTGGATCCGCGTTTTCAGACCTATCGTTATTTGCGTACACCGGAGGAACCGGTAAAACGTGACAGCCCTCGTCGTGCCTTCCTGATGATTATGTGGGGCATCGTTGGGGCTCTGATCGGTGCTGGTGTCGCGTTAACCCGTCGCCGCACGATTTAGCAATATCGTTGCAGTGAGGGGCTGGGCTCTCACTGCCAATCCGAAGAGAATCGATGTGAAAGTACTGACTGTATTTGGCACGCGACCAGAGGCCATAAAAATGGCACCTCTGGTTCATGCGCTGGCAAAAGATCCTGATTTTGAGGCAAAAGTTTGCGTCACGGCACAGCATCGGGAGATGCTCGATCAGGTGTTGAACCTTTTTTCCATTGTACCTGACTACGATCTCAATATTATGCAGCCAGGTCAGGGACTAACAGAAATTACCTGCCGAATCCTTGAAGGATTAAAGCCTATTCTGGCTGATTTTAAACCCGACGTTGTGTTGGTTCACGGCGATACCACGACCACCATTGCCACTAGCCTGGCCGCGTTCTATCAACGCATTCCGGTAGGGCATGTGGAGGCGGGTTTACGTACAGGCGATCTCTACTCTCCCTGGCCGGAAGAGGCGAACCGTACGCTGACCGGGCATCTGGCGATGTATCATTTTGCGCCAACAGAAAACTCGCGCCAAAACCTGCTACGGGAAAACATTTCTGATAGCCGTATCTTCGTAACAGGTAATACGGTTATTGATGCGTTGATCTGGGTTCGTGACCGTGTACTGGGAAACGAGGTGCTGCGTACCGATCTGGCAGAACGTTATCCTTTCCTGGCCGCTGATAAAAAAATGATTCTGGTGACCGGTCATCGTCGGGAAAGCTTTGGTCGCGGTTTTGAACGCATTTGCCACGCGCTGGCGGAAATTGCCGCGGCCAATCAGAACGTACAGATTGTCTATCCAGTGCACCTGAATCCTAACGTCAGCGAACCGGTTAATCGTATTCTGGGTCACGTTGAAAACGTCATCCTGATTGAACCGCAGGATTACATGCCGTTTGTCTGGCTGATGAATCACGCCTGGCTGATCCTTACCGACTCTGGTGGGATTCAGGAAGAAGCCCCATCTCTGGGGAAACCGGTACTGGTGATGCGCGAAACGACGGAACGTCCGGAAGCGATTACTGCGGGCACAGTACGTCTGGTAGGGACAGACCCGCAGCGTATTGTCGAAGAAGTCACGCGTTTGCTGCATGACGACAATGAATATCAGACCATGAGCCGCGCCCATAATCCGTATGGTGACGGGCAGGCATGTGGCCGCATTTTACACGCGTTAAAAAATAATCGGATATCGCTATGAGTTTTACGACCATTTCTGTCATTGGGCTGGGTTATATCGGACTGCCGACGGCGGCTGCCTTTGCTTCCCGTCAAAAGCATGTGATTGGCGTAGATGTAAATCAACACGCGGTGGATACCATTAATCGCGGTGAAATTCATATCGTTGAGCCAGATTTGGGCGCCGTGGTGAAAACGGCGGTCGCAAATGGATTTCTGTGTGCGACCACAACCCCTGTAGATGCGGATGCCTATCTGATTGCTGTGCCTACTCCGTTTAAGGGGGAGCACGAACCCGATATGGTTTATGTGGAAGCTGCGGCGAAGTCTCTTGCGCCGGTGCTGAAAAAAGGCGCGTTGGTGATCCTTGAATCGACGTCGCCTGTCGGGGCTACCGAACAGATGGCCACATGGCTGGCTGAAATGCGTCCTGATCTGACTTTCCCGCAACAGGTCGGTGAACAGGCTGACGTTAACATTGCTTATTGCCCAGAGCGAGTGCTGCCGGGCCAGGTGATGGTTGAACTGATTAAAAACGACCGCGTGATTGGGGGAATGACCTCTGTCTGTTCCGCGCGTGCTAGCGAACTGTACAACATCTTCCTTGAGGGTGAATGTGTCGTGACTAACGCCCGCACTGCGGAAATGTGCAAGCTGACTGAAAATAGCTTCCGCGACGTCAATATCGCCTTTGCCAATGAGCTGTCGCTGATTTGCGCCGATCAGGGGATCAACGTCTGGGAACTGATTCGCCTGGCAAATCGCCATCCGCGCGTGAATATTTTGCAACCGGGTCCGGGTGTTGGCGGGCACTGTATCGCAGTTGATCCGTGGTTTATCGTGGCGCAGAACCCGCAGCAGGCGAAATTGATTCGCACCGCGCGTGAGGTAAACGACGGTAAGCCTCATTGGGTGGTCGAGCGGGTAAAAGCTGCCGTGGCCGACTGTCTGGCGGATACCAATAAACGGGCCAGCGAAGTGAAAATTGCCTGCTTTGGTCTGGCATTTAAACCGAATATTGATGATTTACGTGAAAGCCCGGCGATGGGGATTGCGCAAAGCATCGCGCATTGGCACAAAGGCGAAACATTGGTGGTGGAACCGAACATCCATCAACTGCCGAAAAAACTGGACGGTCTGTGCCAACTGGCAACGCTGGACGATGCCCTGGCAAGCGCCGATGTGCTGGTCTTGCTGGTCGACCATAATGAATTTAAAGCCATTAAAGGCGATGCGGTTCATCAGCAATATATCGTTGATACCAAAGGGGTTTGGCGCTAATGAAACGAATTCTGGTTACCGGTGGAGCGGGATTCATCGGCTCTGCGGTTGTTCGGCATATCATTCATGAGACTCAGGATGCGGTAGTTGTGGTCGATAAACTGACCTATGCCGGAAATCTGATGTCGCTGGAGCCGGTTGCACAGAATCCTCGTTTTACCTTTGAGAAAGTCGATATCTGCGATCGAGCTTCGCTCGACAGGGTGTTTCAACACTATCAGCCGGACTGCGTGATGCATCTGGCGGCAGAAAGCCACGTCGATCGCTCAATTGATGGTCCGGCCGCCTTCATCGAAACTAACATCGTGGGAACCTACACGCTGTTGGAAGCGGCGCGCGCTTACTGGGGTGATTTAACCAGCGAGAAAAAATCAGCGTTTCGTTTCCACCATATCTCGACTGACGAGGTGTATGGCGACCTGCATTCTACGGATGATTTCTTCACTGAAACCACACCGTATGCACCGAGCAGCCCTTATTCCGCGTCGAAAGCCAGCAGCGATCATCTGGTTCGCGCCTGGCTGCGTACCTACGGTCTGCCAACGCTGATAACCAACTGTTCTAACAACTATGGTCCGTACCATTTTCCGGAAAAACTGATTCCGCTGATGATCCTCAACGCATTGGCGGGGAAGCCGTTGCCGGTTTACGGCAATGGGCAACAGATCCGTGACTGGTTGTATGTAGAAGATCACGCCAGGGCGCTCTATTGTGTGGCGACAACGGGCGCGGTGGGAGAAAACTATAATATCGGTGGTCATAACGAGCGTAAAAACCTGGAAGTTGTCGAAACGGTTTGCAGCCTGTTGGAAGAGTTGGCACCGCAAAAGCCGCAGGGTATCGCGCAGTACCGCGACTTGATCGCTTTTGTGGACGATCGCCCGGGTCATGATTTGCGTTACGCCATTGACGCGTCGAAAATTGCGCGTGAACTAGGCTGGATGCCGCAAGAAACGTTTGAAAGCGGAATGCGCAAAACCGTGCAGTGGTATCTGGCTAATCAGGCATGGTGGAAACCCGTGCAGGACGGCAGTTACCAGGGCGAACGTTTAGGTCTGAAGGGCTAACAGCCTGGTTTTGGCTCCCGGAGGAGACAACGCATGAAAGGTATCATTCTGGCGGGTGGCTCAGGTACTCGCCTGTATCCCATTACGCGTGGCGTATCGAAGCAGCTATTGCCTATTTACGATAAGCCGATGATTTACTACCCGTTATCAGTATTGATGCTGGCGGGAATTCGCGAAATCCTGATTATCACTACACCGGAAGATAAAGGCTATTTCCAGCGCTTACTGGGCGATGGATCTGAGTTCGGCATTGAATTGCACTATGCTGAGCAACCCAGTCCGGATGGATTAGCACAGGCGTTTATCATTGGTGAAACGTTCCTTAACGGTGAACCATCATGTCTGGTGTTAGGCGACAATATCTTCTTTGGTCAGGGATTCAGTCCAAAACTGCGTCACGTAGCCGCCAGAACGCAAGGCGCGACGGTGTTTGGTTACCAGGTGATGGATCCTGAACGTTTTGGTGTCGTGGAGTTTGACGACAATTTTCGAGCTATCTCGCTGGAAGAGAAGCCGAAAGCACCAAAATCAAACTGGGCGGTGACCGGTCTCTATTTCTATGACAGCAAGGTGGTGGAATACGCAAAACGCGTAAAACCTTCTGAGCGTGGGGAGCTGGAGATTACGTCTATCAACCAGATGTATCTTGATGACGGACATCTGACGGTAGAATTGCTCGGGCGTGGCTTTGCCTGGCTGGATACCGGTACGCACGACAGTCTTATCGAAGCGAGTACTTTTGTGCAGACGGTGGAAAAACGCCAGGGCTTCAAAATAGCCTGTCTGGAAGAAATCGCCTGGCGTAACGGTTGGCTGGATGACGAAGGCGTGAAGCGTGCTGCCAGTTCACTGGCCAAAACGGGTTATGGTCAATACCTGCTGGAGCTGCTCCGTGCTCGTCCGCGCCAGTATTGAGCCGCTTAGCTGGGAAAATACGTTCTTTGGCGTGAATAGCGCCATTGTGCGTTTTGACCAACACGCGCCGGTTCTGACTGCGGATGTGTTGCAGCCCTGGTCGCGGGTACAGGCAAAAATTCCTGCGGCCAATACCCATGAATTAGATGCCCTGCAACAGTTGGGCTTCTCACTGGTTGAAGGTGAAGTGGATTTTGTGCTGCCGGTGATGTGTGCGCATGGCGACCACGGTGCGCAGGTCGCACAAACTACGGATATCCCTGCATTACGCCAACTGGCAGGACAGGCGTTCGCGCAAAGTCGTTTTCGCGCCCCATGGTATGCCGCAGATGCCAGCACGCGTTTTTATGCGCAGTGGATTGAAAACGCGGTGCTGGGGACGTTCGATCATCAATGCCTCGTTTTTCGTACACCGGCAGGTGATATTCGTGGCTATGTCTCGCTGCGTGAACTGAATGCGACCGATGCGCGAATTGGCCTGCTGGCCGGGCGTGGGGCGGGAGCAGAACTGATGCAGGCTGCCCTTTGCTGGGCTCAGGCTCGCGGTAAAACAACATTGCGCGTGGCGACCCAAATGGGCAATACCGCCGCGCTTAAACGTTATATACACAGTGGTGCGAATGTGGAAAGCACCGCGTATTGGTTATACAGGTGACACGATGATTCCATTTAACGCACCGCCGGTGGTGGGCACTGAACTCGATTACATGCAGTCTGCGATGAACAGCGGCAAACTGTGTGGCGACGGTGGTTTTACCCGTCGCTGCCAACAGTGGCTGGAACAGCATTTTGGCAGCGAGAAAGTATTGCTGACGCCTTCCTGCACCGCATCGCTTGAGATGGCGGCATTGCTGCTGGATATCCAGCCTGGCGATGAAGTCATTATGCCGAGCTATACGTTTGTCTCCACGGCCAATGCTTTCGTGCTGCGCGGTGCGAAAATTGTCTTTGTTGATATCCGCCCGGATACCATGAACATTGACGAAACGCTGATTGAAGCGGCGATCACCGACAAGACCCGCGCTATCGTGCCGGTGCATTACGCGGGCGTAGCCTGTGAAATGGATACCATCATGGCGCTGGCGACCAAACATAACCTGTTTGTCGTGGAAGATGCGGCCCAGGGCGTCATGTCGACTTACAAAGGTCGGGCGCTGGGGACGATTGGTCACATCGGTTGCTTTAGCTTCCATGAGACCAAAAACTATACCGCAGGCGGTGAAGGTGGTGCGACGCTGATTAATGATAAAAAATTAGTCGAACGTGCAGAGATCATCCGTGAAAAAGGAACTAACCGCAGCCAGTTTTTCCGCGGTCAGGTGGATAAGTATACCTGGCGTGATATTGGCTCCAGCTATCTGATGTCCGATCTGCAGGCTGCCTATCTGTGGGCACAACTGGAAGCGGCTGACCGTATTAACCAGCAGCGTCTGGCGCTGTGGCAGAACTATTATGATGCTCTCGAACCGCTGGCGCGTGCCGGACGCATTGATCTGCCTTCTGTCCCGGAAAACTGCGTGCAGAATGCCCATATGTTTTATATCAAGCTGCGCGATATCGACGATCGCACGGCGTTGATTAACTTCTTGAAAGAAGCTGAAATTATGGCGGTGTTCCACTATATCCCGCTACATGATTGTCCGGCTGGCGATAAATTCGGCGTATTTGCCGGTGTTGATCGTTTCACCACTAAAGAGAGCGAGCGTCTGCTGCGCTTGCCGCTGTTTTACAACCTGTCGCCAGTAAACCAGCGAACGGTCATTTCGACCTTACTCAACTACTTCGCCTGATATGTCGCTTGCTAAAGCGTCCTTATGGACGGCAGCCAGTACGCTGGTAAAAATTGGTGCAGGTTTGCTGGTCGTGAAGCTGCTGGCGGTGTCGTTTGGCCCGGCAGGCGTGGGGCAGGCGGGTAACTTCCGCCAGATGGTCACCGTGCTTGGTGTTCTGGCGGGGGCCGGCATTTTCAACGGCGTCACGAAATATGTTGCGCAGCATCATGACGATCCGACCCGGCTCCGTAAGGTAGTCGGTACATCTTCCGCGATGGTGCTGGGATTCTCTACGCTGATGGCGGTGATTTTTCTGCTGGCGGCCGCGCCAATCAGTCAGGGATTGTTTGGCCATACTCATTATCAGGGGCTGGTAAGACTGGTTGCGCTGGTGCAAATGGGTATTGCCTGGGCGAACCTGCTGCTGGCGTTGATGAAGGGCTTTCGCGATGCGGCGGGTAACGCGCTGTCGCTGATTGTGGGTAGCCTGGTGGGCGTAGTGGCTTATTATGGCTGTTATCGCCTGGGAGGGTATGAAGGCGCTTTGCTGGGTCTGGCGCTAGTGCCCGCGTTGGTCGTTATCCCCGCCGCTATTATGCTGATTAAGCGTGGGGCAATTCCCCTGCATTACCTGAAACCCTCGTGGGATAACGGTCTGGCTGGACAGCTAAGCAAGTTTACCCTGATGGCGCTGATTACCTCCGTAACGCTGCCTGTGGCATACGTGATGATGCGAAACCTGCTGGCGGCGCAGTACAGTTGGGATGATGTGGGGATTTGGCAGGGAGTAAGCAGTATCTCTGATGCTTATCTGCAATTCATTACCGCCTCATTCAGCGTTTACTTGCTTCCGACGTTGTCGCGACTGACCGAAAAGCGCGACATTACGCGCGAGGTGGTTAAGTCGCTAAAGTTCGTGTTACCGGCGGTTGCCGCTGCGAGCTTTACTGTTTGGTTGCTGCGTGATTTTGCGATCTGGCTGCTTTTCTCCGCAAAATTCACCGCCATGCGCGATCTGTTTGCCTGGCAACTGGTCGGCGATGTACTGAAAGTTGGGGCGTATGTCTTTGGGTATCTGGTGATCGCGAAAGCATCGCTGCGGTTTTATATTTTGGCTGAAATTAGCCAGTTCATGTTATTGACGGTGTTTGCTCACTGGCTGATCCCTGCACACGGTGCGCTGGGTGCGGCACAGGCTTATATGGCAACGTACATCGTCTATTTTTCTCTTTGTTGTGGCGTGTTTTTACTCTGGCGTAGGCGGGCATGACTGTACTGATTCACGTTCTGGGATCGGATATCCCTCACCATAACCAAACCGTGTTGCGGTTTTTCAACGACTCGCTGGCCGCGACGAGCGAGCATGCGCGCACGTTTATGGTTGCCGGTCAGGATGGGGGACTCAGTGAGAGCTGCCCGGCGTTATCGCTAAGCTTCTACAGCGGGAAAAAGGCGCTTGCTGACGCTGTGATCGCGAAAGCAAAAGCGGATCGCCAACAGCGTTTCTTCTTCCACGGTCAGTTCAACACCAGCCTGTGGCTGGCGCTGCTGAGTGGCGGGATTAAACCGGCGCAGTTTTACTGGCATATCTGGGGCGCTGATTTATACGAAGTCTCCAGTGGACTGAAATTCCGCCTGTTTTACCCGATTCGCCGCATGGCGCAGAATCGTGTGGGCTGCGTGTTTGCCACACGGGGCGATTTACGTTATTTCGCCGAGCAACATCCCCGTGTGCGGGGTGAGTTGCTCTATTTCCCAACGCGAATGGATCCTTCACTCAATAACATGAGCAATGATTGCCAGCGCGGCGGCAAGATGACGGTGCTGGTTGGCAACTCTGGCGATCGCAGCAATGAGCATGTTGCCGCGCTTCGTGCCGTCCATCAGCAGTTTGGTGACACGGTGAATGTGATTGTGCCGATGGGTTATCCCGCCAATAATGCGGCCTATATCGACGAGGTTCGCCAGGCTGGCCTGGCGTTATTTAGCGCTGATAATCTGCAAATTTTGAGTGAAAAGCTGGAATTTGACGCTTATCTCGCGTTATTGCGTCAATGCGATTTGGGTTACTTTATTTTTGCCCGTCAACAGGGAATCGGTACCCTGTGTTTGCTGATCCAGGCGGGTATCCCATGCGTGCTCAACCGTGAAAATCCCTTCTGGCAGGATATGGTGGAACAAAATCTTCCGGTGTTATTCACCACTGATGATCTCAATGAAGGCGTCGTACGTGAAGCGCAGCGCCAGTTGGCATCGGTAGATAAAAATACTATTACCTTCTTTAGCCCGAATTATCTGCAGCCGTGGCACAATGCGCTGCGCATTGCTTCAGGAGAAACCGTATGAGCCTGATGCAATTCAGCGGTCTTCTGGTGGTCTGGCTGCTCTCCACCTTGTTTATCGCCACGCTGACCTGGTTTGAGTTCCGCCGCGTGCGTTTTAACTTCAATGTTTTCTTCTCATTGTTGTTCTTGCTGACGTTCTTCTTCGGATTCCCGTTAACCAGCATCCTGGTGTTCCGCTTTGATGTGGCAGTGGCTCCGCCGGAGATTCTGCTGCAGGCCTTGCTGTCAGCCGCCTGTTTCTATGCCGTCTACTACGTGACGTATAAAACGCGCTTGCGCAAACGAGTAGATGATAAGCCGCGCAGGCCGCTGTTTACCATCAATCGTGTTGAAGCCCATTTGACCTGGGTTATTCTGATGGCGATTGCGCTGGTGAGCGTGGGCATCTTCTTTATGCACAACGGATTCCTGCTGTTCAGACTGCAATCCTATAGCCAGATTTTTTCCAGTGAAGTCTCTGGCGTCGCTCTGAAGCGTTTCTTCTACTTCTTCATTCCGGCAATGCTGGTGGTTTATTTCCTGCGTCAGGACAGCAAAGCGTGGGTGTTCTTCCTGGTGAGTACCGTCGCGTTTGGTTTGCTGACCTATATGATTGTGGGTGGGACGCGTGCCAATATCATTATCGCGTTTGCCATCTTCTTGTTTATCGGCATTATTCGCGGCTGGATTTCGCTGTGGATGTTGGCCGCTGCAGGCGTGTTGGGCATTGTCGGGATGTTCTGGCTGGCGTTGAAGCGCTACGGAATGAGCGTTAGCGGCGATGAGGCGTTCTATACGTTCCTGTACCTTACGCGCGACACCTTCTCACCGTGGGAGAACCTGGCGCTATTGCTGCAGAATTACCACAATATTGAGTTCCAGGGGCTGGCGCCGATCGTCCGTGACTTCTACGTCTTTATTCCCTCCTGGCTGTGGCCTGGGCGGCCGAGTATTGTACTCAACTCAGCGAACTACTTTACCTGGGAAGTGTTGAACAACCACTCAGGACTGGCGATTTCGCCGACGTTAATTGGTTCACTGGTGGTGATGGGCGGGGCGCTGTTTATACCATTAGGCGCGATTGTTGTTGGGCTCATCATCAAGTGGTTCGACTGGCTGTATGAGCTTGGCAATCGCGAAACCAATCGCTATAAGGCGGCGATTTTGCACAGTTTCTGTTTTGGCGCCATTTTCAATATGATCGTTTTGGCACGTGAAGGGCTGGATTCGTTTGTCTCACGAGTGGTCTTTTTCCTCGTGATTTTCGGCGTTTGCCTACTGGTGGCAAAATTGTTGTTCTGGCTGTTTGATAGCGCGGGACTCATTCATAAACGAATCAAATCGCTGCCCCAGGCACAGATTGAAGGATCGTAATGACAGATAACACAACTGCGCCGCTGTATTCGCTGCGCGGATTACAACTGATTGGCTGGCGCGATATGCAACATGCGCTGAATTACCTGTTTGCCGAAGGACACCTCAGGTCAGGAACGCTGGTGGCTATCAACGCTGAGAAGATGCTGACAGCAGAAGATAACCCTGAAGTGAGGGAGCTGATCAACGCCGCGGAGTTCAAGTATGCGGATGGGATTAGCGTGGTGCGTTCGGTGCGCAAAAAATTCCCACAGGCGCAGGTTTCACGCGTGGCCGGAGCTGACCTTTGGGAAGCGCTGATGGCGCGAGCTGGGCAAAACGGAACGCCAGTTTTCCTGGTTGGCGGCAAGCCTGAAGTTCTGGCACAAACAGAAGCAAAACTACGTGCGCAGTGGCGCGTGAACATTGTGGGTAGTCAGGACGGTTATTTTACCCCAGAGCAGCGTCAGGCGTTGTTTGAGCGTATTCACGCCAGCGGTGCGCAAATTGTGACGGTGGCGATGGGCTCGCCAAAACAAGAGATCTTTATGCGTGATTGCCGCAAGACTCACCCTGACGCGCTGTATATGGGCGTAGGGGGCACCTACGACGTCTTTACCGGTCACGTTAAGCGTGCGCCTAAAATCTGGCAAAATCTGGGGCTGGAGTGGCTGTATCGCTTATTGTCGCAGCCGAGCCGTATTACTCGACAACTTCGCTTATTACGCTATCTCCGCTGGCACTATACCGGCAACCTCTGACGCCCTCTCTCCTCTGATAAGTAGCGTGATCTGCTAATTACGCTACTTATTCACAACATAATCGCTGCTTTCTCGCACAATCTATTCATTTTTTGAATGCTTTAATTGCCATTTAAGCGATTTTAGGAAACCATTCGCAACAATCATTGCAGTGCCGTGGTGTTTTTGGCGCCAACCGTAAAGCGGTCGGTGCCGCATGGCCTGTTATGGCATAACAAGATGTACCCATAACGAGAACCGGTAATACCGGACAGCATGCAAACACATCAAGAGGATTTATGGCTGAGAACAAACCTGAGCTACAGCGTGGGCTGGAGGCTCGTCACATCGAATTAATTGCCCTTGGGGGCACTATTGGCGTTGGTCTATTTATGGGGGCCGCCAGTACCCTTAAATGGGCGGGACCTTCGGTTCTGCTGGCGTATATCGTCGCCGGGCTGTTCGTGTTTTTCATTATGCGTTCTATGGGGGAGATGTTATTCCTCGAGCCGGTTGCAGGTTCATTCGCTGTTTACGCTCACCGTTATATGAGCCCCTTCTTTGGCTATCTCACCGCCTGGTCATACTGGTTTATGTGGATGGCTGTGGGGATCTCAGAGATTACCGCCATCGGGGTGTATGTGCAGTTCTGGTTTCCGGAAATGGCGCAATGGATACCCGCACTGATCGCGGTCGGACTGGTTGCGTTGGCAAACCTCGCTGCGGTTCGCCTGTATGGTGAAATTGAGTTCTGGTTTGCCATGATCAAAGTGACCACCATCATTGTGATGATTGTCATTGGGGTTGGGGTGATTTTCTTCGGCTTTGGCAATGGTGGCCAGGCGATTGGTTTTGGCAACCTGACCGAGCACGGTGGCTTCTTTGCTGGGGGCTGGAAGGGCTTCCTGACGGCATTGTGTATTGTTGTGGCGTCTTACCAGGGCGTGGAGCTGATCGGCATCACTGCAGGGGAAGCGAAGAATCCACAGGTCACGCTGCGTAGCGCGGTGGGTAAAGTGTTGTGGCGCATTCTGATTTTCTACGTTGGTGCGATTTTTGTCATCGTCACTATTTTCCCGTGGAATGAGATTGGCAGCAACGGCAGCCCGTTTGTGCTCACCTTTGCCAAGATTGGTATTACTGCTGCGGCAGGGATTATTAACTTTGTGGTGCTGACGGCGGCGCTGTCAGGCTGTAACAGCGGCATGTACAGTTGTGGGCGTATGCTCTACGCGCTGGCAAAGAATCGCCAGCTTCCTGCCGTTGTTGGAAAAGTATCACGCCATGGCGTGCCGGTTGCCGGAGTGGCTATTTCTATCGCGATCCTGCTGATTGGCTCATGCCTGAACTACATCATTCCTAACCCGCAGCGCGTGTTTGTTTATGTCTATAGCGCCAGCGTGTTGCCGGGGATGGTGCCGTGGTTTGTGATCCTGATAAGCCAGTTGCGTTTCCGTCAGGCGCATAAAGCGGCGATTGCCAGTCATCCATTCCGCTCCATTCTGTTCCCGTGGGCGAATTATTTGACGATGGCGTTCCTGATTTGCGTATTAATTGGCATGTACTTTAATGAAGATACCCGAATGTCGCTTTTTGTTGGCATGGGTTTCTTACTGGCCGTGACGCTCATTTATAAGGTTTTTGGTCTGAATCGTCATGGCACAGCCCATAAATTGCGGGAATAAGCGACAAAACGCACAAACCATGACCAAACGATAATTTATTTTAAAAAAGCACTAGACAGAAGACCGAGACCTCCGTAATATCCAGCCCCGCAACGGCGCTAAGCGCCCGTAGCTCAGCTGGATAGAGCGCTGCCCTCCGGAGGCAGAGGTCTCAGGTTCGAATCCTGTCGGGCGCACCATTTAGTAGGGTGCCAGAGCTGCGGTGGTTTTAATACCGCGTAAAAGATTTGCAGTGGTGGCTATAGCTCAGTTGGTAGAGCCCTGGATTGTGATTCCAGTTGTCGTGGGTTCGAATCCCATTAGCCACCCCATTAATTTAAAGTTGTGAAATGCGAAGGTGGCGGAATTGGTAGACGCGCTAGCTTCAGGTGTTAGTGTCCTTAGGATGTGGGGGTTCGAGTCCCCCCCCTCGCACCACGACTTAAAGAATTGAACTAAAAATTCAAAAAGCAGTAAAACGGCGAGTAGCGCAGCTTGGTAGCGCAACTGGTTTGGGACCAGTGGGTCGGAGGTTCGAATCCTCTCTCGCCGACCAATTTTGAACCCCGCTTCGGCGGGGTTTTTTGTTTTCAGATTTTCCCTTCTTAGCCTGCGCATCTGCGAATTTCCTGAAGTCTTAAAAAGTCCGAATACCTGGTTTTTGCAGTGCAATCGTGGCATGCGTTGTGCAATAATATGCGGGTAGATGCTCATTCCATCTCTTATGTTCGCCATCTGGCCTCATAAACTCAGGAATGATGCAGAGCCGTTTACGGTGCTTATCGTCCACAGACAGATGTCGCTCAGGCCTCATCAAACACCATGGACATAACGTTGAGTGAAGCACCCATTTATGTTGTCATACAGACCTGTTTAACGCCTGCTCCTTACCGAGCGGGCGTTTTTTTATGCATAAACAAAATCCTTCAAGTGACTTCTCGAAGGATTTTGTTTATGCGATTGAAAAATATGTAGGCCCGGTAAGCGAGGCGCCACCGGGCAAGAGGGAATTACTGCGGGGGATTGTTGTTCTGCAGCGTCAACATCAGGCCATCACGGCGCATGGTGGCGGCTTCTTCCGGCTGGTGCAGTCTGTCCAGCGCGTCAGCAAGCCAGGCGTAGTCATAGGCATCCGGGCGCTGTTTGAGAGCAGCACGGAAGGCGAGCGTAGCTTCCTGCCATTCCCCATGCTTCATTAACGACTGACCCAGCGTACTCCACAGCAACGGGCGATCGCCCACGGCTTTAATCTGCTGGCGCAGCACTTTTTCTATCTGTTCCGGATTATTGGTTTTCAGACGCGGGATCGGCAGCACCAGGCGGTCATCGTACTGACGTTTCAAACCATCAATGATGACCTGCTGCGCCGTATCGTGATCGTCACACTCAATCAGATGTTCAGCCATCGCCACCTGCAGGGCAACCTGATGACGGGTTTTACGGCTCTGGTTTTTCCACCATGCACGCAGCCCCTCGCTGCCCTGATCGGCGCGGACTTGATCCATCAAGCCAACCCATGCCTGTTGTTCCAGCATGGCGCGGTGCTCGTCATCACCCACATGCGCTTTTGCCATGGATGGGATGATATCCAGCAAGGAACTCCATGCGCCGGTGCGAATGTAGGCCTGCTCAGCCAGACGCAGCACTTCCGGATGACGTGGCGTCACTTCCAGCAGTTTGTCTACGCTGTGGCGTGCAGCGTGATTTTCATTACGCGCCAGTTGCAGGCGAACGCGAGCGATTTCTACCGGGATCGTATCATTTCCGGCCAGTTCGGTAGCACGCTCAAGGTGTTGGTTGGCGCGCGCTTCGTCACCGCGCTGCTGAGCCGCTTCTGCCGCCAGCAGGTAATTCACTACCGGCTGTTCTGCATGATCGGCATTTTTCGACATCAGCTTCTCAACCTGCTGATAGTCACCTTCCGCCAGTTTGAGTAGGGCCTGTTCGGTCTGTTTACGGGCGCGACGACGCTTACGACCCACAAACCACCCACGGGTATGTGCGCCGGTGCGGAAAATTCGGCGCAACAGCCATTCAATCGCAAACAGGACGACCATGGCGACGATCAGGATGATCACCAGGCCCGTCACGCTGGTTTCGATATTGTAGTTATCCGTCTGGATCAGCACGTAACCCTGATGACCGGCTATCATCGGACCGACGACGATCCCGGCGATCAACAGCACAAAGAGCAACAATACTTTTAGCATCATTATTCTCCTTGCGGCGCGGTTGCCGGAGCATCTGTCGAAGGCGCTGGCGCAGGTGCTACTGCTACCGGTGCTGTGGCAGGCTGCGCCAGTAAATTACGTACGCGGGTCTGCATTAACTTGTCGAGAATAGCCTGGCTCTGCAGCGTTTCCGGAATATCCATACTGATGCTTTGCTGGCTCAGCTGGTCTACTTCTTCAAGGAACGCTTTGGTCGCTGCATCGTCGGTGTCGTAGTAAGCACGCACCCATGTGGAGACATTTTCCAGCGCCTGGCGATATGTTTCTTCCTGATGACGCGGCACGGCCTGGGCGGCTACTAACAGACGAGAACGGATGTTCTCACGTAAGTACACGTCCTGGTTCGGCGCCAGCAGCGGGACGGCGGTTTCATCACGACGGCGAATAGTGATGAAGCTGTCCATAAAGTTCTGCCAGCTTTTTTGCAGATTGACGCGCCATTCACTAATCGAACTGGAAAGCTCGCTGCTGTCAGAGTCCATTGGAGAATCGTCGGTGTCGTTGTCGGCCAGACGCAGGTTATCAATCTGATTAGAGAGCTGATTCACTTTCAGGATAATGCCGTCATAGTCGACCTGAGTCACCGCGGACAGGCTCGCGATGTCGTCAGTAATCGCACGTCGCGCGGTAATTAAGCTCGGGTCGTTCATATCTGCCAGACTGGCGTCGGCGCTTTTCAACAGCGCAGCGGCGGTGGTGACATCCTGATCGCTCCATAATTTACGACCGGCCAGTTTCACCAGGAAATCAGCCTGCGCCAGCAGCCATGTACCCGCATCGCTGCCGGAGATGGTGGCGACTTTTTGCTGGACTTCATCAAGCTGTTTGACCAGCGCGGCCTGCTGGCGAGTGGCTTCATCCAGCTGTGTTGCCTGCTGTTTAATAATGCCTTCCAGCTCAGCTTTTTGGCTTTCCTGCGCTTTTTGCAGCGCCGTCAGCTGGTTCGCCAGCGCATCGCTGGTTGCCGTTTGTGTTGTTGCCTGTTGTTTCCCCCAGCCGTACAGCCCAACGCCTGCAGCCAGCGCAATAGCAATCGCCACAGCGCTCAGAATCAGCGCCGTGCTGTTCTTACTCTTTTTTTCAGTATTGACTGGCTGTGACGTGGTTTCCACGGCCTCCCTGGTCTCTTCAACCACGGCGGAGGATTTTTCTTGTTCCGTCATTATGGCATCCCATTATGAGAGTTATTGTAATGCGCGTAGTAGCGCATCGTTGTCGGCGTTATCAGCGACCTTAATATCTTGCCAGCCCAGTTCCCGGGCGAGGTGCGCCAGACGCTCACTGACGACCAACAGCCGACAGCGTAGTAACCAGTGCTCACGATACCACTGCGGAATGAGCGACCAGAGCTGTTGTAGCATCTCTCCGCTGGTGACAACCACCGTGGTTACGCCACGGGATTGCCAGCGCATCGCTTCTTCCGCACCATCGTAATGTTTTGCACTGCGTTGATAACATTCACAAAAATCGACATCGGCTCCGCGTGCCGTCAGGGTTTCACCTATCAGCTCCCGGCCACCGTTGCCGCGTAATATAAGCGCGCGTTTTCCCGCAATATTTTGTAATTCAGGTAATTGTAGCAAGACTTCGCTAATTTCCCGATCCAGAGGGTAGTGAATATTGAAGCCGCTAACAGTATGCAGCGCCAGCGCCGTTGTACGGCCAATGGCAAAATAACGTGGAAGGGATGGCCAGCTTTTCTCTTGCTGGCGGAGTTCGGCATCTGCAAAGGTAACGGCGTGCTGCGAGAGGGCGAAGACCAGATCGTTCTCCGTCAGCGCCGACAGTCGGGAAGCAACCGTTGCCAGCTCCCGACCAGGTGAAAACTCGATGAGCGGAAAACTCCAGGCCACCTGCCCCAGTGTGCGCAGTCGGCTCACTAACTCTTCCCCTGCGGGAGACGGGCGGGTGACCAGAATACTCATGCGGGGGCTTCTCCGTTATAAACTTCCGCCAGAATGGCGCGCGCACCGTTCTCCAGCAGTTCTTCTGCCAGAGAGATACCCATCTGTTCGGCATCCTGTGTGGCGCCGCGACGTTCTCCGCATACCATCTGTGAACCGTCAGGCGAGCCGACCAGCGCACGTAGCCAAATCTCACCGTCGATGATTTCGGCATAGCTACCAATAGGTACCTGACATCCCCCTTCCAGGCGGGTGTTCATGGCGCGTTCTGCTTTGACGCGTAGCGCTGTCTCTTCATGGTTGAGCGGTGCTAACAGCGCCTGAGTGCGCAGATCGTCGAGTCGACATTCTATGCCTACTGCGCCTTGCCCGACGGCGGGCAGGGAGACTTCCGGCGGCAGAGCGGTGCGGACTCGCGACTCAAGACCTAAACGTTTTAATCCGGCGACCGCCAGAATAATGGCGTCATAATCGCCGTTATCCAGTTTGCTGAGGCGCGTGCCTACGTTGCCGCGCAGCGAACGGATGACGAGATCCGGGCGACGCTTCGCCAACTGGCACTGGCGGCGCAAACTGGATGTCCCGACGATGCTGCCTGCGGGGAGTTCATCCAGCGAGTTGTACTTATTTGAGACGAAAGCATCACGCGGATCCTCTCGCTCACAAATGGTGACCAGCCCAAGACCGTCAGGGAATTCAACCGGCACATCCTTCATGGAATGCACAGCGATATCGGCGCGTTTTTCCAGCAGCGCGACTTCCAGCTCTTTAACAAACAACCCTTTCCCCCCGACCTTCGCCAGCGGGGTATCAAGGATCACATCGCCACGGGTTACCATAGGAACCAGTTCCACGATCAGACCGGGGTGGTTTGCCATTAAGGCGTCTTTGACATAATGTGCCTGCCAGAGCGCAAGGGGGCTTTGGCGTGTGGCAATTCTCAAAACATTGTCTAACATGCTTGTTACCGTCATTATCAATCATTGACCATCCTAACATCCTTATCAAAGGGATGTCAGCGTTACGCTCAAACGTAAGTGAGAGGAAAAGGCGCTGCATCATCACTGGCAGTGAATAATGACGAGAAACCTCCCGACCGTATGAAGGAATTTACACGTAACGAACGGTGCTACACTTGTATGTAGCGCATCTTTCTTTACGGTCAATGAGCAAGGTGTTAAATTGATCACGTTTTAGACCATTTTTTCGGCTGAACAGCATAAAAAAATATGGGCGAAAAACAGGTAACGGTTATTTTTGACATACGGTTTATCCGAATTGATGGCGATTATTGTGAGCGCTTGCGCCGCGGCAATCGACAACATGACGGATAGCAACATCAGGCGATACGTCTTGTACCTCTATATTGAGACTCTGAAACAGAGACTGGATGCCATAAATCAACTGCGTGTGGATCGCGCGCTTGCTGCCATGGGACCTGCCTTCCAGCAGGTATACAGTCTGCTGCCGACATTATTGCACTACCACCATCCGCTGATGCCGGGTTACCTCGATGGTAACGTTCCCAAAGGCATATGCTTTTACACGCCTGATGAAACCCAACGCCACTACCTGAACGAACTGGAACTGTACCGCGGTATGTCGCCGCAGGATCCTCCCAAGGGCGAACTGCCGATCACCGGCGTTTACTCAATGGGCAGCACCTCTTCGGTAGGGCAAAGCTGTTCCTCTGACCTTGATATCTGGGTCTGCCATCAATCCTGGCTGGATAGCGAAGAGCGCCAGCTGCTGCAGCGAAAATGTAGCCTGCTGGAAAGCTGGGCCGCCTCGCTAGGCGTAGAAGTCAGTTTCTTCCTGATTGATGAAAACCGTTTCCGTCACAATGAAAGCGGCAGTCTTGGTGGTGAAGACTGTGGCTCGACGCAGCATATCCTGTTGCTTGATGAATTCTATCGCACCGCTGTGCGCCTCGCGGGTAAACGTATTCTGTGGAATATGGTGCCGGGCGACGAAGAAGAGCATTACGACGATTACGTCATGACGCTCTACGCACAGGGGGTGCTAACGCCAAACGAATGGCTGGATCTCGGCGGGCTCAGTTCGCTTTCCGCCGAAGAGTACTTTGGCGCCAGCCTCTGGCAGTTGTACAAGAGTATCGACTCCCCGTACAAAGCGGTGCTGAAAACGCTGCTGCTGGAAGCTTATTCCTGGGAATACCCGAATCCACGCCTGTTGGCGAAAGACATTAAACAGCGCCTGCACGATGGCGAGATCGTCTCTTTTGGTCTCGACCCTTACTGCATGATGCTGGAGCGCGTTACCGAGTACCTCACGGCGATCGAAGATCCGACGCGCCTGGATTTAGTGCGTCGATGTTTCTACTTAAAAGTGTGTGAGAAACTGAGCCGTGAGCGCGCCTGCGTGGGCTGGCGTCGTGAAGTATTAAGTCAGTTAGTGAAAGAGTGGGGCTGGGATGACGCCCGTCTGACCATGCTGGATAACCGCGCTAACTGGAAGATTGACCAGGTACGCGAAGCGCATAACGAACTGCTCGATGCGATGATGCAGAGCTATCGTAATCTGATCCGCTTTGCGCGGCGCAATAACCTCAGCGTCAGCGCCAGCCCGCAGGATATCGGCGTGCTGACCCGTAAGCTGTATGCCGCGTTTGAAGCGTTGCCGGGTAAAGTCACGCTGGTGAACCCACAGATATCTCCGGATCTCTCGGAACCGAATCTGACCTTTATCCATGTACCGCCGGGTCGTGCCAACCGTTCAGGTTGGTATCTCTACAACCGCGCGCCGAACATGGACTCGATCATCAGCCATCAGCCGCTGGAATATAACCGCTATCTCAACAAGCTGGTGGCGTGGGCCTGGTTCAACGGCCTGCTGACCTCGCGTACGCATTTGTTTATTAAGGGCAACGGCATTGTTGATTTGCCGAAGCTGCAGGAAATGGTCGCCGACGTGTCGCACCACTTCCCGCTGCGGCTGCCTGCACCAACGCCGAAAGCGCTCTATAGCCCATGCGAAATTCGCCATCTGGCGATTATCGTTAACCTCGAATATGACCCAACGGCAGCATTTCGCAATCAGGTGGTGCATTTTGATTTCCGTAAGCTGGACGTCTTCAGCTTTGGCGAAGAGCAAAATTGCCTGGTAGGAAGCGTCGACCTGCTGTACCGCAACTCGTGGAATGAAGTGCGTACGCTGCACTTCAACGGCGAGCAGGCGATGATTGAAGCGTTAAAAACGATTCTGGGCAAAATGCACCAGGATGCCGCGCCGCCAGATAGCGTCGAGGTCTTCTGCTATAGCCAGCATCTGCGCGGTTTAATTCGCACCCGCGTCCAGCAACTGGTGTCTGAGTGCATCGAATTACGCCTCTCCAGCACCCGTCAGGAAACCGGACGTTTCAAAGCGCTGCGTGTTTCCGGCCAGACGTGGGGATTGTTCTTCGAGCGCCTGAACGTTTCGGTACAGAAGCTGGAAAACGCAATTGAATTCTATGGCGCGATTTCACATAACAAACTGCACGGGCTTTCCGTCCAGGTTGAGACCAACCATGTGAAACTGCCGTCGGTGGTCGACGGTTTTGCCAGCGAAGGGATTATTCAGTTCTTTTTCGAAGAAACGGGTGATGAGCAGGGCTTTAATATCTACATTCTGGACGAAAGCAATCGGGCTGAGGTGTATCACCACTGCGAAGGTAGCAAAGAGGAGTTGGTACGCGACGTCAGCCGTTTCTACTCATCGTCGCACGATCGTTTTACCTACGGCTCCAGCTTCATCAACTTTAACCTGCCGCAGTTCTATCAGATTGTGAAAACCGACGGGCGCGCGCAGGTGATTCCGTTCCGCACCCAGCCGATTAGCGCCGTTCCGCCAGCCAGTCAGGACAACGACACGCCGCTGTTACAGCAGTATTTCTCGTGAGTTAACTTGCCCGGTGGCGCGACGCTTACCGGGCTAAAGTAGGCCGGATAAGCAAAGCGCATCCGGCACTAAAGCTTAGCGGAAGCTCACCTCTTCACCCGCCTGCTGCGTTGCCGCTTGTTCCAACAGATCCCAGAACGTTTCGCCGCTTCGGTCGCAGATCCATTCGTCGCCTTTCAGGTCAAAGTGGTAGCCGCCCTGTTTGGTCGCCAGCCACACCTGGTGGAGCGGCTCCTGACGGTTAATGATAATTTTGCTGCCGTTTTCGAAGCTGATGGTCAGCACGCCGCCGTTGATCTCACAATCGATATCGCTGTCGCCATCCCAGTCATCCAGACGTTCTTCAATGGTCATCCAAAGGGTGTCAGCAAGGCGATGAAATTCACTGTCGTTCATTTTCTTATCCTATTTTTCGTGATGCCCGCAGTATAACGTGGAATAAATCGCGATGCAGTTTTTAGCCAAACTCTTGCTTTTACGCCTTCTCCTGCGATGATAGAAAACAGAAAGCATGAACTTTACAGGCAATCCATAATGAAAAACGTGTTAAAGCCACTCGCTGTCATTTTTACTCTGTTCAGCCTGACGGGCTGTGGGTTAAAAGGCCCGCTCTATTTCCCGCCAGCTGATAAAACCGCGCCGCCTCCGACCAAGAGCGTTCAGCCGCAATCGCAATCCACCACGCCTGAGAAAAACGATCGTGGGATTAGTGATGGGCCTTCTCAGGTGAATTACTAACGGCAGGAATAGATTTTACATTTCTGTACCCGCGTGAACGGAGTGAATGATGCAATTCTCTAAAATGCATGGCCTTGGCAACGATTTTATGGTCGTCGACGCGGTAACGCAGAATGTCTTTTTCTCACCAGAGCTGATCCGCCGCCTGGCCGACAGACATCTCGGCGTTGGATTTGATCAACTGCTGGTGGTTGAGCCTCCGTATGATCCGGAGCTGGATTTCCACTACCGTATTTTTAATGCCGACGGCAGTGAAGTGTCACAGTGTGGCAATGGCGCCCGCTGTTTTGCCCGTTTTGTTCGCCTGAAAGGGCTGACTAATAAACGTGATATTCGCGTCAGTACCGCGAATGGTCGTATGGTATTAACAGTAACCGACGACGAGCTGGTGCGGGTGAATATGGGCGAACCCAATTTTGAACCCTCGCAGGTTCCTTTTCGCGCTAACAAAGCAGAGAAGACCTATATTATGCGCGCGGCCGAACAGACAGTATTGTGCGGCGTGGTTTCAATGGGGAACCCGCACTGCGTGATTCAGGTTGATGATGTTGATACGGCCACGGTAGAAACACTGGGACCGGTTCTGGAAAGCCACGAACGCTTCCCTGAACGCGCCAATATCGGATTTATGCAGGTGGTAAAACGCGAGCATATCCGACTGCGCGTCTATGAGCGCGGTGCGGGTGAAACGCAGGCCTGCGGCAGCGGTGCGTGCGCTGCCGTTGCGGTCGGTATCCAGCAGGGTCTGCTGGCAGAAGAAGTGAGGGTGGAATTACCGGGCGGTCGACTTGATATCGCCTGGAAAGGTCCGGGTCATCCGCTGTATATGACTGGCCCGGCGGCACATGTCTACGACGGATTTATTCACTTATGAAGCAACCAGGGGAAGAACTACAGGAAACGCTCATGGAGCTGGACGACCGGGCGGTCGTCGATTACCTGCAACGTAATCCTGAGTTTTTTATCCGTAATGCCCAGGCCGTTGAAGCGATGCGAGTTCCGCACCCAGTGCGGGGCACGGTCTCTTTAGTGGAATGGCATATGGCGCGGGCACGTAATCATATTAACGTGCTGGAAGAGAACATGGCGTTGTTGATGGAACAAGCCAACGCCAATGAAAGCCTGTTCTATCGTCTGTTAAATCTGCAAGGGCGGCTGGTGTCGGCCAGCAGTCTTGACGACATGCTGATGCGATTTCATCGCTGGGCGCGTGAGTTAGGGCTGGCCGGAGCGACGGTTCGTCTGTTCCCGGATCGCTGGCGACTTGGCGCGCCATCAAAATTCACCCATCTGGCATTAAGCCGTCAGGCTTTTGAACCGCTG
The DNA here is from genome assembly GCF_030332745.1 of Citrobacter sp. Cpo074. Classification (NCBI taxonomy): domain Bacteria; kingdom Pseudomonadati; phylum Pseudomonadota; class Gammaproteobacteria; order Enterobacterales; family Enterobacteriaceae; genus Citrobacter; species Citrobacter sp. Cpo074. The sequence continues at coordinate 49,026 of NZ_JAOWHG010000022.1, forward strand.
CGTATCCAGCGTCTGGGTCAGTCACAGCACTATCTTGGGCCGCTCAATGGTCCGGAATTGCTGGTCATGATGCCGGAGGCGAAAGCCATAGGCTCGGTGGCGATGTCGATGCTCGGGCAAGATGGCTCTCTGGGCGTGATGCTGTTTAGCAGCCGTGACGTTAATCATTACCAGCAGGGACAAGGCACGCAATTGCTGCAGGAAATCTCGCTGATGTTGCCGGAACTGCTGGAGCGCTGGATTGAACGCGTATGACCGATTCACCCCTTTCTCAGGATGTGGCGCGCTTTTTGCGCTATCTGGGCGTTGAGCGTCAGCTTAGCCCGATCACATTGCTTAATTATCAGCGTCAGCTTGATGCCATCATTGCGTTAGCCGGAGAGACCGGTCTGCAAAGCTGGCAACAATGTGATGCTGCGATGGTACGTAGCTTTGCTGTTCGCAGCCGTCGTAAAGGACTGGGGCCGGCGAGTCTGGCGCTGCGTCTCTCCGCGTTACGCAGTTTCTTCGACTGGCTGGTTAATCAGGGCGAGCTGAAAGCCAATCCGGCAAAAAGCGTTTCCGCGCCGAAAGCACCGCGTCATCTCCCTAAAAACATCGATGTCGACGATGTTAATCGTCTGCTGGATATCGATCTCAACGATCCCCTTGCCGTGCGCGATAGAGCAATGCTGGAAGTGATGTACGGCGCGGGTCTGCGTTTATCTGAGTTGGTTGGGCTGGATATTAAACATCTCGACCTCGACACCGGCGAAGTGTGGGTGATGGGTAAGGGCAGTAAAGAGCGTCGCCTGCCGATTGGTCGCAACGCGGTGGCGTGGATTGAGCACTGGCTGGATCTACGCGGGCTATTTGGCAGCGATGACGATGCGCTATTTCTGTCCAAACTGGGCAAACGCATCTCGGCGCGTAATGTGCAGAAACGCTTTGCTGAATGGGGTATCAAGCAGGGGCTGAACAGCCACGTACATCCCCACAAATTGCGTCACTCCTTTGCGACGCATATGCTGGAGTCGAGCGGCGATCTGCGCGGAGTGCAGGAGTTATTGGGTCATGCCAATCTCTCCACGACTCAAATCTATACCCATCTTGATTTTCAACACCTGGCTTCAGTGTACGATGCGGCGCATCCGCGCGCCAAACGGGGGAAATAATGCGTTTTTACCGGCCTTTGGGGCGCATTTCTGCGCTCACCTTTGACCTTGATGACACCCTTTACGATAACCGTCCCGTTATCACACGCACCGAGCAGGAAGCGCTCGCGTTTGTACAGAATTACCATCCGGCGTTGAATTCGCTGCAAAATAGCGACCTACAGCACTTACGTCAGGCCGTTCGTGACGCCGAGCCGGAAATCTACCACGATGTTACCCAATGGCGTCACCGTGCCGTAGAGCGCGCTATGCTGGAGGCGGGGTTGTCAGCGGCAGAAGCCAGAATGGGGGCGAATGCGGCGATGATGAATTTTGCCAAATGGCGTAGCCGCATTGAAGTCCCGCAGACGACGCATGACACGCTGAAGGCGCTGGCCCGCAAATGGCCGCTGGTGGCGATCACCAACGGTAACGCGCAGCCGGAACTGTTTGGCCTGGGTGATTACTTTGAGTTTGTGCTGCGTGCCGGTCCCGACGGACGATCAAAACCGTTTAGCGACATGTACACGTTGGCGGCGGAAAAACTGAAAATGCCTGGGGGTGAGATTCTGCACGTGGGTGATGACCTGACGACGGACGTCGCGGGCGCCATCCGTTGTGGTATGCAGGCCTGCTGGATCAAACCGGAAAATGCCGACCTGATGCAAACCGCAGACAGTCGTTTGCTTCCGCATATCGAAATTTCACAGTTGGCATCTCTGACCTCGCTGATATAATCACCAGCAGAACTCTGTATATATACCCAGCTTTTTGGCGGATGGCGCTACGCTTATCCGCCTTACCTACTTTTACGCGGCGGTGCCAATGGACGTTTCTTACCTGCTCGACAGCCTTAATGATAAACAGCGTGAAGCGGTGGCCGCGCCACGCAGCAACATGCTGGTTCTGGCAGGCGCGGGGAGTGGTAAAACGCGCGTGCTGGTGCACCGTATCGCCTGGTTACTGACGGTTGAGAACAACTCGCCGTACTCCATTATGGCGGTGACCTTTACCAACAAAGCGGCGGCGGAAATGCGCCACCGTATCGGCCAGATCATGGGAACCAGCCAGGGCGGTATGTGGGTAGGTACATTCCACGGTCTGGCCCACCGTCTGCTGCGCGCGCACCATATGGATGCGAACCTGCCGCAGGATTTTCAGATCCTCGACAGTGAAGACCAACTGCGTTTGCTCAAGCGTCTGATCAAGGCGATGAACCTTGATGAGAAGCAGTGGCCACCGCGTCAGGCGATGTGGTTCATCAACAGCCAGAAAGACGAAGGGCTGCGTCCGCATCATCTGCAAAGCTACGGCAACCCGGTTGAGCAAACCTGGCAGAAAGTGTATCAGGCTTACCAGGAAGCGTGTGACCGCGCGGGGCTGGTGGATTTCGCCGAGCTGCTGCTGCGCGCCCACGAGCTGTGGCTCAACAAACCGCATATCCTGCAGCACTACCGCGAACGTTTTACCAATATCCTGGTGGACGAATTTCAGGATACCAACAACATTCAGTACGCGTGGATCCGCCTGCTGGCGGGCGATACCGGCAAGGTAATGATCGTCGGTGATGACGATCAGTCAATCTACGGCTGGCGCGGAGCGCAGGTGGAGAACATCCAGCGCTTTCTCACGGATTTCCCCGGCGCAGAAACTATTCGCCTGGAGCAGAACTACCGCTCGACTAACAATATCCTCAGCGCGGCCAACGCCCTGATTGAAAACAACAACGGGCGTCTGGGTAAAAAGCTGTGGACCGATGGCGTCGACGGCGAACCGATCTCGCTGTACTGCGCGTTCAACGAACTCGATGAAGCGCGCTTTGTGGTCAATCGTATCAAGACCTGGCAGGACAACGGTGGTGCGCTGGAGCAATGCGCTATTCTTTATCGCAGCAACGCCCAGTCGCGCGTACTGGAAGAGGCGTTGTTACAGGCCAGCATGCCGTATCGGATTTATGGCGGGATGCGTTTCTTCGAACGCCAGGAAATCAAAGATGCGCTCTCTTACCTGCGCCTGATCGCCAACCGCAATGACGACGCCGCATTTGAACGTGTGGTGAATACGCCCACCCGCGGGATTGGCGATCGTACTTTAGATGTGGTGCGTCAGACCTCCCGTGACCGCCAGCTAACGTTGTGGCAGGCCTGTCGTGAGCTGTTGCAGGAAAAAGCCCTCGCTGGTCGCGCCGCCAGCGCCTTACAGCGCTTTATGGAGCTGATTGACGCACTGGCGCAGGAGACCGCCGATATGCCGCTGCACGTGCAGACTGACCGGGTGATTAAAGACTCCGGCCTGCGCATGATGTACGAGCAGGAAAAAGGTGAGAAAGGCCAGACGCGTATCGAAAACTTAGACGAACTGGTGACGGCAACGCGCCAGTTCAGCTACAACGAAGAAGACGAAGACTTAATGCCGCTGCAGGCGTTCCTGTCTCACGCTGCGCTGGAAGCGGGCGAAGGGCAGGCGGATACCTGGCAGGACGCGGTACAGTTGATGACGCTGCACTCGGCGAAAGGTCTGGAGTTCCCGCAGGTGTTTATCGTCGGGATGGAAGAAGGTATGTTCCCCAGCCAGATGTCGCTGGACGAAGGTGGTCGCCTCGAAGAAGAGCGCCGCCTGGCTTACGTAGGCGTGACCCGTGCAATGCAAAAGCTGACGCTGACCTACGCCGAAACGCGTCGTCTGTACGGCAAAGAGGTTTACCATCGTCCGTCGCGCTTTATCGGCGAACTGCCGGAAGCGTGTGTTGAAGAGGTTCGCCTGCGCGCCACTGTCAGCCGACCGGTGAGCCATCAGCGGATGGGTACGCCAATGGCGGAAAATGATACCGGCTATAAGCTCGGCCAGCGAGTGCGCCACGCTAAATTTGGCGAGGGCACTATCGTCAACCTGGAAGGAAGCGGCGAACACAGTCGTTTGCAGGTCGCGTTCCAGGGGCAGGGAATCAAATGGCTGGTTGCCGCCTACGCCAGACTGGAAACGGTATGATCGCCTGATGTCGCTGCGCTTATCAGGCCTACGCGGAACGTAATATTTTGATTTGTAGGCCGGATAAGGCGAAGCCGCCATCCGGCTATCTGTCGGTTAATATTCTGAAATCATAGATAAATAATTCCCCTCTGCTAACCTTTCTGTATAAGGGGAAATTATTACTTTTTCGCCATCCGTTGCGTGTTGACGTCAAAATTTTGCTGGCGTAACATGCGCGCACGATTACGCTAAGAGGACATTCGCCTTGGACACACCCAGTAGATACTGGCTCATTATCCTGTCATCCAGGATCAACTCCTAAGGCTATCCCTTTTTGCTGATAGCCTTCGCGGTTGTCAGCGACCTTCTGTTTTTTCCTGTCGCGCTGAGTCAGGCTGTTTAATGGTCTGAAACCCAATTTGTTTCTGTGTGCCCTCCGAACTGTCCGATAATTTTTTGCATTGGGAGTCCCGGTCATGCTGAGCGCATTTCAACTGGAAAACAATCGTTTAACTCGCCTTGAGGCAGACGAGATCGAGCACCTGGCCAGTTCGGTTTGGGTCGATTTAGTCGAGCCGGATGACGAAGAACGAAACCGTGTGCAAAAGGACTTGGGCCAGAATCTGGCTACGCGCCCTGAACTGGAAGACATCGAAGCATCCGCACGTTTTTTTGAAGACGAAGACGGTCTGCACATCCACTCCTTCTTCTTTTACGAAGACGCCGACGATCACGCGGGTAACTCAACCGTCGCATTTACCATTCGCGAAGGCCGCCTGTTTACTCTGCGCGAGCGCGAACTGCCGGCTTTCCGCCTGTACCGCATGCGTGCGCGTAACCAGGCGATGGTGGATGGCAACGCCTACGAGCTGTTGCTCGACCTGTTCGAAACCAAAATTGAACAGCTGGCAGATGAAATCGAAAACATCTACAGCGACCTGGAAAAACTCAGCCGTGTGATCATGGAAGGGCGTCAGGGCGATGAGTATGACGAAGCGCTGTCGACGTTGGCGGAACTGGAAGATATCGGCTGGAAGGTACGTCTGTGTCTGATGGATACCCAGCGCGCGCTGAATTTCCTGGTGCGTAAAGCGCGTTTGCCGGGCAGTCAGCTGGAGCAGGCGCGTGAGATCCTGCGCGATATCGAGTCACTGCTGCCGCATAACGAATCGCTGTTCCAGAAGGTTAACTTCCTGATGCAGGCGGCGATGGGTTTTATCAACATCGAGCAGAACCGCATCATCAAGATCTTCTCGGTGGTTTCTGTGGTATTCCTGCCGCCGACGCTGGTGGCTTCCAGCTACGGGATGAACTTTGAGTTTATGCCGGAATTGCACTGGAGCTTCGGTTACCCGGGCGCGATTGTCTTTATGATGCTCGCGGGTTTGGCGCCGTATCTGTACTTTAAGCGCAAGAACTGGCTGTAATAACTGTACTTTATCCGGCCTACGGCGATGTGCTTTTGTAGGCCGGATAAGCGAAGCGCCATCCGGCACTCCCCTAGCTCCGACGAACCCGTCGTTGCGTATAAATCGCATCCATCACGAAAATCGCCAGCGCCACCCAGATAAACGCAAACGTGACCATTTTATCCGTTCCCGGGACTTCACCGTAGAAGGTGACGGCCAACAGGAACATCAGCGTAGGCCCGATATACTGGAAGAATCCCAGCGTGGACAGACGCAGGCGGGTTGCCGCGCCGGTAAAGCACAGCAGCGGAATGGTGGTCACGACACCCGCGGCAATCAGCAGCAGGTTGAGCGACATGGGGTTTTGCCCCATATGGCTGGTTGAGCTGTCCGCAATGCCAAACAGATAGATGGCGGCGACAGGTAAAAGCCACAGGGTTTCGATCAGCATGCCGGTTTGTGCTTCGACGGCAATCTTCTTGCGCACCAGCCCATAGAACGCAAAGCTGAACGCCAGTCCCAGCGCGATTATTGGCAGCGATCCGAAGGTCCACAGCTGTACCAGCACGCCGCAGGCGGCTAACAGTACCGCCAGCCACTGCATGCGACGAAAGCGCTCACCGAGGAATAGCATTCCCAGCACAATATTCACCAGTGGGTTAATAAAATAGCCGAGGCTGGCTTCCAGCATATGGTGATTATTGACCGCCCAAATGAACAGCAGCCAGTTTCCGCCGATGAGCACTGCAGAGAGCGCCAGCAGGAAGATCTTCTTTGGCGTTTGTAGCAGCGTTTTGACGCCTGACCACTGGCGGCTGATGCTCATCAGTACCACCATAAAGAAAAATGACCAGATGACGCGGTGCGTCAGGATCTCATCCGCCGGGACATAGTAAATCAGCTTGAAGTAGGCGGGAGCGATACCCCAAATAAAATAAGCAGCAAGAGCGAGTAGCACGCCCTGCCGCGTTTGTTTAGCATCCATCGGGAAAACTCATTGCAGAAATGTAACAGCAGTTTACCTTTTTTTAGGCACTTACCCCACCATATAAGTGGCGGTTGCGCTGGCAATATAAAGCTGTTCTTCGTTATGCAATTCCACGCGCGCAACAGCGACTTTATTACCCGCCCGCAGCAGGCTGCTGGTGGCGGTAAAGCGATTCCCTCTTCCGGGGCGCAGATAATCAACACGCAAATCGATTGTACCCATGCGTGACATCCGCTGACGCAGTTCGTCCTCGCTGATTGTTTCATGGCGGGTCAGCGTACTCCCAACGCATACCAGCCCGGCGGCGACGTCCAGCGCCGAGGCGATCACGCCGCCATGCAGAATGCTTTGCGCCCAGTTTCCGACCATCATCGGTTGGTTATTAAAGGCTAATTGAGCAAATTCTTTCTCATAGCGTTCGAGCTCCAGTCCCAGCGCCCGGTTAAACGGCATATGATAGACAAACATTTCACCCACTAACTTCAGCGCTTCCTCAGCAGTAAGTACGGCAGACATACGATCCCTACATCTCTATGGTTAATGAAATGTTGATATTATGCTTATTATTTGTTGTTTTCTACTTTAGGACGGGATAACTAACGAGTAACTAGCTAAGTATGTAGAATACTTGCCAGATAATTATACAATTCATCAATATTTTGGTTCAGGAGAACATTACCGATGCGGGCGATTCTGGGATGGTTACTACCAGCAATTATGCTGCCGTTGACCGCGTATGCGCAGGAAGCGACAGTGAAAGAGATTCATGATGCACCGGCGGTTCGTGGCAGTATTATCGCCAATATGCTGCAGGAACATGACAACCCTTTCACGCTTTATCCTTATGACACCAACTATCTTATTTACACCAATACCAGCGACATGAACAAAGAGGCGATCAGCAGTTATAGCTGGTCCGAAAATGCGCGCAAAGATGAGGTTAAGTTTCAGTTAAGCCTGGCGTTTCCGCTCTGGCGCGGGATATTAGGCCCAAACTCGGTACTTGGTGGTTCCTATACCCAGAAGTCCTGGTGGCAGCTTTCGAACAGTGAAGAGTCTTCACCGTTTCGCGAAACCAACTACGAACCGCAATTGTTCCTCGGTTTCGCCACCGACTATCGCTTTGCCGGTTGGACGCTTCGTGATGTCGAAATGGGTTATAACCATGACTCCAACGGCCGTTCCGATCCCACGTCACGTAGCTGGAACCGTCTTTATACCCGTCTGATGGCTGAAAATGGTAACTGGCTGGTGGAAGTTAAGCCGTGGTACGTAATTGGTAGCACCGACGATAACCCTGATATCACTAAATTCATGGGCTACTATCAGCTGAAAATGGGGTATCACCTGGGTGACGCGGTTATCAGCGTGAAAGGCCAGTACAACTGGAATACCGGCTACGGCGGCGCAGAGCTGGGGGCCAGTTACCCCATTACGAAGCATGTGCGTCTATACACTCAGGTCTACAGTGGTTACGGCGAATCGCTGATTGACTACAACTTCAATCAGACGCGTGTCGGTGTGGGCGTGATGCTCAACGATATCTTCTGATAAGTATTGAGAGTATTTTAATCATTGCAGTTTCTCTCTCAGGCGCTGAAAATAGCGCCTGTTTTTATTTCGGGCGAATGGGGTTAATGTGGCGCAGGCGGAAGTGTTGAATCTGGAAATGGGCGCTAAACAGGTTTTGCAGGAAACCTTTGGCTACCAACAGTTTCGCCCCGGTCAGGAAGAAATCATTGATACCGTGCTCTCTGGTCGCGACTGCCTGGTCGTTATGCCGACCGGCGGCGGTAAATCCCTGTGCTATCAAATTCCCGCATTATTGCTAAACGGACTCACCGTTGTTGTTTCTCCGCTGATTTCCCTGATGAAAGATCAGGTCGATCAACTGCTAGCCAACGGCGTGGCGGCGGCGTGCCTGAATTCTACTCAAAGTCGTGAACAGCAGCTTGAGGTGATGGCGGGCTGTCGCAGCGGGCAGATTCGCTTACTGTATATTGCGCCCGAACGCCTGATGCTGGATAACTTCCTTGAGCATCTGGCGCACTGGAATCCGGTGCTGCTGGCGGTTGATGAAGCGCACTGTATTTCGCAGTGGGGGCATGATTTCCGCCCCGAGTACGCTGCGCTGGGCCAGCTGCGCCAGCGTTTCCCGACGCTGCCGTTTGTGGCGCTGACCGCGACCGCGGATGAGACAACCAGGCTGGACATTGTGCGTCTGCTGGGACTCAACGATCCGTTAATTCAGATCAGCAGCTTTGACCGCCCGAACATTCGCTACATGCTGATGGAGAAGTTTAAGCCGCTCGATCAGTTGATGCGCTACGTGCAAGAGCAGCGCGGTAAGTCTGGCATTATCTATTGTAACAGTCGCGCCAAAGTCGAAGACACCGCCGCGCGTCTGCAGAGCCGTGGCATCAGCGCCGGGGCTTATCATGCCGGGCTGGAAAATGCCGTACGCGCCGAGGTGCAGGAGAAATTCCAGCGTGATGACCTACAAATCGTAGTGGCGACCGTGGCGTTCGGTATGGGGATCAACAAACCTAACGTACGCTTCGTGGTGCATTTCGATATTCCGCGTAACATCGAATCCTATTACCAGGAAACCGGCCGCGCCGGGCGTGATGGCCTGCCTGCGGAAGCGATGCTGTTTTACGATCCGGCTGATATGGCATGGCTACGCCGTTGCCTCGAAGAGAAACCCGCTGGGCAACTACTGGATATCGAGCGTCATAAGCTCAATGCGATGGGGGCGTTTGCCGAGGCACAAACCTGTCGTCGTCTGGTGCTGCTGAACTATTTTGGCGAAGGGCGCCAGGAGCCGTGTGGCAACTGCGATATCTGTCTCGACCCGCCAAAACAGTACGACGGACTTATGGATGCGCGCAAAGCGCTGTCGACGATTTACCGTGTTAACCAACGCTTCGGCATGGGGTACGTCGTGGAAGTGCTGCGCGGAGCGAATAACCAGCGTATTCGCGAACTGGCTCATGACAAACTGCCGGTCTATGGCATTGGTCGCGAGCAAAGCCACGAACACTGGGTGAGCGTTATTCGCCAGCTTATTCACCTGGGCCTGGTGACGCAGAATATTGCTCATCACTCCGCGTTACAGCTAACCGAAGCCGCGCGTCCGGTGTTGCGCGGTGACGTTGCGTTACAGCTTGCTGTACCACGTATTGTGGCGCTGAAACCGCGTGCGATGCAGAAATCCTTCGGTGGTAACTACGACCGCAAACTGTTCGCCAAATTGCGTAAGCTGCGTAAAGCCATTGCCGACGAAGAGAACATTCCGCCGTACGTGGTGTTCAACGACGCCACGCTGATTGAAATGGCGGAGCAGATGCCGGTTTCACCGAGTGAAATGCTAAGCGTCAACGGTGTGGGGATGCGTAAACTGGAGCGTTTCGGTAAAGAGTTTATGGCGCTTATTCGCGCACACGTTGATGGTGACGACGAAGAGTAGTCAGCCGGGCAAAAAAGTGCCAGGATGGTGACTCACTGAACTATTCCCCCGCGAGTCATTTTTATGTTAACGCTATTTTTCACCGTTGCGTTGGTGCATATCGTTGCGCTGATGAGCCCCGGTCCCGATTTCTTTTTTGTTTCTCAAACTGCGGTTAGCCGTTCGCGCAAAGAAGCTATGATGGGCGTGCTGGGCATTACCTGCGGCGTCATGGTCTGGGCTGGCGTGGCACTGCTCGGCCTGCATCTGATTATCGAAAAAATGGCCTGGCTGCATACCATTATTATGGTCGGCGGGGGGCTGTATCTGTGCTGGATGGGTTATCAGATGCTGCGCGGCGCGTTTAAAAAACAGGATGTTGCAGCGCCCACTCCGCAGGTGGAGCTGGCGCAGAGCGGACGCAGCTTTTTGAAAGGTCTGCTGACCAACCTGGCGAACCCTAAAGCCATTATCTATTTTGGCTCCGTCTTCTCATTGTTCGTTGGCGACAACGTGGGAACGGGCGCGCGCTGGGGGATCTTTGCTCTGATTATCGTGGAAACGCTGGCGTGGTTTACCGTGGTCGCCAGCCTGTTTGCGCTCCCGAAAATGCGTCGTGGCTATCAGCGTCTGGCGAAGTGGATTGATGGTTTTGCCGGCGCGCTGTTCGCAGGCTTCGGTATCCATCTGATTATTTCGCGCTAAGTTTGTTGCCCGCCTGGGAGTCCCAGGCGGTATGCGGCTTATTGCGCAAGCTTCTGTAGCTCATCCTTCGAAAGGCCGGTCATTTCCATAATCGCGTCGGTATCAAGACCCCGTTTTAGCATCGCTTTTGCTACATCAGTAAGGGCAATGCGCCTCCCTTCTTCACGGCCTATCTGCTTTAGTTGATCCGCCATTGTCATCAGTTTGTCTCCATGCTGCGGCACCCGCTGTGCCAGCTTATACAATAATGTCTGAACATCTTGTGTATTCCCTGCTTGCACCATGTAGTTTACCAGCACGGTTATTTGTTGTCCGCTCATCTTCTCCAGCATAAACAGGCGGGTAAGTTTATCCAGCAGCTGCGCCATGTCGCGCTGGCGAATGTGTTTTTGTACTAATGTCAGCGCTGCCATACTGCGATGCTGCATGATCTCATCATCTGGAATAACCGTCACATCCACCAACGGAAATGGTGTGCTGTAAAGTTGAAGGGCGGTTCCAGAATCCTCAAAGTGATCCAGCCAGTTCATTGAGCCTTGCCATGGGCTTTGCTTGCCATGGTAAAAGAGCACTGGAATAACCAGCGGCAGAGTATCGTTTCCAGCCTCAAGATGACGCTGCATCGCTGCGATAGCGTAGCGCATCAGGCGAAATGACATGTGCTTATCCGGTGAGCTTTGATGCTCAATGAGCACATGTACATAGCCATGTCCGCTGGTGGTTTCCAGTGAGTAGAGAATATCGCTGAAATAGGGGCGCAGATCGTCCTCCACAAAACTGCCTGATTCCAGACGGAGCGTTTCCAGTTTGCATATTTTGATTAACGAGGGAGGAAGATGAAGTTCGATAAAGTCCCGCGCGGTTTCCACGCGGGAGAGGAAGGTTTTAAATACTGCGTCATGTGGTGTTGTTACTTCCGCCATCGTTAATCATCCGTGAGTGGTGAATATGGCAGCATTCTGGCATTAGCAATCAACGTCTAACAGTACAGGATAAAAGGCTTTTCTCCCTTTGCGGCGAAGTACGAAAAGCCATGTTCAGAGGCTCTTACAGATAGCATTTCATTGCGAGCGACGTTCCATTTGCTAGGCATGCCTTGCCGATGCCAGCAGGGCGCCTATCAGCATAAACAGCGAGCCAAACACTTTGTTGAGCGCCTTCATTTGCTTTGGCCCTTTAATCCAGCCAGCAATGCGCGTGGCCAACGTCGCGTAACCGATCATCACAATGATATCGACCACGATGGTCGTGACGCCAAGCACCACGTACTGCATCAACTGCGGTTCCTGCGGCAGGATGAACTGCGGGAACAGAGCGGCAAGAAAAACTATGCTCTTGGGATTGGTCAGATTAACAAAGACCGCGCGTTTGAACAGCCGGCTGCGCGATTGCGTATTCGCCATGGTATTCAGATCGATAGCACCCGCCGCGCGCCATTGCTGAATACCCAGCCAAATCAGATAGGCCGCTCCCGCCCACTTCAGCACCTCAAATGCGATCACCGAACGTGAAAATAGCGTTCCCAGTCCTACGCCAACCAGAACGATATGAATACCCAACCCGGTCTGCAAACCCGCAATCGACGCGCTGGCACCGCGATATCCGTGGCTGATGGCGGTGGTCATGGTATTGATTGCGCCAGAGCCTGGGGACAAGCTCAAAATAATAGAGGTCAGCAGGTAGGCGAACCACCATTCAAAGGTCATGAGAAACTCCCGGATTGTCTATTTTTATGCCACAATACGCTACTGCCGTTAGGTTGTGTCAGTGACGGCGAAAAAAACGATTTTACTTGGTCAGCGAGGCTGGATACCCGATGTTTCAGCAGCAAAAAGACTGGGAAACAAGAGAAAACGCGTTTGCTGCTTTTTCCATGGGGCCACTGACAGATTTCTGGCGTCAGCGGGAAGAAGCGGAATTTACGGGCGTGGATGATATTCCCGTACATTTTGTTCGTTTTCATGCAGAAAAAAACGATCGCGTCATCGTCGTCTGTCCTGGACGCATTGAAAGTTACGTGAAATACGCTGAACTGGCGTATGACCTGTTTCATTCTGGTTTTGACGTTCTCATTATCGATCACCGTGGCCAGGGGCGTTCCGGGCGTATGCTTTCGGATCCGCATCGCGGTCATGTCGATAACTTTAATGATTATGTCGACGATCTAACCGCCTTCTGGCAGCAGGAAGTGCTACCCGGCCCGTGGAGAAAACGCTATATCCTGGCGCATTCAATGGGCGGGGCGATTGCCACGTTATTCCTGCAGCGCCACCCGAATCAGTGTGATGCCATCGCGCTTTGCGCACCGATGTTTGGTATTGTGATGCGCTTTCCCGACTGGATGGTGCGCCATATACTGGACTGGGCCGAAGGGCATCCGCGGATCCGCGAAGGCTATGCGATGGGAACCGGGCGCTGGCGGGCGCTGCCGTTCGGTATGAATGCGTTAACCCATAGTCGACAGCGCTATCGGCGCAATCTACGCTTTTATGCTGATGAGCCGCGGTTGCGCGTTGGCGGTCCCACCTATCACTGGGTACGTGAAGGGATTCTGGCTGGCGAACAGGTTTTGGCTGGCGCCGGAGATGATGCGACGCCGACGCTGCTGATTCAGGCTGAAGAAGAGCGTGTGGTAGATAACCGCATGCACGATCGTTTTTGTGAACTCCGCGCCGCAGCGGGCCATCCTGTAGAAGGGGGGCAGCCGCTTGTCATCAAAGGCGCGTACCATGAGATCCTTTTTGAAAAGGACGCCATGCGCTCAGTCGCGCTTAACGCTATTGTCGAATTTTTCGATAAGCATAACTCATCCAGCGGAACCCGCTTTGCCTAGAGGTTGAATTTTCTTATGTATCAGGTTGTTGCGTCTGATTTAGACGGTACGCTGCTTTCTCCCGACCATACTCTGTCCCCTTATGCCAAAGAGACGCTGAAGTTATTGACCGCTCGCGGCGTTAACTTCGTGTTTGCGACTGGCCGTCATCATGTTGATGTGGGGCAAATTCGCGATAACCTCGGCATTAAAACCTACATGATCACGTCCAACGGCGCGCGCGTGCATGATTCTGACAGGAATCTGGTGTTTTCCCATAACCTGGATCGCGATATTGCCAGCGACCTGTTTGGCGTAGTGAATGCAAACCCGGACATCGTGACCAACGTATATCGTGATGATGAGTGGTTTATGAATCGCCATCGTCCGGACGAAATGCGTTTCTTCAAAGAAGCGGTGTTTAACTACTCACTGTTTGAACCTGCATTACTGGAGCCTGAGGGCGTCAGCAAAGTGTTCTTCACCACCGACTCTCACGAAAGGCTACTGCCGCTGGAGCAGGCGATTAACGCCCGCTGGGGCGATCGCGTCAACGTCAGCTTCTCTACGCTTACCTGTCTGGAAGTCATGGCTGGCGGCGTATCGAAAGGTCATGCGCTGGAAGCGGTAGCAAAAGCGATGGGCTACAGCCTGAAAGACTGCATCGCCTTTGGCGACGGGATGAACGATGCGGAAATGCTCTCCATGGCAGGTAAAGGCTGCATCATGGGCAACGCCCACCAGCGCCTGAAGGATCTGCACCCGGAACTGGAAGTCATTGGCCTTAATGCCGACGATGCCGTGCCACACTATCTGCGTGAACTATTTTTGCAGTAACCTTCTGTTCATTAGTTGACCAGTTGTCAACTAAAAACTTCGCTACAATGGGTGTACCTTTTGTTAAGAGACATCCATTGTGGCGTTACTCATCATTACCACAATTCTGTGGGCCTTTTCCTTTAGCCTGTTTGGCGAGTACCTTGCCGGTCATGTCGATAGCTATTTTGCGGTGCTGGTGCGCGTTGGGCTGGCGGCGTTGGTGTTCCTGCCGTTTCTACGTACTCGTGGGCACAGCGTAAAAACGATCGGGCTGTATATGCTGGTGGGTGCCATGCAGCTTGGCATTATGTACATGCTGAGTTTTCACGCCTATCTGTACCTGACGGTTTCAGAACTGCTGCTCTTTACCGTGCTGACGCCGCTCTACATTACGCTGATTTATGATCTGATGAGCGGACGTCGTCTGCGCTGGAGTTACGCCTTTAGTGCGTTACTGGCGGTGATTGGCGCGGGGATCATTCGTTACGATCAGGTGACCAGCCACTTCTGGACCGGTCTGCTGCTGGTGCAGTTGTCCAATATCAGCTTTGCCATTGGTATGGTGGGCTATAAACGTCTGATGGAGACGCGGCCAATGCCGCAGCACAACGCCTTTGCCTGGTTTTATATGGGCGCCTTTATGGTGGCTGTCGTGGCCTGGTTCATGCTGGGCAATGCGCAGAAAATGCCTGCAACCACGCTACAGTGGGGAATTCTGGTCTTTCTTGGCGTGGCGGCGTCCGGCATTGGTTACTTTATGTGGAACTACGGCGCGACCCAGGTGGATGCGGGCACGCTGGGCATAATGAACAATATGCATGTCCCTGCCGGACTGCTGGTTAACCTGGCTATCTGGCATCAACAGCCTCACTGGCCAAGCTTCATCATTGGTGCGGCTGTGATAGTGGCTTCACTGTGGGTACATCGAAAGTGGGTCGTTCCGCACTCCGTACAAACGGCAGGTGATCGCAGGCGTGATTCCGCGCTGAGCGAATAAACGCTTCTGTGACCGGCTGTCGCTGCTCGCCATCACGCACGGCGGCGTACAGTCGGCTCCACAATCCATCACCCAGGGTTTTGGTCACTACCAGGCCCTGGCGTTCAAAACTCTCCACCACCCAGTGCGGTAATGCCGCGATACCCATTCTGGCTGCAACCATCTGAATCAGCAGCAAGGTGTTATCCACGCTTTTCAGCGACGGACTAACGCCTGCAGGCTGCAGAAAATGCCGCCATACATCCAGTCGACTCCGCTGTACCGGGTAAATCAGCAGCGTCTCGCTGGCCAAATCTTCCGGTGTGATTTGTGTTTTGCTGGCCAACGGATGGTCAGGCGCCAGTACCAGGCGGACTTCAAAATCAAACATCGGTGAGTAGTGCAATCCGCTGCGCGGTAGGATGTCGGAGGTTAACACCAGATCCAGCTCATCCTGCTGTAGCGCTGGTTGCGGATCGAACGTCACGCCGGATTTAAAGTCCATCTCCACCTGCGGCCAGTTGGCACGAAAATTCTCCAGCGCGGGCGTCAGCCATTGAATACAACTGTGACATTCAATCGCAATTCGCAGCCGGGTTTGCTGCGGTTCGTTGCAGGCCTGCAGCGCACGACCAATTTGCGGCAACACCTGATTGGCTAACTGCAGCAGGATTTCTCCCTGCGGCGTAAAGCGCAGAGGCTGGCTTTTACGGATAAAAAGTCGAAAGCCAAGGCGCTGCTCCAGATCGCTGAACTGGTGAGAAAGGGCGGATTGGGTCTGATGCAACGTCGCCGCTGCGGCTGCCAGAGAACCACTATTCCGCAACGCCTGGAGCGTTTTCAGGTGTTTAATCTCGATCATGAAAGTCCTTCACTTCGGCATGAACAAATTGCGCTTGAGGAATATACAGTAACCGCCAATTATGGATGTGTAAACATCTGGACGGCTAAAATCCTTCGTCTTTTAAATTTATGGTGCGTTGGCTTCGTTTCCCCACCCCAGTCACTTACTTCAGTAAGCTCCTGGGGATGAGTAAACTTGCCGCCTTCCCTAAATTAAAAATCCATAGGATTTACATATAATTAGAGGAAGAAAAATGACAATATTGAATCACACCCTCGGTTTCCCTCGCGTTGGCCTGCGTCGCGAGTTGAAGAAAGCGCAAGAAAGCTACTGGGCGGGAAATTCTTCCCGTGAAGATTTGCTGACCGTTGGCCGCGAGCTGCGTGCCCGCCACTGGGATCAGCAGAAGCAGGCGGGCGTTGACCTGCTGCCGGTGGGTGATTTTGCCTGGTACGATCACGTGCTGACCACCAGCCTGCTGCTCGGCAACGTTCCGGCTCGCCATCAAAATAAAGACGGCTCGGTCGATATCGATACCTTATTCCGCATTGGCCGTGGCCGCGCACCAACGGGTGAACCCGCGGCGGCGGCAGAAATGACCAAATGGTTTAACACCAACTATCACTACATGGTGCCAGAGTTCACTAAAGGTCAGCAGTTCAAACTGACCTGGACCCAACTGCTGGATGAAGTAGACGAAGCGCTGGCGCTCGGCCACAAGGTGAAGCCTGTGCTGCTGGGGCCGGTAACCTACCTGTGGTTGGGTAAAGTGAAAGGCGAACAGTTTGACCGCCTGAGCCTGTTGAACGACATTCTGCCGGTTTACCAGCAGGTGCTGGGCGAGCTGGCGAAACGCGGTATTGAGTGGGTGCAGATTGACGAACCCGCTCTGGTGCTGGAATTACCGCAAGCGTGGCTGGACGCCTTCAAACCAGCTTATGACGCGCTGACGGGTCATGTGAAGCTGCTACTGACCACTTACTTCGAAGGCGTAACACCAAACCTGGATACCATTACCGCCCTGCCGGTGCAGGGACTGCACGTTGACTTCGTGCACGGCAAAGATGATGCAGCCGAGCTGCACACGCGTCTGCCAGCCGACTGGCTGCTGTCAGCGGGGCTGGTGAACGGCCGCAACGTATGGCGTGCCGATCTCAGCGAAAAATACACACAAATCAAAGATATCGTCGGGAAACGTAACCTGTGGGTGGCTTCTTCCTGCTCCCTGCTGCATAGCCCAATCGATCTCAGTGTTGAAACCCGCCTTGATGCAGAAGTGAAGAGCTGGTTTGCCTTCGCCCTGCAAAAATGCGGCGAGCTGGCGCTGCTGCGCGATGCATTGAATAGCGGTGATACGGCGGCAATTGTCGAGTGGAGTGCACCGATTCAGGCTCGTCGTCACTCTACCCGCGTACACAACGCCGCAGTGGAAAAACGTCTGGCGGCAATCACCGCCCAGGACAGCCAGCGCGCTAACGCTTACCCGGTTCGTGCCGAGGCGCAACGTGCCCGCTTTAATCTGCCGGCATGGCCGACTACGACTATCGGTTCCTTCCCGCAAACAACAGAAATTCGCGGCCTGCGCCTGGACTTCAAAAAGGGCAACCTGGATGCTGGTAACTATCGCACCGGAATTGCGGAACATATTAAACAGGCGATTGTTGAACAGGAACGTCTGGGTCTCGACGTGCTGGTACACGGTGAAGCCGAGCGTAATGACATGGTCGAATACTTTGGCGAACACCTGGACGGCTTCGTCTTTACCCAGAACGGTTGGGTGCAGAGCTACGGCTCTCGCTGCGTGAAGCCGCCGGTGGTGATTGGCGACGTCAGCCGCCCGGAAGCGATCACCGTGGAGTGGGCGAAATATGCCCAGTCGCTGACCGACAAACCGGTAAAAGGCATGCTGACCGGTCCGGTGACCATTCTCTGCTGGTCATTCCCGCGTGAAGACGTGACGCGTGAAACCATCGCGAAGCAGATCGCGCTGGCGCTGCGTGATGAAGTGGCGGATCTGGAAGCGGCGGGTATCGGCATCATCCAGATTGATGAACCGGCACTGCGCGAAGGTTTACCACTGCGTCGCAGCGACTGGGCGGCGTATCTGGAGTGGGGAGTGGAGGCCTTCCGCATTAACGCGGCGGTAGCGAAGGATGAAACCCAGATCCACACCCACATGTGTTATTGCGAGTTCAACGACATCATGGACTCCATTGCGGCGCTGGATGCGGACGTGATCACCATTGAAACCTCGCGCTCTGATATGGAGTTGCTGGAATCGTTTGAAGAGTTCGACTATCCGAATGAAATCGGGCCGGGCGTATACGATATTCACTCGCCGAACGTTCCGAGCGTGGAGTGGATTGAAGCCCTGTTGAAGAAAGCCGAGCAGCGCATTCCAGCAGAACGTCTGTGGGTGAACCCGGACTGCGGCCTGAAAACCCGCGGCTGGCCGGAAACCCGTGCCGCGCTGGCGAACATGGTCAAAGCGGCGCAGAATCTGCGTCAGGCGTAATTCATTGCCCGGGAAGCGCTTGCGCTTACCCGGGTTACAGGAAATCGCAATAGTTGTAGGCCCGGTAAGGCGTCGCCACCACCGGGCAATTAACGTTTATTTCTTCCCACCGTATTGCACGAACCACTCCAGCATTCTCTGCCAACCGTCTTTCGCGGACTCTTCGTGATAGCTCGGGCGATAATCGGCGTTGAACGCATGTCCGGCATCGGGATAGACCACGATTTCCGCTTTAGCATTGGCGGCGCGTAGCGCCTGGCGCATTGTTTCAACGGTATCTTGCGGAATGCTGGTGTCCTGGCCGCCATAAAGCCCCAAAACGGGGGCGTTAAGATCGGTTGCGATATCAACGGGATGTTTTGGCGAGTTGAGGGTTTTGTCACCCACCAGTTTGCCATACCACGCCACGGCCGCTTTTAACTGCGGATTATGTGCGGCATACAGCCAGGTGATGCGTCCACCCCAGCAAAATCCGGTGATCATCAACTGGTGCGCATCTCCTCCGTTGCGGGAGGCCCAGCTAGCGACGTGGTCCAGATCGGCCAGTACCTGAGAGTCAGGCACTTTGGCGACAAGGCCACTAAGCAGCGTAGGGATATCGGCAAAGTCATTGGGATCGCCTTCGCGAAAATAGAGTTCTGGTGCGATAGCCAGATACCCTTCCAGAGCCAGACGACGGCAAACGTCACGAATGTGCTCATGAATACCAAAAATCTCCTGCACGACAATGACTACGGGCAGCAGGCCATCAGTCTGTTTTGGTCGTGCGTGATACGCTGGCATATCATCGCCTTGTGAAGGTATGGACGTTACACCGGCGATAATTGCATTATCCGGGGTGTGAACCGTGGTAGACGTCGGTGGAGATACAGCAGGTGCAAAGCCAGATTGTCGTGTTGTCATGGTATTCTCCGTACCCTTAAATATTCAGCAAAAAAGCGCATTGTTAACTATAGACACATGCAACGAACCACATTGCCTTAAACGGGCTATCTTTTGTGCAGGGCTTCCTTATATCGCATCATTTATGTGATAAAGATCACTATTTAATGGTAATTGAATGCAATTGATTTACATCATAGTGATGACTGTCACGAAAATATGTTTATGCCTTCGGTAAAGTGTGTTTTTGCTTCTTCTGACAAAACCGATTCACAGAGGAGTTTTTATGTCTAAGTCTGATGTTTTTCATCTCGGCCTCACTAAGAACGATTTACAAGGGGCTACGCTTGCTATCGTCCCTGGCGACCCGGAGCGTGTGGAAAAGATCGCCGCGCTGATGGATAAGCCGGTTAAGCTGGCATCTCATCGCGAGTTCACCACCTGGCGTGCTGAGCTGGATGGTAAAGCCGTGATCGTTTGCTCTACCGGTATCGGCGGCCCGTCCACCTCTATTGCCGTAGAAGAATTGGCACAGCTGGGCATTCGTACCTTCCTGCGTATCGGTACGACTGGCGCTATCCAGCCGCATATCAACGTGGGTGATGTACTGGTTACCACTGCATCTGTTCGTCTGGACGGTGCAAGCCTGCACTTCGCACCAATGGAATTCCCGGCCGTTGCGGACTTCGAGTGCACCACCGCGCTGGTGGAAGCGGCGAAATCTATCGGCGCCACCACTCACGTGGGTGTTACCGCGTCTTCTGACACCTTCTACCCGGGCCAGGAGCGTTATGACACCTTCTCTGGTCGCGTCGTGAGCCGTTTCAAAGGCTCAATGGAAGAGTGGCAGTCTATGGGCGTTATGAACTACGAAATGGAATCTGCTACGCTGCTGACCATGTGCGCAAGCCAGGGTCTGCGTGCCGGTATGGTCGCGGGTGTTATCGTGAACCGTACTCAGCAAGAGATCCCTAATGCGGAAACGATGAAACAAACGGAAAGCCACGCGGTGAAAATCGTGGTGGAAGCCGCGCGTCGTTTACTGTAATTCTCCCGTCTATTCAAAAAGGCCGACGCGTTCGGCCTTTTTATTTTGCGTAGTGCCTCGCAGGAAATTCCTTTTAAACTGGACGTTTATACAGCACAATTCTATTTTGTGCGGGTAAGTCGTTGCTGTAAGGGGGCGTTGTGGATATTTCAATTATGATGAGTGCCGTGTTGGCGTTAGCCGCAGGGCTACTGGTAGGGTGGCTGGCGACAAAAGCACGCGCCGATCAAATCCGTGCCGACCTCATCGAAGAGCGACGTGAACTGGATATTGCGCTAAGCGCCGCTCGCCAGCAGCTCTCGCAGGAAGCTCACTGGCGTGATGAGTGCGAACTCCTCAATAACGAATTACGCAGTCTGCACAGTATCAACACCTCTCTGGAAGCCGATCTCCGTGAAGTCACTACCCGGCTGGAAGCAACGCAACAGCATGCGGAAGATAAAATCCGCCAGATGATCAACAGCGAACAGCGTCTGAGTGAACAGTTTGAAAATCTTGCGAATCGTATTTTTGAGCACAGCAACCGCCGTGTTGATGAGCAAAATCGCCAAAGTCTGAACAGCCTGCTTGCGCCGCTTCGTGAACAACTGGACGGTTTTCGTCGCCAGGTTCAGGATAGCTTTGGTAAAGAGGCACAAGAACGCCATACCCTGGCACACGAAATTCGTAATCTCCAGCAACTGAATGCGCAGATGGCGCAGGAAGCGGTAAACCTGACGCGGGCATTAAAAGGTGATAACAAAACGCAGGGTAACTGGGGAGAGGTCGTACTCACGCGGGTACTCGAAGCCTCTGGTCTGCGTGAAGGTTATGAATATGAAACCCAGGTCAGCATCGAAAACGACGCCCGTTCGCGAATGCAGCCTGATGTCATCGTTCGGCTACCGCAGGGTAAAGATGTGGTGATCGATGCGAAAATGACGCTGGTCGCCTATGAGCGCTATTTTAACGCAGAAGACGAATACACCCGCGAAAGTGCATTGCAGGAGCACATCGCCTCGGTGCGTAACCATATTCGACTGCTGGGGCGCAAAGATTATCAGCAGCTTCCTGGGCTGCGTACGCTTGACTACGTGCTGATGTTTATCCCCGTTGAGCCCGCTTTTTTACTGGCGCTCGACCGACAGCCCGAACTGATTACCGAAGCGCTTAGAAATAACATTATGCTGGTGAGCCCTACCACGCTGTTGGTGGCATTGCGCACGATCGCCAACCTGTGGCGCTACGAGCATCAGAGTCGTAATGCGCAACAAATTGCCGATCGGGCCAGCAAACTTTATGACAAGATGCGGTTGTTTGTGGATGATATGTCGGCAATAGGTCAAAGCCTGGACAAAGCCCAGGACAACTACCGACAGGCGATGAAAAAACTCTCTTCCGGTCGTGGAAACGTCCTGTCGCAGGCAGAAGCTTTTCGTAGTTTAGGCGTGGAAATTAAGCGCGAGATTAATCCTGAGCTGGCTGAACAAGCTACTACACAGGATGAAGAATACCGCTTGCGCTCGGTCCCTGAGACGCAACAAGATGCATCTTACCCCGATGATGAAGCGGTAAATCAGCAATCAAACTAGTCCATTTGGGGTAGTTGAACCCGGCAGAAGGGTAGGGCAAATTGGCCCAATCTGTTACACTTCTCGAACATTTTTTGGATGAGCAGGCACTGAGATGGTGGATAATTCACAAGAAACGACGCACTTTGGCTTTCAGACCGTCGCTAAAGAGCAGAAAGCTGACATGGTGGCCCACGTTTTTCATTCTGTGGCGTCTAAATATGACGTTATGAATGACTTAATGTCATTTGGCATTCATCGTTTGTGGAAGCGCTTCACCATTGATTGCAGTGGCGTGCGTCGCGGGCAAACCGTTCTCGATTTAGCAGGCGGTACCGGCGATCTGACGGCGAAATTCTCTCGCATGGTTGGTGAAACCGGCAAAGTTGTGCTGGCGGATATCAATGACTCAATGCTCAAAATGGGTCGCGAAAAGCTGCGTAATATTGGCGTGGTAGGTAACGTTGAGTACGTTCAGGCGAATGCGGAAGCATTACCTTTCCCTGACAACACGTTTGACTGCATCACCATCTCTTTCGGTCTGCGCAACGTAACGGATAAAGACAAAGCATTACGCTCCATGTACCGCGTATTGAAGCCGGGCGGACGTCTACTGGTGCTGGAGTTCTCAAAACCCATCATCGAACCGTTGAGCAAAGCCTACGACGCATACTCTTTCCATGTTCTGCCGCGCATAGGTTCAATGGTAGCAAGCGATGCGGACAGCTACCGCTATTTGGCGGAGTCCATCCGTATGCATCCCGATCAGGACACCTTAAAAGCAATGATGCAAGATGCCGGGTTCGAAAGCGTTGATTACTACAACCTGACTGCAGGTGTCGTTGCGCTGCATCGTGGTTACAAGTTCTGACAGGAGAGTGGGGATGCCTTTAAAACCCTTAGTAACCGCAGGCGTTGAAAATCTGCTCAACACCTTTCTGTACCGTTCTCCTGCGCTGAAGTCAGCCCGAACGCGTTTACAGGGTAAGGTGCTGCGTGTTGATCTCAAAGGATTTTCAACACCGTTAGTCCTGGTATTTAGCGAGCGCCAGGTCGATGTGCTGGGGGCATGGGAAGGCGAAGCCGATTGCACCGTAATCACATATGCCAGTGTGTTACCGAAATTGCGTGATCGACAGCAACTCACCACGCTTATCCGCAGCGGTGAGCTGGAAGTCCAGGGCGATATCCAGGTAGTACAGAACTTTGTTGCGCTGGCCGATCTGGCGGAGTTGGATCCTGCAGAACTGTTAGCACCCTATACCGGCGATATCGTCGCGGAAGGGGTCAGCAAAGTCTTGCGTGGTGGAGCGAAGTTCCTGTGCCATAACTTTCAGCGCCAGCAGCGCTATGTCGCCGAAGCGATCACTGAAGAGTGGCGCATGGCTCCTGGTCCACTAGAGGTTGCATGGTTTGCTGAAGAAACGGCAGCCGTTGAGCGCGCGGTTGAATCTCTGGCCAAACGGCTGGAAAAACTGGAGGCCAAATGACGCCAGGTGAAGTACGGCGCCTTTATTTCATCATTCGCACTTTTTTAAGCTACGGTCTTGATGAACTCATCCCCAAAATGCGAATCACGCTGCCGCTTCGGTTGTGGCGTTACTCGTTGTTCTGGATGCCCAACCGACATAAAGACAAACCGCTGGGAGAAAGGCTGAGACTGGCTTTACAGGAACTCGGCCCGGTGTGGATCAAGTTTGGGCAAATGCTCTCTACCCGTCGTGACCTTTTCCCTCCGCACATCGCCGATCAGCTTGCGCTATTGCAGGATCGGGTTGCCCCGTTCGATGGCCTTAGAGCGAAAAAACAAATCGAAGAGGCCATGGGCGGGCTGCCCGTTGAGGAATGGTTTGATGATTTTGAAATCACGCCACTGGCATCTGCGTCTGTTGCTCAGGTCCACACTGCGCGGTTGAAATCGAATGGCAAAGAGGTGGTGATCAAAGTTATTCGCCCGGACATACTTCCGGTCATCAAAGCGGATTTAAAACTGATCTACCGCCTGGCTCGTTGGGTTCCTCGTCTGCTGCCAGATGGGCGTCGCCTGCGACCAACAGAAGTCGTCCGTGAATATGAAAAAACGTTGATCGATGAACTGAATCTGCTGCGCGAATCGGCGAACGCCATTCAGCTACGACGTAATTTTGAAGATAGTCCGATGCTGTACATCCCGGAAGTGTATTCCGACTACTGCAGTCAGAACATGATGGTGATGGAGCGCATTTACGGCATCCCGGTTTCAGATGTCACCACGCTTGAGAAGAACGGCACCAATATGAAACTGTTGGCCGAGCGTGGTGTTCAGGTCTTCTTTACTCAGGTATTCCGCGACAGCTTTTTCCATGCGGATATGCACCCCGGGAACATTTTTGTCAGTTATGAGCACCCTGAAAACCCGAAATACATTGGTATTGATTGTGGGATTGTGGGCTCTTTAAACAAAGAAGATAAGCGTTACCTGGCTGAAAATTTCATTGCGTTCTTTAACCGCGATTACCGCAAAGTTGCGGAACTGCACGTAGATTCTGGTTGGGTTCCGCCGGATACCAACGTAGAAGAGTTTGAATTTGCCATTCGTACCGTGTGCGAGCCGATTTTTGAAAAGCCGCTGGCGGAGATTTCCTTTGGTCACGTGCTGTTGAATCTGTTCAACACTGCGCGCCGCTTCAATATGGAAGTTCAGCCTCAACTGGTATTGCTCCAGAAGACGCTGCTGTACGTTGAAGGTGTCGGACGACAACTCTACCCGCAGTTAGATTTGTGGAAAACGGCTAAGCCATTCCTCGAATCCTGGATTAAAGATCAGGTCGGTATTCCAGCGCTCGTTAGGGCATTTAAAGAAAAAGCACCGTTCTGGGTCGAAAAAATGCCAGAAATACCTGAACTGGTGTATGACAGTTTGCGCCAGGGCAAATATTTACAGCACAGTGTTGATAAGATTGCCCGCGAGCTTCACGCGAATCATGTACGCCAGGGACAATCCCGTTATTTATTGGGCATTGGCGCAACATTGTTGCTAAGTGGAACATTCCTGCTGGTAAGCCGCCCTGAGTGGGGGCTTATGCCGGGCTGGTTAATGGCGGGAGGCGTCATAGCCTGGTTGATCGGCTGGCGCAAAATGCGCTGAATTTTTCATCGCCCAAGGCAGGTCGTGTAACGTATACTACGGCCTTATTAATTCATCATCTATGACAGAGGAACATGTATGGGTGGTATCAGTATTTGGCAGTTGTTGATCATTGCCGTCATCGTTGTACTGCTATTTGGCACCAAGAAACTCGGCTCCATCGGTTCCGATCTTGGCGCGTCGATCAAAGGCTTCAAAAAAGCGATGGGTGATGATGAGCCTAAGCAAGATAAGACCAGCCAGGACGCTGATTTTACTGCTAAATCCATCACCGATAAGCAGGGTGAAGTGAAAAAGGAAGACGCCAAAAGCCAAGATAAAGAGCAGGTATAATCCGTGTTTGATATCGGTTTTAGCGAACTGTTATTGGTGTTCGTGATCGGCCTCATTGTTCTGGGGCCGCAACGATTACCTGTAGCGGTAAAAACGGTTGCTGGCTGGGTTCGCGCTTTGCGTTCCCTTGCAACTACTGTTCAGAATGAACTGACCCAGGAGCTTAAGCTTCAGGAGTTTCAGGACAGCCTGAAGAAAGTAGAGAAAGCGAGCCTGACAAATCTGACCCCGGAGCTGAAAGCGTCAATGGATGAGCTGCGTGAAGCGGCGGAATCGATGAAGCGTTCTTACAGCGTGCACGATCCTGAGAAAGCGAGCGATGAAGCGCACACTATCCATAATCCGGTGGTGAAAGAAGGTGAAGCGCAGCGAGAAGGGGTCACCCCTGCCGCCGCTGAAAACCAGGCCAGTTCGCCGGAGCAAAAACCGGAATCCGCGGGTGCTAAAACGCCAGAGCAGACGGAAAACACTTCCGCCACGTTGATGGATGCAGAAAAGAAAGCTGCCGCACCTGTTGTCGAATCCTCCCCCTCGTCGAGTGATAAACCGTAAACATGGCTGTAGAAGATACCCAACCGCTCATTACGCATCTTATCGAGCTGCGTAAGCGACTCCTGAACTGCATTATTGCGGTTATCGTGATCTTTCTGGCGTTGGTTTACTTTGCCAACGACATTTACCATATGGTTGCGGCACCGCTGATTAAACAGATGCCGCAGGGCGCAACGATGATCGCCACCGACGTGGCCTCACCGTTCTTTACCCCTATAAAGTTAACCTTCATGGTGTCGCTGATCCTGTCAGCGCCAGTGATCCTCTACCAGGTATGGGCATTCATTGCGCCTGCTTTGTACAAACATGAACGTCGCCTGGTTGTGCCGCTGCTGGTCTCCAGCTCGTTGTTGTTCTACATCGGCATGGCATTCGCCTATTTTGTCGTCTTCCCGTTGGCGTTTGGTTTTCTGGCTAACACGGCTCCGCAAGGCGTGCAGGTATCGACAGATATTGCCAGCTATCTCAGCTTTGTAATGGCGCTATTTATGGCTTTCGGTGTCTCTTTTGAGGTCCCTGTCGCCATTGTGCTGCTATGCTGGATGGGCATTACGACACCTGAAGATTTACGTAAGAAACGACCTTACGTTGTGGTGGGAGCATTCGTCGTCGGGATGTTACTGACTCCGCCAGATGTCTTCTCGCAAACGTTGTTGGCGATACCGATGTACTGCCTGTTTGAAGTGGGCGTTTTCTTCTCTCGTTTCTATGTCGGTAAGCGACGTACGCGAGATGAGGACAACGAGGCTGAAGAAGCAAAAGAAGCCGAAGCCACCGAGAAAACAGAAGAGTAAATTCAACCGCCCGTCAGGGCGGTTGTCATATGGGAGGTAGCATGTTTGATATTGGCGTTAATTTAACCAGTTCACAATTTGCGAAAGACAGGGATGATGTTGTGGCGCGCGCCTTTGCTGCGGGCGTAAACGGTATGCTTCTGACCGGAACAAACCTGCACGAAAGCCAGCAGGCGCTGAAGTTGGCGCAACATTATCCGCATTGCTGGTCCACGGCTGGCGTGCACCCGCATGACAGTAGCCAATGGCAATCCTCAACGGAAGACGAGATTATCGCGCTGGCAAACCAGTCTGAGGTGGTCGCTATTGGCGAGTGCGGTCTGGATTTCAATCGCAATTTCTCCACGCCACAGGAGCAGGAACGTGCTTTTGAGGCACAACTGCGCATTGCCGCTGAACTGCAGATGCCGATTTTCATGCATTGTCGAGATGCCCATGAGCGTTTTCTGACGTTGCTGGAGCCGTGGCTGGATAGTCTCCCGGGCGCGGTGCTGCACTGTTTTACCGGAACGCGGCAGGAGATGCAGGACTGTGTGGACCGAGGGCTTTATATTGGTATTACCGGCTGGGTCTGTGATGAGCGTCGGGGGATGGAACTGCGGGAACTGCTGCCGTTTATTCCGGTAGAAAGACTACTGATCGAAACCGATGCGCCTTACCTACTTCCTCGCGACTTAACGCCTAAACCGACGTCACGGCGCAATGAACCGGCGCACCTGCCACATATTCTTGAGCGTATTGCCCACTGGCGCGGAGAAGATCCTCAATGGCTGTCAGCAACCATTGATGCTAACGTCCGAACATTGTTCGAAGTGACCTTCTAAACGGCTTAAATTTTTCTAAAACCGGTATTTTTCACGCTCTGCTTAACTTCTTTATTCAACAGGTTAAGCAGTAGCATGGAACGCGCTTCGCCATCCGGTTCGGTGAAGATCGCTTTTAGCCCCTCAAATGCCCCTTCAGTAATAATCACGCTGTCCCCTGGCTGAGGAGTTTGCGGGTCCACAATACCTTCAGGCTTGTAGATAGAAAGCTGGTGAATAACGGGAGAAGGGACGGTCGCAGGCGTCGCGCCAAAACGGACGAAATGGCTGACACCACGCGTGGCATTGATAGTGGTGGTGTGGATCACTTCCGGGTCGAACTCGACAAACATGTAATTAGGGAATAGTGGTTCACTGACTGTGGTACGTTTACCGCGCACTATTTTTTCCAGGGTGATCATAGGCGTCAGGCAGTTCACCGCCTGTCTTTCCAGGTGTTCCTGGGCTCTCTGAAGTTGCCCACGTTTGCAGTACAGTAAATACCAGGATTGCATAATAACTCTTATCCGCTTGTTCTGAGCGCAAGCATAGCAAAAGCCATGCGTTAAGTTAATTATACCCACCTCAACGCAGGCTGAAACCCAATGGGTATATACGCCCGGGGCTTATATGTATCGCCAGAGTTCACGCTAATTTAACAAAAATACAGCATCACAATGATGAACGCCGTATAATGAAGCGCTTACGAAGAGGCCACAATGGACGCCATGAAATATCACGATTTACGCGACTTCCTGACGCTGCTTGAACAGCAGGGTGAGCTCAAACGCATTTCGCTTGAGGTGGATCCCCACCTGGAAATTACTGAAATTGCCGATCGCACTCTGCGTGCCGGTGGGCCTGCGTTACTGTTTGAGAATCCGAAAGGCTATTCAATGCCGGTGCTGTGTAACCTGTTTGGCACACCAAAGCGTGTTGCGATGGGGATGGGACAAGAAGAAGTCTCGGCGCTACGAGAAGTCGGTAAACTGTTGGCGTTTTTGAAAGAGCCAGAGCCACCGAAAGGATTCCGCGATCTGTTTGATAAGCTGCCGCAGTTTAAACAGGTGTTGAACATGCCGACTAAGCGGTTGCGCGGTGCACCTTGTCAGCAAAAAATGTACTCAGGCGATGACGTTGATTTAAACCGCATTCCGATTATGACCTGCTGGCCGGAAGATGCCGCGCCGCTGATTACCTGGGGGCTCACCGTAACGCGTGGTCCGCATAAAGAGCGGCAGAATCTGGGCATCTATCGTCAGCAGCTGATTGGCAAAAACAAGCTCATTATGCGCTGGCTGTCCCATCGCGGCGGCGCGCTTGATTACCAGGAGTGGTGCGCAGCGCATCCGGGTGAACGCTTCCCGGTTTCTGTGGCGTTAGGAGCAGATCCTGCGACCATTCTGGGGGCCGTGACGCCGGTCCCTGATACATTATCCGAGTACGCATTTGCCGGGCTGTTGCGCGGAACCAAGACCGAAGTGGTTAAATGTATTTCCAACGACCTGGAAGTGCCTGCCAGCGCAGAAATCGTGCTGGAAGGGTACATTGAACCGGGCGAGCTGGCTCCGGAAGGGCCGTATGGCGATCATACCGGCTACTACAACGAAGTAGATAGCTTCCCGGTCTTTACCGTCACGCACATTACCCAGCGTGAAGATGCAATTTATCACTCTACCTATACCGGACGCCCGCCAGATGAACCCGCGGTGCTCGGCGTGGCGCTGAACGAAGTCTTCGTGCCTATTCTGCAAAAGCAGTTCCCGGAAATCGTCGATTTTTATCTACCTCCGGAAGGCTGTTCATATCGCCTGGCCGTCGTGACGATGAAAAAACAGTACGCTGGCCATGCCAAACGCGTCATGATGGGTGTTTGGTCGTTTTTGCGTCAGTTTATGTACACCAAATTTGTTATTGTTTGCGATGATGACGTCAACGCACGCGACTGGAATGATGTGATTTGGGCAATTACTACCCGTATGGACCCGGCCCGGGATACGGTACTGGTAGAGAATACGCCAATTGATTACCTGGACTTTGCCTCGCCGGTTTCCGGCCTTGGTTCAAAAATGGGGCTGGATGCCACAAATAAATGGCCGGGCGAAACCCAACGTGAATGGGGACGTCCGATTAAAAAAGATCCTGAAGTGACTGCGCGCATTGACGCAATTTGGGATGAACTGGCCATCTTTAATGACGGCAAAAGCGCCTGAGGCGCGATCGTTTTGCCTATTGATCCGACAGAGAGAGCGCATGACAACCTTAAGCTGTAAAGTGACCTCGGTAGAAGCTATCACTGACACCGTATATCGCGTTCGTTTAGTGCCAGACGCGGCGTTTTCCTTTCGTGCTGGCCAGTATTTAATGGTCGTGATGGATGAAAGGGATAAGCGTCCGTTCTCCATGGCATCAACGCCGGACGAGCAAGGATTCATTGAGCTGCACGTTGGCGCCTCTGAGCTAAATCTTTACGCCATGGCCGTGATGGACCGTATTCTGAAAGACCGGGAAATCAAGGTCGACATTCCGCATGGCGAAGCCTGGCTGCGTGACGAAGACGAGCGCCCGCTGATCCTGATTGCCGGTGGTACAGGGTTCTCTTACGTGCGTTCTATTCTGCTTACCGCGCTCGCGCGTAATCCAAATCGCGATATCACCATTTACTGGGGCGGGCGTGAAGAGAAGCATCTCTACGATCTCTCCGAGCTGGAAGCGCTGTCTGTGAACCACCCGAATCTGCGCGTTGAGCCAGTGGTGGAACAGCCTGAAGACGGCTGGCGTGGTCGTACGGGAACCGTGTTAACGGCAGTATTGCAGGATTACGGTACCCTGGCGGAGCATGATATCTACATTGCCGGGCGTTTTGAAATGGCCAAAATCGCGCGCGATCTCTTCTGTAATGAGCGAAGTGCACGTGAAGATCGCCTGTTTGGCGACGCTTTCGCGTTCATTTAAGCGCTGTGCGCCGGAGTCCTTCCGGCGCATTCATCACCAATCTTACTTCTTCTAACAGGGTGCAAGCCCGGTCTCGTTGTTTCTCTTTTTCACCACGTTTTTTAGTAAACATGTTTTTCCTATCTATTAATCGCAAAACTTAGCTTTTGTGACAGGTCTCTTTTTGTTTAGTAAACAAAATTGGCAAACTAGACGCAATCAAATTGCGAGGCGCAAACGAGGAAGACCATGAGACTCGGACTGGATATTGGCGGGACTAAAATCGAAGCGGTGGTGATTGATAACGCGGGTGAAATTGTTTACCGCGAGCGATGCGCGACACCAAAGCAGAGTTACGGTGATTTTTTCCAGGCCGTGACGGAGATGATTGCTAAGGCCAGACTGGCCGTTAATCAGCCTTTCTCTGTTGGCGTTGGGGTGCCCGGTGCGGTGGATAGCGAAAGGTTAATCAAAAACTCCAACATTCTGGTGCTGAATCAGCAGGCCTTTGCGCAAGATCTTGAGCAAGCGTTAGGGATGGCTGTGCCCGTCACCAACGATGCTAACTGCTTTACGCTGTCAGAGGCGATGGACGGCAGCGGGTATGGACACAGCGTCGTTTTTGGCGTCATCCTCGGTACCGGTTGTGGCGGTGGACTATGCATCGATAACCGCTTGATCTCTGGACCTAACGCCTGCGCAGGAGAGTGGGGGCATAATGCATTGCCGCGCTACCACGAATCTCAGGACGGGACTGGAGTGAGATGCTATTGCGGACAGTTGAACTGTATTGAAAGTTTTATTTCCGGTAGCGGTCTGGAACGCCAGTACCTGAATCACACCGCGCAGCATGTGGGTGTGCCACAAATTATGCAACAGGTAGAATCGGGTGATGCGGATGCCTGCTTTGTATGGGAACGCTATTGCGATCAACTGGCGCGTGCATTGGCGGGCGTGGTGAATACGCTCGATCCCGATGTTATCGTGCTTGGGGGCGGGGTATCCAATATCGATTTACTGTATTCGGGTTTACAGGCGCGAGTGGCGCAGTACGTATTTGGTAAGCAGTGCCGCACACCGATAGTTCGGGCCCGTCACGGCGACAGCAGCGGCGTACGCGGCGCGGCCTGGCTGGGGGCGCAACAAGCCATAGTAGAATCAATGAGAGTGAAATGACGAAACCTGTACGTATCAGAGATATTGCCGAAGCTTGTGGTGTTTCAGTTGGTGCAGTTTCCCGCGCCCTAAAAGGGCAGCCGGGTTTGCGTGAAGACACCCGGCTGCGCATTATTTCTGTGGCGCAGCAGCAGGGTTATGATTTTTCCCGTCTGCGCACTGACAAGATCAAACGCGTCCTGTTTTTGCTTCACCGCCAGCACAATATCAGCCGGGCATTGCCGTTTTACTCTCAACTGCTGCTGGGCATAGAAGATAACTGTCGTGACCATGGTATTGCGCTGAGCTTTCTCTCCATTGGTCCAGGCGATGCAGTGAGTGAGCAGGTGCTGCTGCACCAGCCTGATGCGCTGATCTGTGCCGGATTTTTTGAGCCTGAATTACTTGGCTTGCTGCAACAGATGAAGCTGCCGTTGGTGCTGGTGGATCTCTGGGCGCCGGGCCTGCCTTGCGTGAATCCGGACAACACCCAGGGCGGTTATCTGGCTACACAACATTTGATTGCACAAGGTCGCAGCCGTATTGCTTTTCTTGCCAGCACGCTTGCGCACTACAGCATCCGTCAGCGCGAGAAGGGTTACCGTCAGGCATTGTATGAGGCCCGTTTGCTGATGCCGCCAGAGTATGAAGCCATTGCGCCGCCGCTGCTGGATACCGAGCAATCTTTGGTGGAGGCGGTGAATGAATTGCTCAGTCTGCCAGAGCCGCCCGACGCTATTTTTGCCTATAACGATGCGGCAGCGCTGGTTGTTCTACGGGTGTGTGCGCAGCAGGGTATACGTATCCCGGAAGATCTGGCGCTGGTTGGGTTTGATGATATCGATGCTGCGGCATGGTCACATCCACCACTCACCACCATTGCGGTTGATAAACAACAATTGGGGCGTGAAGCGCTGCGTTTATTGCTGGAAGAAAATCAGGAAGAGAATCTGCTGTTGCCGGTGCAGTTAGTGGTACGTGGTAGTTCAGGGAAATAAAAAAACCCGCCCCTGACAGGCGGGAAGAACGGCAACTAAACTTTCTCTCTTCGCCATTGGCACCATAACTGTGTTGGCTGCGCTCATTCACCCGAATCACT
The DNA here is from genome assembly GCF_030332745.1 of Citrobacter sp. Cpo074. Classification (NCBI taxonomy): domain Bacteria; kingdom Pseudomonadati; phylum Pseudomonadota; class Gammaproteobacteria; order Enterobacterales; family Enterobacteriaceae; genus Citrobacter; species Citrobacter sp. Cpo074. The sequence continues at coordinate 81,922 of NZ_JAOWHG010000022.1, forward strand.
TACTATACGTAAGCTCATCGGGATGAATGAGGGACATCCGTGTCCCTCACTGAAAGCAGCCTTCGGCTGTTCAAATTCGTTCCTGACGAATTTGTCATTCACTTGCCGCCTTGTTCTGGCACCAATGGCTTTGAGATAACATTTCGTAGGCCGGGCAAGCGAAGCGCCCCCGGCATGCTTTGATTAAACTCGCTCAAATACCGTCGCGATGCCCTGGCCTAACCCGATACACATCGTCGCCAGGCCAAACTGTACGTCTTTACGTTCCATCAGATTGAGCAGGGTGGTGCTGATACGCGCCCCGGAACAGCCCAGTGGATGGCCCAAAGCGATCGCCCCGCCGTTGAGGTTGATCTTCTCATCGATCTGCTCCATCAGCCCCAGATCTTTAATGCACGGCAGGATCTGAGCGGCAAAGGCTTCGTTCATCTCAAACAAACCGATATCGCTGGTGGAGAGTCCCGCTTTTTTCAGCGCCAGTTTTGAGGCCGGAACCGGACCGTAACCCATGATTGAAGGGTCGCAGCCAACAACAGCCATCGAACGAATACGGGCACGCGGCGTCAGACCCAGCTCACGGGCGCGACTTTCGCTCATGACCAGCATCGCCGCAGCGCCGTCGGAGAGTGCGGAGGAGGTACCGGCAGTGACCGTTCCGCTAACCGGATCGAACGCCGGGCGCAGGGTGGAGAGCGCTTCAACGGTTGTCTCCGGGCGGATAACCTCATCGTAGTTAAACTGCTTCAGCACGCCGTCGGCATCATGGCCGCCGGTCGGGATGATTTCGTTTTTAAATGCGCCAGACTGTGTTGCAGCCCAGGCGCGAGCATGTGAACGTGCGGCGAAAGCATCCTGCATTTCACGGCTGATGCCGTGCATGCGAGAGAGCATTTCCGCAGTCAGACCCATCATTCCCGCGGCTTTTGCCACGTTGCGGCTCATGCCCGGATGGAAATCAACGCCGTGGCTCATTGGCACATGGCCCATATGCTCCACGCCGCCAATCAGGCACGCCTGAGCATCGCCGGTCATGATCATGCGTGCCGCATCGTGCAGCGCCTGCATGGACGAACCGCACAGGCGGTTGACCGTGACGGCTGGAACTGAGTGCGGAACTTCCGCCAGCAGCGCGGCGTTACGGGCGATGTTGAAACCCTGCTCCAGCGTTTGCTGCACACAGCCCCAGTAAATATCATCAAGCGCGGATGGCTCCAGCGCAGGATTTCGCGCCAGCAGGCTACGCATTAAGTGTGCGGAGAGATCTTCTGCCCGCACGTTACGAAACGCGCCCCCTTTCGAACGGCCCATCGGGGTACGGATCGCATCAACAATTACAACCTGTTCCATTGTGACTCCTTAAGCCGTTTTCAGGCTGCCAACCGGGCGGGCAGGCTCAACCTGGGGATAATACGGTTCGTTATGGCGCGCCTTATCACGCAGACCAGCCGGAACTTCATACAGCGCTCCGAGGTGCTGATACTGCTGGGCCATATCGAGATACTTCGCGCTGCCGAGCGTATCCAACCAGCGGAACGCGCCACCATGGAACGGAGGGAAGCCCAGGCCATAAACCAGCGCCATGTCGGCTTCTGCCGGGCTGGCGATAATGCCTTCTTCCAGACAACGCACCACTTCGTTGACCATTGGGATCATCATGCGAGCGATAATCTCTTCATCACTGAAGTCGCGTTTCGGCTGGCTGACTTCTGCCAGCAGATCGTCAACGGTGGCATCCTCTTCTTTCTTCGGCTTGCCCTTGTTGTCTTCTTTATAACGCCAGAATCCAAGACCGTTTTTCTGTCCGAAACGGTTCGCATCAAATAGGGCGTCTATCGCGTCGCGATAATCTTTCTGCATACGCTGAGGGAAGCCTGCGGACATCACTGCCTGCGCGTGATGTGCGGTATCAATTCCCACCACGTCCAGCAGATAAGCCGGGCCCATCGGCCAGCCAAACTGTTTTTCCATGACTTTGTCGACTTTGCGGAAATCCGCCCCATCGCGCAGCAGCTGGCTGAAACCGGCAAAATACGGGAACAGCACGCGGTTCACGAAGAAACCGGGGCAGTCGTTGACCACAATTGGGGTTTTGCCCATCTGGCTTGCCCAGGCGACAACTTTGGCGATGGTTTCATCCGAGCTTTTCTCGCCGCGAATAATCTCAACCAGTGGCATGCGGTGTACTGGGTTAAAGAAGTGCATCCCACAGAAGTTTTCCGGGCGCTTGAGCGCGCTGGCCAGCTCGTTGATTGGGATGGTGGAGGTATTTGAAGCCAGTACGGTGTCCGGGCGTACCTGATCTTCGGTTTCTGCCAGTACCGCTTTTTTCACTTTCGGGTTTTCCACGACAGCTTCAACCACCACGTCCACACGCTCAAAACCGCTATAGTCGAGGGTTGGATGAATAGTGGAAATCACGCCCGCCATTTTCAGACCGTCAATTTTGCCGCGCTCAAGCTGTTTGTTCAGCAGCTTGGCCGCTTCGGTCATGCCCAGCGTTAATGATTTGTCGTTGATATCTTTCATGACAACCGGCACGCCTTTCCAGGCTGACTGGTAAGCGATGCCGCCGCCCATAATGCCCGCGCCCAGCACCGCAGCTTGCTTCGGTGCTTCAATATTTTTGGTGAGTTTTTTGGCTTTGGCTTTGACGAACTGATCGTTAAGGAAGATCCCAACCAGCGCGCGAGCTTCACTGGTGTGCGCCAGTGGAACAAAGCTTTTATTTTCCAGATTCAGCGCTTCTTCACGGCCAAAACGGGCCGCTGCTTCAATGGTTTTTACCGCGGTAATCGGCGCGGGATAATGCTTCCCTGCCGTCTGTGCCACCATGCCTTTAGCGATGGTAAAGCTCATAGCCGCTTCAATTTTGCTGAGTTTCAACGGCTCCAGCTTCGGCTGACGTTTGGCCTTCCAGTCGAGGTCGCCGTTAATCGCCTGACGTAATACTGCGATCGCGCCATCAAGCAGTTTGTCTTGCTTCACTACGCCATCGACCAGGCCGATTTTTAGCGCCTGCTCAGCACCAACATCCTTACCTGCCGCAATAATTTCCAGCGCGCTGTCCGCACCCAGCATACGTGGCATACGCACGGAGCCGCCAAAGCCCGGCATAATGCCCAGCTTGGTTTCCGGCAGGCCAATGCGCAGGTCCGGCGTTGCCAGACGATAATCGGTTGCCAGAACACACTCGCAGCCGCCACCCAGCGCGTAGCCGTTTACTGCTGACAGGGTCGGAACAGGCAGATCTTCGAGGCGATTAAAGACGCTGTTGGCAAAATGCAGCCACTGGCTCAGTTGTTCTTCAGGCACGAGGAACAGTGAAAGGAATTCGGTGATATCGGCACCAACAATAAAGGCTGCTTTGTTAGAACGCAGCAGCAGCCCTTTTAAATTCGGTTGTTTTTCCAGCACATCAAGCGCATGGCCCAGGCTGGCAACGGTGGCCGTGTCGAGTTTATTGACCGAACCAGGGGCATCGAACACCAGTTCGGCGATGCCATCTTCCAGCCAGTCGAGGTACAGGGTGTCGCCTTTGTAAAGCATGTCAGTCTCCTGAATCCGCAAGGTGATCTGGTCATACCAGATGAATCGAAGTGTGTGTTTTATGTTAATAAAATGCAAATGAATGATTAAAGAAATGACGATTCGATCACGCTCGGCAGAAATCACGCACTCACAAAGCGATGTGCTAAGATGCGGAGACTTGAGGTCAAAAAACAGAAGGATAGAAAATGGAATCGCTGGCCGCACTCTATAAAAATCATATCGTTACCTTACAGGAACGGACGCGCGACGCACTGGATCGCTTCAAACTGGATGCGTTACTTATTCACTCTGGCGAACTTGTTAACGTCTTTCTCGACGATCATCCATATCCGTTTAAGGTCAATCCACAATTTAAAGCCTGGGTGCCTGTAACACAGGTTCCTAACTGCTGGTTGCTGGTGGATGGCGTAAACAAGCCGAAACTGTGGTTCTACCTGCCGGTCGATTACTGGCACAACGTTGAGCCGCTACCAACCTCTTTCTGGACGGAAGAAATCGAGATCATCGCGCTGCCGAAAGCGGATGGTATCGGTAGCCAACTGCCTGCTGCTCGCGGCAATATCGGTTACATCGGCCCGGTTCCGGAACGTGCGCTGCAACTGGACATCGCGGCCAGCAACATCAACCCGAAAGGGGTGATCGACTACCTGCATTATTACCGCGCCTATAAAACGGAATACGAACTGGCCTGTATGCGCGAAGCGCAGAAAATGGCGGTAAATGGCCACCGTGCAGCAGAAGAAGCGTTCCGTTCCGGAATGAGCGAGTTTGACATCAACCTCGCTTACCTGACTGCCACCGGTCATCGCGACACCGACGTGCCATACAGCAACATCGTGGCGCTTAACGAGCATGCTTCGGTTCTTCATTACACCAAGCTGGATCATCAGGCACCGTCTGAAATCCGCAGTTTCCTGCTCGACGCTGGTGCGGAATACAACGGCTATGCGGCAGACCTGACGCGTACCTGGTCGGCGAAAAACGACAACGACTATGCGCATCTGGTGAAAGACGTTAACGACGAAGAACTGGCGCTGATTGCCACCATGAAAGCAGGCACCAGCTACGTGGATTATCACATTCAGTTCCATCAGCGTATCGCGAAGCTGCTGCGTAAGCATCAAATCATCACCGGTATGAGTGAAGAAGCGATGGTGGAAAACGATCTTACCGGGCCGTTTATGCCGCACGGTATTGGTCACCCGCTGGGCCTGCAGGTACATGATGTCGCAGGCTTTATGCAGGATGACAGCGGTACTCATCTGGCCGCGCCGTCGAAGTATCCTTACCTGCGTTGCACCCGCGTACTGCAACCAGGCATGGTTCTGACCATCGAACCGGGCATTTACTTCATTGAATCTCTGTTGGCACCGTGGCGTGAAGGACAGTTCAGCAAGCACTTCAACTGGCAGAAAATTGAAGCACTGAAACCGTTCGGCGGTATTCGTATTGAAGACAACGTGGTGGTCCACGAAAACAATATCGAAAACATGACGCGGGATTTGAAACTGGCGTAATGGACAGTTGGTTAATCCCTGCGGCGCCGGTTAGCGTCGTCGAAGAGATCAAAAAAAGCCGCTTCATTACGCTGCTCGCCCATACTGACGGCGTAGAAGCGGCAAAGGCGTTTGTTGAGTCAGTCAAAGCGGAACACCCGGACGCCCGCCACCATTGTGTGGCGTGGGTGGCGGGTGCGCCCAATGACTCGCAGCAGCTAGGGTTTTCAGACGATGGCGAACCGGCGGGTACGGCAGGTAAACCGATGCTCGCGCAGCTGATGGGGAGCGGTGTCGGCGAGATTACCGCTGTAGTCGTGCGCTACTACGGCGGTATCCTTCTCGGTACTGGAGGGTTGGTAAAAGCCTACGGTGGCGGTGTGAATCAAGCGTTGCGCCAGTTAACGACACAGCGCAAGACGCCATTAACCGAATATACTTTGCAGTGTGAGTACGGTCAGCTGGCAGGCATTGAAGCCTTGCTGGGGCAGTTTGACGGTAAAGTCGTTGCCAGTGATTACCAGGCTTTTGTTCGGCTCAGGGTGGCGCTTCCTTTTGCCAAAGTGGATGAGTTTTCGGCAAAACTGGCGGATTTTAGTCGTGGTTCATTGCAATTGTTAGCGATTGAAGAATAATCCCCACCTCATTTTAAAGAACTAAGGAAGCGGCAGAGATGCATTTTCGCGCCATCACCCGAATCGTTGGACTACTGGTCATCTTATTCTCGGGGACAATGATTATCCCCGGACTGGTAGCGCTCATCTACCGCGATGGGGCAGGGCGTGCATTCACCCAAACTTTCTTCGTTGCTCTGGCGATCGGCTCCATGCTGTGGTGGCCAAACCGTAAAGAGAAGGGGGAGCTGAAATCGCGCGAAGGATTTCTGATTGTCGTTTTGTTCTGGACCGTTCTGGGCAGTGTGGGTGCGCTACCGTTCATCTTTGCGGAAAGCCCTAACCTGACGATAACCGACGCTTTTTTTGAATCCTTTTCCGGATTAACCACTACAGGTGCGACGACGCTGGTGGGGCTGGATTCATTGCCACACGCGATTCTCTTTTATCGCCAGATGCTGCAATGGTTCGGCGGGATGGGGATCATCGTGCTGGCGGTGGCTATCCTGCCTATTCTTGGTGTTGGTGGGATGCAGCTCTATCGTGCAGAAATGCCGGGGCCGCTGAAAGATAATAAAATGCGCCCGCGTATTGCCGAAACGGCGAAAACGCTGTGGCTAATCTATGTATTACTGACGGTGGCGTGCGCGCTGGCGCTATGGTTTGCCGGGATGCCCGCGTTTGACGCCATAGGGCACAGTTTTGCCACAATCGCCATCGGTGGTTTTTCCACACACGATGCCAGCGTGGGGTATTTCGACAGTCCCACGATTAACACCATCATTGCTATCTTCTTGCTGATCTCCGGTTGTAACTATGGTCTGCACTTCTCTTTATTAAGTGGGCGTAGTCTGAAGGTCTACTGGCGGGATCCGGAATTCCGCATGTTTATCGGCGTGCAGCTGACGCTGGTGGCAGTCTGTACGCTGGTGCTATGGATACACAATACCTATGGCTCGGCGCTCACGACGATCAACCAGGCCTTTTTCCAGGTGGTATCGATGGCTACGACCGCCGGATTTACCACGGACAGTATTGCCCGCTGGCCCCTGTTCCTGCCAGTGCTGTTGCTGTGTTCTGCTTTTATCGGCGGCTGTGCCGGGTCGACGGGCGGTGGCTTGAAGGTGATTCGTATCCTGCTGCTGTTTAAGCAGGGTAACCGCGAATTGAAACGACTGGTCCATCCGAATGCGGTTTACAGTATCAAACTGGGTAACCGTGCGTTGCCGGAGCGAATTCTTGAAGCCGTATGGGGATTCTTCTCTGCCTATGCGCTGGTCTTTATTATCAGTATGCTGGCGATTATTGCGACCGGTGTTGATGACTTCTCCGCGTTTGCCTCTGTTGTGGCAACGTTGAATAACCTGGGGCCTGGACTGGGGGTTGTCGCCGACAACTTTGCCAGTATGAACCCTGTGGCGAAGTGGATCCTGATTGCCAATATGCTGTTTGGTCGTCTGGAGGTCTTTACTCTGCTGGTGCTCTTTACCCCTACCTTCTGGCGTGAATAATGGAGTAACACGTGAAAACACTGATTCTTTTTTCTTCCCGGGACGGACAAACGCGTGAAATCGCTGAGTATCTGGCTTCTGAACTCAAAGAGCTGGGCGTTTGGGCAGATGTTGTTAATTTGCATCGTACCGCGGAGCCGGACTGGCAAAATTATGACAGCGTGGTAATTGGCGCCTCGATTCGCTACGGTCATTACCATGCTGCTTTTCAGGAGTTTGTGAAAAAGCATGCCACACGGCTGAATTCGATGCCGAGCGCGTTCTACTCCGTAAACCTGGTTGCCCGTAAACCGGAGAAACGTACGCCGCAAACCAACAGCTATGCGCGTAAGTTCCTGATGAGTTCGCCGTGGCGACCAGACCACAGCGCAGTCATTGCGGGTGCTTTGCGGTATCCACGCTATCGCTGGTATGACCGCGTTATGATCCAACTGATAATGAAGATGTCAGGCGGTGAAACGGATACGAATAAAGAAGTGGTGTATACCGATTGGGAACAGGTTGCGAGATTCGCGCGAGAAATAGCCCAATTAACCAACAAAGCGTTGTTAAAATAAGCGCAAAGAATAAAAAATACGCACTCGGAAGATTATTTTAAATTTCCCCTTGTCAGCCTGAAATAACTCCCTATAATGCGCCTCCACTGACACGGAACAACGGATTACAAGCCGCCGGGTCAGCGGGGTTCCACTGAGAGCTCCGGCGAAGAAAGCGAAATTAAATGCTTGACTTCGTAGCGGGATGGCGTAATATGCACACCCCGCGCCGCTGAGAAAAAGCGAAGCGGCACTGCTCTTTAACAATTTATCAGACAATCTGTGTGGGCACTCGAAGATACGGATTCTTAACGTCGCAAGACGAAAAATGAATACCAAGTCTCAACGAGTGAACACGTAATTCATTACGAAGTTTAATTCATTGAGCATCAAACTTTTAAATTGAAGAGTTTGATCATGGCTCAGATTGAACGCTGGCGGCAGGCCTAACACATGCAAGTCGAACGGTAGCACAGAGGAGCTTGCTCCTTGGGTGACGAGTGGCGGACGGGTGAGTAATGTCTGGGAAACTGCCCGATGGAGGGGGATAACTACTGGAAACGGTAGCTAATACCGCATAACGTCGCAAGACCAAAGAGGGGGACCTTCGGGCCTCTTGCCATCGGATGTGCCCAGATGGGATTAGCTAGTAGGTGGGGTAACGGCTCACCTAGGCGACGATCCCTAGCTGGTCTGAGAGGATGACCAGCCACACTGGAACTGAGACACGGTCCAGACTCCTACGGGAGGCAGCAGTGGGGAATATTGCACAATGGGCGCAAGCCTGATGCAGCCATGCCGCGTGTATGA
>NZ_JAOWHG010000023.1:0-273831 GCF_030332745.1 Citrobacter sp. Cpo074
CGGCGCTGTGACTGGTCGTGCCTGCTATCCGTAACCGCGGAACCTGAAAAGGCTTGCAGGCGATAACAGTATCTACAAAAGTGTGTGCTTCGTAGGCCTGATAAGCAAAGCGCATCAGGCATAACTTCGCCGGATCGCGGCTGCGTCTTATCCGGCCTACAAAAGTGTGTGTTTCGTAGGCCTGATAAGCAAAGCGCATCAGGCATAACTTTGCCGGATGGCGGCTGTTTTTTCTCCGGCCTGCAAATGATGTCGCCGCATCCGGCAATCACAGGTACAGCGCCGGGAAGATCAAATTATCCACTCTGCGCTCGCGCAATCTTTGCGCCAGGTGTTCCACATCCTTCGGCGTGGCGCTCGGCCAGTCCTTCGCTTCGCCATACACCCCGTGCGCATGAAAGGCATTCAGCCGTACCGGTACGTCACCGGTGCGTTTGATAAACGCCGCCAGCGCATCGATATGCTGTAGATAATCTTCCTGACCAGGAATAACCAGTAGGCGGAGTTCCGCCAGTTTTCTCTGCCCGGACAAAAAGGTAATGCTTTGTTTAATCAGCGTGTTATCGCGGCCGGTAAGCTGCCGATGACACGTGCTGTCCCAGGCTTTTAAATCCAGCATTACGCCGTCGCACACCGGCAGCAGCTTCTGCCAGCCGGTTTCGCTCAGCATGCCGTTGCTGTCGACCATGCAGGTCAGGTGTTGCAACTGCGGATCGGTTTTTATCGCGGTAAATAGCGCCACAATAAAGGGGAGCTGGGTAGTCGCTTCACCGCCACTAACGGTTATCCCTTCGATAAACAGTGACGCTTTACGAATATGTTGCAGCACTTCATCAACGCTCATACTCTGCGCCATCGGCGTGGCCTGCTGGGGGCACATGTGCAGGCAGGTGTCACACTGCTGACACACATCGGACTGCCACCACACTTTCCCTGCGCTCAGGCTCAGCGCCTCATGCGGGCAATGCAGCACACACTCCCCGCAGTCGTTGCAGCGTCCCATCGTCCACGGATTGTGGCAATTTTTACAGCGCAGATTACATCCTTGCAGAAACAGAGCCAGGCGACTGCCCGGCCCGTCGACGCAGGAGAAAGGAATAAGCCTACTTACTAAAGCGCATCTGCTGTTCATGGCTAATCACGCGAGGTTGTCGTTCCAGAATGCGCGTATTGCGCGCGGCTTCTTCGCCAAGCCAGGTGGTGTTGGTTCGCGACCCTTCGGCGCGATACTTTTCCAGATCCGACAGGCGCACCATATACCCGGTGACACGGACCAGATCGTTGCCGCTCACGTTGGCGGTAAACTCGCGCATTCCGGCTTTAAACGCCCCGAGGCACAACTGCACCAGCGCCTGAGGATTACGCTTGATGGTTTCATCCAGCGTGAGAATGTCGCTGATTCCGGCGTGATAAAACGCGTGATGTGGTGCGACGGTTTGCAGATGGGTGATCGGGTCCGGCTCATCGCCGTAAGGCAGGCGTGCACCTGGCGTGGTGCCGATGTCAGAACTGATCCCCGACTGTGCATGCAGCATCGCGCGCTGCTTCCAGCCATATTTCACCGGGGTATTTTCGACAAACTCCGCCAGGTAGGCGCTAATACGATAGCCGAGTTGATTGGCGAACTCATCTTTCCCATAGCGCGCATTCTGTCCCGCCTTATCGCACAGCAGGTTCACCGCCTCCGCCAGACCATACATCCCGAACATAGGCACAAAACGTTCGGGATCAATCAACCCTTCCTGCACGAGGAAGCTATTCTCAAAGAAATGTGATTTCTCATAGAGGAATTCACATCGTGAATCAATGATGGCGATTTGCTGCTGGCAGTAGTGCGGTAGGGTGCAAGTAAAGAAGTCATCGACAGAGGTGCTGCGCTCTGCGATGGCTTTCAGATTAAGCCTGACCAGCGTGCTTCCACCCCCGGCGAGCGGCAAAGAGTTGTAACAACTGACGACGCCATACTGACCTTTTGTGAAAATTTTATCATTTTCAGGGCCATTGGAAATATGCGGCTTACTGCACTCGCAGATATTTTGCGCCACGTTGAGCAGCAGATCGTCAGGTGTGATTTGCGGGTCATAAATGAATGTCAGATTAGGCGAAACCTGCTTTAACTCTGCATCTGCGCGTAAAATTGCACGGGTGACTGGTGTATCGGCGGGGCCGATATTGGCATGCATAAACGCGTCTGGCAGGGTTCTGTCGAGATAACGCCAGAAACGTTTTATTCGAATATCGATCTCGTCTTGTGTTAGAATTCTAACATACGGTTGCAGCAGGGCATCGAGCTGACCGAGATAAACCGGCATCGACGTCACTGACGGAACATGGTGGTAAAGAATAGTGAGTAAGGACAACGCGTCATCAAGATCCCTGGCGCCTTCCAGCTCCAGCCACGATGAGCCATTGGCCAGAAAACGCGCGTAATCGGGTAAAACATAGCGCGGTTTGAACGGGGCATGACCTTCGTACATATCGCAGATTACCCCATCATCCAGCGCCTGACGTGCCTGTGCAGGCAGTTGCGGGTAAGGCAGCGCGTTTTCAGCTTCCAGCGCCAGAAAGTGGCGTTTCTGCTCAGGGCTGAGCACTGGGCTGGTCACGATTTGTTGGCAACGCTGTTGCAGCGCGAGTTCGCTTGAAGTGGGCATCGTTGATTCCTTTTTATCCCGAAGGTGTAACTCCATTGTAGAAAGCAACGCCGCCGCAACCTTTGATCCGGATGCGCCTGATGCCACCGCATCCCTTTAGAAAAGGTGATTTATTTGAAGTAGATCTCATTAGAGTAATGCAAATCTGTATGTGGTTTTCATTAACTGTGATGTATATCGAAGTGTAATAGCGAGCGGATGTTAGAATACTAACAAACTCGCAAGGTGAAATTTTATACGGCGATGCCGTTGGAGAATGTTATGACCGATTTAACAGCAAGCAGCCTGCGTGCACTGAAACTGATGGACCTGACCACCCTGAATGACGACGACACCAATGAAAAAGTGATCGCGCTGTGTCATCAGGCGAAGACCCCGGTTGGCAACACTGCCGCAATCTGTATCTATCCGCGTTTCATCCCTATTGCGCGTAAGACCCTGAAAGAGCAGGGCACGCCGGACATCCGCATTGCAACCGTAACCAACTTCCCGCATGGCAACGACGACATCGAGATTGCGCTGGCTGAAACCCGCGCGGCGATTGCTTACGGCGCAGATGAAGTTGACGTGGTGTTCCCGTACCGTGCGCTGATCGCCGGTAACGAGCAGATTGGTTTCGATCTGGTTAAAGCCTGTAAAGACGCGTGTGCGGCGGCAAACGTGCTGCTGAAAGTCATCATCGAAACCGGTGAGCTGAAAGAAGAAGCACTGATTCGCAAAGCGTCTGAAATCTCCATCAAAGCCGGTGCTGATTTCATCAAAACTTCTACCGGTAAAGTGCCGGTCAATGCGACGCCGGAAAGCGCACGCATCATGATGGAAGTGATCCGCGACATGGGTGTTTCTAAAACTGTAGGTTTCAAACCGGCTGGTGGCGTGCGCACTGCAGAAGATGCACAGCAGTTCCTGGCGATTGCCGATGAACTGTTTGGCGCTGACTGGGCTGATTCTCGTCACTACCGTTTTGGCGCATCCAGCCTGCTGGCGAGCCTGCTGAAAGCGCTGGGTCACGGCGACGGTAAGAGCGCAAGCAGCTACTAAGCCTTATATTGCCGGAGCTGTAGCGACGTAGGCCGGATAAGGCGTAGCCGCCATCCGGCATTAAGACGACTGCCGGGTGGCGCGTTGCTTACCCGGCCTACAACGGCCTTCTACTCTTTTCCCCTGGGGGTTACCGTGTTTCTCGCACAAGAAATTATTCGTAAAAAACGTGATGGTCATGCGCTGAGCGATGAAGAAATTCGTTTCTTTATCAATGGTATTCGCGACAACACCATCTCTGAAGGGCAAATCGCCGCCCTGGCGATGACCATTTTCTTCCACGATATGACAATGCCTGAGCGAGTTTCGCTGACCATGGCAATGCGTGATTCAGGAACCGTGCTGGACTGGAAAAGCCTGCAGCTGAACGGCCCGATTGTGGATAAACACTCTACCGGCGGTGTAGGTGACGTAACGTCACTGATGTTAGGCCCGATGGTCGCAGCGTGCGGCGGCTATATTCCGATGATCTCCGGGCGTGGCCTGGGGCATACCGGCGGTACACTCGATAAACTGGAAGCGATTCCTGGATTTGACATCTTCCCGGACGACGCGCGCTTCCGTGAAATTATTAAAGACGTGGGTGTGGCGATTATTGGGCAAACCAGCTCGCTCGCACCGGCGGATAAACGTTTTTATGCCACCCGCGATATTACCGCGACGGTGGATTCCATCCCGCTGATTACCGGTTCCATTCTGGCGAAAAAACTGGCGGAAGGGCTGGATGCGCTAGTGATGGATGTGAAAGTGGGCAGCGGCGCCTTTATGCCGACCTACGAGCTTTCTGAAGCTCTTGCTGAAGCGATTGTCGGTGTGGCAAACGGTGCGGGTGTACGTACCACCGCGCTGTTAACCGATATGAATCAGGTGCTGGCCTCCAGCGCAGGTAACGCGGTCGAAGTTCGCGAAGCGGTGCAGTTCCTGACCGGTGAATACCGCAATCCACGTCTGTTAGACGTCACCATGGCGCTGTGCGTGGAAATGCTGATCTCCGGCAATCTGGCGAAAGATGACGCCGAAGCCCGTGCGAAATTGCAGACCGTGCTGGACAACGGTAAAGCGGCAGAGATTTTTGGTCGCATGGTTGCGGCGCAAAAAGGCCCGACCGATTTCGTCGAAAATTATGCGAAGTATCTGCCGACGGCAATGCTCAGCAAAGCGGTATATGCTGATACCGAAGGCTTTGTCAGCGCGATGGATACCCGTGCGCTGGGGATGGCGGTCGTTTCCATGGGCGGCGGTCGTCGTCAGGCTTCGGACACCATTGATTACAGCGTTGGCTTTAGCGATATGGCGCGTCTGGGCGACAGCGTAGACGGACAACGCCCGCTGGCGGTGATCCACGCGAAAGACGAAGCCAGCTGGCAGGAAGCGGCGAAAGCGGTCAAAGCGGCAATTAGCCTTGACGATAAAGCGCCAGAAATTACACCGACAGTCTATCGTCGTATTACCGAATAACTGTATACTGATCTGATCGCTTTTTTGCGGCGCAGATGTATGGAGAACAAGATGAAACGTGCATTTATTATGGTGCTGGACTCCTTTGGTATTGGTGCGACTGAAGATGCGGATCGCTTTGGCGACGTAGGTTCAGACACTATGGGACACATTGCAGAAGCCTGTGCGAAAGGTGAAGCTGACAATGGTCGCAAAGGTCCACTGAATCTGCCTAACCTGACCCGTCTGGGCCTGGTGAAAGCTCACGAAGGTTCTACCGGTAAAATTGCTGCTGGTATGGACGGTAACGCGGAAGTGATTGGTGCCTACGCATGGGCGCATGAACTTTCTTCCGGGAAAGACACGCCGTCCGGCCACTGGGAAATCGCGGGTGTCCCGGTTCTGTTTGACTGGGGATATTTCTCCGATCATGAAAACAGCTTCCCGCAGGAACTGCTGGATAAACTGGTAAAACGTGCCAACCTGCCAGGCTACCTCGGCAACTGCCACTCTTCCGGTACCGTGATCCTGGATCAGCTGGGTGAAGAGCATATGAAAACCGGCAAGCCGATTTTCTATACCTCCGCTGACTCCGTGTTCCAGATTGCCTGCCACGAAGAGACGTTTGGCCTGGATAAACTCTACGAGCTGTGCGAAATCGCACGTGAAGAGCTGACCGAAGGTGGTTACAACATCGGTCGTGTTATCGCACGTCCGTTCATCGGTGATAAAGCCGGTAACTTCCAGCGTACCGGTAACCGTCACGACCTGGCCGTTGAGCCGCCAGCACCGACCGTGCTGCAGAAATTGGTCGACGAAAAAGACGGTCACGTGGTTTCCGTCGGTAAAATTGCGGATATCTACGCTAACTGCGGCATCACCAAAAAAGTGAAAGCCACCGGTCTGGACGCGCTGTTCGACGCCACCATCAAAGAGATGAAAGAAGCAGGTGATAAGACCATCGTCTTCACCAACTTCGTTGATTTCGACTCTTCCTGGGGACATCGTCGCGATATCGCCGGTTATGCTGCGGGCCTGGAACTGTTCGACCGCCGTCTGCCTGAGCTGATGGAGCTGGTGGGTGAAGATGACATTCTGATCCTGACCGCTGACCACGGCTGCGACCCAAGCTGGACCGGCACTGACCACACCCGTGAACACATCCCGGTACTGGTCTACGGCCCGAAAGTGAAACCAGGTTCTTTAGGTCACCGTGAAACCTTCGCGGATATCGGTCAGACGCTGGCGAGCTACTTTGGTACGTCACCGATGGACTACGGTAAAAACATGCTGTAATACCCGTTGTCTTTCGCGCTGTAGATGCGTTGACTTCATTCGATCACCCCGGTCACATAGTGAATCTATGCTCCCGGGGATTCACGAATTCGTCGCCTTCCTACAACGCGAAATCCTTAGGGTATTTCACTGTTTTGCATACGTTTTGTAGGCCTGATAAGGCGTAGCCGCCATCAGGCAATAACAACGAAATAAGGACAAAAAATGGCAACTCCACATATTAATGCAGAAATGGGTGATTTCGCTGACGTCGTATTGATGCCGGGCGACCCGCTGCGTGCAAAGCATATTGCTGAAACTTTCCTCGAAGATGTTCGTGAAGTGAACAACGTTCGCGGCATGTTAGGTTTCACCGGTACTTACAAAGGCCGTAAGATCTCCGTTATGGGTCACGGTATGGGTATCCCGTCCTGCTCCATCTACACCAAAGAGCTGATCACCGATTTCGGCGTGAAGAAAATCATTCGCGTAGGCTCCTGCGGCGCTGTGCGTATGGACGTTAAACTGCGTGACGTGGTTATCGGTATGGGCGCTTGCACCGACTCCAAGGTGAACCGTATCCGTTTTAAAGATCATGACTTCGCTGCTATTGCTGACTTCGACATGGTGCGTAACGCGGTTGATGCGGCAAAAGCACTGGGTGTAGACGCGCGCGTGGGCAACCTGTTCTCTGCTGACCTGTTCTACTCTCCGGACGGTGAAATGTTCGACGTGATGGAAAAATACGGCGTGCTGGGCGTGGAAATGGAAGCGGCGGGCATCTACGGTGTTGCTGCGGAATTTGGTGCAAAAGCGCTGACCATCTGCACCGTTTCCGACCATATCCGTACTCACGAGCAGACCACTGCCGCTGAACGTCAGACGACCTTCAACGACATGATCAAAATCGCGCTGGAATCCGTTCTGCTGGGCGATAAAGAGTAAGGGTTGTTGTGGCCCGGTGGCGCTTCGCTTACCGGGCCTACGGGAATGCCGCTATTAATGCCTGATGGCGGTTCGCTTGTCAGGCCTACAGGAGCGGTCTTGTAGGCCGGATAAGGCGCAGCCGCCATCCGGCAATTCGCCACTAATCGCTTAACGCACGGCCTTCGCCACCCACGCTGCCAGTTCACGCAGCTCGTTTTCCTGATCCGGATATTCCGTAACCAGCGCTTCGCAAGTCTGCTGTAAAACATCGGCGCGATACTGGCTGCCCTGTAGCCGCTCCGCCAGCGCTTCTAACGGCGCGGGATTGAGACTGTCGGTAAACACCTGTGTGCGCGTGATATGACCTTTTTCGACGTCGAAATGCAGCTCAACGCCACCCCAGGTGAAACGCTCGTCCAGCAGATGCGAGAAAGCAGGTGCCTGACCAAAATTCCATTCCCAACTGCTCTGGCGGGCAAAGGTTTCGGCAAAATTTGGCAGGTCCGGCGTTTTATCTGGTGAGATCACTTCCGCTTCAACGCGTTCGCCATAATGAGCAAAAAAGGCTTCCGTGATGGCCTGACAGACCTGTTCATGGGTGATGCCCGGTAACAGCTCCGTCAAATTCGCCACCCGTGAACGGACAGAGGTGATCCCCTTTGCCGCGAGTTTCTTTTTGTCGGGATTGAGATAATTTGCCAGGCGGCTGAGATCGGCATTTAGCAGCAGCGTGCCGTGGTGGAATCCGCGATCTTTCGTTTCCCGATAAGCAGAGCCTGAAACCTTGCGATCGCCGTCTGGCGTTTTCACAACCAGATCGTTACGCCCGGAGGCATCTGCCGTCACACCCAGAGAATTCAATGCGTTGAGGACAATCGCGGTGGAAATGGTTTTGTCGTATTCCGGTTTACCGGCCATAAAGGTAAAGCAGGTATTGCCTAAGTCATGGAACACCGCGCCGCCGCCGCTGCTACGGCGGGCGAGCCGCACGTTGTCTTCCTCCATACGGCGGGTATTACACTCTTTCCACGGGTTTTGCGCCCGGCCAATCACCACCGTATCGGCGTTACGCCACAAGAACAGGACGCGCTGCGTGGCGGGCATCTGGCGAAAAATGCACTCTTCGACCGCGAGGTTAAACCACGGATCGTAAGAGTCTGAGATAAGCAGGCGTAGTGTAGTCATGGTTGATTTCCCTTCTGTTTTACAGTTTTTACTGCTTTTACTCTTTTTTCTCGTTGTCTTCTTCCTGCACCGGTTTGTTGGCGGTCAACAGGAAAGGGGATTGCTGCCAGCGGGTACGCTTGCCTTGCAATAAGGTACGGGTGAGCACGACGCCAATCGCCAGCGCCAGCAGCAGCATCAGGCGTAAGATATTGGTGGTGTTATCTACCTGCTTCGCCTCGGTGGCGAGGGTGTGGGTATCCAGCGTCAGACGCAAATAGCCCAGTGGACCATTTTTCCCCTGAATGGGTTCGACAATCTGCTGGTTAAAATAACCCCCGGCTTTTTTGCCGTCGAGCGCCAGTCGGTCACGAACGTTGACGCTCTCGCCGGTACGCGTAATCAGGTCTCCCTGTTCATCGTACACGCCAGCGTCCAGAATACGGCTACTTTCCGTCAGCTGTGTGAGTACCGCTTTGATGCGTTTTTCATCCGGCGTTTCGGTACGCATTAGCGGAGCAACATTTAGCGCCACCTGGCGGGCCAGCGTACGGGCCAGCTCTTCGAGCTGCGGATTACGCTGCTGCTGGTGACTTTGACTAAACCAGGATGCGCCCTGCATCAGGGCGACGAGCAGAGCAAGACAGAACAATACAATCACTGCACGATGAAGTCGGAATTTCAGTTTTGCGCGAGCCATATTCCACCTGCTGAAAATTTGAGACTTAATGTTGCCAGAAGCGCTGGTTACAGGGTAGCCTCATGCGTTATTTTCCCCTGATGATTCCGACCCGAACGATTTTACAGGAGCTTTAATGCCTAACATAACCTGGTGCGATCTACCTGAAGATGTTTCTCTGTGGCCAGGTCTGCCTCTCTCTTTAAGTGGCGATGAAGTCATGCCGCTGGACTACCACGCGGGCCGCAGTGGCTGGCTGCTGTACGGTCGTGGGCTGGATAAACAACGTTTAACGCAATACCAGAGCAAACTGGGTGCAGCGATGGTGATTGTTGCTGCCTGGTGCGTCGAGGATTATCAGGTGATTCGCCTGGCGGGTTCGTTAACGCCGCGCGCGGCAAAACTGGCGCATGATGCCAAACTGGATGTTGCCCCGTTAGGCAAAATTCCGCATCTGCGCACACCGGGTTTACTGGTGATGGACATGGACTCAACGGCAATCCAGATCGAATGCATTGATGAAATTGCTAAACTGGCTGGAACCGGTGAGATGGTTGCGGAAGTCACGGAACGCGCAATGCGCGGCGAACTGGACTTTACCGCCAGCCTGCGTAGTCGCGTGGCGACGCTGAAGGGCGCTGATGCCAATATTCTGCACCAGGTGCGCGAAACGCTACCGCTGATGCCAGGCCTGACACAGCTGGTGTTAAAACTGGAAACGCTCGGCTGGAAAGTGGCTATTGCCTCTGGCGGCTTTACCTTCTTTGCCGATTACCTGCGTAATAAACTGCGTCTGACGGCGGCTGTAGCAAACGAGCTGGAGATCATGGACGGTAAATTTACCGGCAACGTGATCGGCGATATCGTCGATGCCCAGTACAAAGCCAATACCCTGACCCGCCTGGCACAAGAATATGAGATCCCGATGGCGCAGACGGTGGCGATCGGCGACGGTGCTAACGATCTGCCGATGATCAAAACGGCTGGGCTGGGTATTGCGTATCATGCTAAACCGAAAGTGAATGAAAAGACGGAGATTACTATCCGCCACGCTGACCTGATGGGCGTGTTCTGCATTCTCTCCGGCAGCATGAACCAGAAATGATTAAATTGCCCGATGGCAAGGTGTCCGTAGGCCGGATAAGCGCCTGCGCCATCCGGCAAAAGCGTTAACGAAAGAGGTAAAACGTGGCCAAAGCTCCAAAACGCGCCTTTGTTTGTAATGAATGCGGGGCCGATTACCCGCGCTGGCAGGGGCAATGCAGCGCCTGTCAGGCATGGAATACCATTACCGAGGTGCGCCTTGCCGCATCGCCAACGGTGGCGCGTAACGAGCGGCTCAGTGGCTATGCCGGGAATGCAGGCGTGGCAAAAGTGCAGAAGCTGTCTGACATCAGCCTTGAAGAACTACCGCGTTTTTCCACTGGATTTAAAGAGTTTGACCGCGTGCTGGGCGGCGGTGTGGTACCCGGCAGCGCTATTCTGATTGGCGGTAACCCCGGCGCGGGGAAATCAACGCTGCTGCTGCAAACGCTGTGCAAGCTCGCTGAGCAGATGAAAACTCTGTACGTCACCGGTGAAGAGTCACTGCAGCAGGTGGCGATGCGTGCGCACCGGCTCGGTTTGCCGACAGCGAATCTGAATATGCTGTCGGAAACCAGTATCGAACAAATTTGCCTGATTGCCGAAGAAGAACAGCCGAAGCTGATGGTGATCGACTCCATTCAGGTAATGCACATGGCGGATATTCAGTCTTCGCCGGGCAGCGTGGCGCAGGTGCGTGAAACGGCGGCTTACCTGACGCGTTTTGCCAAAACGCGCGGCGTGGCGATTGTGATGGTCGGCCACGTCACCAAAGACGGCTCGCTGGCCGGGCCGAAGGTGCTGGAGCACTGTATTGACTGTTCGGTACTGCTCGACGGTGACGCCGATTCTCGTTTCCGTACTCTGCGTAGCCATAAAAACCGCTTTGGCGCGGTGAACGAACTGGGCGTCTTTGCCATGACCGAACAGGGCCTGCGTGAAGTCAGCAACCCTTCCGCTATCTTCTTAAGCCGTGGCGATGAGGTCACCTCCGGCAGTTCGGTGATGGTGGTCTGGGAAGGTACGCGCCCGCTGCTGGTAGAGATTCAGGCGCTGGTCGATCACTCAATGATGGCGAACCCGCGTCGCGTGGCGGTCGGTCTGGAACAGAACCGTCTGGCTATTCTGCTGGCGGTGCTACATCGTCACGGTGGCTTGCAGATGGCGGATCAGGACGTGTTTGTTAACGTAGTCGGCGGCGTAAAAGTCACCGAAACCAGCGCCGACCTGGCGTTGCTGCTGGCAATGGTCTCCAGCCTGCGTGACAGACCGCTGCCACAGGATTTAGTGGTCTTTGGCGAAGTGGGGTTGGCGGGCGAAATCCGTCCGGTACCCAGCGGGCAGGAGCGTATTTCGGAAGCGGCGAAGCACGGCTTTCGCCGGGCGATTGTCCCTGCCGCTAACGTACCGAAAAAAGTACCGGAAGGCATGCAGGTCTTTGGCGTTAAGAAGCTTGCGGATGCGTTAAGCGTGTTTGACGACCTATAATCAAATACCCGTACATACTGATTTTGTAGGCCTGATAAGCGAAGCGCCATCAGGCAGTGTTACGCGATTTTTCCAGCAGGAGGCTCTTGTGTCATTTGAATATCTGAAAACCGCCATAAAGCAAAAGGGCTGTACCCTGCAACAGGTGGCGGATGCCAGTGGCATGACCAAGGGATACCTAAGCCAACTGCTGAATGCCAAAATCAAAAGCCCCAGCGCGCAGAAGCTGGAGGCGTTGCACCGCTTTCTCGGTCTGGAGTTTCCGCGCCAGCAGAAAAATATCGGTGTGGTATTCGGCAAGTTTTATCCGCTGCACACCGGCCATATCTATCTTATCCAGCGCGCCTGTAGTCAGGTCGATGAACTGCATATCATCATGGGTTATGACGACACGCGCGATCGCAGCCTGTTTGAAGACAGTGCCATGTCGCAACAGCCTACGGTGCCCGATCGTTTACGCTGGCTGCTGCAAACCTTTAAGTATCAGAAAAATATCCGTATTCATGCCTTCAACGAAGAAGGCATGGAGCCGTATCCGCACGGCTGGGACGTGTGGAGCAACGGGATCAAAACGTTTATGCAGGAGAAAGGGATCCAGCCAAACTGGATCTACACCTCTGAAGAATCAGATGCCCCGCAGTATCTCGAACATCTGGGGATCGAAACTGTGCTGGTGGATCCCAAGCGAACGTTCATGAGCATCAGCGGCGGGCAAATCCGTGAAAACCCGTTTCGCTACTGGGAGTACATTCCGACCGAAGTGAAGCCGTTTTTCGTGCGCACCGTGGCGATCCTCGGCGGGGAGTCGAGCGGTAAATCGACGCTGGTGAACAAGCTCGCCAATATTTTTAATACCACCAGTGCGTGGGAATACGGGCGTGATTATGTCTTCTCCCATTTGGGCGGCGATGAGATGGCGTTGCAGTATTCTGACTACGATAAAATCGCCTTAGGACAAGCGCAATACATTGACTTTGCTGTTAAGTACGCCAATAAAGTGGCGTTCATCGACACCGATTTCGTAACCACTCAGGCCTTCTGTAAAAAGTATGAAGGGCGTGAACATCCGTTTGTGCAAGCGCTTATTGATGAGTATCGCTTCGACCTGGTGATCCTGTTGGAAAACAACACCCCGTGGGTGGCGGATGGCTTACGCAGCCTTGGAAGCTCAGTTGACAGAAAAGCGTTTCAGACGCTGCTGGTCGAGATGCTGCAGGAAAACAATATCAATTTCGTGCACGTTCAGGAGCCTGACTACGACGGTCGCTTCCTGCGCTGCGTGGAGTTGGTGAAAGAGTTGATGGGCGAGCAGAGGTAGGTTTTAATGCCGGATGGCGCTGCGCTTATCCGGCCTACAAGTCGCACTAACCTCGTAGACAGGATGGCGCTGCGCTTGTCCGGCCTACAAGTCGCACTAACCTCATAGACAGGATGGCGCTGCGCTTATCCGACCTACAAGTCGCACTAACCTCGTAGGCCGGATAAGGCGTAACGCCGCCATCCGGCACTTAACGCTAATTACTTAGAAATACGCTTGTACTTAATACGTTTCGGCTCCAGCGCATCGGCGCCCAGCGTACGTTTCTTGTACTCTTCGTATTCGGTAAAGTTACCTTCGAAGAACTCAACCTTACCTTCATCCTGGTAATCCAGAATGTGGGTGGCGATACGGTCGAGGAACCAACGGTCGTGCGAGATAACCATCGCGCAGCCCGGGAATTCCAGCAGGGCGTTTTCCAGCGCGCGCAGGGTCTCGATATCCAGGTCGTTGGTTGGTTCATCGAGCAGCAGCATGTTGCCGCCAACCTGCAGCAGCTTCGCCAGGTGCAGACGACCACGCTCACCACCGGACAGCTCGCCGACGCGTTTGCCCTGATCCACACCTTTGAAGTTGAAGCGGCCCACGTAGGCACGGCTTGGCATCTCGGTGTTGCCGATTCGCATGATATCCAGCCCGCCGGAAACTTCTTCCCACACGGTTTTGCTGTTGTCCATGGCGTCACGGAACTGGTCAACGGAGGCCAGTTTGACGGTTTCACCCAGCGTGATGGTGCCGCTGTCAGGCTGTTCCTGACCGGACATCATACGGAACAGGGTAGATTTACCCGCGCCGTTCGGACCGATGATGCCGACAATTGCGCCTTTCGGTACGGAGAAACTCAGATCGTCGATCAGAACGCGATCGCCGTAGGATTTACGCAGATTGGTGACTTCAACGACTTTATCGCCCAGGCGTGCTCCAGGTGGAATAAACAGTTCGTTGGTTTCGTTACGTTTCTGGTATTCGGTGTTGTTCAGCTCTTCAAAGCGTGCCAGACGGGCTTTACCCTTAGACTGACGACCTTTAGCGCCCTGACGCACCCACTCCAGCTCTTTCTCAATGGATTTACGGCGAGCCGCTTCCTGAGAAGCTTCCTGGGCCAGACGCTGATCTTTCTGCTCCAGCCAGGAAGAGTAGTTACCTTCCCACGGAATACCTTCACC
This sequence comes from Citrobacter sp. Cpo074, assembly GCF_030332745.1. Classification (NCBI taxonomy): domain Bacteria; kingdom Pseudomonadati; phylum Pseudomonadota; class Gammaproteobacteria; order Enterobacterales; family Enterobacteriaceae; genus Citrobacter; species Citrobacter sp. Cpo074. Next base: position 14,233 of record NZ_JAOWHG010000023.1, read on the forward strand.
ACGGTCCAGCTCCAGGATCCAGCCCGCAACGTTGTCGAGGAAGTAACGGTCGTGGGTAATCGCCACTACGGTGCCTTCGAAATCGTGCAGGAAGCGTTCCAGCCACGCGACGGATTCTGCATCCAGGTGGTTGGTCGGTTCGTCGAGCAGCAGCATGTCTGGTTTTTCCAGCAGCAGGCGGCACAGCGCAACGCGGCGGCGTTCACCACCGGAGAGATTCTCAATTTTAGCGTCCCAGTCCGGCAGACGCAGGGCGTCAGCGGCACGCTCAAGCTGCACGTTCAGGTTATGGCCGTCGTGCGCCTGGATAATTTCTTCAAACTTGCCCTGTTGTGCGGCCAGTTTATCGAAGTCGGCGTCCGGCTCGGCGTACTTGGCGTAAACTTCATCCAGACCTTTCAGTGCACTAACCACTTCGGCAACCGCTTCTTCAACGGATTCACGAACGGTATGTTCTGGGTTCAGTTTTGGTTCCTGCGGCAGGTAACCGATTTTAATGCCTGGCTGTGGGCGAGCTTCACCTTCGATATCGGTATCAATACCGGCCATGATGCGCAGCAGGGTAGATTTACCCGCACCGTTCAGACCGAGAACACCGATTTTGGCGCCCGGGAAGAAGCTCAGTGAGATGTTTTTAAGAATATGACGTTTCGGCGGAACGACCTTGCCGACACGATGCATGGTATAAACGAATTGGGCCACGTTGGACTCGCCTCTATGTTTATCCCGTCATACTTCAAGCCGCAGATGCGTTGGCTGTGTCGTTCACCCCAGTCACGTACTTTTGTACGCTCAGGGGATTCACTTCCTCGCCGCCTTGCTGCAACTTGAATTATTTAGGGCTAATTATTGGTAAATAGTTATCAAAGGCGAAGTGTAGCCTTTTTCATTGCCCAATCCCAGCCAGCAGATCCCACTCGCAACAAAAGTAAAAAAGTGTCCGTGACGTGGCGCATTCTGCAATGTCTGGTTAGCATGAATTAATTAAGCGGCATGATGCTGCACAGACGTAACATGAGAAGAGGAAGAGCTTGTGGACAAAGCCAATCAATTTACCTGGCGCCTGCTGGCAGCCAGCGTATGTCTGCTGACGGTCAGTCAGGTGGCGCGAGCCGACTCCCTGGATGAGCAGCGCAATCGTTATGCGCAAATCAAGCAAGCCTGGGACAACCGACAGATGGATGTCGTAGAGCAGATGATGCCCGGCCTGAAGAACTATCCTCTGTACCCGTATCTGGAATATCGTCAGATCACTGACGATCTGATGAATCAGCCCACCATTACCGTTACCAATTTTGTGCGTGCCAATCCGACACTGCCCCCTGCGCGTACGCTGCAATCGCGTTTCGTGAATGAACTGGCGCGCCGCGAAGACTGGCGCGGACTGCTGGCGTTCAGCCCGGAAAAACCGGGTACCACGGAAGCGCAATGTAACTATTACTTCGCGAAATGGAGTACCGGGCAAACCGAAGAAGCCTGGCAGGGCGCGAAAGAGCTGTGGTTGACCGGGAAAAGTCAGCCGAATGCCTGTGACAAATTATTTGGCGTATGGCGCGCCTCAGGCACTCAGGATCCGCTGGCGTATCTGGAGCGTATTCGTCTGGCGATGAAAGCCGGGAATACCGGTCTGGTGACGGCGCTGGCCGGACAGATGCCCGCGCAATACCAAACCATTGCCTCTGCGATCATCTCGCTGGCCAACGATCCGAATTCGGTGATGACTTTTGCACGTACCACCGGCGCCACGGATTTCACCCGACAGATGGCGGCGGTCGCCTTTGCCAGCGTGGCGCGTCAGGATGTGGAAAACGCCCGCCTGATGATCCCGTCCCTGGTGCAGGCGCAACAGCTCAATGACGAGCAAACCCAGGAGCTGCGCGACATTGTTGCCTGGCGCCTGATGGGCAATGACGTCACCGACGAGCAGGCCAAATGGCGTGATGATGCGATTATGCGCTCCAATTCCACCTCGCTTGTGGAGCGTCGCGTGCGCATGGCGCTGGGAACCGGCGATCGTCGTGGCCTGAATACGTGGCTGGCGCGTCTGCCAATGGAAGCAAAAGAAAAAGACGAGTGGCGCTACTGGCAGGCTGATCTGCTGCTGGAGCGCGGACGTGATGCGGAAGCCAAAGAGATACTGCACCAGCTCATGCAGCAGCGAGGTTTCTATCCGATGGTGGCGGCACAGCGGCTGGGCGAAGAGTACGAGCTGAAAGTGGATAAAGCGCCAGCGAACGTTGATTCTGCGCTGACTCAGGGGCCAGAAATGGCACGCGTACGCGAGCTAATGTACTGGAACATGGATAATACCGCGCGCAGTGAATGGGCGAATCTGGTTACCAGCCGTACCAAGTCCGAGCAGGCTCAGTTGGCACGTTACGCGTTCAACAATCACTGGTGGGATCTGAGCGTTCAGGCGACGATCGCCGGTAAGCTGTGGGATCATCTGGAAGAGCGCTTCCCATTGGCCTATAAAGATCTGTTTACCCGTTACACCAGCGACAAAGATATTCAGCCAAGCTATGCGATGGCGATAGCGCGTCAGGAAAGCGCCTGGAACCCGAAAGTGAAATCACCGGTCGGCGCCAGCGGGCTGATGCAGATTATGCCAGGCACGGCGACGCATACGGTGAAAATGTTCTCGATTCCAGGTTACAGCAGTCCGAGCCAGCTACTGGATCCTGATACCAACATCAACATTGGTACCAGCTATTTGCAGTACGTATATCAGCAATTCGGCAATAACCGCATCTTTGCGTCGGCAGCCTATAACGCCGGTCCTGGACGCGTTCGCACCTGGCTTGGCAATAGCGCTGGCCGCATTGATGCTGTGGCGTTTGTCGAAAGTATTCCATTCTCAGAGACGCGTGGTTACGTGAAGAATGTGCTGGCTTATGATGCGTACTATCGCTATTTCCTCGGCGATAAACCGGAGTTGATGAGCGACGCAGAATGGCAACGTCGTTACTGATCGTGTCGATTGTGTTATGCTATCGTACTCGTTAAAGAGTACAAAAGGGGGAAGCAAGCACGCTTCCCCCGCAACGATGGCGATATCTTATGACTCAGCAATCACCCTATTCAGCAGAGATGGCAGAACAACGTCACCAGGAGTGGTTACGTTTTGTCGATCTGCTTAAACACGCCTACGAACAAGATTTACACCTGCCGCTGCTCAATTTGATGTTAACGCCGGATGAGCGTGAAGCGTTGGGCACGCGTGTGCGTATCATTGAAGAGCTGCTGCGCGGCGAGATGAGCCAGCGTGAGCTTAAAAACGAGCTCGGGGCGGGGATTGCCACTATTACGCGAGGGTCGAACAGCCTCAAATCCGCACCGGTGGATTTGCGTCAGTGGCTGGAGCAGGTGTTGCTCGGGAAAAATTGATCCGCCGGATGCGGCTTTGCCTTATCCGGCCTACGATTGAACATCCGGCACAATGCTATAAATACACCGCGTTATGAAACGGGCTGAGCGCCAGAATCACCGCCTGGTGATAGACGCTTGAGCGCGTCAGCTTGCCCGCGGTAAAAACGCCGATTGCGCCTTCTTTACGGCCAATTTCATCAATACCCGTATAGTCCGACATCACCGGGCCGAGCGCTTCACCTTTACGGACTCTGTCGAGAATGACAGTCGGCAATGGCAGCGTGGCTGAACGGGCTTCACCGCGCTGAATGCCGTTATCAATCACCACCCAACTGAAGGTGGCATCATCGTCAATTCCTGCTTCAATGGCGACCCAGAAATCAGCCTGCGGGTGCAGGCGGCGAGCGTTATCAACGCGATTTCGTGCGCCAGTGCGCGTTTCCTGGTTTCCGAAAGGTTGTTCCGGCACGCCACTCTCGACGGCGACGGGTTCAATATGGCAGGATCCTTCCCCGAAAATCTCTTCAAATGCCCGCAGAATTGCCTGAATTTTGGCAGGATTGGTGGTCGCAGAGATAACCTTGTGCATAATTAAGCTCAGTTTGAAAATTCATCGCAGAGTCTACTCAAAGTATGACGAGTATATAACGGAAAAAAAGCATGTTACAGGTATACCTTGTTCGCCATGGCGAAACGCAGTGGAACGCCGAGCGACGTATTCAAGGCCAGTCAGACAGCCCACTAACCGCTAAAGGTGAACAACAAGCCATGCAGGTGGGAGAACGCGCCCGCTCGTTTGGTATTACGCATGTCATCAGTAGCGATCTTGGTCGTACACGACGCACCGCAGAAATCATCGCCCAGGCCTGCGGCTGTGATATCACCTATGATTCTCGTCTGCGTGAGCTGAATATGGGGGTGCTGGAAAAACGTCACATCGATACGCTGACGCCAGAGGAAGAGGGCTGGCGTCGCCAGTTGGTGAACGGCACGGTGGATGGTCGTATTCCGGAAGGGGAATCGATGCAGGAGCTGAGCGATCGCGTCAATGCGGCGCTGGCATCCTGTCTGGGGCTGCCGCCGGGAAGTCGTCCACTGCTTGTCAGCCACGGTATCGCGCTGGGTTGCCTGGTGAGCACAATTCTGGGATTACCGGCATGGGCTGAACGTCGCTTGCGTCTGCGCAACTGTTCTATTTCTCGCGTTGATTACCAGGAAAGCTTATGGCTGGCGCCGGGATGGGTCGTTGAAACTGCAGGGGACATCTCACATCTGGACGCCCCTGCGTTGGATGAACTACAGCGCTAGCGGCGAATCGGAATCAGGAATTCGCAGCGCAGGTTGATCGGGCGATCTCCCGCTTTGGCATCTTCTGCCGGGTAGTATCGCTCGATATCCTGTCCTTTACGGCGCGTCAGGTTCAGCATCGGCATGCATGTGCCGTAAACCGTCAGGATAAACTCTTGCACGCCGGTTCCCAGCCCTTCGTAGGTAAACATCACGTACTCGCCACCCTGTAACAGGATAGGCTGCGCCGACGGCACATAGCCATTGGCCTGCTCCGGCGTCAGTGCTGTGGTGTAAAACACTTCCTGTTCGTCATCTTTTTCAATGCTCGGACGCGTTTCGTTAAGCCCGTACAGCACTGGCGGGATCGCCGGAGCCTGAGCAAGGAAGTCGCGCCAGAACTGAATACGCATTTCATGACGGAAATCTGAAATCTGTTCCAGCGAGCAGGAATAGCTTTGCGTGGTGCCGAGCAGTTGCGTATCTTCCAGCGTAACGAACTCGTGCGCAGGCATCGCAAATTCACCCAGTCGCATTGGCGGGCGAATACCAAACGCACTCCATTCCGGTGAACGGCGATACAGCGCTGGTGTCTGCGAAAATTGTTTCTTGAATGCGCGAGTAAAAGTTTGTTGAGAGTCGAAGCGATATTGCAGCGCAATATCCAAAATTGGACGCGCAGTCAGGCGCAGCGCCACTGCGGATTTCGATAAACGACGGGCGCGGATATAGGCGCCAATAGCATGGCCCGTCACGTCCTTAAACATTCTCTGCAGGTGCCACTTGGAATAGCCCGCTTTTGCCGCCACATTGTCAAGCGACAAAGGCTGATCCAGATGACCTTCCAGCCAGATTAATAGGTCGCGAATAATGCCAGCCTGATCCATAAAATATCCTCATCCTTTCAACAACGAGTACCTGACGTCAGGTATGAGGATAATAGCATTTTTTGCTGTTTTAGCATTCAGTGTTTTTTTTGCTCATAAGTGCTTTTTTCGGACATACGAAAGCGTGATTATTGTAATCCTGTGATCTGTATACATTTTATCTTAGAATGTTTAATAATTACGCAGAACAACTTTTAAGAATGGTAACAATATGAAATATAAGAGCTTAGTCATTTCCTCAATTCTGCTGATGTTGGCGCAGGTCGCCCATGCGGAGCAGATTGGATCTGTCGATACGGTGTTCAAAATGTTTGGGCCGGATCATAAAATTGTGGTCGAAGCGTTTGACGATCCGGATGTTACCAATGTGACCTGTTACGTGAGTCGTGCGAAGACCGGCGGCATCAAAGGTGGACTGGGGCTGGCGGAAGATACCTCCGATGCCGCTATCTCTTGCCAGCAGGTTGGGCCGGTAGAACTGAGCGACAGAATCAAGAACGGTAAAGCTCAGGGCGAAGTGGTATTTAAGAAACGTACCTCGCTGGTGTTTAAATCTTTACAGGTCGTGCGTTTTTACGATGCGAAACGTAATGCGCTGGCCTATCTGGCGTATTCAGATAAAGTTGTCGATGGATCGCCCAAAAATGCCATCAGTGCGGTACCCATCATGCCGTGGCGGCAATAACAAGGAAGCACAATGCAACAGCCGTTGATCTGGTTGGTTGAGGATGAGCAGGGAATCGCTGATACGCTTATCTACATGCTGCAACAAGAAGGGTTTAGCGTAGAGGCGTTTGAGCGCGGATTTCCCGTGCTGGAGAAATCTCGCCAGCAATGCCCTGATGCCATCATTCTGGATGTCGGGCTACCGGATATCAGCGGTTTTGAACTGTGCCGACGTTTACTGGAACGCCACCCGGCGTTGCCGATCCTCTTTCTGACCGCGCGCAGCGATGAAGTGGATCGCCTGTTGGGGCTGGAAATTGGCGCAGATGACTATGTTGCCAAGCCTTTCTCGCCGCGCGAGGTGTGCGCTCGTGTGCGTACGCTGCTGCGGCGGGTGCAAAAATTCTCCACGCCTTCATCGATGACACGCTGTGGGGATTTTGAACTTAATGAGCTGGCCGCGCAGATTACCTGGTTCAGCATGCCGTTGAACCTGACGCGTTATGAATTCCTGCTGCTGAAAACATTGCTGATGTCGCCGGGACGTATTTACTCTCGCCAGCAGCTGATGGATTTAGTCTGGGCAGACGCGCAGGATACCTTTGACAGAACGGTTGATACTCACATCAAAACGCTGCGCGCCAAGCTGCGGGCTATCAATCCGGAACTTTCCCCCATCAATACACATCGCGGTATGGGATACAGCCTGAGGAACTGCTGATGCGCATTGGCATGCGTTTGCTGCTCGGCTATTTTCTGATTGTCGCGGTCGCCGCCTGGTTTGTTCTGTCGATCTTTGTGCAGGAAATTAAGCCAGGCGTTCGTCGGGCGACCGAAGGTACTCTAATTGATACCGCCACGCTGCTGGCTGCACTGGCGCGTGATGACGTGCTCTCTGACTCACCGGCTAACGGCAAGCTGGCGCAGGCATTTGCGCAGCTGCATAACCGCCCATTTAATGCCAACATCAGCGGCATTAACAAAGTGCGTAATGAATACCATGTCTACATGACGGACGCGCAGGGCAAGGTGTTGTTTGATTCAGCTAACCAGGCCGTCGGTCAGGACTACTCCCGCTGGAACGATGTGTGGTTAACGCTGCGTGGGCAGTATGGCGCCCGCAGCACGCCGCAAAACCCGAACGATCCGGAAAGCTCGGTGATGTACGTTGCCGCGCCGATCGTAGACGGTGGGCGTATTATCGGCGTGCTCAGTGTCGGCAAACCAAATGCGGCGATGGCACCGGTGATTAAACGCAGTGAACGGCGAATGCTGTGGGCCAGCGCCGTATTGCTGGGCATTGCCCTGGTGATTGGCTTCGGGATGGTATGGTGGATAAACCGATCCATTGCCCGGCTGGCGCGTTATGCCGACTCCGTTACCGAGAATCGCCCCGTCCCACTGCCTGATTTAGGCAGCAGCGAGTTACGCAAACTGGCGCAGGCGCTGGAAAGTATGCGTCTGAAGCTCGAAGGCAAGAACTACATTGAGCAATATGTCTACGCGTTAACGCATGAGCTGAAAAGTCCGCTGGCGGCCATTCGTGGCGCGGCAGAGATATTGCGCGAAGGCCCGCCGCCAAACGTGGTAGCGCGTTTTACCGATAATATTCTGACGCAAAATGCGCGTATGCAGGCGCTGGTCGAAACTTTGCTGCGCCAGGCGCGACTGGAGAATCGACAGGACATTACGTTGACGGCAGTGGAAGTAGATACGCTTTTTGCTCAGCTCAAAGAGGCGCGTAGCGTGCAGCTGGCGGCAAAAAACATTACGCTGACCATTCTGCCTTCATCGCTTAGCGTCGCTGCCGATCCCGCGTTACTGGAGCAGGCATTGGGGAACTTGCTCGACAACGCTATCGACTTCACGCCACAGGGCGGGACGATTACGTTAAGCGCGCATCAGCAGGAGGAGCTGGTCACATTGCAGGTTACCGACAGCGGTAGCGGGATCCCTGATTTTGCGTTGCCGCGTATTTTTGAGCGCTTCTACTCGCTGCCTCGCAAGAATGGACACAAGAGCAGCGGTTTGGGGCTGGCGTTTGTCAGTGAAGTTGCACGACTGCATGAAGGTACGGTGACATTATCTAACCGACCAGAGGGCGGTGCACAGGCCTCGTTTACGCTTCACCGTCACTTCACATAACTTCAAATTCTCCGCACATAGCTGTTCTACCTTGCTGATATTGCAAAGGAGAACGCTATGTTTAAATCACCCCTGTTTTGGAAAATCGTCACCTTAGGCGGCGCAATATTACTGCTGTTAATTCCACTGACGATGGTCAGGCAGATAATCGTTGAGCGATCGGATTATCGTGATGAAGTCGAAGATGCTATTCGTCAGAGCACCAGCGGGCCGCAAAAGATGGTCGGGCCGCTGATTGCCGTCCCGGTGACGGAACTGTATATCGAGCTGGAAGGCGACAAACAGATCCAGCGTAAGCGCAGCTATATCCATTTCTGGCTGCCGGAGTCGCTGGTGGTTGAGGGGAATCAGAACGTTGAAGCGCGTAAAATCGGTATTTACGAAGGCCAGGTCTGGCACAATGACCTCTCGGTGAAGGCTGAGTTTAACGCCGAACGCTTGCGCGATTTAAACCATCCCAACGTCAGCGTCGGCAAACCGTTTATCGTGGTTGGCGTGGGGGATGCGCGCGGGATTGGTGTGGTGCAAGCGCTGCAGGTCAATGGGGAATCGCTGGCCGTTGAGCCAGGGACGGGGCTGGATGGAGGAGCTCAAGGGATCCACATTCCGCTACCTGACGTGAGCTGGGCGGAGCAAAACCTGAGCATGGCGCTGTCGCTGAATTTGAGCGGAACCGGAGATTTCTCCGTTGTTCCGGTTGGCCGTAACAGTGAAATGACCTTAACCAGCAACTGGCCGCATCCCAACTTTCTGGGGGATTTCCTCCCGGCGAAGCGCGAAATCAGCGAATCAGGATTTAAGGCCCAGTGGCAGAGCAGCTGGTTCGCGAATAACCTCGGCGAACGCTTTGATGGCGAAAAGATTGGCTGGAAGGGAATGCCTGCATTTAGCGTTGCCGTCGCCACGCCAGCGGATCAGTATCAGTTAACGGACAGGGCTACCAAGTATGCCATCCTGCTGATTGTACTGACCTTTATGTCTTTCTTCGTGCTTGAAAGTATGACCAGCCTGCGTCTGCACCCGATGCAGTATCTGCTGGTGGGGCTATCGCTGGTGATGTTTTATCTGCTGCTACTGGCATTGTCTGAGCACATTGGTTTTACGGCGGCGTGGATTACGGCAAGCCTGGTGGGGGCGTTGATGAACGGGGTGTATCTGCAGGCGATATTACAGAGTTGGCGGAACAGTATTTTATTCACCGTGGCGCTGCTGGGGTTGGATGGGGTGATGTGGGTGCTGCTACGTTCACAGGACAGCTCTTTACTGCTGGGAACCGGCGTGCTGTTGGTCGCGTTGTGTGGCGTGATGTTCCTGACGCGTCATCTTGACTGGCACTCGCTGGCACAGCCAAAACCAAAGCCGACAGAAATTCCGGAGCCTCTGCCTGCGCAGAGTGACGAGTTTCGCTTATGGAAATAGGGCGGTGGGGAAATGAAAAACGGCGCATAATGCGCCGTTTTTTTACCTGTAAGGATTGAATTAATCCTGCAGGTCGCCGCAGAAACGGTAGCCTTCACCGTGAATGGTGGCGATGATTTCTGGCGTATCCGGCGTAGATTCGAAATGTTTACGAATGCGGCGGATAGTCACGTCAACGGTACGGTCATGCGGCTTCAGTTCGCGACCGGTCATTTTTTTCAGCAGTTCTGCGCGAGACTGGATTTTGCCCGGATTCTCACAGAAGTGAAGCATTGCACGGAATTCGCTGCGTGGCAGTTTATACTGCTCGCCGTCAGGACCAATCAGAGAGCGGCTGTTGATGTCCAGCTCCCAGCCGTTGAACTTGTAGCTTTCGACGCTACGGCGTTCTTCGCTGACAGTACCCAAGTTCATGGTACGGGACAGCAGGTTACGAGCACGGATAGTCAGTTCGCGCGGGTTAAACGGCTTGGTGATGTAATCGTCTGCGCCGATTTCGAGGCCGAGAATTTTATCGACTTCGTTATCACGGCCCGTCAGGAACATCAGCGCAACGTTAGCTTGTTCGCGAAGTTCGCGCGCTAACAGGAGGCCATTTTTCCCAGGCAGATTGATATCCATAATCACAAGGTTGATGTCATATTCAGAGAGAATCTGATGCATTTCCGCGCCATCTGTCGCTTCGAATACATCATAGCCTTCTGCTTCGAAAATGCTTTTCAACGTGTTGCGTGTTACTAACTCGTCTTCAACGATAAGAATGTGCGGGGTCTGCATGTTTGCTACCTAAATTGCCAACTAAATCGAAACAGGAAGTACAAAAGTCCCTGACCTGCCTGATGCATGCCGTAAATTAACATGATCGGCGTAACATGACTAAAGTACGTAATTGCGTTCTTGATGCACTTTCCATCAACGTCAACAACATCATTAGCTTGGTCGTGGGTAGTTTCCCTCTGGACCCGACAGTGTCAAAAACGGCTGTCATCCTAACCATTTTAACAGCAACATAACAGGCTAAGACATGCCGGACACCCAATAAAACTACGCTTCGTTGACATATATCAAGTTCAATTGTAGCACGTTAACAGTTTGATGAAATCAACGTATCCAAATGTTTGCTTTCATCACAAAATTGCAATATTACAACTAGTTGCACGAGCTAATTAATAAATGTAATGAATCCAACCAATGCGATCCATTTTAAAATAAATTGTCATGGATAAACAGAGGGATATACAACTTTTGTTAACATAAAAAGCAATAGTACAGTTTGGAAATAGTTTAGCATTTTTTACCGGATGCGAAATCCTTTTTCAGTGACTTCTGTTAAAAAAATGTAAATTCGCGCTGCGTAATATGTTGACTTGCGTCACATTATTACTTGCAGACTGACCAAAAAGAGTATCGAAATGCGTTTAACAATTATTCTGGTTGCCCCTGCCAGAGCGGAAAATATTGGTGCGGCTGCCCGTGCGATGAAGACCATGGGATTCACTCAATTACGTATCGTTGACAGCGAGGCGCACCTGGAACCCGCCACGCGATGGGTCGCGCATGGATCTGGCGACATTATTGATAATATTAACGTTTTTCCAACGTTAGCCGATGCGCTTCACGACGTTGATTTTACCGTTGCGACCACCGCGCGTAGCCGGGCGAAGTTCCATTATTACGCCACCCCGGTCGAACTGGTTCCCCTGTTACAGGAGAAATCCACGTGGATGGAACATGCAGCGCTGGTGTTTGGTCGTGAAGATTCGGGGCTGACCAATGAAGAATTAGCGCTGGCAGATGTACTCACTGGTGTACCGATGGTCGCTGACTATCCTTCACTCAATTTGGGGCAGGCGGTGATGGTGTATTGCTATCAATTAGCAGGTTTAATACAACAACCGGCCAAAAACGTTGAGGTGACGGATGAGCTTCAGCTGCAGGCATTGCGCGCACGCGTTTTGCGTTTATTAGCCACGCTGAACGTTTCTGACGACATCAAGCTGACGGACTGGTTGCAACAGCGAATGGGTCTGTTGGGGCAGCGAGACACGGCAATGTTGCACCGTTTTTTACATGATATTGAAAAAAACATCACAAAATAAAATGTCGAACAATTTTTGTTGTGTAGTGTTTTGTTCTTGGTTCAAGTGGGTTCGGCATGCTGTATTGGTTGAAAGTAAAAGGGCAAGCAGTTGCTCATGAACAAGTTTCGGAATGTGATCAATTTAAAAATTTATTGACTTAGGTCAGCAGATACTTTAACCCTAAAAGAATACAGGACAGATAATAAATAATTACAGAGCACACAACATCATGAAACGCATCAGCATCACCATTACTACAACCATCACCATTACCACAGGTAACGGTGCGGGCTGACGCGTACAGGAAACACAAGAAAAAGCCCGCACCTAAACAGTGCGGGCTTTTTTTTCGACCAAAGGCAATGAGGTAAACCATGCGAGTGTTGAAGTTCGGCGGTACATCAGTGGCAAATGCAGAGCGCTTTCTGCGGGTTGCCGATATTCTGGAAAGCAATGCCAGACAGGGGCAGGTCGCGACCGTTCTCTCTGCCCCCGCAAAAATTACCAACCATCTGGTGGCAATGATTGAGAAGACCATCGGTGGTCAGGATGCATTAGCTAATATCAGCGACGCCGAACGCATTTTCTCCGAGCTGCTGGTGGGTCTTGCCGCCGAGCAACCAGGTTTTCCGCTGGCGCAGCTCAAAGCCTTTGTTGAACAAGAATTTGCCCAGATTAAGCACGTCCTGCACGGCATCAGCCTGCTGGGACAGTGCCCGGACAGTATCAACGCCGCGCTTATCTGCCGTGGTGAAAAAATGTCGATTGCTATCATGGCCGGCCTGCTGGAAGCACGCGGGCATAACGTAACGGTCATCGACCCGGTGGAGAAATTGCTGGCTGTCGGCCATTACCTCGAATCTACCGTTGATATCGCCGAATCTACGCGCCGCATCGCCGCCAGCCGTATTCCTGCGGACCACATGATTCTGATGGCAGGGTTTACCGCTGGAAATGAAAAAGGTGAGTTAGTGGTGTTGGGGCGTAATGGCTCTGACTACTCTGCCGCCGTACTGGCCGCCTGTTTGCGTGCCGATTGTTGTGAAATCTGGACCGATGTCGACGGTGTATATACTTGCGATCCGCGTCAGGTACCCGACGCCCGACTGCTTAAGTCGATGTCTTATCAGGAAGCGATGGAGCTTTCTTACTTCGGCGCTAAAGTGCTGCACCCGCGCACCATTACCCCTATTGCCCAGTTCCAGATCCCGTGCCTGATTAAAAATACCGGCAATCCGCAAGCGCCCGGTACGCTGATCGGTGCCAGCAGTGATGACGATGATTTGCCGGTAAAAGGTATTTCTAACCTCAATAACATGGCGATGTTTAGCGTTTCCGGCCCTGGAATGAAAGGCATGGTGGGCATGGCGGCGCGCGTTTTTGCCGCAATGTCGCGTGCGGGCATCTCGGTAGTGCTGATCACCCAATCCTCTTCTGAATACAGCATCAGCTTCTGCGTCCCGCAGGGCGACTGCGCGCGTGCACAACGCGCTATGCAGGATGAATTCTACCTCGAGCTGAAAGAAGGCCTGCTGGAGCCGCTGGCGGTGACTGAGCGTCTGGCCATCATCTCTGTTGTTGGTGATGGTATGCGCACCCTGCGCGGCATCTCGGCGAAGTTCTTTGCCGCGCTGGCTCGTGCGAACATCAATATTGTAGCGATCGCCCAGGGCTCGTCTGAGCGTTCTATTTCGGTGGTGGTGAATAACGATGACGCGACCACCGGCGTACGCGTGACCCATCAGATGCTGTTCAACACCGACCAGGTGATTGAAGTGTTTGTGATTGGCGTAGGCGGCGTGGGCGGTGCGCTGCTGGAGCAGCTTAAACGTCAGCAAACCTGGCTCAAAAAGAAGCATATCGATCTGCGCGTGTGCGGTGTGGCGAACTCGAAGGCCCTGCTGACCAACGTCCACGGTCTGAATCTGGAAAACTGGCAGTCGGAGCTGGAGAGCGCGAAAGAGCCTTTCAACCTTGGGCGCTTAATTCGTCTGGTGAAAGAATACCATCTGCTCAATCCGGTGATTGTCGACTGTACGTCAAGCCAGGCGGTAGCGGATCAATATGCCGACTTCTTGCGTGAAGGCTTCCACGTGGTTACGCCGAACAAAAAGGCCAACACGTCGTCGATGGATTACTATCATCAGCTGCGTTTTGCCGCCGCGAAGTCTCGTCGTAAATTCCTGTACGACACCAACGTGGGCGCGGGCTTGCCGGTTATTGAAAACCTGCAAAATCTGCTCAGCGCAGGTGATGAACTGCAACGTTTTTCAGGCATCCTTTCTGGCTCACTGTCGTTTATTTTCGGCAAGCTGGATGAAGGCATGAGCTTCTCGCAGGCCACCACCCTGGCGCGTGAGATGGGCTATACCGAACCCGATCCGCGTGACGATCTTTCCGGTACGGACGTGGCGCGTAAGCTGCTGATCCTGGCCCGTGAAACTGGTCGTGAGCTGGAGCTTTCTGACATTGTCATTGAGCCGGTCCTGCCAAAAGAGTTTGATGACTCCGGTGATGTTTCCGCGTTTATGGCGAAATTGTCGCAGCTGGATGACGTCTTTGCCGCGCGCGTGGCGAAAGCCCGTGATGAGGGAAAAGTATTGCGCTATGTTGGCAATATCGAAGAGGACGGTGTTTGTCGCGTGAAAATTGATGCAGTAGACGGCAACGATCCGCTGTTTAAAGTGAAAAACGGTGAAAACGCGCTGGCGTTCTATAGCCACTATTATCAGCCGTTACCGTTGGTTCTGCGCGGATATGGCGCAGGTAACGATGTGACGGCGGCGGGCGTCTTTGCCGACCTGCTACGCACCCTTTCATGGAAGTTAGGAGTCTGACATGGTGAGAGTTTATGCCCCGGCTTCCAGTGCCAATATGAGCGTCGGGTTTGATGTACTCGGTGCGGCGGTAACTCCGGTGGACGGTTCGCTGTTGGGTGATGTGGTGTCCGTTGAGGCGGCTGACCAGTTCAGCCTGAACAACCTTGGGCGCTTTGCCAACAAACTGCCGTCCGAGCCACGTGAAAATATTGTCTACCAGTGTTGGGAGCGATTCTGCCAGGAGCTGGGTAAAACCGTTCCGGTGGCGATGACACTGGAAAAAAATATGCCGATTGGCTCCGGGTTAGGCTCCAGCGCCTGTTCCGTCGTGGCGGCGCTGGTCGCTATGAACGAACATTGCGGTAAGCCGCTCAACGATACGCGCCTGTTAGCGATAATGGGCGAACTTGAAGGGCGTATCTCCGGCAGTATTCATTACGATAACGTCGCCCCGTGCTTTTTGGGCGGTATGCAGTTAATGATTGAAGAAAACGGCATTATTAGCCAGCAGGTGCCAGGCTTTGATGAGTGGCTGTGGGTACTGGCGTATCCAGGGATTAAAGTGTCGACGGCTGAAGCGCGGGCGATTCTCCCAGCGCAGTATCGCCGTCAGGACTGTATCGCTCACGGGCGGCATCTGGCTGGATTCATCCATGCCTGCTATTCCCGTCAGCCTCTTCTGGCCGCGAAGCTGATGAAAGATGTCATTGCTGAGCCGTATCGTACCCGCTTGCTGCCAGGCTTTAGCCAGGCGCGTCAGGCGGTCGCAGAAATTGGCGCGCTGGCCAGCGGTATATCTGGGTCTGGGCCGACGCTGTTCGCTTTGTGCGATAAGCCGGATACGGCACAGCGCGTAGCAGATTGGCTGGGTAAAAATTACCTGCAAAATCAGGAAGGCTTTGTTCATATTTGCCGGCTGGACACGGCGGGCGCACGGGTACTGGGATAATCAATGAAACTGTATAATCTGAAAGATCACAACGAACAGGTCAGCTTTGCACAGGCTGTTACGCAAGGACTGGGCAAGAATCAGGGATTGTTTTTTCCGCACGATCTACCGGAATTCAATCTGACAGAAGTGGATGAGATGCTGAACCAGGACTTCGTTAGCCGCAGCGCGAAGATCCTGTCCGCATTTATTGGTGATGAGATCCCTCAGGAAATTCTGGAAGAGCGCGTGCGTGCGGCATTTGCCTTTCCGGCTCCGGTTGCCCAGGTTGCCGAGGATGTCGGCTGTCTGGAACTGTTCCACGGCCCTACGCTTGCATTTAAAGACTTTGGCGGGCGCTTTATGGCGCAGATGCTGACGCACATCAGTGGTGACAAACCGGTAACGATTCTGACGGCGACCTCCGGAGACACCGGGGCGGCGGTTGCGCATGCCTTTTATGGCCTGAAAAATGTGCGCGTGGTGATCCTCTACCCGAACGGCAAGATCAGCCCATTACAGGAAAAACTGTTCTGTACGCTGGGCGGTAACATTGAAACTGTGGCGATTGATGGCGATTTTGATGCCTGCCAGGCGCTGGTGAAACAGGCGTTTGATGACGAAGAGCTGAAGGTGGCTCTGGGGCTGAACTCGGCTAACTCAATTAACATCAGCCGTCTGTTGGCGCAAATCTGTTACTACTTTGAGGCTGTGGCCCAACTGCCGCAAGAGGCGCGTAATCAACTGGTGATTTCCGTTCCCAGCGGTAACTTTGGCGATCTGACCGCCGGGCTGCTGGCGAAATCACTGGGCTTGCCGGTGAAGCGTTTTATCGCGGCGACTAACGTTAATGATACGGTTCCGCGCTTCCTTGCAGAAGGTGAGTGGGCACCAAAAGCGACTCAGGCAACGTTGTCGAATGCGATGGATGTCAGCCAGCCGAACAACTGGCCGCGCGTGGAAGAACTGTTCCGCCGTAAAATCTGGCGTCTGAATGAGCTGGGTTATGCCGCTGTTGACGATGCGACGACTCAGGACACGATGCGTGAGTTACATGAGATAGGCTACACCTCAGAACCGCATGCGGCGGTGGCTTACCGAGCGCTGCGTGACCAACTGAATCCTGGCGAGTACGGCCTGTTCCTTGGTACTGCGCATCCGGCGAAGTTTAAAGAAAGCGTTGAAGAGATTCTTGACCTGACGCTGGCGTTGCCAAAAGAACTGGCGGAACGTGCGGACCTGCCGCTGCTTTCTCATCACCTGCCAGCTGATTTTGCTGAACTGCGCAAGCTGATGATGACCCGCGGTTAACGGTTGTGCCCGCTGGCGCTTTGCATAGCGGGCCGACAAAACCTGTAGGCCGGATAAGGCGTTAGCCGTCATCCGGCCTTTTTACTATTGCTCGTGGCGTTTAAACACCAGTTCGCCGTTTCCTGATGCTTCTTCATCAAAGAAGTAGCCTTCGCTGTTAAATGCGGTCAGCTGCTCCGGTTGCGTTAAGCGGTTCTCAATAATGTAGCGACTCATCAGGCCGCGCGCTTTTTTGGCATAGAAGCTGATGACTTTAAACTTACCGTTCTTCTCGTCGAGGAAGACCGGTTTGATAAGCTCAGCGTTGAGTTTTTTCGGCTTCACGGATTTAAAATACTCATCCGAGGCGAGGTTGATCACCACGCTGTCGCCTTGCGCTTCCAGCGCTTCGTTAAGTTTATCGGTGATGGTATCTCCCCAGAACTGGTAGAGATCTTTACCCTTCGCATTGGCCAGACGAATGCCCATCTCCAGACGGTATGGCTGCATCAAATCCAGCGGACGCAAAACGCCGTACAACCCGGACAGCATCCGTAAATGCTGTTGAGCGAAGTCGAAATCCGCCTCGCTGAAGGTTTCAGCCTGCAACCCTGTATAGACGTCGCCTTTAAACGCCAGAATGGCCTGACGTGCATTGTCCGGCGTGAAGTCAGGCTGCCAGTCATGGAAACGGGTGGCGTTCAGATCCGCCAGCTTGTCGCTAATCCCCATGAGCTTGCCAATCTGCGGTGCAGAGAGTTGGCGTGCCACGTGAATAAGCTGCTGAGAGTGATCCAGCAACTCGGGCAGCGTATGACGTGTCGTTGCCAGCGGGCTTTGGTAGTCGAGCGTTTTTGCAGGTGAAATCAGAATCAGCATATCCAGTCCTTGCAGGAAATTTACTGCGACTTTAGCAAAAAAAACGACTGAATTGATCGATGGTTGCGATTGCCGCGCTATTCGCGCGGCGTTTCATCCCAGCTATCGGGCGCAAGCTGTTGTCTGATATCAGGATAACGGCGCGGATCGAATTCCGGGCGCACCCCGAGTTTTCTCTGGCGCAGATAGTCGCTGGCGATGGTATGTACAACCGGAGAAAGCAGCAGAATCGCCGTCAGGTTAGTAATGGCCATACAGGCCATGATGATGTCGGCAAGTTGCCAGACCAGCGGAAAACTGATTAACGTACCACCAATGACGGTGCAAACGGTGGCAATACGTAATAACCAGATAACCCGGATGTTGTCCAGTTTCAGGAAAATGAGGTTGTTTTCCGCATAAATGTAGTTGGCGACGATAGAGCTAAAGGCAAACAGAATCACTATTAAGGCAACGAATCCGGCCCCCCATTCACCCGTCAGCGAGACCATGGCTCGTTGCAGCAACTGGATGCCTTCCATTGGCACATAAGTGGTGCCATTACCCGCCAGTAAAATGATCATTGCGCTGGCCGTACAAAGAATTAGCGTATCGCCCAATACACCAATCATTTGCACAATGCCTTGTGCTGCAGGGTGTGGCGGCCAGGATGCTGCCGAGGCAGCCGCGTTCGGAGTTGAGCCCATTCCGGCTTCATTAGAGAACATACCGCGCTGAAAACCGCTGGCAATGGCCTGGCTTAGCGTATACCCGGCTGCACCGGCCGCGGCTTCCTGCCAGCCAAAGGCGCTTTTTATGATGGTCATGATAATGCCGGGGAGCTGTCCGAAATGCCAAAGGCAGATGACGAGGCTACAACCGATCCACAGCAGCGCCATCATCGGAACAAACCATTGCATCAGGCGGGCAACGCCTTTAATGCCGCCGACGATGACCAGTAATGACACTATTGCCAGTGCGATACCGGAGAAGAGGGGAGGGATGTCAAAAGCAAAGGTCAACGCACGAGAGACTGAGTTTGCCTGCACGCTGTTAAAAATCAGGCCATAGGCAATGAGTAAAAAGATGGCAAACAGCACGCCCATCCAGCGCATGCCCAATCCACGGGCCATATACCATGCAGGACCGCCGCGAAACTGTCCCTTGCTGTCGCGCTCTTTATACAGCTGGGCAAGGGAACATTCGGCGAATGAGGTTGCCATACCAATGACCGCCGAGACCCACATCCAGAAAATGGCTCCCGCGCCACCGGCAGCGATCGCCAACGCCACACCCGCCAGATTTCCGCTACCGACGCGCGCGGCAAGACTGGTGCACAGAGCCTGAAAAGAAGTTAAACCGCCCGGCTGCGGGCTGATGCTGTTTTTAAGACTTTTGCCAAACTGGCGAATATAGCGGAACTGCACGAACCCTGTACGCCAGGTGAACCAACATCCTGCGCCAAGCAGGAGGTAGATCATCACCGATCCCCAGAGTATTTCATTAATAAATGAGAAAAAATCAGGCATTAACATCCCTCTTGTTGATGCCGGTAAGCGCGAATAATCCCGTGTAAGCGCTACCAATTATCGACCAGTATATACCTTATAAGGTGATTGATTGCGGGAGTTTACCATAACAATGGGTATATCCTTAATTGCGCATCACGAGCTGTGAGATGCGTAATCAGGGCTGAGCGGCGGGTCGGACGATCCAGGCGGTTGCGCTGAGAGTGCGTCGTGCTATCATCAGGGAAGATCGGTTACATCCCCCTAACAAGCTGTTTAAAGAGAATCGCTATCATGACGGACAAATTGACCTCCCTTCGTCAGTTCACCACAGTAGTGGCCGACACCGGAGACATCGCGGCAATGAAGCTGTATCAGCCTCAGGATGCCACAACTAACCCTTCTCTCATTCTTAACGCAGCGCAGATCCCAGAATACCGCAAGCTGATTGATGACGCTGTAGCCTGGGCTAAGCAGCAGAGCAACGACCGCGCACAGCAGATCGTCGACGCGACCGACAAACTGGCAGTAAATATCGGTCTGGAGATCCTGAAACTGGTTCCGGGTCGTATTTCTACTGAAGTTGACGCTCGTCTGTCCTACGACACCGACGCGTCCATCGCGAAAGCAAAACGTCTGATCAAAATGTACAACGATGCTGGCATCAGCAACGATCGCATTCTGATCAAACTGGCTTCAACCTGGCAGGGCATCCGTGCCGCTGAGCAGCTGGAAAAAGAAGGTATCAACTGTAACCTGACTCTGCTGTTCTCCTTCGCGCAGGCGCGCGCATGTGCAGAAGCTGGCGTATACCTGATTTCTCCGTTTGTTGGTCGTATTCTGGACTGGTACAAAGCCAACACTGACAAGAAAGAGTATGCACCGGCAGAAGATCCGGGTGTGGTTTCCGTAACGGAAATCTATGAGTACTACAAACAGCACGGTTACGAAACCGTGGTGATGGGTGCGAGCTTCCGTAACGTCGGCGAAATCATTGAGCTGGCAGGCTGCGATCGTCTGACGATTGCACCGGCACTGCTGAAAGAACTGGCGGAAAGCGAAGGCACTATCGAACGTAAACTGTCCTTCTCTGGTGAAGTGAAAGCGCGTCCTGCACGCATCACCGAAGCTGAGTTCCTGTGGCAGCACAACCAGGATCCGATGGCTGTAGACAAACTGGCGGACGGTATCCGTAAGTTTGCTGTAGACCAGGGTAAACTGGAAAAAATGATCGGCGATCTGCTGTAATCATTAATGCGTGGCCCTGATATGGGTCACGCTACCTCTTCTGAAACCTGTCTGTCCTTCCCTTCGCAGTGTATCATTCTGTTTAACGAGACTGTTTAAACGGAATAATCATGAATACTTTACGCATTGGCCTGGTTTCCATTTCTGACCGTGCTTCCAGCGGCGTTTACCAGGATAAAGGTATCCCGGCCCTTGAAGAGTGGTTGGCATCTGCCCTTACCACCCCTTTTGAGCTGCAAACGCGACTGATCCCGGATGAACAGGCGATCATCGAACAGACCTTATGCGAGCTGGTGGATGAAATGAGCTGTCATCTGGTGCTGACTACCGGCGGAACGGGGCCGGCCCGCCGCGATGTAACGCCTGATGCCACGCTGGCCGTAGCCGACCGCCAGATGCCGGGCTTTGGCGAGCAGATGCGCCAGATAAGCCTGCACTTTGTGCCAACGGCTATTCTCTCCCGCCAGGTTGGTGTGATTCGTAAACAGGCGTTGATTCTGAATCTGCCAGGGCAGCCGAAATCGATCAAAGAAACGCTGGAAGGCGTGAAAGATGGCGACGGTAAGGTTATCGTGCCGGGTATATTTGCAAGTGTACCGTATTGTATACAGCTGCTGGATGGGCCGTATGTGGAAACTGCACCGGCTGTTGTAGCATCTTTTCGTCCTAAAAGCGCAATCCGCGATACAAACGCCTGAAAGTAGCCCGATCGCGACATAAGTGCCAATGACAGTGGAGTATTGAATTGTTTACGATATAGTAATTTTTGCTTTACATATATCGACAGACAGATTCAATAACTCCACTGACTCATGGTTTGCTATGTCACAACACACTCGACCGCTGAATCGCCAGGATTATAAAACTCTTACGCTTGCTGCCCTCGGCGGTGCGCTTGAGTTTTATGATTTCATTATCTTCGTCTTCTTTGCCGCTGTTGTTGGCGAACTCTTCTTCCCGGCAGACATTCCTGAATGGCTACGTCAGGTGCAAACCTTCGGCATTTTTGCCGCCGGATATCTGGCGCGTCCACTGGGTGGCATCATCATGGCGCACTTTGGCGATCTGGTCGGGCGTAAGAAAATGTTCACCCTGAGCATTTTGCTGATGGCGATACCGACGCTGGCGATTGGTCTTTTGCCTACCTACGCCTCAATGGGGATCCTCGCGCCGCTGCTGTTACTCCTGATGCGCATTTTGCAAGGCGCTGCCATCGGCGGAGAAGTGCCGGGCGCGTGGGTGTTCGTGGCAGAGCACGTACCGGAGCGCCGCATCGGCATTGCCTGTGGCACGCTGACCGCCGGGCTGACGGTGGGGATTCTGCTGGGATCGGTGGTTGCGACGTTGGTGAATACCAGCCTGACGCAACAGGCGGTGCATGACTACGGCTGGCGTATCCCGTTCCTGCTGGGGGGCGTGTTTGGGCTGGTGGCGATGTACCTGCGTCGCTGGTTGCAGGAAACGCCCATCTTCCTCGAAATGCAGCAGCGTAAAGCGCTGGCGCAAGAGCTACCGGTGAAGTCGGTGGTGAGCAAACATAAAAAAGCGGTGGTTATTTCCATGCTGCTGACCTGGCTGTTATCGGCCGGGATTGTGGTGGTGATCCTGATGTCGCCAGTCTGGTTGCAGAAGCAGTATGGTTTTGCACCGGCGTTGACGTTACAAGCCAACAGTGTCGCGACCATTATGCTGTGCGTCGGCTGTCTGATGGCCGGGTTTATTGTCGACCGGGTCGGCGCCAGCAAAACCTTTATTGTCGGCAGCCTGCTGCTGGCCTGTTCAAGCTGGTTTTTCTATCATCTGACCGGCAGCCATCCTCAGCACTTGTTCTTGTTATACGGGCTGGTAGGGTTGTGCGTTGGCGTGGTGGGGGCTGTGCCTTATGTGATGGTGCGGGCGTTTCCGGCGGAGGTCCGCTTTACCGGAATCTCCTTTTCTTACAACGTGTCGTACGCCATTTTTGGTGGTCTGACGCCAATCGCCGTGACGATGTTAATGAGCGTGTCGCCAATGGCTCCGGCCTGGTATGTGCTGGCGTTATCGCTGGTGGGATTAGGTCTGGGGATTTGGCTGCGACAGGATATTTATCATCGCGATACGAGCGTGCAGGGAGAGTTACAGCGCTTGTAAGGAATATCCCCCCGTTCGGGGGGATAGCCTCAGATTAGTGCGCTTCACCGATCGGCAGGATGGTACGGCCAAACTGTTCGTTCAGCACTTCACCCATCGCCAGGTAAATGGCGCTTGCGCCACACACTAAGCCAATCCAGCCAGCAACGTGAATGATCGCTTCGTTACCTGCAATGTTGCCGACCGCCAGCAGTGCGAACAGCACTGTCAGGCTCAGGAAGACAAACTGCAACGCGCGGTTAGCTTTCAGCGTGCCGAAGAACATGAACAGTGTGAACACGCCCCACAGACCCAGGTATACGCCCAGGAACTGACCATTGGTTGCATCCGCCAGGCCCATTTTCGGCATGATCAGGATTGCAACCAGCGTCAGCCAGAACGAACCGTAGGAGGTAAAGGCGGTTAAACCGAAGGTGTTGCCTTTTTTATATTCCAGCAGACCGGCAAATATTTGCGCGATACCGCCGTAGAAAATGCCCATCGCCAGAATAATAACGTCAAAGGCGAAGAAACCCGCGTTGTGCAGGTTAAGCAGAATGGTGGTCATGCCAAAGCCCATCAGGCCCAGCGGTGCCGGATTAGCCAACTTAGTGTTGCCCATAATTCCTCAAAATCATCATTGATTGAATGGTGAAATAGTTTCCCCAAATAACGATCACTGTCTTCGGGGCGCGGCATGATAATCAGGGGAGAGGGCACTGTCTATGATCTAACGAAGGGAAAATGAATTATTTTCCCTGTGATGGACATCACGCTTACGCGTGGTTGATCATTTTGCTAAGACAGACGATTTGAAGTGCCGCCGGGATCTGAGAGATTTGGTGGACGATCTGGTGAGAAATACCCATCGCCAGATTGCGCTGCGTCATGGGCGCGGCAGTGGTTATTCCAGTTCAAAGGCTTTCGCATCAACCGCGTGTCGGCCCCGCATGTTTTCTATGGCTTCTGAATCAAAATGTGCAGAATTAATCGTCGCCAATAACTTTCAGCGTTGCCATGTCAGAGGAGTTTACTGACTGGCCTGAGAAGGTGATTTTAGACACGCAACGTTTATTGTCGTTATCGCTATTAATAGTGATCCAATTAGTCGTTTGTCCCTCTTTAATGGATGACGGGACGTTCAGGCTTTGGCTGGAAGTGCGTACTGCTTTGAAGTAGACGGATGCGCCGTTAAGTTTAATATCGCCGCGATCGGCGGTGAGCTGAATGCGCTTCACTACCCGGCAAACGGGAATTCTCAGCGTGAGATCGTTGGTTGCGTTGCGGGGCATCGCAATCATACCCAGAACTTTATGATCGTTAGCGTGCGCGGCGCTGCTCAGCAGCAGGCCCATAAGCAGGCTGGTGGAAAGGGTTAACACGGATTTCATGGAATTTCTCTTTGACGGCTGTAAAAGTGTGTGACATCAGACCATCTTACCGCCGACGGGAAACCGTTTCATGGTCGTAATCTTTTCTTTTTATTACAATTTTCACATGAATGACCGTGCTGGTTTTGATTTGTTTTGTGAATTGATTTTGATTGGAAACTATTCGTTTTTTTGCCTTTCTGCCTTTTTACCTTAATTTTATCGCCACTGTGCTAAAAAAAATTTTCATGCCCCCCTTGATGACGTGGGTTACGACCCCATCTTGTAGACAACCGCAGTGGTGAGTCTGAAAAAAAACGATTCAGGGTAGTTGAAACCGCACGTTTCGCCCTTATTACAGATTCACAACCACATGATGACCGAATTTTTAGTGGAGACGTTTAGATGGGTAAAATTATTGGTATCGACCTGGGTACTACCAACTCTTGTGTAGCGATTATGGATGGCACTACTGCACGTGTGCTGGAGAACGCCGAGGGCGATCGCACCACGCCTTCTATCATTGCTTATACCCAGGATGGTGAAACTCTGGTTGGTCAGCCGGCTAAACGTCAGGCAGTGACAAACCCGCAAAACACCCTGTTTGCGATTAAACGCCTGATTGGCCGCCGCTTCCAGGACGAAGAAGTACAGCGTGATGAAGCCATCATGCCGTACAAAATCATCGGTGCTGACAACGGTGATGCATGGATTGACGTAAAAGGTCAGAAAATGGCACCGCCGCAGATTTCTGCTGAAGTGCTGAAAAAAATGAAGAAAACGGCTGAAGATTACCTGGGCGAACCGGTAACTGAAGCGGTTATCACCGTACCTGCATACTTCAACGATGCTCAGCGTCAGGCAACCAAAGATGCTGGCCGTATCGCAGGTCTGGAAGTAAAACGTATCATCAACGAACCGACCGCAGCGGCACTGGCTTACGGTCTGGATAAAGAAGTCGGCAACCGTACTATCGCGGTTTATGACCTCGGTGGTGGTACTTTCGATATCTCTATTATCGAAATCGACGAAGTTGACGGCGAAAAAACCTTCGAAGTTCTGGCAACCAACGGTGATACCCACCTGGGTGGTGAAGACTTCGACAGCCGTATGATCAACTACCTGGTTGACGAATTTAAGAAAGATCAGGGTATCGATCTGCGTAATGACCCGCTGGCGATGCAGCGTCTGAAAGAAGCCGCTGAGAAAGCGAAGATCGAACTGTCTTCCGCTCAGCAGACCGACGTGAACCTGCCGTACATTACTGCAGACGCGACTGGTCCGAAACACATGAACATCAAAGTGACCCGTGCGAAACTGGAAAGCCTGGTTGAAGACCTGGTTAACCGTTCTATCGAGCCGCTGAAAGTTGCTCTGCAGGATGCTGGTCTGTCTGTTTCCGACGTTCAGGACGTTATCCTGGTCGGTGGTCAGACTCGTATGCCGATGGTACAGAAGAAAGTTGCTGAGTTCTTCGGTAAAGAGCCGCGTAAAGACGTTAACCCGGACGAAGCAGTGGCAATCGGTGCTGCCGTTCAGGGTGGTGTATTGACCGGTGATGTGAAAGACGTGCTGCTGCTGGACGTTACCCCGCTGTCTCTGGGTATCGAAACCATGGGTGGCGTGATGACTCCACTGATCGCGAAAAACACCACTATCCCGACCAAGCACAGCCAGGTGTTCTCTACCGCTGAAGACAACCAGTCTGCGGTAACCATCCACGTGCTGCAGGGTGAACGTAAACGCGCCGCTGATAACAAAGATCTGGGTCAGTTTAACCTGGATGGTATCAGCCCGGCTCCGCGCGGTATGCCGCAGATCGAAGTTACTTTTGACATCGATGCCGATGGTATCCTGCACGTTTCCGCGAAAGACAAAAACAGCGGTAAAGAGCAGAAGATCACCATCAAGGCTTCTTCTGGTCTGAACGAAGAAGAAATTCAGAAAATGGTTCGCGAAGCAGAAGCGAACGCAGAATCTGACCGTAAGTTTGAAGAGCTGGTTCAGACTCGTAACCAGGGTGACCATCTGCTGCACAGCACTCGTAAGCAGGTTGAAGAAGCAGGCGACAAACTGCCGGCTGACGACAAAACTGCCATCGAGTCTGCACTGACCGCACTGGAAACTTCTCTGAAAGGCGAAGACAAAGCGGATATCGAAGCGAAAATGCAGGCGCTGGCACAGGTTTCCCAGAAACTGATGGAAATCGCTCAGCAGCAGCACGCACAGCAGCAGGCTGGTGCAGCAGGCGCTGATGCTTCTGCAAACAACGCGAAAGATGACGACGTTGTCGACGCCGAGTTTGAAGAAGTGAAAGACAAAAAATAATCGCCCTTTGAACGGGTAATTACTGGCACGGGCGAAGAGGTTTCCTCTCCGCCCGTGCACGCATGTTAGGGGCAGATAAAAAGAGATGGCTAAGCAAGACTATTACGAGATTTTAGGCGTTTCCAAATCAGCGGAAGAGCGTGAAATCAAAAAGGCCTACAAGCGCCTGGCCATGAAATATCACCCGGACCGCAACCAGGGTGATAAAGAGGCCGAAGCCAAGTTTAAAGAGATCAAAGAAGCGTACGAAATCCTGACCGATGCGCAAAAACGTGCGGCTTACGATCAGTACGGTCATGCTGCGTTTGAGCAAGGCGGCATGGGCGGCGGCGGCGGTTTTGGCGGCGGGGCTGACTTCAGCGATATCTTTGGTGACGTGTTTGGCGATATCTTTGGCGGCGGTCGTGGTCGTCAGCGCGCCTCACGTGGTGCTGATTTACGTTACAACATGGATCTCACTCTGGAAGAAGCCGTGCGTGGCGTCACCAAAGAGATCCGTATTCCGACTCTGGAAGAGTGTGACGTCTGCCACGGTAGCGGTGCGAAGGCAGGTACTCAGCCACAGACCTGTCCAACCTGTCACGGTTCTGGTCAGGTACAGATGCGTCAGGGCTTTTTTGCCGTACAGCAGACCTGTCCACACTGTCAGGGCCGCGGTACGCTGATCAAAGATCCGTGCAACAAATGCCACGGTCATGGTCGCGTTGAGAAAAGCAAAACGCTGTCCGTTAAGATCCCTGCAGGGGTTGATACCGGCGACCGCATTCGTTTAGCGGGCGAAGGTGAAGCCGGTGAACATGGTGCGCCAGCAGGTGATTTGTACGTTCAGGTGCAGGTAAAACAGCACCCAATTTTCGAACGTGAAGGCAATAACCTGTACTGCGAAGTACCGATTAACTTTGCGATGGCTGCGCTGGGCGGCGAGATTGAAGTCCCGACGCTGGATGGTCGCGTGAAGCTAAAAATTCCGGGCGAAACGCAAACTGGCAAACTTTTCCGCATGCGTGGAAAGGGCGTCAAGTCTGTACGCGGTGGCGCTCAGGGCGACCTGCTGTGCCGCGTGGTGGTTGAAACCCCAGTTGGCCTGAACGACAAGCAGAAGCAACTGCTGAAAGATTTGCAGGACAGCTTTGGCGGCCCGACCGGCGAACAAAACAGTCCGCGCTCCAAAAGTTTCTTCGACGGTGTGAAGAAGTTTTTTGACGATCTGACGCGCTAATTCGCAGTTTTATCTCGAATAAAAAGCCTGGGACTGAAAAGTCTCAGGCTTTTTTATTTCTGTTTTCCGCTCGGAAAATCTTCATCGGCTTTCTCTGTATAGATCGTAAAAACCGATCTATCAATCACAAATAATCTAATTTTAACGAGCTTTTTGAGGGTGTAAGATAGTATTTACGAAGTATTCACCCAATAGAGAGAATAAAAGTGAAACATCTGCATCGTTTTTTTAGTAGTGACGCCTCGGGGGGCATCATTCTGATCATCGCAGCCGTGGTCGCTATGCTGATGGCAAATATCGGGGTTACCAGTGGATGGTACCACGCCTTTTTGGAAACGCCCGTTCAACTGCGGGTTGGCGCGCTTGAGATCAACAAAAATATGCTGCTGTGGATCAACGACGCGTTGATGGCGGTGTTCTTCCTGTTGATTGGTCTGGAAGTAAAGCGCGAGTTAATGCAAGGTTCGCTGGCCAGTCTGCGTCAGGCGGCGTTCCCGATCATTGCTGCAATCGGGGGCATGATTGTCCCGGCGCTGCTGTACCTGGCATTCAACTATGCCGATCCCATCACCCGTGAAGGGTGGGCGATCCCGGCGGCAACGGATATCGCTTTTGCGTTAGGTGTGCTGGCGTTGTTGGGCAGTCGTGTACCACTGGCGTTGAAAATCTTCCTGATGGCGCTGGCGATTATTGATGACCTCGGCGCTATCGTAATCATCGCACTGTTCTATACCAGCGATCTCTCGCTGCTGTCGCTGGGCGTTGCTGCGTGCGCAATCCTTGTTTTGGCAGGATTGAATCTGTGCGGAGTGAGACGCACCGGTATTTATATTCTGGTCGGCGTGGTGCTGTGGACTGCCGTACTGAAGTCTGGCGTGCATGCAACGCTGGCGGGCGTGATCGTGGGCTTCTTCATTCCATTGAAGGAAAAACACGGGCGTTCACCGGCGAAGCGACTGGAGCATGTTCTGCATCCATGGGTGGCATACCTGATCCTGCCACTGTTTGCTTTCGCCAACGCGGGCGTTTCACTGCAGGGCGTCACTATTGATGGACTGACCTCGGTGTTACCGCTGGGGATCATTGCGGGTTTGTTGATCGGTAAGCCGTTGGGTATCAGTCTGTTTTGCTGGCTGGCGTTACGCCTCAAGGTGGCGCAATTGCCGGAAGGAACGAATTTCCAGCAGATTATGGCGGTCGGTATTCTTTGCGGCATTGGCTTTACGATGTCGATTTTTATTGCCAGCCTGGCGTTTGGCAACGTCGATCCTGAGCTGATTAACTGGGCAAAACTGGGGATCCTGATCGGCTCCTTGTTGTCGGCAGTGATAGGTTACTGCTGGTTACGTGCCCGGTTGAACGCATCAGCCTGACGGGATAACCCTTTCGTGACAATTTTCAGGGAGAGAGTATGTCTCATATAAATTACAACCATCTGTACTACTTTTGGCATGTCTATAAAGAAGGGTCAGTGGTTGGTGCAGCAGAAGCGCTTTATCTGACACCGCAGACCATTACCGGGCAGATTAAAGCGCTTGAGGAACGCTTACAGGGAAAATTGTTTAAGCGGAAGGGGCGTGGGCTGGAGCCCAGTGAGTTAGGCGAATTGGTTTTTCGTTACGCGGATAAGATGTTCACCTTAAGCCAGGAAATGCTGGATATCGTGAACTACCGCAAAGAGTCTAATTTGCTGTTCGATGTCGGCGTGGCGGATGCGCTATCGAAGCAGTTGGTCAGCAGCGTACTGGATGCCGCTGTGGTTGAAGATGAACAAATCCATCTGCGTTGTTTTGAGTCAACGCACGAGATGCTGTTGGATCAACTCAGCCAGCATAAGCTGGATATGATTATCTCCGACTGTCCGATTGATTCTACGCAGCAGGAAGGGTTGTTCTCAGTGCGGATAGGCGAGTGCAGCGTGAGTTTTTGGTGCACCAAACCGCTGCCTGAAAAACCATTCCCGGCCTGCCTTGAGGAACGTCGGTTGCTGATCCCTGGACGTCGTTCGATGCTCGGACGTAAGCTGCTGAACTGGATCAACTCACAAGGATTGAATGTCGAAATCCTCGGCGAATTTGATGACGCTGCGCTGATGAAAGCGTTTGGGGCAACGCATAATGCTATTTTTGTTGCACCTACTCTGTATTCGCACAATTTCTATGCTGATGATTCTATTGTTGAAATTGGACGCGTAGAAAATGTGATGGAAGAGTATCACGCCATATTTGCGGAAAGAATGATCCAGCATCCGGCGGTGCAGCGTATTTGCAATGCGGACTACTCGGCATTGTTCAAGCCACAGTAGACATACTTACCGTAATACTTCCGGCTGCGGTACTCACCCGCAGCCGGTTTCATGCTATAGCCTCAATAAGCTACGATACTGCCCACCTTCGCGGATAAATACCGGAATTCTGTTCAATGGCGCGGCATAGTGCAACGTTTGCCCTCCCGAATAACTCTCGCCGGTCGTAAGATCCGTCCATGTTTCCCCTTCCGGTAGCCAGACATCACGTTCGCGCATACCTTCATGCATTACGGGGGCAATCAGCAGGTCAGGACCAAAACAGTACTGGTCGGTGATTGCCCAACTTGTTTCCTGTTCGGGGAAATCAAAAAACAGGGGGCGCATCACTGGCGTATTGTACTTATGGGTTTCCTCCATCAGCGCTTTGATATAGGGCTTCAGTTTCTCTCGCAACGCCAGGCAACCCGTCAGTACGTCGCACACGTCCTCACCGTAGCTCCAGACTTCGTTCGGTGCACCGGTAGGACACTGGGCGATACCATCCCGGTACGGTTGTTCCGGTAAAATCTGCGGATCGCGGTTGCCGTGCAGACGCATCACCGGGCTAAATACGCCCCACTGGAACCAGCGGATCAGCAGTTCATGGAAATGTGGGTCGTGAATATTACCGCCATGAAAACCACCGATATCCGTCGTCCACCACGGGATCCCCGCGATTCCCATATTGAGTCCGGCGGCACACTGGTTGCGTAGCGATCTAAACGAGGAGTGAATATCACCTGACCAGACCAGTGCGCCATACTTTTGACTGCCGGCCCAGGCGCAGCGTAGCAGGTTGATAACCTTGTCTTCACCATCGGCTTTCATACCATCAAAAAAGGTTTTGGCGTACATTCGCGGGTAGATATTGCCCACTTCCAGTAGCGGCCCGGCATGGTAGCGATAGTTGTCATAGTCATAAACGCTGAACTCAGGTTCGGCTTCGTCTAACCAGAATAGCTTCACGCCTTTATCATAATAGTTGCGTTTGGCTTTGCCCCAGACGTAGTCCCGCGCACCCGGATGGGTAGCATCAAAGAAAGTGGTGTTGCCGAGGAAATCCATATTGATCGGCAAGCCACGTTCCGTTTGTACCAGCCAGCCGTTTTCGCGCATCTCCCGATAGCTTTCGGTGCGGTTATCCACCGTCGGCCAGACGGAGACCATCAGCTCAATTCCCAGCGATTTCAGCTCGGCAATCATGGCATCAGGATCGGGCCAGTCTCGTGCATCGAACATCCAGTCACCCTGATTCGGCCAGTGAAAGAAGTCGATAACGATCACCGAGATAGGCAGATTGCGGCGCTTATATTCGCGGGCAACCTCCAGCAGCTCTTCCTGCGTCCGATAGCGGAGTTTGCACTGCCAGAAGCCCATGGCGTAGTCCGGCATCATCGGCGGTGTGCCGGTAGCCAGCGCGTAAGCCCGGCTAATTTCTGCCGGGGTATCGCCAGCCGTGATCCAGTAGTCCAGCTGTTCGCTGACCTGTGCTTCCCATTCGGTAACGTTGTGGGCAAAGGTTACGCGCCCGACTGCCGGGTTGTTCCATAAAAATCCGTAGCCCAGACTGGAGAGCATAAACGGTACTGAGGCCTGGGAGTTACGTTGCGCCAGCTCAAGAACGCATCCTTTGAGATCCAGGTTAGCCTGTTGATACTGCCCCATACCATAAATTTTTTCCCCTTCGGTGGCTTCGAAGCGGGCTTTAAGTGAATATTTCCCACCCTGAATAGGTCGGAATTCGCGCCCTTCAAGGTTGAGTGCGCTGACGTACTGGCCGTGAGAAGATTCATCCTCGCCAATTTCGCCCCGCAAGCGCCAGAACTCCTGCAACAGAGGTTTGTGTGGATGACGGTAAAAGGTAACTTGTCCTTTTTGATTGACGATAGCGATAATTTTGCCGTTGGTCAGCGTCGCCTGGTGTTGCTCATAATCAATGTGGCAGTGGCTTTCTGCGACTGGCTCAGTCAATGCCCAGTCTTCATTTCTCATTACCGGCAGATGACGGCCACTGCGTACGCGCAGGCTGTTCTCGCCCCAGGGTTCAATCCATAAATAGCGATCGTTTTGCTGCCAGACCAGGCGACGCGGGTCATGTTGCATAAATGGCATGGTGGTGCCTCCCATATTTCGAGGGTGAAGGTAAAGATCGTTTTTAATTGATGGTTTCCAGATCGTGGCGAATCTTCTCTTCCATCGCTTCGTATTTACGAAAGAAAAGTAGTGGGATCGCTGCGAGCGCGAAGAGTAGGGCGGGTGCCCAGATAAAGGCCCAGGTAATTCCCTCCAGACCCGCAGCACTCTGGGCATGGTTGGGGACATAGCCAAAACTGTTCATGATCCAGGCAGCGAAAGCGGTACCGAGGCCACTACCCATCTTGATGCAGAAGGTGCTGCCGAAGGCGATAAGAATGCCGGTAGCCTTAATACCCGTCTTCCATGCGCCGAAGTCGACTGCGAAGCCCAGCATGGCAAACGGCATTGAGCAGGCGATACCGCTGCCGATATTGCCGAGTACCCAGGCGGCGATGAGAAAAGGAATGTTGTCCGCTGCCAGCCACATCATGATGCCGCCAAGCGTGGCGACCAGCAGACCGCCTACCCATATCCATGTTTTAGCCAGGTATTTGCTAAAGAAGGGGATAGCGATGATAAACAGGATCTGAATTGTCGCCAGGCTATTAATCAGCGGAACCAGATCTTTGCGGTCGAGATTGTAGGTCAGATAGTAGACAATCGTTGTGGAGCGTTGTTGTAGGGCAATCCAGAAGATCAGGTTTGCCAGCACCATCAGGATCCATGGCCAGTTGCCTTTCATTGCCGCAAAACTCTTTTTCATCGGCAATTTAGGTTCTTGCTGTATTTTATCCGTATCCATTTCACGGATATTTTTAAAGGCGAAAAGCGTTAGCGAACAGGATATTACGGCAAATATAATCGCCGTATAAATAAAACCCGCATGATCATTTCCGTTACCTAAAAAAGCAACTAACGGCAGTGCAGTCGCATTCATTAATAAAACCCCAATCTGCCCACCGGTCATTCGCCAGGAATTTAAAACCAGTCTTTCCTTAGGCGATAAGGTCATCAGAGGTAATATTGCACTGAGCGGTGTATTAAGTCCGGTAAATAGAATGCTAGCAATCATATAAGATATTGCTGCATAGATAGCTTTTCCGGTCATACTGATATCAGGAGACCAAAATGACAGGGCGCTGAATACGGCAAAAGGTAATGGCAACCATAAAAACCAGGGGCGGCATTTACCGTAACGCGAACGCGTTTTATCGATGATGATCCCCCATATGGGGGCGTCTATGCCATCGACAATACGTGCCAGCAGCAGGATGACGCCTGCTACGGCGAGGCTAATACCTGCAACGTCTGTGTAGAAATATAAAATGTAAGTTGAACCGAAACAATACAGCAGATTACCCGCCACATCCAAAGAGCCGTAGCTAATACGCTGTAGTAAAGATAATGATGTTGACCCGCATGACTGGGTATCCTCAATAACAGAACTCATAATAATAACTCCGATACTGGAACGATACGCCCAGAAAAACAGCTTCTACTTTCCAAGCAAGTTTTAAATATTATTTTTTATGTCGTTACTGAATTTAACCTCAGATTAAAATGAGTGAGTAAGGTGTACATGAAAAGTAGTTAACCTTACCGCAGCAATCAATTATCAAATCTTACATCAGGATTGCGTTTATTCGTTTTTGAATGAACGATGTTTCTATTTGCTAAGGTGGTCACAGTTTTTTTAATAATGAAATAAAAAAAGGAAAACAGTGAAAGAAAATAACTTTCACGTATTACGCGACGCGACTGAGGAAGGGATAGCTGAAAAAACAGGCTGGTCAGGAAGAGCGTGAACGAGCGAGAACAACATCAGTGGCTAAAGAGAAAAACGTCAGATAGCAGGCATAAAAAAACCCGCTTGCGCGGGTTTTTTCACAAAGCGACAACAAGCAGGCGATTAAGCCAGTTTGTTGATCTGTGCAGTCAGGTTTGCTTTATGACGTGCAGCTTTGTTTTTGTGGATCAGACCTTTAGCAGCCTGACGGTCCACGATTGGTTGCATTTCGTTAAATGCTTTCAGTGCAGTAGCTTTGTCGCCAGCTTCGATAGCTGCGTATACTTTCTTGATGAAAGTACGCATCATAGAGCGACGGCTAGCGTTGTGCTTGCGGGCCTTTTCAGACTGAACGGCGCGCTTCTTAGCTGATTTGATATTAGCCAAGGTCCAACTCCCAAATGTGTTCTATATGGACAATTCAAAGGCCGAGGAATATGCCCTTTTAGCCTTCTTTTGTCAATGGATTTGTGCAAATAAGCGCCGTTTAAATTGCAGCACTCGTTGCGTAGTGATGGCGCAGGATTCTACCAGCTTGCGTGGCGTGAATACAGCTTTTCCACGAGAAAAATTGCATTGGCGTGCCCATGAAGGTCTGCAATTTGTTTCATAACAATGAAAACAATCCTCTTTCTGTTTCGTAGAAACAATCGCCGGTTAACGTTGACCGCGGTACAGGGTATACTTTCACGATTTTCACTGTTTTGAGCCAGACATGAAGCTGATACGAGGCATACATAATCTCAGTCAGGCCCCGCATGGGTGTGTGCTGACTATTGGTAATTTCGACGGCGTGCACCGTGGCCACCGTGCGTTGCTGCAGGGTTTACGGGAAGAAGGGCGCAAACGCAATTTACCGGTGATGGTGATGATTTTCGAGCCGCAGCCGCTGGAGCTGTTTGCGACCGACAAGTCACCTGCGCGCCTCACTCGCCTGCGCGAAAAACTGCGTTATCTGGCGGAATGCGGCGTGGACTACGTGCTGTGCGTGCGTTTTGACAGGCGCTTTGCGGCATTAACGGCGCAGACCTTCATCAGCGATCTGCTGGTTAAGCGCCTTGGTGTACAATTTCTTGCCGTTGGTGATGATTTCCGCTTTGGCGCTAGCCGTGCGGGCGATTTCTTGTTATTACAGGAAGCGGGCGCTGAGTATGGTTTTGATATCACCAGCACCCAAACCTTCTGCGAAGGCGGTGTGCGCATTAGCAGCACCGCGGTACGTCAGGCGCTGGCAGAAGATAACCTGCAACTGGCCGAAAGCCTGCTTGGGCATCCTTTTACTATCTCAGGACGTGTCGTTCACGGTGATGAATTAGGGCGCACCATCGGTTTTCCGACAGCAAACTTACCGCTGCGTCGCCAGGTTTCTCCGGTGAAAGGGGTTTATGCAGTTGAAGTGATGGGACTGGGCGATAAACCGTTGCCCGGCGTCGCCAACATCGGCACCCGCCCGACGGTAGCAGGCGTACGCCAACAGTTGGAAGTGCATCTATTGGACGTTGTAATGGACCTGTATGGTCGCCATATAGATGTAGTACTGCGTAAAAAAATACGCAGCGAACAGCGATTTGCCTCGCTGGATGAACTAAAAGCGCAGATTGCGCGTGATGAGTTGACTGCCCGTGAATTTTTTGGGCTAACAAAACCGGCTTAATGCCTATACGAGTTTTAAATACGGAACCGAGAATCTGATGAGTGACTATAAATCAACCCTGAATTTGCCGGAAACAGGGTTCCCGATGCGCGGCGATCTCGCCAAGCGCGAACCGGGAATGCTGGCGCGTTGGACTGATGATGACCTGTACGGCATCATTCGTGCGGCCAAAAAAGGCAAAAAAACCTTCATTCTGCATGATGGCCCTCCTTATGCGAATGGCAGCATTCATATTGGTCACTCGGTTAACAAGATTCTGAAAGACATTATCGTGAAGTCCAAAGGACTCACGGGTTATGACTCGCCTTACGTTCCGGGCTGGGACTGCCACGGTCTGCCGATCGAGCTGAAAGTAGAGCAGGAATACGGCAAACCGGGCGAGAAGTTTACCGCCGCTGAGTTCCGTGCCAAGTGCCGCGAATACGCAGCGACCCAGGTTGACGGTCAGCGTAAAGACTTTATCCGTCTTGGCGTACTGGGCGACTGGTCGCATCCGTACCTGACCATGGACTTCAAAACCGAAGCCAACATCATTCGTGCGCTGGGTAAAATCATCGGTAACGGTCACCTGCACAAAGGTGCGAAGCCGGTGCACTGGTGCGTTGACTGCCGTTCCGCGCTGGCGGAAGCGGAAGTTGAGTATTATGACAAAACCTCCCCGTCCATCGACGTGGCGTTCCACGCCGCCGATCAGGATGCGGTGAAAGCGAAATTTGGCGTTTCTGACGTCAACGGCCCGATCTCTCTGGTTATCTGGACCACTACCCCGTGGACGTTACCGGCGAACCGCGCAATCTCTCTGGCACCTGATTTTGACTATGCGCTGGTGCAGATTGACGGCCAGGCTGTGATTCTGGCGAAAGATCTGGTTGAAAGTGTTATGCAGCGTATTGGCGCGGCTGAATACACCATTCTCGGCACCGTTAAAGGCGCTGAGCTGGAACTGCTGCGCTTTACCCATCCGTTTATGGGCTTTGATGTGCCGGCTATCCTTGGCGATCACGTTACGCTGGATGCGGGTACCGGTGCGGTTCATACCGCTGGCGGTCACGGTCCGGATGACTACGTCATCAGCCAGAAATACGGTCTGGAAATCGCTAACCCGGTTGGCCCGGACGGCGCATACCTGGCGGGTACCTATCCGGATCTGGACGGCGTGAACGTCTTTAAAGCCAACGACAAAATTGTTGCGCTGCTGAGCGAAAAAGGTGCGCTGCTGCACGTTGAGAAGATGCAGCACAGCTACCCATGCTGCTGGCGTCACAAGTCACCGATCATCTTCCGTGCGACGCCGCAGTGGTTCGTCAGCATGGATCAGAAAGGCCTGCGCGCGCAGTCCCTGAAAGAGATCAAAGGCGTGCAGTGGATCCCGGACTGGGGCCAGGCGCGTATTGAATCGATGGTTGCTAACCGTCCTGACTGGTGTATCTCCCGTCAGCGTACGTGGGGTGTGCCGATGTCTCTGTTTGTTCACAAAGACACCGAAGAGCTGCATCCGCGCGCTATCGAACTGATGGAAGAAGTGGCTAAACGCGTTGAAGTTGACGGCATCCAGGCGTGGTGGGATCTCGATCCGAAAGATATCCTCGGCGACGAAGCTGACCAGTATGTCAAAGTCCCGGATACGCTGGACGTGTGGTTCGACTCTGGTTCAACCCACTCCTCCGTCGTGGACGTGCGTCCTGAGTTTGCAGGCCATGCGGCCGATATGTATCTGGAAGGCTCTGACCAGCACCGTGGCTGGTTCATGTCATCTCTGATGATCTCCACCGCCATGAAAGGCAAAGCACCTTATCGCCAGGTACTGACTCACGGTTTCACCGTTGATGGTCAGGGCCGTAAGATGTCCAAGTCTATCGGTAACACCGTTTCTCCGCAGGATGTGATGAACAAACTGGGCGCGGATATTCTGCGTCTGTGGGTGGCTTCAACCGACTATACCGGTGAAATGGCCGTTTCTGACGAAATTCTGAAACGTGCTGCCGACAGCTATCGTCGTATCCGTAACACCGCGCGCTTCCTGCTGGCGAACCTGAACGGGTTCGATCCGGTTAAAGACATGGTGAAACCGGAAGAGATGGTGGTTCTGGACAGGTGGGCGGTAGGTTGTGCGCAAGCGGCGCAGGATGAAATCCTGAAAGCCTATGAAGCCTATGACTTCCACGAAGTGGTACAGCGCCTGATGCGCTTCTGCTCCGTCGAAATGGGTTCGTTCTACCTCGACATCATCAAAGACCGTCAGTACACCGCGAAAGCGGACAGCGTGGCGCGTCGTAGCTGCCAGACAGCGCTGTTCCATATCGCTGAAGCGCTGGTTCGTTGGATGGCGCCGATCATGTCCTTCACCGCCGATGAAATCTGGGGCTACCTGCCGGGCGATCGTGAGAAGTATGTCTTTACCGGTGAATGGTACGAAGGTCTGTTTGGCTTAGGCGAAACCGAAGCGATGAACGATGCCTTCTGGGACGAGCTGTTGAAAGTGCGTGGTGAAGTGAACAAAGTCATCGAACAGGCGCGTGCGGATAAGAAAGTCGGTGGTTCTCTGGAGGCTGCAGTGACCCTGTACGCTGAACCTGAGCTGGCGGCGAAACTGACCGCGCTGGGCGAAGAGTTGCGTTTTGTACTGCTGACCTCTGGTGCGACGGTTGCGGATTATGCGGCTGCTCCTGCTGATGCTCAGCAGAGCGAACTGCTCAAAGGTCTGAAAATCGTACTGAGCAAAGCCGAAGGTGAGAAATGCCCGCGCTGCTGGCATTACACTACCGACGTCGGCCAGGTGGCGGAACATGCAGATATCTGCGGACGCTGTGTCAGCAACATCGCCGGTGATGGCGAACAACGTAAGTTTGCCTGATGAGTAAGCCTCTTTGTTCAACAGGACTACGCTGGCTGTGGCTGGTGGTAGTCGTGCTGATTATCGATTTAGGCAGCAAATACCTGATCCTCCAGAACTTTGCTCTGGGGGATACGGTGTCGCTGTTTCCGTCGCTTAATCTGCACTACGCGCGTAACTATGGTGCGGCGTTTAGCTTCTTAGCCGACAGCGGCGGCTGGCAACGTTGGTTCTTTGCCGGCATCGCCATCGGTATTTGCGTCATCCTGATGGTGATGATGTATCGCTCGAAGGCGACCCAGAAGCTGAACAACATCGCGTATGCGTTAATCATTGGCGGTGCACTGGGCAACTTGTTCGACCGCCTGTGGCACGGATTCGTGGTTGATATGATTGACTTTTACGTCGGCGACTGGCATTTCGCGACCTTCAATCTGGCCGATACTGCTATCTGTATCGGCGCGGCATTGATTGTTCTCGAAGGCTTCCTGCCGTCGAAAGAGAAAAAAGCCGCATAAAAAAATGCCGGATGGCGCTATGCTAATCCGGCCTACAATATACTGCGATCCTTGTTGGCCCGGTAAGCGTATCGCCACCGGGCAAACAGGCGGCAGCAATTTTAAAGAGCAACCTGCATGTCTAAATCAGTACAGAGTAACAGTGCGGTGCTGGTGCACTTCACCCTTAAGCTCGACGATGGCTCAACCGCAGAGTCAACCCGCAATAACGGCAAGCCTGCGCTGTTTCGCCTGGGCGACGGTTCTCTGTCTGAAGGACTGGAACAACACCTGCTGGGGCTAAAAGAAGGTGATAAAACCACTTTTGCTCTGGAACCGGATGCCGCCTTTGGCGTGTCAAGTCCGGACTTAATTCAGTATTTCTCGCGTCGGGAGTTTATGGACGCGGGCGAGCCAGAAATTGGCGCTATCATGCTCTTTACCGCAATGGACGGCAGTGAGATGCCTGGCGTGATCCGCGAAATCAACGGTGACTCGATCACGGTAGATTTCAACCATCCGCTGGCCGGGCATACCGTTCATTTTGATATTGAAGTGCTGGAAGTCGAACCGGCACTGGAGGCGTAAAATGCAGATCCTGTTGGCCAACCCGCGCGGTTTTTGCGCTGGCGTAGACCGCGCTATCAGCATTGTGGAAAACGCGCTGGCTATTTACGGCGCGCCGATTTATGTCCGTCATGAAGTGGTGCATAACCGCTATGTGGTGGATAGCCTGCGCGAGCGCGGCGCTATTTTTATCGAGCAAATCAGCGAAGTGCCGGATGGCGCGATCCTGATTTTCTCCGCTCATGGCGTATCTCAGGCGGTACGTAACGAGGCCAAAGGCCGTGACCTCACGGTTTTTGATGCGACCTGCCCGCTGGTAACGAAAGTGCATATGGAAGTTGCCCGCGCCAGCCGTCGCGGTGAAGAGTCGATTCTTATCGGCCACGCTGGTCACCCGGAAGTCGAAGGCACAATGGGCCAGTACAGCAACCCGCAAGGGGGAATGTATCTGGTTGAATCACCGGAAGATGTGCTGAAACTGGACGTCAAAAATGAAGGCAAATTATCCTTCATGACGCAGACAACGCTTTCCGTTGACGACACTTCTGACGTCATTGACGCGCTGCGCCAACGCTTCCCGAAAATTGTCGGGCCGCGCAAAGACGATATCTGTTATGCCACCACCAACCGTCAGGAAGCGGTTCGCGCGCTGGCGGAACAGGCTGATGTTGTGCTGGTGGTCGGCTCGAAAAACTCCTCTAACTCCAACCGTCTGGCTGAACTGGCCCAGCGAATGGGGAAAGCAGCGTATTTGATTGACGATGCGACCGACATCCAGGAAGCGTGGGTGAAAGAAGCTACGTGCGTAGGCGTGACGGCCGGAGCCTCGGCGCCGGATATCCTGGTGCAAAACGTGATTGCTCGTCTGCAAGAGCTTGGCGGTGGAGAAGCTATTCCGCTGGAAGGCCGTGAAGAAAACATTGTTTTCGAAGTACCGAAAGAGCTGCGTGTGGATGTTCGTGAAGTAGAGTAAGTCTTTCCGGTTACGATTATGAGAAGATGCCAGACTTAACGTCTGGCATTTTTTTATGGAGAAACCATGCGCTTACCGATCATTCTTGATACCGATCCCGGCATTGATGATGCCGCCGCTATTGCCGCCGCGCTGTTTGCCCCTGAGCTGGATCTGCAACTAATGACCACGGTAGCAGGCAATGTGTCGGTGGAAAAAACCACCCGTAATGCGTTGCAACTGCTGCACTTCTGGAATGCGGATGTTCCGCTAGCGCAGGGAGCATCAATGCCGCTGGTGCGGCCGCTGCGTGATGCCGCTTCCGTGCACGGCGAGTCCGGTATGGAAGGGTATGAATTTGTCGAACATGACCGCCAGGCGATGGCAAAACCCGCCTTCCAGGCGATTCGCGATGCGCTGATGCATGCCCCGCAGCCCGTGACGCTGGTGGCAATTGGCCCGCTGACCAACATTGCGCTGCTGCTGACCCATTATCCTGAATGCGTATTTAACATTCACCGTCTGGTGATTATGGGCGGCTCTGCCGGGCGCGGGAACTTCACACCCAACGCCGAGTTTAATATTGCTATCGATCCCGAGGCCGCCGCGAAAGTCTTCCAGAGCGGGCTGGAG
The DNA here is from genome assembly GCF_030332745.1 of Citrobacter sp. Cpo074. Taxonomy (NCBI): domain Bacteria; kingdom Pseudomonadati; phylum Pseudomonadota; class Gammaproteobacteria; order Enterobacterales; family Enterobacteriaceae; genus Citrobacter; species Citrobacter sp. Cpo074. Next base: position 55,049 of record NZ_JAOWHG010000023.1, read on the forward strand.
ATTGTGATGTGTGGGCTGGATGTCACTAATCAGGCTATGCTTGCCCCGGACTATCTGGCGACGCTCCCCCAACTTAACCAGACGGGGAAAATGCTGCATGCGCTGTTTAGCCATTACCGTAGCGGCAGTATGAATACGGGGCTGCGAATGCACGATCTGTGTGCCATTGCCTGGCTGGTGCGCCCGGAACTGTTTACCCTGCAGCCGTGTTTCGTGGCGGTTGAAACCCAGGGCGAATATACCTCGGGTACGACGGTGGTGGACATCGAAGGACGCTTGGGGCATCCGGCAAATGCGCAGGTTGCGCTGGGCCTGGACGTTGAAGGTTTCCAGCAGTGGGTGGCAGAGGTATTTGCCCGCGCGCTGTAATCAGGTGTTGTGCAACGGCACCTTCTCGCTGAGATAATCAATCATCGCCCGCATTCTGGCGGGCATATGTTGATTGCGCGTCCATAGCAGCCACAGTTCCCCGCTGTAGTCGCTGATAAATTCCCATTCTGGCAGTACCTGGACAATCTCGCCATTGGCGAGTGCCTCGCTGGCGGTGAACAGTGGCAGGCTGCCGATTCCCAGATCCTTTTTTACCGCGTCCAGGCGTACACCGGTGTGGTTGGCGGCGTAGCGGCCATGAGTCTGAATAGTCTCCATGCGCTCACCGCGTCGAAACTTCCAACGTGAATCCGCAGGTGTCTCGCCAAGACTGATACAGCTATGCTCGCGCAGTGCCTGCGGGTGCTCGGGCGTACCGTGCTTGCGTAAGTATTCGGGGGTTGCGCATATCACATGGCTGACCGGCATCAGCGGTTTCCCGTACAGGCCCGGGGAGGGCGACTGACTGATGCGCAGTGCAAGGTCGACGCCGTCGTCGATTAAATCCATATACCGGTCTTCCAGCCGAAGGCAGACGTCCACTTGCGGGTAGCGCGTAAAGAATTCGGCCATCAGTGGATGAATGACAAATCGCCCCACCGCTTTCGGCACGCTGAGGGTCAGTTGCCCTTGCGCGATGGTTTGTCGACTGCTGCCTGAGTCGACAGCCATTTGTGCCGCATGCAGCATTTCCTGCGCGTGTGCATACACAATTTTGCCCGTTTCGCTGAGCGCCAGCTTGCGCGTCGTACGGTGCAGCAACTTACTGCCCAACGCCTTCTCGAGGCGTGAAGCGCTGCGGCTAATAGCGGAAGGCGTAGCACCCGAGGCTTTGGCGGCGGCGGAGAAGCTCCCCTGGTCGATAATCAACACAAAGGTGGCAAGGTCGGGAAGAAGATTAGGGTTCATTTGTGCGTACCAGGCAAAGATGCATTGAACCAGCGCAGGATTATCGACGTCAGTAAAGTGAATATACTCTTCCCATCAAGAGGAGAGCAATCATGACTGAACGTCTTTATTACACCAGCGATAACACTGAAGGCCAGGCTAACTTACTGAGTTGCTCGGCTGAGCCGGATGGACGGTACGCGGTGGTACTGGATAGAACCCTTTTTCACCCGCAGGGAGGCGGGCAGCCTGCGGATGCGGGCTGGATTGAAGATGAGCGGGTTGAAACAGTCCTCGCGCGCGGTGACGATGTGGTGCACATCGTGGCAAAACCGCTCCTCCCCGGTATCGTGAACCTGCGTGTGGATATCGCGTTGCGTCAACTGCACGCCCGCCTGCACTCGGCAGGACATCTTATCGGCCTGGCGGGTACAGCGTTTGGCTGGCTCCCGGTGAAAGCACATCATTGGCCCAATGAGGGGCGCATTACTTTCGCCGCCGGTGAAAACGGCACGTTACCGGATACGCTATCGTTGCAGGAGAAAATCAACGCCTGGCAGGCAGACAATCTCGCCAGACAAGTGACATTCACCGACGGGTTGCGGCAGGTTGGATTTGGTCATCTCCTCGCTTATCCCTGCGGAGGGACGCATGTTGCCCATCTCTCTGAGATTGGACCGGTGACGATTACTCAGGTGAAGATGAAAAAAGGGCAAATGATCGTCAACTACACGCTCGTGCCATAAAACCACACTCGCGAAAATATCTACGCAGACTGGCTGATTTCTGCTCGTATTTCCGTCGTTTTCCCATCATTTTGCGCCATACTGAGTAAGTTTGACTTCTTTCCTGTGATCCAGCAATGATTCATCCTGCGGGATGAATCATGTCTTTTACTGATATTCCCCTCTGTTTATCATTAAATTCTAATTATGGGTGTTTTCAGCTAGCGGCCTCCGGGCGCGCTGGTTACTCTGAAAACGGTTTACGCAATTTTTATAAAAGAGAATAGCTATGCATGAAGCACAAATCCGTGTCGCCATTGCCGGCGCCGGTGGCCGCATGGGACGGCAGTTAATCCAGGCCGCCATGGCGATGGAAGGTGTTCAATTGGGTGCCGCGTTAGAGCGCGAAGGCTCGTCCTTACTGGGAAGCGATGCCGGAGAGTTAGCGGGAGCCGGGAAAACGGGCGTTACCGTGCAAAGCAGTCTTGAAGCGGTGAAAGATGATTTCGATGTTTTCATCGATTTTACCCGCCCGGAAGGCACGCTGGCGCATCTGGCGTTTTGCCGCCAGCACGGTAAAGGGATGGTGATTGGCACCACCGGCTTTGATGACGCAGGTAAACAGGCTATTCGCGATGCCGCGCAGGAGATTGCTATCGTTTTCGCCGCGAACTTTAGCGTTGGCGTCAATGTCATGCTTAAGCTGCTGGAGAAGGCGGCGAAAGTGATGGGTGATTACACCGATATTGAGATTATTGAAGCCCACCACCGCCATAAAGTGGATGCGCCGTCAGGCACTGCGCTGGCGATGGGCGAGGCGATTGCCGGGGCGCTGGATAAAGATTTAAAAGAATGCGCGGTCTATTCGCGTGAAGGTTACACCGGCGAGCGCGTACCGGGCACGATCGGTTTTGCCACGGTGCGGGCGGGGGATATCGTCGGTGAGCATACCGCGATGTTTGCCGATATTGGCGAGCGTATAGAGATCACGCATAAAGCGTCCAGCCGTATGACCTTTGCCAATGGCGCAGTGCGATCGGCGATTTGGCTGAAATCAAAGTCAAATGGTCTTTTTGATATGAAAGATGTGCTTAATTTACGCAGTTTATAGCTTTCATTACCCTTCGTGATGTGGTTATTGTAATCATAATTATTTGATTACATAGGGCAATATTTTATTGCCCTTTTATTTTTCACTTTTTGGTGTATTTTTTCTTTAAGATTAGTGTTTTTATATGTTTTGTTGGGTGTTTGTGTTATCTCAATGTAAATTTTGACCAAATGGTCCACTTTTTTCTCTCTTGCATTCTGTTTTTACACTCTTTGCCTACCGCAAGCGTTTTCTACCCTGAGTTAGCTGATCTTTTTGCCTGTTAAATCGTGTGTTTTATCCCAGTGGCGCAAAATAATAATAAAAAAAGCCCTTTTGGGTAGACTTTTGTGTGAGCTATCTCTAGAATGCCGCCGTTTGCCAGAAATCCATAGGTAAGCAAATTTGCATTGATTCATGAGGTGTTAATGAATTAATATGCAAATAAAGTGAGTGAATATTCTCTGGAGGGTGTTTTGATTAAGTCAGCGCTATTGGTTCTGGAAGACGGAACCCAGTTTCACGGTCGGGCCATAGGGGCAACAGGTTCGGCGGTTGGGGAAGTCGTTTTCAATACTTCAATGACCGGTTATCAAGAAATCCTCACTGATCCTTCCTATTCCCGCCAAATCGTCACTCTTACTTATCCTCATATCGGTAATGTCGGCACCAATGAAGCCGATGCAGAATCTTCTCAGGTACATGCGCAAGGCCTGGTCATCCGCGACCTGCCGCTGATTGCCAGCAACTTCCGCGATACTGAAGACCTCTCTTCTTACCTCAAGCGCCATAACATTGTGGCGATTGCTGATATCGATACCCGTAAGCTGACGCGTTTGCTGCGTGAAAAGGGCGCACAGAACGGCTGCATCATCGCGGGCGATAACCCGGATGCGGCGCTGGCACTGGAAAAAGCAAAAGCTTTCCCAGGCCTGAACGGTATGGATCTGGCGAAAGAAGTGACCACCGCGGAGCCTTATAGTTGGACGCAGGGGAGCTGGACGCTAGCCGGTGACCTGCCGGAAGCGAAATCTGCCGATGAAATGCCGTTCCACGTTGTGGCTTACGATTTCGGCGCCAAACGTAACATTCTGCGTATGTTAGCGGACCGCGGCTGCCGCCTGACGGTTGTACCGGCGAAAACCTCAGCAGAAGACGTTCTGAAGATGAATCCGGACGGTATTTTCCTGTCCAACGGTCCTGGCGACCCGGCACCGTGCGACTACGCAATTACCGCGATTCAGAAATTCCTCGAAACCGATATTCCGGTATTTGGCATCTGCCTCGGCCATCAGCTGCTGGCGCTGGCGAGCGGTGCGAAGACCATTAAGATGAAGTTTGGCCACCACGGCGGTAACCATCCGGTAAAAGATATTGATAACAATACCGTGATGATTACCGCACAGAACCACGGTTTTGCTGTAGATGAAGCTTCCATGCCTGCCAACCTGCGCGTGACCCACAAGTCACTGTTCGACGGCACCTTGCAGGGGATTCATCGTACCGACAAACCGGCGTTCAGCTTCCAGGGACACCCTGAAGCGAGTCCGGGTCCGCACGACGCTGCACCGTTGTTCGACCACTTTATCGAGTTAATTGAGCAATACCGTCAGTCCGCGAAATAATCAGGAGTAAAAGAGCCATGCCAAAACGTACAGACATAAAAAGTATCCTGATTCTGGGCGCGGGTCCGATTGTTATCGGTCAGGCGTGTGAGTTTGACTATTCCGGTGCGCAGGCGTGTAAAGCCCTGCGTGAAGAGGGTTACCGCGTTATTCTGGTGAACTCCAACCCGGCAACCATCATGACCGACCCGGAAATGGCCGATGCCACCTACATCGAGCCGATTCACTGGGAAGTGGTGCGCAAAATTATTGAGAAAGAACGCCCGGATGCGGTGCTGCCAACCATGGGCGGTCAGACAGCGCTGAACTGTGCGCTGGAACTGGAACGCCAGGGCGTACTGGCTGAGTTCGGCGTGACCATGATTGGCGCAACGGCGGATGCCATTGATAAAGCGGAAGACCGTCGTCGCTTCGATATCGCGATGAAGAAGATTGGTCTCGACACCGCACGTTCAGGCATCGCTCACACCATGGAAGAAGCGCTGGCGGTTGCCGCTGACGTTGGCTTCCCGTGCATTATCCGCCCTAGCTTCACCATGGGCGGCACCGGTGGCGGTATCGCCTATAACCGCGAAGAGTTCGAAGAAATCTGCGAACGCGGTCTGGATCTTTCCCCAACCAACGAGCTGCTGATTGATGAATCACTGATTGGCTGGAAAGAGTACGAGATGGAAGTGGTGCGTGATAAAAACGACAACTGCATCATCGTTTGCTCCATCGAAAACTTCGACGCGATGGGCATCCATACCGGTGACTCCATCACCGTAGCACCTGCCCAGACGCTGACCGACAAAGAATATCAAATCATGCGTAACGCCTCGATGGCGGTACTGCGTGAAATCGGCGTAGAAACCGGCGGTTCTAACGTCCAGTTTGCGGTAAACCCGAAAAACGGTCGCCTGATTGTCATCGAAATGAACCCTCGCGTATCCCGCTCCTCGGCGCTGGCGTCCAAAGCTACCGGCTTCCCGATTGCGAAAGTCGCTGCCAAGCTGGCCGTAGGTTACACCCTCGACGAACTGATGAACGACATCACCGGTGGCCGTACACCGGCCTCGTTTGAACCGTCCATCGACTACGTTGTGACCAAAATTCCACGCTTCAACTTCGAGAAATTCGTTGGTGCTAACGACCGTCTGACCACGCAGATGAAATCTGTCGGTGAAGTGATGGCGATTGGCCGCACCCAGCAGGAATCGCTGCAGAAAGCGCTGCGCGGTCTGGAAGTGGGCGCGACCGGCTTCGACCCGAAAGTAAGCCTCGACGATCCGGAAGCATTGACCAAAATCCGCCGCGAGCTGAAAGACGCGGGCGCTGAGCGTATCTGGTACATCGCCGATGCCTTCCGTGCTGGCCTGTCCGTCGATGGCGTGTTCAATCTGACCAACATCGACCGCTGGTTCCTGGTGCAGATTGAAGAGCTGATACGTCTGGAAGAAAAAGTCACCGACCTTGGCATCAACGGCCTCGACGCTGACTTCCTGCGCGTACTGAAGCGCAAAGGCTTCGCCGATGCGCGTCTGGCGAAACTGGCCGGCGTTCGCGAAGCGGAAATCCGCAAACTGCGCGACCAGTACAATCTGCACCCGGTCTACAAACGCGTGGATACCTGTGCGGCAGAATTTGCCACCGACACCGCTTACATGTACTCCACCTATGAAGATGAGTGCGAAGCGAACCCGTCCGTTGACCGCGATAAAATCATGGTGCTGGGCGGTGGTCCAAACCGTATCGGTCAGGGTATTGAGTTTGACTACTGCTGCGTACACGCCTCGCTGGCGCTGCGCGAAGACGGTTACGAGACCATCATGGTCAACTGTAACCCGGAAACCGTTTCAACTGATTACGACACCTCTGACCGCCTGTACTTCGAACCGGTCACGCTGGAAGACGTACTGGAAATCGTTCGTATCGAGAAGCCGAAAGGCGTCATCGTACAGTACGGCGGACAGACCCCGCTGAAGCTGGCACGTGCGCTGGAAGCGGCAGGTGTACCGGTTATCGGTACCAGCCCGGATGCCATCGACCGCGCGGAAGACCGCGAGCGTTTCCAGCAGGCGGTTGACCGTCTGAAGCTGAAACAGCCGGCGAACGCTACCGTAACGGCTATCGAACAGGCTGTTGAGAAGGCGAAAGAGATTGGCTACCCGCTGGTAGTGCGTCCGTCGTATGTTCTCGGTGGTCGCGCGATGGAAATCGTCTACGATGAAGCCGACCTGCGTCGCTACTTCCAGACCGCAGTCAGCGTTTCTAACGATGCGCCGGTACTGCTGGACCGTTTCCTTGATGACGCGGTTGAAGTGGACGTGGACGCTATCTGCGACGGTGAAATGGTGCTGATTGGCGGCATCATGGAGCATATCGAACAGGCGGGCGTGCACTCCGGTGACTCCGCATGTTCTCTGCCTGCTTACACCCTGAGCCAGGAAATTCAGGATGTGATGCGCCAACAGGTGCAGAAACTGGCCTTCGAACTGCAGGTTCGCGGTCTGATGAACGTCCAGTTTGCGGTGAAGAATAACGAAGTTTACCTGATTGAAGTGAACCCGCGTGCGGCACGTACCGTTCCGTTCGTCTCCAAGGCAACTGGTGTACCGCTGGCGAAAGTCGCGGCGCGCGTGATGGCCGGGAAAACGCTGGCACAGCAGGGCGTAACCAAAGAAGTAATCCCTCCGTACTACTCGGTAAAAGAAGTGGTGCTGCCGTTCAACAAATTCCCGGGCGTTGACCCGCTGTTAGGGCCAGAAATGCGCTCTACCGGGGAAGTGATGGGCGTGGGCCGTACCTTCGCGGAAGCGTTCGCCAAGGCACAGCTGGGCAGCAGCTCCACCATGAAAAAACAGGGTCGTGCGCTGCTCTCCGTTCGCGAAGGCGATAAAGAGCGCGTGGTTGACCTGGCAGCGAAACTGCTGAAGTTTGGCTTCGAGCTGGATGCGACGCACGGGACCGCGATTGTTCTGGGTGAAGCGGGTATCAATCCACGTCTGGTGAACAAGGTGCATGAAGGTCGTCCGCACATTCAGGACCGTATCAAGAATGGCGAGTACACCTATATCATCAACACCACCGAAGGTCGTCAGGCGATTGAAGACTCCAAGCTTATTCGCCGCAGCGCGCTGCAGTACAAAGTGCATTATGACACTACGCTGAACGGCGGTTTCGCCACAGCGATGGCGTTGAATGCCGATGCCACCGAGAAGGTAACCTCGGTGCAGGAAATGCACGCGCAGATCAAAAAGTAATAAACAAAAGGTCCGGTGAATATTGCTCTAACCGGATCTGTAATATAATTTTGAAAGGGTTTCTGTAAAGAAACCCTTTTTTTGTCTTGCGTAAGGTCATTCCTGGACAAGTCCGTTTCCGTAACCACATTTTCAATGTAATAAGCACGATATTGCTCACACTAATCAACATTCAAGTCGCATACTATCCTTTATATCCACAATTTTAATATGGCTTAGTTTTTATTAATTTGGACAGGCCGTAGCCAGATTTTTAATTTGTGAAAATGGTGTGCTTATGTGTGAAAAATATGTTGAAAGACCGCTTTATTTGTTAATTGCTGACTGGATGATGGCCGAGGATCGTTGGATCACCGCAAAGGAAATTTCCCGCCATTTTGATATCGAGCACTGCAAAGCAATTAATACGCTCTCTTATATTCTGTCGGAAGTGGGAGAAATTGTTTGTGAAGTTAAGATGATCCCTAATCAGATTGCCGGTCGGGGTTGTCAGTGCCAGCGTCTGGTGAAAGTCGTGAGTATTGACTCTCATCTCTACAGCCGACTGAATCACAATTTGCAGGAGAAAAAGGTGAGCATGGCGAAAACGCCACGCCTGTCTGCCGTTCCTCCAACAGAGCTCAACCGTGAGCAGAAATGGCAGATGATGCTCTCCAAGAGTATGCGTCGCTAATAATCAGTTTGCCTGATGGCGGCATAAACGGTGATTGACGCGTAGGCCGGATAAGCGTGAGCGCATCCGGCATCAATTACTGTGATGATTTGGGTTTTACGTCCGTTGTGCCTTTCAGGCGTGGCCGGTTTTCTTCGACCCGCGTTAAGGGCAGTGTTTCGTGTAGACCTGTGTGGCAGCGAGTTGCAAGATCCTGATACTCTTTGGTGTTTAGCCGTTTCCAGTGCAGTTCCTGGTCCGTGACTTCACGCAATACGCGAGCGGGTGAGCCAACCAGCATCTGCCTTGCCTCTCCCTGAAATCCGGCTTTGACGAAGCTCATGGCGGCGACAATGCTCTCTTCGCCAATCGCTGCGCCGTCCATAATGACGCTGTTCATGCCGATCAGCGCATCTCTGCCCACCACGCAACCGTGCAGGATTGCGCCATGGCCGATGTGTCCGTTCTCATGCACGATGGTGTCGGTGTCGCAGTAGCCGTGCATGATGCAGCCATCCTGCAAATTAGAACCAGCCTCCAGGATCAAGCGACCATAGTCACCGCGCAATGACGCGTACGGGCCAATATAAACTCCGGCACCCACTATGACATCGCCAATCAGCACGGCGCTGGGATGGACAAAGGCATCCGGATGTACCACCGGAATCAGGCCCTCAAAGGCGTAGTAGCTCATCGTTTTATCTCGGTTTTATTGCCGGATAAGCGAATCGCTATCCGGCATCGGCTTATTAACGACCTTTCCACACCGGGTCGCGTTTTTCGGCAAACGCCTGCGGACCTTCAAGCGCATCTTCCGAATGCAGTACAGATGGATAGTGCTTCAGCACGCCGCTGCGGATGTAGCGGTAGCCTTCTTCCACCGGCATTTCGCTGGTGGTGCGATAGATCTCTTTCAGTGCGGCGATAGCCAGCGGGGCGCTATTGACCAACTGCTGCGCCAGTTCACGCGCGCTATTCATCAGTTCGCCCTGGCTGACAACGCGGTTGACGATACCCCAACGCAGCGCTTCTTCGGCGCTCATTCGTCTGCCGGTCATCACCATTTCGTTGACGATTGCCGGTGGCAGCAGCTTAGGCAGACGCAGTACGCCGCCGCTGTCAGGCACGATCCCGAGCTTGGCTTCCGGCAGTGCGAAGCTGGCATTTTCCGCGCAGACAATAAAATCCGCCGCCAGCGCCAGCTCAAAACCACCGCCAAACGCATAGCCGTTTACCGCAGCGATGACCGGCTTATCGAGATCGAAAATTTCGGTTAAACCGGCGAAGCCGCCTGGGCCAAAATCGGCATCTGGCGCTTCACCTTCAGCTGCTGCTTTTAAGTCCCAGCCTGCAGAAAAGAATTTCTCACCGCCGCCGGTGATAATCGCTACGCGTAATTCCGGGTCGTTACGAAAATTAAGAAACGCTTCACCCATGGCAAAGCTGGTTTTGGCGTCAATGGCATTGGCTTTAGGCCGGTCGAGGGTAATTTCCAGGATCGAGCCGTTACGGGTCAGATGTAATGAATCACTCATAGTTCATCTCCAGATAAATAGATTTCCCGGCAGGAGGAGTTCCTGTCGGAAGGGTTATTTCAGATTTTTTTTGATTATTTTTCCTGAACAATTGCGCGGCAGGTCGGTTCTTATCTCCATAAAAGAGGGAACCTTGAATTTCGCCATATTGTTTTCGCAGAAGCTGAAGAACTCGGCTTCGCTTAATGTTTCACCTTCATTAAGGACGATAAACGCTTTAATGGCTTCATCACGGATTGAATCTTTAATACCGACAACCACAATGTCCTGAATTTTGGGATGCGCAGAAATAATATTTTCCAGCTCGACGCAGGAGACATTTTCTCCGCCGCGTTTAATCATGTTGCAGCGCCTGTCGACGAAATAAAAATAGCCATCCTCATCCTGATAGCCCGAATCACCGGTATGTAACCAGCCCTCAGGTTCCAGCGCTTTGGCGGTAGCCTCCGGCTGCGCGTAGTACTCTTTGAAGATTGTTTTGCCCGGCACGCCTTTAATACAGATTTCGCCAATTTCTCCGGCGGGCAGGGGACGGTTGTGATCGTCACGGATTTCGGCTTCATAGCTAAATCCCACGCGGCCAATGGAGGGCCAGCGTCGTTTGTCACCGGGACGGTCGCCGATAATACCGACGATGGTTTCAGTCATACCGTAGGAGGTCAGCAGCCTGACGCCAAAGCGTTCGGTAAAATCGTCTTTTTCCTGCTCGGATAAATTGAGGTAGAACATCACTTCGCGCAGGTGATGCTGTCTGTCGGTTGGTGCAGCGGGCTGCACCATTAGCGTTCTGATCATCATCGGAATGCATTCGGTAACCGTCGCCTTATATCTATGCACCTGATTCCAGAACGCCCTGGCACTGTACTTCTCTAGCAGCACAAAGGTGCTGCCAGCGGAGAATGCGGGCATTGCGGCGGTACACTGACAATCGATATGAAACGCGGGCATCACCGTCATGTAGACGTCATCATCGCGCAGGGCGATTTGCCAGGCAGAGTAGTAGCCTGCAAACCGCAGGTTGTAGTGGGTAATTACCACCCCTTTAGGCCGCGAGGTGGTGCCTGAGGTAAACAGAATTTCCGCCGTATCGTCAGTGGATAACGCGGGCGTATAGCACAGCGTGGCGGACTGGCGGGATTGCAGTTGGGTAAAGTGACTCACGCCGTCGTCAGCCGGAAGCTGTTCGCCAATCAGACAGATATGATTAAGCGGGGTGCTATTTTCCAGTCGTATCTGGCGGTACATAGGATAAAACTGGGCGCTGGTGACCAGCAGACTTACCTGGCTGTTTTGCAGGATCCAGGCACTTTCTTCACCCAGCAAGCGGGCATTAATCGGTACCATGATGGCGCCAATTTTTGCCAGCCCAAACCAGCAAAAAATGAATTCCGGACAGTTATCCAGATGCAATGCGACCTTATCGCCCTTGCGGATCCCTAAGGAATGGAACAGGTTTGCCGTGCGGTTAATCTCTTCATTGAGCGAGGCATAGCTAAACTGCCGAACGATTCCTTCGCAGGATTCGAAAATTAACGCCGTTTTATCTCCGTACACCCCGGCCAGGTCGTCCCACATCTGACGTAAGTTTTGTCCGCCAACGATATCCATATTGCTTTATCCACTGAAATCAGGCGTGAGCGCTAACCATCGAGGGGTCAGCGCGTCGCGTTTATTCCTCAACTCTGGCCAGGCCTTTGCCGACCAGCTCATTTATGTCTGCTTCGCTATAACCAATATTTTTCAGAATGGCGGCAGTATCCATGCCATGTGACGGCATGCCACGCCAGATTTTCCCCGGGTTGTTTTTAAATTTCGGCATGATGTTTGGCCCTTTGCAGGTGCGGCCATCCATTGTTTGCCACTGAGTAATAGATTCACGGGCAACGTACTGCGGGTTGCCTTCCAGTTCAGGAATAGTCAGCACCTTCGCGCATGCGATGTTCAGCTCAGCAAAGCGCGCCTGGACTTCGGCGATGGTGTGCGTTGCCAGCCAGGCGTCCAGTTTCTCTTCCACAAGCGGGCCGTAAGGGCATTCCACACGATGGATAAGCTGGGTGCCTTCCGGGACTTCCGGTGTGCCAAGAATGTGGGCGAGGCCAATATCCTTGAAGCATTCGTTGATTTGCGTGATGCCGACCAGCTCCATAACGATATAGCCATCGGCGCATTTATACAGGCCGCAGCCAGCGTAATACGGGTCTTTGCCTTTGGTCATGCGTGGGCAAATTTCGCCGCCGTTGAAGTAATCCATCATGAAATACTGACCCATGCGCAGCATCACTTCGTACATAGCGATATCGATGCTTTCACCTTTACCCGTTTCGCGCACTTTGTGCAGGGCCGCCAGCGCTGCTGTCGTTGCGGTCATCCCGGAGAAGTAATCGGCGGTGTACGGGAAGGCGGGCATTGGCTGATCCACGTCGCCGTTTTGGATCAGATAGCCGCTGAACGCTTGTGCGATGGTGTTATACGCCGGAAGATTGGTGTACTCCTCGGTACCAAACTGGCCGAAGCCGGAAAGGTGGGCGATAACCAGTTTCGGGTTATGTTCCCACAGCACTTCATCGGTAATACCGCGGCGGGCAAAGGCCGGGCCTTTACTGGCTTCAATGAAAATATCGGTGGTTTCCATCAGCTTCAGAAACGCTTCCCGGCCTTCATCTTTGAAAATATTCAGTGACAGGGCGTGCAGGTTACGGCGTGAGAGCTGCGGATAGTTAGGCTGTACGCGAATGGTATCGGCCCATGCGACGTTTTCAATCCAGATAACCTCAGCGCCCCATTCGGCGAACATCTGTCCGGCGAACGGACCGGCAATTTCGATCCCTGAAAAGACAACGCGTACCCCGGAAAGCGGGCCGAAGGCTGGCATTGGTAAATGATTCATCATTTTTCTCCTGGCATTTATGGGTGTCCATGTAGGCCGGATAAGGCGCTCGCGCCGCCATCCGGCATTGATTGCCTGATGGCGACGCTAAGGCGTCTTATCAGGCCTACAGGTTGCGTCGTTCTATCGGTATTGCTTGAGTACCGCACGACCTAACGTCAGGATCTGCATTTCGTCAGAACCACCAGAAACACGGTCAACGCGCAGGTCACGCCAGAAACGCGTGATGCGGTGGTTGCCCGCGATACCAACACCTCCCAGTACCTGCATGGCGGTGTCTACCACTTCAAACGCGGCGTTGGCGCAGAAGTATTTACACATTGCCGCGTCACCAGAAGTAATGGTGCCGTTATCCGCTTTCCATGCGGCTTCCAACAGCATGTTTTTCATGGAGTTCAGTTTGATCGCCATGTGTGCGAACTTCTCCTGGATCAGCTGGAAACGGCCGATCGTTTCGCCAAACTGTACGCGTTGGTTGGCGTAGCGCGCGGCGTCTTCAAAAGCGCACATTGCCGTACCGTAGTTGGTCAGCGCGACGAGGAAGCGTTCATGGTCAAACTCTTCTTTCACACGGTTGAAGCCATTACCTTCCCGACCGAACATGTCTTTCTCGTCCAGTTCAACGTCATCAAAGGTGATTTCACAGCAGCTATCCATGCGCAGACCGAGTTTCTCCAGTTTGTTGACCTTGATACCCGCTTTGCTCATGTCAACAAACCACTCGGTATAAACAGGTTTATCCGGCGATGCACCATCTCTCGCCATCACTACGATGTACGGGGTATAGGCGCTACTGGTGATAAAGCACTTACTGCCATTAAGATAAACCTTACCATTTTTGCGTGTATAAGTGGTTTTCAGACTGCCAACATCCGATCCCGCTCCCGGTTCGGTGATAGCAGAGTTCCACATCTGCTTTCCGGTGCCCTGGAACGCCATGATTTTATCAATTTGCTCCTGAGTCCCTTCACGCAGGAAAGTGTTAAAACCTCCCGGTAATTGGTACAACACGTAAGTCGGTGCGCCAAGACGTCCGAGTTCCATCCAGACGGCGGCAACGGTGACAAAACCGGCTTCCAGGCCGCCGTGTTCTTCTGGGATCAACAGGCTATCGATGCCCATATCCGCCAGCGCTTTTACAAAACGCTCAGGGTAGACGCTGTCGCGATCGCACTCGGCAAAATAAGCTTCCCAGTTCTCACTGGCCATCAGTTCACGAATACCGGCGACAAACAGTTCCTGCTCGTCATTTAAGTTGAAATCCATCTTTCAGCCTCTTGATCAATTGGGTTAATAAGAATTACTTGTCTTTCCAGTGCACTTTGGCGTCTTTAATAAAGGACAGCGTCACCATGATGTTGACGAAGAACAGCGGACATCCCCCGGCGATAATTGCGGTCTGAATGGGCTTCAGCCCACCCAGCGCCAGCAGAACGATGCCGATGACGCCGACCAGAACGGACCAACCGATACGCACCAACAGCGGCGGTTCTTCACCATCACGAACTTCGCGACAGGTGGACATCGCCAGGGTGTAGGAGCAGGCGTTAATCAGCGTGACGGTGGCAATAAAGCAGAGGATAAAGAATCCCCACATGGTGGCGGTGCTGAGCGGTAAAGCAGCCCAGGTTTCGATAATGGCGCGCGCCACGCCGTGTTGTTCAATCAGTTGCGGGATGTTGAGAATGTTTTTATCCATCAGCAGCAGCGTGTTGCTGCCAAGGACGGTCCACAGGATCCAGGTGGAAGCGGTCAGGCCCAGTACCATCCCGAAACACAGTTCACGTACGGTACGACCGCGAGAAATACGTGCCAGGAAGATACTCATCTGGATAGCGTAAATAACCCACCACGCCCAGTAGAAAACAGTCCAGCCCTGCGGGAAGCCGCCTTTGCCGATGGCATCGGTATAGAACAGCATGCGCGGCAGATGCATCAGCAGCATGCCGACCGAGTCGGTGAAGTAGTTCATGATGAAGCTGGCGCCGCTGACGATAAACACCCAGCCGAGCATCAGGAAGCTCAGGTAACTACGTACGTCGCTGGCGATCTTGACCCCTTTTTGCAGGCCGCAGGCCACGCAAATGGCGTTCAATATGATCCAGCAGGTAATGATGATGGCGTCGAGTTGCAGCGTATGCGGAATACCGAACAGCCATTGCATACACTCGGTTACCAGCGGGGTAGCGAGACCGAGGCTGGTGCCCATCGCGAAGATCAGCGCCACCAGATAGAAGTTATCGACGATGGTGCCGAACAAGCCCTTAGCATGCTTCTCGCCAACTAACGGTACCAGCGTGGAACTGGGGCGGATAACGTCCATTTTGCGTACAAAGAAGAAGTAGGCGAACGCGACTGAAAGGAAGCTGTAGGTCGCCCACGGCAGCGGTCCCCAGTGGAACAAGCTGTACGCCAGAGCTATCTCTTTCGCGCCTGTGGAATTTGGTTCCAGACCGAACGGCGGTGTGGAAATATAGTAGTAGATCTCAATAGAGCCCCAGAACAGAACTGCAGCAGATGTACAGGAGGCGAACATCATAAAAATCCAGCTGGCGGTACTAAACTCAGGTTTTTCGTCGCCTAATTTCTTTTTCGAATACGGGCCAAAGACCAACCAGAACCAGCCGAAGAGCATGACGACCATATACCATTCGAATGCCCAACCCCAGACGTTGGTGACATAACTGAATACCGCATTAATAACGACGTTAGCGGCATCAAGATCTCTTACTGTTAACCAACAAAGTATCCCAACAATTATTAATGGCGGAAAAAAAACCTTCGGTTCAATTCCCGACTTTCTCTTTTCATTTTTCATAAGTGAATTCCAGTGTGAAAACGAAATTTATTTAGCGTGCCCGTATGTGATCGTTTGTTTATTTATTATTAATGATTTGTTGATAACTTTTTAACCTCTGGGCGCCTCAGTGAGTAACTCATAATGGGTATTCATTTCCGGCTATTCTGTTATCTGCGTCACACTTTCTTATGCTGGTTATTTTGTCTGAAAATACAAATAATTTCCTTATTAATCATAATGTTGATGTTTCTTTTTTAACTTTTTTAAGTGACTGACGTTCAATATTGTTGAACCAGCAAACAATATTGAAAATTTTCGTATTTGACATGTTTCTTTCAATATTGGTGAGGTGCATAACACTATTGAAAGTTACGAATATCAATGTGTGACATTTTCAATATTGGTGATTAATGTTTTATTTCCGAATTAAAGAGCGTGATATCTGTATTTAACACCGCCGATATAAATACGTTTCCTTCATGATTTCTGGAGATGCAATGAAGATAATTACTTGCTACAAATGCGTACCTGATGAGCAGGATATTGCGATTAATAATGCTGATGGAACACTCGATTTCAGCAAAGCAGATGGCAAAATCAGCCAATATGATCTGAATGCGATCGAAGCGGCTTGCCAGTTAAAACAGCAGGTGGGAGAGGCTCAGGTTGTGGCCATGAGCGTCGGCGGCAAAGCGCTGACCAATGCAAAAGGGCGCAAAGATGTGCTCTCCCGTGGCCCTGATGAACTGATTGTTGTCATTGACGATCAATTTGAACAGGCGCTGCCGCAACAAACCGCCACTGCGCTGGCTGCCGCCGCACAAAAATCAGGTTTTGATCTGCTTATTTGCGGCGACGGTTCTTCCGATCTTTATGCACAGCAGGTTGGTCTGCTGGTGGGCGAAATGCTGAACGTGCCGGCGATTAACGGCGTGAGTAAAATCCTCTCGCTTACCGACAGCACGTTGACGGTAGAGCGTGAACTGGAAGATGAAGTTGAAACGCTAAGCATCCCGCTCCCGGCGGTGATCGCAGTTTCTACGGATATCAACACCCCACAAATCCCTTCCATGAAAGCCATTCTTGGTGCAGCGAAAAAACCGGTCCAGGTCTGGTCGTCTGCGGACATTGGGCTGAACGGCGCGCAAGCGTATTCCGAACAACAGGTTGCCGCACCGAAGCAGCGCGAGCGTCAGCGCGTTGTGATTGAAGGTGACGGTGAAGAACAGATTGCCGCGTTTGTCGAGAATCTTCGCAAAATCATTTAATTATCAGGGGATGTTATGAACAAATTTTCCAGTGTCTGGGTATTCAGCGATACCCCTTCTCGTCTGCCGGAACTGATGAATGGTGCGCAGGCTTTAGGTGAAAACGTTAACACGTTTGTGCTCAGCGATGAGGACAGCGCGGCGGCATGCCATTTAGGCGCAGATCATGTCTGGCTGCTCAGCGGCAAACCAGAAGACCGTATGGTTGAAGACTACGCCGATGCGATGGCCGAAACCATTCGTCAGCACAGCGAGGGCGGCGCGGTGCTGCTGCCGAATACGCGTCGGGGCAAGCTGTTAGCGGCAAAGCTGGGCTTTCGCTTGTCGGCTGCGGTCTCAAACGACGCCAGCGCAGTCGAAGTACAGGACGGAAAAGCGGCGGTCAAACATATGGTCTACGGCGGCCTGGCGATGGGAGCAGAAACAATCGCTTCACTGTTTGCCGTGATCACTCTCAGTAGCGGAACGTTTGACGCGCAGCAACCGGATACTGCCCGCAGCGGCGAGGTGCACACCGTCCAGTGGCAGGCTCCGACTATCGCCGTGACCCGTACGGCAACGCAGGCGCGTCAGAGCAACAGCGTCGATCTCGACAAAGCCCGTCTGGTGGTCAGCGTGGGACGCGGTATTGGTAGCAAAGAAAATATCTCGCTGGCCGAAGCGCTGTGCCAGGCGATTGGCGCTGAGCTGGCCTGTTCCCGTCCAGTGGCGGAAAACGAGAAGTGGATGGAGCACGAACGCTACGTCGGCATTTCCAACCTGATGCTCAAACCAGAACTGTACCTGGGCGTGGGGATCTCCGGGCAGATCCAACATATGGTCGGCGCCAACGGCGCGCAGACGATTTTCGCCATCAACAAAGATAAAAATGCGCCGATCTTCCAGTACGCAGATTTTGGCATCGTTGGCGATGCGCTGAAGATCCTGCCTGCGCTGACGGCTGCTCTGGCGCGTTAAACCATTCGGGCAGGGTGCGAAAGTATCCTGCCACTGACAGGAGTACGTATGTCCGAAGATATCTTTGATGCCATCATCGTGGGTGCAGGTCTGGCCGGTTCGGTTGCGGCGCTGGTGCTGGCTCGGGAAGGTGCACAGGTGCTGGTCATCGAGCGCGGCAATTCTGCTGGCGCGAAGAATGTCACCGGTGGGCGCATGTATGCCCATAGCCTGGAACGCATCATTCCCGGCTTTGCTGAGCAGGCCCCCATTGAACGCATAATCACCCACGAAAAACTCGCCTTTATGACCGATAAAGGGGCGATGACCATCGACTATTGCAATGGTGAAGAGGCTGCATCGTCGCAGGTTTCTTATTCCGTCTTACGCAGCAAATTTGACGCCTGGCTGATGGAGCAGGCCGAGGAGGTGGGAGCCCAGCTTATCACCGGTATTCGGGTGGATAACGTTGTGCAGCGCGAAGGCAAAGTTGTGGGCGTGGAAGCCGACGGCGATATTCTGGAAGCCAAAGTGGTGATCCTCGCTGACGGGGTGAATTCTTTGTTGGCAGAAAAACTGGGCATGGCAAAGCGCGTTGAGGCATCGCATGTTGCCGTTGGCGTAAAAGAGCTGATCGAATTGCCAAAATCGGTGATTGAAGATCGTTTCCAGTTACAGGGGAACGAAGGTGCAGCTTGCCTGTTTGCCGGTTCTCCAACTGATGGGTTGATGGGCGGGGGCTTCCTCTATACTAATGAAACGACCCTTTCTCTGGGGCTGGTCTGCGGTCTTCATCATCTGAAAGATGCTAAAAAATCGGTCCCACAAATGCTGGAAGATTTCAAACAGCATCCGGCGGTTGCCCCATTGATCGCCGGTGGCAAGCTGGTGGAATATGCCGCGCACGTCGTACCGGAGGCCGGTATGAATATGCAGCCTGAACTGGTGGGTGACGGTGTGCTGATTGCCGGTGATGCTGCCGGAATGTGTATGAACCTCGGCTTTACCATCCGCGGTATGGATCTCGCCATATCCGCAGGCGAAGCGGCCGCGAAAACGGTGCTTTCCGCGATGAAGCGCGACGACTTCAGCAAGCAGTCGCTGGGCGAATACCGTCAGCATCTCGATGATGGTCCAATGCGCGATATGCGCATGTATCAGAAGCTTCCCGCTTTCCTAGATAACCCACGCATGTTTACCGCCTATCCCGAAATGGCGGTCAGCATCGCGCGCGACCTGTTCACCGTAGATGGCTCTGCTCCGGTGCCAATGCGCAAAAAAATCCTGCGTCATGCGAAGAAAGTGGGCTTCATCAACCTGATGAAAGATGGCCTGAAAGGAGTGACCGTATTATGACATCTCCCGTCAATGTGGACGTCAAACTGGGCGTCAATAAGTTCAATGTGGATGAAGACAGCCCGCACATCATTCTCAAAACCGATCCTGATAAACAGGCGCTGGAAGTACTGATTAAGGCCTGTCCGGCCGGACTGTATAAAAAACAGGACGACGGCAGCGTCCGTTTTGATTACGCCGGATGCCTGGAGTGCGGAACGTGCCGCATTCTCGGACTTGATACAGCGCTCGAAAAGTGGGAATACCCGCGCGGGACATTTGGCGTGGAGTTTCGCTACGGCTAATAAGTATGAGGTTGTGCACCCGTAGGTCGGATAAGACGCGGTAGCGTCGCCATCCGGCAATCATGTGGCGCCAATGCCGGATGGCGGCGTAAACGCCTTATCCGGCCTACAGATGACGCTTTGCCCGTATTGAAACAGGAAGTCGCTATGCAGCAGCCCAGGAACTTTGATGACATCAAATTTACCTCTATTCACCGCCGGATAATGCTGTGGGGAAGCGGTGGGCCATTTCTGGATGGTTATGTGCTGGTGATGATTGGCGTGGCGCTGGAACAGCTCACGCCAGCGTTGAAACTGGACGCACAGTGGATTGGTCTACTGGGGGCTGGCACGCTCGCCGGTCTGTTTGTGGGGACGTCGCTGTTTGGCTACATTTCCGATAAGGTCGGGCGGCGCAAAATGTTTATCATCGATATTATTGCCATTGGCGTGATATCGGCGGCAACCATGTTTGTTTCCTCGCCCATTGAGCTGTTGGTAATGCGTGTGCTGATCGGTATTGTGATTGGTGCCGATTATCCGATTGCTACCTCGATGATTACCGAGTTCTCCAATACCCGCCAGCGCGCTTTCTCCATCGGTTTTATCGCCGCGATGTGGTATGTCGGCGCCACCTGTGCCGATCTGGTCGGTTACTGGCTGTATGATGTTGAAGGAGGATGGCGCTGGATGCTGGGCAGCGCGGTGATCCCTTGTATTTTGATCCTGATTGGGCGCTTCGATCTTCCTGAATCGCCGCGCTGGCTGCTGCGTAAAGGTCGGGTGAAAGAGTGTGAAGCGATGATGATCAAACTGTTCGGCGAACCGGTGGTGTTCGACGAAGAGGCGCCGCAGGAGACGCGCTTCCTGCAGCTGTTTAACCGCCGTCATTTCCCGTTTGTCCTGTTTGTCGCCGCTATCTGGACCTGTCAGGTGATCCCGATGTTCGCCATTTATACCTTTGGTCCGCAGATTGTTGGACTGTTGGGGCTTGGTGCCGGGAAAAGCGCGGCGTTGGGCAATGTGGTGATAAGCCTGTGCTTTATGCTGGGGTGCATTCCGCCCATGTTCTGGCTCAATAGTGCGGGCCGTCGGCCATTGTTAATTGGCAGCTTTATTATGATGACGCTGGCGCTGGCCGTGCTGGGGTTAATTCCTGATATGGGAGCGTGGCTGGTGGTGCTGGCGTTTGCCGTGTACGCCTTTTTCTCGGGGGGACCGGGAAATCTTCAGTGGCTGTACCCAAATGAACTGTTCCCTACTGACATTCGCGCATCTGCCGTCGGGGTGATTATGTCCTTAAGCCGCATCGGCACCATTGTTTCAACATGGGCGCTGCCGGTGTTCATTACCAAATACGGGATCAGCAATGTCATGCTGATGGGCGCAGGAATTTCGCTGATTGGCCTGCTTGTGTCCATCGCTTTCGCCCCGGAAACGCGAGGTCTGACGCTGGCGCAAACCAGTCAAATGACGATTCGCAGTAAGCCCGTGGCCAGGGCGAGTTATTAGGAGTGTTCTGTATTTTCCCTGCAACTCAGTCAGTTAGCCTACAGTTAACTGGGTATATCACTGAAAACAACTGAAAAGCAGGGAGAACACCATGCAAAAACATATCCTGATCACCTCAATTTTTACCGCAGCAGCACTGTTTACCGTGGCCGGTTGTTCCTCAAACCAGGCGGTTAAAACCACCGATGGCAAAACAATCGTCACTGACGGCAAACCGCAAGTCGATGATGATACTGGCCTGGTGTCGTATAAAAATGCGCAAACGGGTAAGACGGAACAGATTAACCGCGATCAGGTTAAAGATATGAGTGAACTGGATAACTAGTTCAGTTTTCTCCATTCAGCCACTCAATAATATTGACTGTTAGCCTGTGGATTAAGTGACTAAACTCACTGTTATTACAATAATGCAGTGAAACAGGCTAATCATGATCCTCATCATTTATGCGCATCCCTATCCGCAGCATTCGCATGCGAATAAGCGGATGCTTGAACAGGCAAGGACGCTGGAGGGCGTGGAGATCCGCTCGCTCTACCAGCTCTACCCCGACTTCAATATCGATATTGCCGCTGAACAGGATGCGCTGGCACGCGCTGATTTGATCATCTGGCAGCATCCGATGCAGTGGTACAGCACACCTCCATTACTCAAGCTGTGGATGGATAAAGTCCTTTCGCACGGCTGGGCGTATGGCCATGGCGGTACTGCGCTGCACGGTAAACATCTGCTGTGGGCGGTGACGACCGGCGGCGGTGAAAACCACTTCGATATTGGCTCCCATCCCGGATTTGATGTGCTTTCTCAACCCTTACAGGCGACGGCACTTTATTGTGGCCTCAAATGGCTACCGCCGTTTGCGATGCACTGTACGTTTATCTGTGATGATGAAACCCTGCAAGCGCAGGCGCGTCACTACAAACAGCGTCTGATGGAATGGCAGGAGGCACACCATGGATAGCCATACGCTGATACAGGCGCTGATTTATCTCGGATCGGCGGCACTGATTGTCCCCATCGCCGTACGGCTGGGACTCGGGTCGGTACTGGGGTATCTCATCGCCGGGTGCATTATCGGCCCATGGGGCCTGAGGCTGGTGACGGACGCCGAATCCATCCTGCATTTTGCGGAGATCGGTGTGGTGCTGATGCTGTTTGTCATTGGTCTGGAGCTGGATCCGCAACGTTTGTGGAAACTGCGAGCCTCGGTGTTCGGCGGCGGCGCATTGCAAATGGTGGTCTGCGGAGGCCTGATTGGTGTGTTCTGTATGTTCCTCGGCCTGCGCTGGCAGGTAGCGGAGCTGATCGGCATGACGCTGGCGCTTTCCTCTACGGCTATCGCTATGCAGGCAATGAATGAACGCAACCTGATGGTGTCGCAAATGGGCCGCAGCGCGTTTGCCGTGCTGCTGTTCCAGGATATCGCTGCTATTCCACTGGTGGCGATGATCCCATTACTGGCAGCGAGTGGCGCATCAACAACGCTTGGGGCGTTTGCATTGTCTGCCCTTAAGGTAGCGGGCGCACTGGTGCTGGTGGTGCTGTTAGGTCGTTATGTCACACGTCCTGCCTTGCGTTTTGTCGCCCGTTCGGGCCTGCGGGAAGTGTTCAGTGCCGTTGCGCTGTTCCTCGTGTTTGGCTTCGGTCTGCTGTTGGAAGAGGTTGGATTGTCGATGGCGATGGGGGCATTCCTGGCCGGGGTGCTGCTGGCAAGCTCTGAGTATCGTCACGCGTTGGAAAGCGACATTGAACCATTTAAAGGACTGCTGCTGGGGCTGTTTTTCATCGGTGTAGGGATGTCTATCGACTTTGGTACGCTGATTGATAATCCCTTGCGCATTATCATTCTACTGGTCGGTTTCCTGGTTATCAAAACCGTCATGCTGTGGTTGATAGCGAAACCGTTGCAGGTGCCGAACAAGCAGCGTCGCTGGTTTGCCGTATTATTAGGGCAGGGCAGTGAGTTTGCCTTTGTGGTGTTTGGCGCGGCGCAAATGGCAAATGTGCTCGATCCTGACTGGGCGAAATCGCTGACGCTGGCGGTGGCGTTGTCGATGGCGGCTACACCGATTTTGCTGGTGATTTTGACGCGTCTGGAAAAATCGGCGACTGAAGAAGAGCGCGAAGCAGATGAAATCGATGAGGAGCAACCGCGGGTGATCATCGCCGGGTTTGGGCGATTTGGCCAGATAACCGGTCGTTTGCTGTTGTCGAGCGGGGTCAAAATGGTGGTTCTTGATCATGACCCGGACCATATCGAAACGCTGCGTAAATTCGGGATGAAGGTTTTCTATGGCGACGCGACCCGGATGGATCTGCTGGAGTCTGCCGGGGCGGCGAAAGCTGAAGTTATTATTAATGCCATTGACGATCCGCAAACCAGCCTGCAATTAACCGAAATGGTGAAAGAGCATTTCCCGCATCTGCAAATTATTGCTCGTGCGCGCGACGTGGACCATTACATCCGCCTGCGCCAGGCGGGCGTGGATATGCCGGAACGTGAAACCTTTGAAGGTGCACTGAAGACCGGACGTCTGGCACTGGAAGGTCTCGGGCTAGGGCGCTATGAGGCACGTGAGCGGGCTGACGTATTCCGCCGATTCAATACCATGATGGTAGAGGAGATGGTGAAAGGGGAAAATGACGCGACTTCCCGCGCGGCCGTTTATAAACGCACCAGCGCAATGCTGAGTGAAATTATTGCGGAAGATCGTCAGCACTTATCGTTAATTCAACGCCATGGCTGGCAAGGCACGGATGAAGGTAAGCATACGGGCGACGTCGCCGATGAGCCGGAAGTGAAACCGTCAGCATAGGGTAAAAAATGTGATGTTCTGCAAACTTTACTGCTAATTGGCTGTTTTTGAACTACTGTAATGCTGGCGTACCACCTTAAATAGGTCGGTTCGCCAGCAGAACGGAAAATTTTCCTGTTCATCCTCTTTCCGCCAGTCGACGAAAGATTGCGCTTTCCGTATAGTGGCGACAATTTTTTTGTATCCGGGAAATATTCAATGATCAGTCTGATTGCGGCGTTAGCGGTAGATCGCGTCATCGGTATGGAGAACGCCATGCCGTGGAACCTCCCTGCCGATCTCGCCTGGTTTAAACGTAATACCTTAAACAAGCCGGTTGTCATGGGACGCCATACCTGGGAATCCATCGGGCGACCGTTACCTGGGCGTAAAAATATCGTCATCAGCAGTAAGCCTGGCACCGACGATCGCGTGCAGTGGGTGAAGTCTGTGGATGAAGCAATTGCGGCCTGCGGCGATGAACCTGAAATTATGGTAATTGGCGGTGGGCGTGTGTATGAGCAGTTCCTGCCAAGAGCGCAGAAACTGTATCTGACGCACATTGATGCGGAAGTGGAAGGGGATACGCATTTCCCGGACTACGAACCGGATGACTGGGAATCGGTGTTCAGTGAATTCCACGATGCCGACGCGCAAAACTCTCACAGCTACTGCTTCGAGATTCTGGAACGTCGTTAATACTGTAAGTGCCGGATGGCGGCGAAACGCCTTATCATCCAGCTAATGTAGGCCGGATAAGGTGCGAGCACCGCATCCGGCAAACGACTATCAGGCGTTGACCGCTTCGCCAGGATCCAGATTCAGATGGCGATTTGACGGCTGCACGAAGTACTGTTTGTCTTCCCAGCGCAGACAGGTGAGATCCCCTCCCCAGCAACACCCCGTATCCAGCGCGTAAATACCTTCTGGCGTGCCTTTACCCTCCAGCGATGCCCAGTGCCCGAATGCAATGCTGTATGCTTCACTGACAGGTCCAGGAATGGCAAACCAGGGCTTCAGCGGGGCAGGTGCGTCTTCTGGTGACTCTTTGCTGTACATATCCAACTGACCGTTAGGGAAGCAGTAACGCATGCGGGTAAAGGCGTTGGTAATAAAACGCAGGCGCGCCAGCCCGGTCAGTTCCGGGGTCCAGTTATTGGGCATGTCGCCGTACATCGCATCAAGGAAGAAGGGATACGAGTCACTCGACAGCACGGCTTCAACATCGCGAGCACAGTCTTTTGCCGTCTGCAGGTCCCACTGTGGGGTGATACCGGCATGCGCCATCACCAGCTTCTTCTCTTCGTCTACCTGCAACAGCGGTTGACGGCGGAGCCAGTTAAGTAATTCGTCGGCATCCGGTGCTTCGAGCAGCGATGTGACCCTGTCTTTAGGTTTATTACGACTGATACCAGCAAATACGGCCAGCAGGTGTAAATCGTGATTACCCAATACTAACCGCACGCTGTCGCCCAGTGATTTCACGTAGCGCAAAACGTCCAGCGAGCCCGGTCCACGAGCGACCAGATCGCCGGTGAGCCATAGGGTGTCTTTTTCGGAATTAAAGTCTACCTGATGCAGCAAGGCTACCAGTTCATCGTAACAACCGTGAACGTCGCCAATAAGGTATGTCGCCATAGTTATTGTTTTAATGAATGAGTGTTGGAACGGCGAGTCGGAATACGGGAATATCGATGGTAAAGGCGATGCCTTGTTCATCGATCATTTCGTAATGACCCTGCATGGTGCCCAGCGGTGTTTCAATCACCGCACCGCTGGTGTACTGGTACTCTTCGCCGGGTTCGATGTGGGGCTGGACGCCAACCACGCCTTCACCCTGAACTTCGGTTTCGCGGCCATGACCATTAGTGATCAACCAATAACGCCCCAACAGCTGCACAGGCGCTCGCCCCAAATTGCGGATAGTTACGGTGTAAGCAAAAACGTAACGTTCATCATCAGGTGAGGATTGCGCCTCAATGTAGACGCTTTGTACCTGAATACACACTCGGGGCGAATTGATCATGTTTAACTCTCCTTCGATGGCGCGTTTTCTGACAGATAGTTAGCCATCCGGCAGTATTGCGCGACAGAGATATTTTCCGCTCGCATCGCCGGATCAATGCCCAGCTCTGTCAGTACTTCAACGCTAAACAGGTTGCCGAGACTGTTACGTACTGTTTTACGGCGCTGATTAAACGCTTCGGTGGTAATACGGCTCAGCACACGAACATCTTTAACCGGGTACGGCATCGTCGTATGAGGGATCAGACGCACAACGGCTGAATCAACTTTAGGCGCTGGCGTAAATGCGGAAGGCGGTACTTCAAGTACCGGGATCACATTGCAGTAATACTGTGCCATGACGCTTAATCGACCATACGCTTTACTGTTTGGCCCTGCAACCAGACGATTCACCACCTCTTTTTGCAACATGAAATGCATGTCGGCAATGGCATCAGTATAGGAAAAAAGATGGAACATGAGCGGCGTGGAGATGTTGTACGGCAGGTTGCCGAATACGCGCAGCGGCTGTCCCATCGTTTGTGCCAGTTCGCCGAAGTTCATGGTCATGGCATCTTGCTGATAAATCGTCAGCTTAGGCCCTAAAAACGGGTGTGTCTGTAGGCGTGCTGCCAGATCGCGGTCGAGTTCAATGACCGTGAGCTTGTCCAGACGTTCGCCTACTGGTTCGGTCAATGCCGCCAGGCCCGGGCCGATTTCTACCATAGCCTGACCTTTCTGCGGGTTGATAGCAGAGACAATACTTTCGATCACAAACTGATCGTTGAGGAAGTTCTGCCCGAAACGTTTACGGGCTAAATGGCCCTGATGGACTCGATTATTCATTGGTATTAACAATCATTTTGATGGCGAGATTAAGCGCCGTAATAAAACTGCCGACATCTGCTTGTCCACGGCCCGCGAGTTCAAGTGCGGTGCCGTGATCGACGGATGTGCGAATAAAGGGCAGGCCCAGCGTGATATTCACACCGCGACCAAATCCCTGGTATTTTAGCACGGGGAGACCCTGATCGTGGTACATTGCCAGCACGGCATCCGCGTGGTCGAGATATTTGGGCTGAAACAGCGTATCTGCGGGCAGCGGACCGTTTAATTTCATTCCCTGCGCACGCAGTTCATCGAGTACCGGAATGATGGTATCTATCTCTTCCGTTCCCATATGACCGCCTTCACCAGCATGCGGGTTAAGACCGCACACCAGAATATGCGGATCGGCAATGCCGAACTTGGTGCGTAAATCATGATGCAAAATGCCGATCACTTCCTGAAGCAGGGCGGGCGTAATGGCGTCGGCAACGGCTCTGAGCGGCAAATGCGTGGTTGCCAGGGCAACGCGCAGCTCTTCGGTCGCCAGCATCATAACAACTTTCTTTGCCTGTGAGCGCTCTTCAAAAAACTCGGTATGTCCGGTAAACGGGACGCCAGCGTCATTGATAACGCCCTTGTGAACCGGGCCGGTGATCAGCGCCGCAAACTCACCTTGCAGACAACCATCGCAGGCGCGAGCCAGCGTATCCACCACATATTGCCCGTTTTCTACCGCCAACTGACCCGCGACAACAGGTGCCCGCAGCGCAATCGGTAACAGCGTCAATGTGCCTGCTGATTGCGGTTTGGCTGGGGTATCTGGAGAGTAGGGGAGGAGTGAAAGCGGTAACCCGAGCATCGCTGCCCGGTCATTGAGGAGTGCTGCATCCGCACAGACAACAAGTTCTACAGGCCAATCGCGCTGGGCGAGCTGAACCACCAGGTCCGGGCCAATCCCGGCGGGTTCGCCGGGAGTGATAACAACGCGTTGAGCACGAGTCATTAGTTGCTCAGAACTTTAACGTAAGCGCTGGCGCGCTGTTCCTGCATCCAGGTTGCTGCTTCTTCCGAGAATTTACGGTTCATCAGCATACGGTAAGCTCTGTCTTTCTGCGCTGCGTCAGTTTTATCAACGTTACGCGTATCCAGCAGTTCGATCAGATGCCAACCGAAAGAGGAGTGCACCGGGGCGCTCATCTGGCCTTTGTTAAGTTTGGTCAGCGCATCGCGGAAAGCAGGGTCGAAAATATCCGCAGCAGCCCAGCCCAGATCGCCGCCCTGGTTGGCAGAGCCTGGATCCTGAGAAAACTCTTTAGCGGCTGCCGCGAAGGTCGTTTTACCGCTCTTAATATCTGCCGCGATTTGTTCCAGCTTCAGACGCGCCTGCTGATCGGTCATGATCGGCGACGGCTTAAGCAGAATGTGGCGAGCATGAACTTCAGTCACGGAGATGCTCTGGCTTTGGCCACGCATATCGTTGACTTTCAGGATGTGGAAGCCGACACCGGAACGAATTGGACCAATGATATCGCCTTTTTTCGCAGTGCTTAACGCTTGGGCAAAGATACCCGGCAGCTCCTGAATACGTCCCCACCCCATCTGGCCGCCTTTCAGCGCCTGCTGGTCAGCGGAATAAGTAATAGCCAGTTTGCCGAAATCACTACCGTTACGCGCTTCATCAACAACAGAGCGCGCCTGGCTTTCAGCCGCGTTAACCTGGTCGGACGTTGGGTTTTCCGGTAATGGGATCAGAATGTGGCTCAGGTTCAGCTCGGTGCTGGCATCGTTTTGGTTGCCCACCTGTTGCGCCAGGGCATCTACTTCCTGAGGCAGGATGGTGATGCGACGGCGAACTTCGTTGTTACGCACTTCAGAGATGGTCATCTCTTTGCGGATCTGGCTACGATAGGTTGAATAGCTTAAGCCATCCTGTGCCAGGCGGCTGCGCATCTGATCCAGCGTCATGTTGTTCTGCTTGGCGATGTTGGCAATAGCCTGATCCAACTGCTCGTCAGAGATTTTCACCCCCATCTTCTGACCCATTTGCAGGAGGATTTGATCCATGATCAAACGTTCCAGGATCTGATGACGCAGCGTAGCGTCATCCGGTAATTGCTGACCTGCCTGACCTGCATTCAGTTTTACTGACTGCATTAAGCCATCGACGTCGCTTTCCAGAACGACGCCGTTATTGACGACGGCTGCAACTTTATCGACTACCTGTGGGGCAGCGAAACTGGTATTCGCGATCATGGCGATACCGAGAAGCAGCGTTTTCCAGTTCTTCATACTTTTTCCATTTCAATTAACCGCAATGCGGATTACGTTGTAAATCAATCAGATCATAAAGAGCTTTGATACGGCAAAATGTTCGAACGCAGCATTTGGTTGGTGCCGAGACCGTAGTTGGAGCTCAGACCGCGCAGTTCGATATTAAAGCCGATCGTGTTGTCATAAATCGCGTGTTGCTGGGTATTATCCCAACCGTTCAGCTTACGTTCGTAGCCAAAGCGAATGGCGTAACAGCAGGAGTTGTACTGTAAGCCCAGCATTGAATCTGCTTCTTTGTTCACGTTGGTATCGAAGTAGTAAGCGCCAACAATCGACCAACGCTCAGCAATTGGGAAGCTTGCCACCGCGCCCACCTGCGAAATCCCGTTTTTATACTGATCTGCCGTAGAGTAGTAAGACGGTAGAGTCGCCTGGATATATTCCGGGCTGGCGTAACGGTAATTCAACTGCAGCATCCGGTTTTCATCGCGACGGTATTCGATACTGCTGCTGCTGTTGGCGATACTATCCAGACGCGTGTCGTACTGGATCCCACTGCGTAAACCCCAGCGATCGGAGATACGCCAGTAGGTGTCGCCCGCCCATACCAGTGAACCCGTTTTGTCGTCATTCTCCCATTTAATGTTGTCATCGCCGGTGCGAGACTCGGTGAAATAGTAGATTTGACCCACAGAAATATTAAAACGTTCAACGGCAGCGTCATCATAAACGCGAGATGTGACCCCGGTCGTCACCTGGTTGGCAGAAGCAATACGGTCCAGACCGCCATAAGTACGGTCACGGAACAGGCCGCTGTAGTCAGATTGCAGCAAGGATGAGTCATAGTTATAGATATGACTTTGGTCGCGATACGGTACGTACAGGTACTGCGCGCGTGGCTCCAGCGTCTGGGTATAGCCCGGTGCCAGCATTTGCATGTCGCGCTCGAATACCATTTTGCCGTCAACTTTAAACTGCGGCATGACGCGGTTGGCTGACTCGTCGAGCTTGTTAACGTTACTCGGGTTGTTGTTGTACCAATCCAGATTGGTCTGCTGATAGTGCGTTGCCAGCAGCTTCGCTTCGGTATTGATACTGCCCCAGTTATTCGACAACGGCAGATTGATCGTTGGTTCCAGGTGAACACGCGTTGCTTCCGGCATGTTGTCATTGGTATTGACGAAATGGACCGCCTGGCCATAAATACGGGTATCAAACGGACCAACGTCGTTTTGGTAGTAGTTGACGTCTAACTGCGGCTGCGCAGAGTAGCTATTACTGTTTTGTGCGTCGAAGACCTGGAACTGCTTGGTCGATACCGTAGCGTCAAAGTTTTGTACCGCGTAGCCGACGCTGAATTTCTGCGTGGCGTAGCCGTCGGTACTGGAACCGTATTTATTATCGAAATCGTTAAAGTAGCTGGTGTCGCTGACCTTGGTGTAGTCGACGTTGAAACGCCACACCTGGTCCAGTACACCGGCGTGCTGCCAGTAGAACAGCCAGCGACGTGAATTGTCATCCTTCGGATGTTCGTCCTCGTACACTTTATCGGAATTCAGATAGTCGAACTCCATCAAGCCCGCACCCGCCTGGGTGAGGTAGCGGAATTCGTTCTCCCACATGATCCCGCCACGACGGTGCATATAATGTGGCGTGATGGTGGCGTCCATATTGGGCGCAATGTTCCAGTAATACGGGAGGTAGAACTCAAAATAGTTATTGGTGGAATATTTTGCGTTCGGGATCAGGAAACCGGAACGGCGCTTATCGCCGACGGGTAACTGTAAATAAGGACTGTAAAAGACCGGAACCGGACCCAGTTTAAAACGGGCGTTCCAGATCTCTGCGACCTGTTCTTCACGGTCGTGGATAACTTCGCTACCGACGACGCTCCAGGTATCGGAACCTGGCAGACAGGAGGTAAAGCTACCGTTTTCCAGAATGGTATAACGGTTTTCCCCACGCTGTTTCATCAGGTCGGCTTTCCCGCGCCCCTGACGGCCGACCATCTGGTAATCACCTTCCCAGATGTTGGTATCTTTGGTATTCAGATTGGACCAGCCCTTCGGCCCCTTTAGAATAACCTGATTGTCGTCATAATGGACATTGCCCAACGCATCGACGGTACGTATTGGCTCCGGCTGGCCTTCAGCCTGCTTCTGATGAAGCTGTACTTCGTCGGCCTGCAGGCGGCTGTTACCCTGTGCGATATCCACGTTGCCGGTAAACACCGCGTCATCGGGATAATTCCCTTTTGCGTTGTCGGCATTGATGGTGACGGGTAACTCATTAGTCTCGCCCTGTACCAGAGGACGGTCATAGCTCGGCACGCCCAGCATACACTGTGAGGCGAGATCGGCTGCCAGGCCCTGATGGCTATAGAGGGCGCTGGCAATCATGGTGGCCAGAAGAGTGGGAATACGTTTTTTCATACGTTGTATTTATTGTTCCATCATCAGTAGCGTCGCGCGTGACAAACGGTCACAGCCTAACTTATCTCATCTTCACTTCGCTAGTATTAATCCTGCCCATTTTATACCCGCCACCTTTCAAGCTGCATCTTCGTTGTCTTCCTCGTTCACCCCCGTCACTTACATGGGTAAGCTCCAGGGGACTCACTACGTTGCCGCCTTGCTGCAACTCGAAATCCAACGGGTATAGCGTTTGTGGTGTTAGGCACGGCATTGAATGACAGGTATGATAATGCAAATTATAGGCGATGTCCCACAATTGACCGCAGCCGTAAATCGGTAAAAGCACCTTATATTGTGGGACATAGCCTGGCTGAGAGCGGAAAGATTTGGGGAGTCTATGCAGTATTGGGGAAAGATAATTGGTGTAGCCGTGGCCTTAATGATGGGCGGCGGCTTCTGGGGTGTGGTTCTGGGGCTGTTAGTTGGCCACATGTTCGACAAAGCCCGCATGCGCAAAATGGCGTGGTTTGCCAACCAACGTGAACGCCAGGCGCTGTTTTTTGCCACCACTTTTGAGGTGATGGGACATCTGACCAAATCCAAAGGTCGTGTCACGGAAGCCGATATTCATATCGCCAGCCTGTTGATGGATCGGATGAATTTGCACGGTGACTCGCGAACGGCAGCACAACATGCCTTCCGGGTAGGAAAATCGGATAATTACCCATTACGTGAAAAGATGCGTCAGTTTCGCAGCGTCTGTTTTGGGCGATTCGATCTGATCCGCATGTTTCTGGAGATTCAGATCCAGGCGGCATTTGCCGATGGGTCGTTGCATCCTAACGAACGTGAAGTGCTGTATGTGATTGCTGAAGAGTTGGGGATCTCACGCACCCAATTTGATCAGTTCCTGCGCATGATGCAGGGCGGCGCACAGTTTGGCGGCGGATATCAGCAGCAGTCTGGCGGCGGTGGCTGGCAGCAGGCGCAACGCGGCCCGACGCTGGAAGACGCCTGTAATGTGCTGGGTGTGAAAACGACCGACGATGCGACCACCATCAAGCGCGCTTACCGTAAGCTGATGAGCGAGCACCATCCGGACAAACTGGTTGCGAAAGGTCTGCCGCCAGAGATGATGGAAATGGCGAAGCAAAAAGCGCAGGAAATCCAAAAAGCTTACGAGCTGATTAAGGATCAAAAAGGATTCAAGTGATTGAATTGCCGGATGCGGCTAGCGCCTTATCCGGCCTACGTTAATGAATGTAGGCCGGGCAAGCGAAGCGCCCCCGGCATAAATTGGCTCAGAATTTAAAAATCCGCCGGGACTTTAAACGTCATACTGTTGCCGTATTCGGGATGCGTGATGGTTAACATCTCTGCATGCAGCAACAGGCGTGGCGCTAACGCGAGAGCTTCCGGCGGAGCATAGAAGCGGTCGCCCAGGATAGGATGCCCTAAAGCCAGCATATGCACACGCAGCTGGTGGGAGCGTCCGGTAATGGGTTTGAGCACGACCCGGGCGGTGTTATCCGCCGCGAACTCCACGACTTCATACTCGGTCTGCGCCGATTTCCCGGTCTCATAACATACTTTTTGCTTTGGTCTGTTTGGCCAGTCGCAAATCAGCGGTAAATCAACCAGACCCTCGGCCGGAGCAGGATGCCCCCAGACGCGTGCGACATACTGTTTTTTCGGTTCGCGCTCGCGAAACTGGCGTTTTAGCTCGCGCTCTGCCGCTTTGGTTAGCGCGACTACAATCACGCCGCTGGTTGCCATATCCAGACGATGCACGGATTCAGCCTGCGGATAATCGCGCTGAATACGCGTCATCACGCTGTCTTTGTGCTCATCCAGACGACCTGGCACAGACAACAAGCCGCTCGGCTTGTTGACCACCATAATGTGTTCATCCTGATACAGGATGACCAGCCAGGGTTCCTGCGGCGGATTGTAGTTTTCCATCCCCATGTATGGCTCCGTTACTGATGCGTCACGACGATCAGGCGCAGGGCATCGAGACGCCAGCCCGCCTGATCCAGGCTTTCCATCACC
This sequence comes from Citrobacter sp. Cpo074, assembly GCF_030332745.1. Taxonomy (NCBI): domain Bacteria; kingdom Pseudomonadati; phylum Pseudomonadota; class Gammaproteobacteria; order Enterobacterales; family Enterobacteriaceae; genus Citrobacter; species Citrobacter sp. Cpo074. Next base: position 88,559 of record NZ_JAOWHG010000023.1, read on the forward strand.
TGCTGACGGTTGCTTTCAATTGCGCTAAGTTCGTCATCACGGATGTTCGGGTTAACGGCACGCAGCGCTTCGAGACGGGAAAGTTCTGCCGTCAGCTTCTCGTCAGCTTCTTTACGCGCTGCGTCGATCAGCGCACGGGCTGATTTTTCCACCTGCGCTTCACCGAGTTGCAGAATGGCATGAACATCCTGCTGCACGGCGTTGACCAGTTTGCTGCCGGTGTGGCGGTTAACGGCGCTGAGCTGACGGTTAAAGGTTTCGAACTCAACCTGTGCAGCAAGGTTATTGCCGTTTTTATCCAGCAGCATGCGTACCGGCGTTGGTGGCAGGAAGCGGTTTAGCTGCAGTTGTTTCGGCGCTTGCGCTTCAACAACATAGACCAGCTCAACCAGCAGTGTACCAACAGGTAATGCTTTGTTTTTTAACAACGAAATAGTGCTGCTTCCGGTGTCGCCGGAGAGGATCAGATCCAGACCATTGCGGATCAGCGGATGCTCCCAGGTAATAAACTGGGCATCTTCACGCGACAGGGCGACATCGCGCTCGAACGTAATGGTGCAGCCATCTTCCGGCAGCCCAGGGAAATCCGGCACCAGCATATGATCGGACGGCGTCAGCACGATTAAATTGTCGCCACGGTCATCCTGATTAATACCGACGATATCAAACAGGTTCATGGCGAAGGCGATCAGGCTGGTATCGTCGTCCTGTTCTTCAATACTCTCAGCCAACGCCAGTGCTTTTTCGCCGCCGTTAGAGTGGATCTCCAGCAGGCGATCGCGACCTTGCTCCAGCTGTGCTTTCAGCGCGTCATGCTGTTCGCGGCAGGTTTTGATCAGATCGTCAAAGCCCTCGGTATTTTCTGGTTCAGCCAGGTAGCCGATCAGATTGTTATAGACCGTGTCATAGATGGTACGGCCGGTCGGGCAGGTGTGTTCGAACGCATCCAGACCTTCGTGGTACCAGCGCACCAGCACAGATTGCGCGGTTTTTTCCAGGTACGGAACGTGAATCTGAATATCATGCGCCTGACCAATACGGTCCAGACGGCCAATACGCTGTTCCAGCAGATCCGGGTTGAACGGCAGGTCAAACATCACCAGATTGCTGGCGAACTGGAAGTTACGCCCTTCGGAGCCGATTTCAGAACACAGCATTACCTGGGCGCCGCTATCTTCTTCGCTAAACCATGCTGCGGCGCGGTCACGCTCAATGATCGACATCCCTTCATGGAATACGGCAGCGCGGATACCTTCGCGTTCGCGCAGAACCTGCTCCAGCTGAAGCGCGGTGGTGGCTTTTGCACAGATAACTAATACTTTTTGCGAGCGGTGGCTGGTCAGGTAGCCCATCAGCCATTCCACGCGCGGGTCAAAGTTCCACCAGGTGCCGGTGTCGCCTTCGAATTCCTGATAAATCTGTTCCGGGTAGAGCATGTCGCGCGCCCGGTCTTCTGCACTTTTACGCGCGCCCATAATGCCGGAGACTTTAATCGCCGTCTGGTATTGGGTCGGCAGCGGCAGCTTGATGGTATGCAGCTCGCGTTTCGGGAAGCCTTTCACACCGTTACGGGTGTTACGGAACAGCACACGGCTGGTGCCATGGCGGTCCATCAGCATCGAAACCAGCTCCTGACGCGCGCTCTGGGCGTCTTCGCTGTCGCTGTTTGCCGCCTGCAATAGCGGCTCAATGTCCTGCTCGCCAATCATGTCGCCTAACATGTTCAGCTCATTGTTACTCAGCTTGTTGCCTGCCAGTAACATGGCGACGGCGTCGGCGACCGGACGATAATTTTTTTGCTCTTCAACAAACTGGGCGAAATCATGGAAACGGCTCGGGTCCAGCAGGCGCAGGCGTGCAAAGTGACTTTCCATGCCCAACTGCTCCGGTGTAGCGGTTAGCAGCAGGATGCCCGGCACACGTTCTGCCAGTTGTTCAATGGCCATATATTCGCGGCTGGGCGCGTCTTCGCTCCACACCAGGTGATGGGCTTCATCGACAATCAGCAGATCCCACTCGGCGTCACACAGGTGCTCCAGACGCTGTTTATTGCGACGGGCAAAGTCCAGCGAGCAGATGACCAGTTGTTCGGTTTCAAACGGGTTGTAGGCGTCGTGCTGCGCTTCTGCATAACGCTCATCATCAAACAGTGCAAAACGCAGGTTGAAACGGCGCAGCATTTCGACCAGCCACTGATGCTGTAATGTCTCCGGGACGATGATCAGCACGCGCTCTGCGGCGCCGGAAAGCAGTTGCTGATGCAGGATCATCCCGGCTTCAATGGTTTTACCTAAACCCACTTCGTCTGCCAGTAAAACGCGAGGCGCATGACGACGACCAACATCATGGGCAATGTTCAGCTGGTGAGGAATCAGGCTGGTACGTTGACCACGCAACCCACTCCACGGCATACGGTATTGTTCGCTCTGAAATTTACGGGCGCGATAGCGCAGAGCAAAGCGATCCATGCGGTCAATCTGGCCAGCAAACAGGCGATCTTGTGGTTTGCTGAATACCAGTTTGCTGTCGAGCAGTACTTCACGCAGCATGACACCGGTTTCTTCGGTATCCAGGCGGGTTCCGATATAGGCAAGCAGGCCGTTTTCTTCTTTTACTTCATCGACATGCAGCTGCCAGCCTTCATGGCTTGTTATCGTATCGCCAGGATTGAACATCACGCGGGTCACGGGGGAATCACTGCGCGCATACAGACGGTTTTCGCCCGTCGATGAGAAAAGTAAAGTGACGGTTCGCGCATCCATGGCGACAACAGTACCAAGTCCCAATTCGCTTTCTGTATCGCTGATCCAGCGTTGACCAAGTGTAAAAGGCATATATGTTCGGCTCTATATCTTTAATTGCAGGCAATACTCGTCATTTTCCGGGCTAATCCCCGTTATTGAGAGCATACGACCCCGCTACCAGGCTAATAAATCAGTGGTAGTGGTGTTAAATGGGTCCAGGAATGGAAAGGGCGCTATGGTACTGGATGGCGGCGGTTTCGTCACGCGTCAAAATAACCCCAGTTGTCCTGTGAGTAGTGTAGCAAAATTATCGTCAATAAAGGGAAGAATTCCCTCAGCAACAGGTTGGATCTGGCGGGTCAGATAATGCTCGTAATCGAGCACAGATAGCTGATAATCAACAGGTTCTGGGCCATTGACCGTCCAGACATATTTTATGGTTCCGCGATTCTGATACTGCGGTGGACGCCCCAGCTTTACATTCTGCTCATCGGCGAGTCGCGCGGCACGAACGTGTGGTGGAACATTTCGCTGGTATTCGCTTAACGGGCGGCGCAGGCGCTTGCGGTACACCAGTTGTTCATCCATTTCACCGGCCATCAGACGGGCAATAGTCTCGCGAACAAACTCCTGATAAGGTTCGTTACGAAAAATTCGCAGGTATAGCTCCTGCTGAAATTGTTGGGCCAGCGGCGTCCAGTCGGTTCGTACTGTTTCCAGTCCCTTAAACACCATACGTTGCTCCGCACCGTCCTGAATCATCCCCGCATAGCGTTTTTTACTGCCGGTATCTGCACCGCGAATGGTCGGCATCAGAAAGCGACAAAAATGGGTTTCAAATTCCAGCTCCAGCGCGCTGGTCAGATTTTGTTGCTTCAGCGATTGCGCCCACCAGGTGTTGACATAGCTCACCAGTTCCCGACCAATTCGGGCTGCATCGTCTTCTGAGTGCGCCTTTTTCAGCCAGACAAAGGTGGAATCGGTATCGCCATAAATGACATCGTAACCCTGAGCCTCAATTAACGCTTTGGTCTGGCGCATGATCGCATGGCCGCGCATGGTAATGGACGAGGCCAGTCTCGGGTCGAAAAAGCGACAGGCGGTGGTGCCCAGCACGCCGTAAAATGCGTTCATGATGATTTTCAACGCCTGCGAGAGTGGCTTATTGCCGCGGCGTTTTGCTTCTTCGCGCCCGTGCCAGATCTGAGTAACGATTTCAGGCAGGCAGTGCTTTTCGCGTGAAAACCAGGCGTCAAGGAAACCTTCGGTGCTGTGTTCCGGATCCGGCTGCGCCATCCCTTCGATAAGCCCCACCGGATCGATTAAAAAAGTACGAATTATTGAGGGATACAGGCTTTTGTAATCCAGCACCAGTACGGAGTCGTATAAGCCTGGGCGCGAGTCCATCACGTAGCCGCCGGGACTGGCGTGCGCGGGGACTTCACCCAGATTCGGCGCCACATAACCCGCCCGGTGCATGCGCGGAAGGTAGAGGTGGCCGAAGGCGGCAACCGAACCACCGTGACGGTCGACCGGCAGACCGTTGACCGTCGAGCGCTCCAGCAGAAATGGCATGATCTCGGTTTTGTGAAAAATGCGCGTGACCAACTCACAGTCTTTGAGATTGTAGGTGGCAAGCGCGGGCTTATCCTGGGCAAATCGACGGTCGATTTCGTCCATTCGGTCCCACGGATTATCAATCGACTTGCCTTCACCCAGCAATTCTTGCGACACCGTTTCCAGCGAGAATGACGAGAAATTCCAGAACGCGGATTTTAGCGCCTCAATACCGTCGATAATCAGGCGCCCCTTAGCCTGAGCGAAGAATACACCGTTCTTGAAGCCATGCTCGCGCCACTCAAGCTCGCTGCTATCGCGACCAAAACGCAGGGGAATGCGGTAACGTTCGGCGTGCTTTTGCAGGACGCGTAAATCGAATTGCACGACGTTCCAGCCGATTATCACATCAGGATCGTGACGGGCAATCCAGTCATTGAGTTTTTCCAGCAACTGCGGGCGGCTTGCAACGTACTCAAGTTCAAAATCAAGCGTAGAGGCGTCGCCGTTTGCCGGGCCGAGCATATAGACAATACGCTGCCCGCAGCCTTCAAGACCGATGCAATAGAGTTCGCCGTGGCGCGTGGTTTCAATATCCAGCGATACCCATTTTAGCGGTGGTCGATAGTCAGGGTTCGGCTTCAGGCGGGCATTCACCAGCATGTCATTATGTCTGTCGCCTTCGACCCAAACAGGGGAGGTGATAAAGCGCTCCATCAGATACCGCTCAGGTGGGCGTACATCGCCCTCATAGACGGTGACTGCGTTTTCGCGCAGCAGTTTTTCCAACCGCATGAGCTGGCGATGTGAGCGGCAATACAGGCCGGAAACAGGATGGCGGTGGAAGTCTTGCAATTGCAGCGATTTCAGGCGATAGCCGTTTTCAGTGCGTAATAATGACATTACGCGAGGAACCTGACTGGTGGGAATAAACGCGACCGACTCCTGAGTCGCGAGCGTGACCTGCAGCGGCCCATCGTCTGTAGCCAGCCAGAATGAGACCTCAGTTCCCTGCGGGGTGTCCCGCCAGTGCCGGGTTAAAATAAAACCTGCTTGCGCCACGCTGCGTATCCGTCAAAAAACCAGGCATTATTATAGCCTGGTTCTGATAGATTAGCTGTGATTTTATACAGTTGTCATGCTCAGAAGAGGTTACTGCCCGAAATACGCTTTCCTGAGTAAAATAATTATTCCTACCTGACAATGTTATCTTCATATGCAATATATGAATCAAATAGCTTTGATAGGCTACAGATAGATATGTTATAGCTGGTATTTGTACATTAGTTTCCATTAATTACGTTGTTTATGTTTTAATTGTTAATTACAAGTTCGTTTTCATACTTTTTCTATTTTTTAGGAATAGTGCCCATTTGATTTTGCTACATATTTCTCGGATTAGTGAAAAAATTATATTTTTATTTGTTTTTATTAGCTGTTAGTGTAAAACTTTCATTCGAAATGTTTGGGTCATTATCTTAAATATAATATATTTAAATGGGGTTGTTATTGTTCTAACTAAGCAGTTTCAATTCAATTTCGTCGGGAAATTCTCTGTGAATATAATTTTATTTTGTCGATGGCTTGTGCATTTTTTTGTCCTTTTAATATTAATTTTGAAAAAATGGAGTTTTTATGAACGTTCTTTCCAAACATCAGCTTGGCATTAAATATCAGAACTATATGTTTGTTAACACAATGATTTCTAATCCAGCGATTAAAACTGTGAGCAAGTATATTTTATATAAAACATGGGACGGTAAGTTGTGGAATGCTGAAATTATTGAAAATGGTAGCGCTTTTTTTCACTGGCAGGGTAATGACAAAAGTAAGGGACACAAAGATACAGTGATTAATTATCTGCTGAACGGGCAGAAGTGGCAGGCGACGATTACAGATTATATCTTTTTCCATTGTCTGGAAGGAAATAAGGCTCATGGACACTATGATAATGTAATTGATTATATCTGTTCAAATGATTGTGTATACCAAGGTTCATTCGCCGAATATTATAGCGAATAACTATAAAGGAGCGCGTAGATTATCTGCGCGCTTATTTCTTTTACTGCCCGTAATACGCTTTTGCACCGTGTTTGCGCAGGTAGTGTTTATCTAGCAGGGTTTGCTGCATATCCGGTAATTGCGGCGCGAGCTGGCGGCAGAAAATCCCCATATAGGCTACTTCTTCCAGCACGATGGCGTTATGCACCGCATCTTCGGCATTTTTTCCCCAGGCAAATGGACCGTGAGAGTGCACCAGCACGCCAGGCATCTGTGCGGCGTCAATACCTTGTTTTTCAAAGGTTTCAACGATTACGTTACCGGTTTCCCATTCATATTCGCCGTTGATTTCTTCGTCGGTCATTTTGCGTGTGCAGGGAATCGAACCGTAGAAATAGTCCGCATGGGTGGTCCCCGTTGCAGGAATCGACTGACCCGCCTGCGCCCAGATGGTTGCATGACGCGAATGGGTGTGAACAATGCCGCCAATGGTCGGGAATGCCTGATACAGCAAACGGTGTGTTGGGGTATCTGAGGAAGGTTTCTTCGTACCTTCTACAACTTCACCCGTGGCGATACTGACTACCACCATATCGTCGGCGGTCATTACGCTGTAATCGACTCCCGAAGGTTTAATCACAAACACGGCGCGCTCGCGATCGACGGCGCTAACGTTTCCCCAGGTCAGCGTCACCAGGTTGTGCTTTGGCAGCGCCAGATTCGCTTCCAGTACCTGACGTTTAAGATCTTCTAGCATGTTAACTCCTGAATGCCGGATGGCGCTTCGCTTATCCGGCCTACGTAATTTGTAGGCCCGGTAAATGAAATGCCACCGGGCAATCCGTTTCACCAATTAACGTTTGAACCCGTAATACACTTCGTTCCAGCGCAACGCGTCCTTAAAGGCCGGCAGGCGGGTATCGTTATCGATCACTGCGATCTCGATATCATGCATTTCAGCGAACTGGCGCATATCGTTCAGATCCAGTGCGTGGCTGAACACGGTGTGGTGCGCGCCACCGGCGAGGATCCAGGCTTCAGAAGCGGTTGGCAGATCCGGTTGAGCTTTCCACAGCGCGTTAGCGACAGGCAGTTTTGGCAGGGAGTGCGGCGTTTGTACCGTGTCGATGCAGTTAACCAGCAGGCGATAGCGATCGCCGAGATCGATCAGGCTGGCAACCACTGCCGGGCCGGTTTTGGTGTTGAAGATCAGACGGGCAGGATCGTCTTTACCACCAATGCCGAGGTGCTGTACGTCGAGGATCGGTTTCTCTTCCACCGCGATGGACGGGCACACTTCCAGCATGTGCGAGCCGAGCACCAGATCGTTGCCTTTCTCGAAGTGGTAGGTGTAATCCTCCATAAATGAGGTGCCGCCCTGCAGACCGGTTGACATCACCTTCATGATGCGAAGCAGAGCGGCGGTTTTCCAGTCGCCTTCGCCCGCAAAGCCGTAGCCTTGCTGCATCAGACGCTGTACGGCCAGACCAGGGAGCTGTTTCAGGCCGTGTAAATCTTCAAATGTGGTGGTGAAGGCGTGGAATCCGCCCTGTTCCAGGAAGCGCTTCATCCCCAGTTCAATACGGGCCGCTTCCAGGACATTCTGACGTTTTTCACCGTGGACTTGCGTCACCGCCGTCATGGTATAGGTGCTTTCGTACTCATCGATTAGCGCGTTGATTTCACCGTCGCTAATTGCGTTCACTACCTGCACCAGATCGCCCACGGCCCAGGTGTTTACCGAGAAGCCGAACTTGATCTGCGCAGCGACTTTATCGCCATCGGTGACCGCAACTTCACGCATGTTGTCGCCAAAACGGCAGACTTTCAGGTGGCGGGTATCTTGTTTGGACACGGCCTGGCGCATCCAGGAGCCAATGCGTTCGTGCGCTTGTTTATCCTGCCAGTGGCCGGTGACCACGGCATGCTGCTGACGCATACGCGCGCCGATGAAGCCGAACTCACGACCGCCGTGCGCAGTCTGGTTCAGGTTCATAAAGTCCATATCAATGCTGTCCCACGGCAGGGCGGCATTGAACTGGGTGTGGAACTGCATCAGCGGCTTGTTGAGAATAGTCAGGCCGTTAATCCACATTTTGGCCGGAGAGAAGGTATGCAGCCAGACCACCATCCCTGCACAGCGATCGTCGTAATTCGCGTCACGACAGATAGCGGTAATCTCATCAGGGGAAGTGCCCAGCGGTTTTAATACCAGCTTGCAGGGCAGTTTGGCTTCAGTATTCAGTGCGTTAACGACGTGCTCGGCATGTTGGGTTACCTGACGCAGGGTTTCAGGGCCATACAGATGCTGGCTACCAATCACAAACCACACTTCATAGTTATCAAAAATCGTCATTGTCGTGTCCTTAATGTGTCAGGGTTGCCAGGTCTACCGGGGCTTGTTGCGCCGGAGCGGCAGTCGGAAGGTATTGCTGTTCAGCGCTTACTGCCCACTGCTGATAGCGGCGGTAAAGCTGTTCAAAACGTTGAGCCTGCTCTGGGCGAGGTTGCAGCGTGTTTTCCACGGCGCTTGCCATCTGCTGCTGAGCGGCAGGGATATCGGCGTGTACTTTCGCGGCAACGGCGGCGAAGATAGCTGCACCGAGTGCGCAGCACTGGTCTGAAGCGACAATCTGTAGCGGACGGTTCAGCACGTCACAGCAGGCCTGCATGATGACCGGGTTCTTGCGCGCGATACCGCCAAGCGCCATCACGTTGTGAACCGCAATGCCTTGTTCGGTGAAGCATTCCATAATGGCGCGCGCGCCAAAGGCCGTGGCGGCAATCAGACCACCGAACAGCGCTGGTGCATCGGTTGCCAGATTCAGGTCGGTAATGACGCCTTTCAGACGCTGGTTGGCATTGGGCGTACGGCGACCGTTGAACCAGTCGAGCACGACCGGCAGATGCTCCAGTGATGGATTTTTCGCCCATGCTTCGGTGAGTGCAGGCAGCAGCTGTTTTTGACTGGCTTTAATCTGGGTCTGCAGTTCCGGATGCTGTGCGGCAAGCTGTTCCAGCGGCCAGCTCAGCACGCGGCTAAACCAGGCATAGATATCGCCGAATGCAGACTGACCAGCTTCGAGGCCAATAAAATTAGGCACCACGCTGCCATCAACCTGGCCGCAAATGCCTTTCACCGCACGCTCGCCAACGCTTTGCTTGTCGGCAATCAGAATGTCGCAGGTTGACGTGCCGATGACTTTCACCAGCGTGTTAGGCTGTGCACCTGCGCCGACCGCGCCCATATGGCAGTCAAAAGCACCGCCTGCAATCACCACACTTTCCGGTAGTCCCAGGCGCTGTGCCCACTCGGTGCACAGGGTGCCAACCGGCAGATCCGCGGTGAAGGTATCGGTAAACATTGGGTATTGCAGATGGCGGTTGAGGATGGGGTCGAGTTCGTCAAAGAAACTGGCTGGCGGCAGACCACCCCAGCTTTCATGCCACAGAGATTTATGCCCGGCGCTGCAGCGACCGCGACGAATATCCTGTGGGCGTACGGTGTTGGAGAGCAGGGCCGGAACCCAGTCGCATAGCTCAATCCACGAAACCGCAGCCTCGGCAACTGCGTGGTCCTGACGAGTGACATGCAGGATTTTGGCCCAGAACCATTCGCTGGAATAAATGCCGCCGATATAGCGGGAGTAATCGATCTTGCCCGGTGTATGGCACAGGCGGGTGATTTCTTCGGCTTCTTCTACTGAGGTGTGATCTTTCCACAGGACAAACATCGCATTCGGGTTTTCCGCGAACTCCGGACGCAGCGCCAGTACATTACCGTCTGCATCGATGGGTGCCGGGGTTGAGCCGGTACTGTCAACGCCAATACCGACCACTTCCGCGCGCTGCTCAGCGCTCAGTTCGGCCAGTACGGTTTTCAGCGCCGCTTCCATGGATTCAATGTAGTCGCGCGGATGATGGCGAAACTGGTTGTTTGGGCCATCGCAATACTGCCCTTCCTGCCAACGTGGGTACCACTCAACGCTGGTGGCGATCTCTTCGCCGGTGGCACATTCCACCGCCAAAGCGCGTACTGAATCACTACCAAAATCGAGGCCAATTGCAATCGCCATCGTCTTACTCCATCCAAAAATACGGGTATGGATAAACAGTAGTGAGTAGCGATAAAAACCGTCAGGCAGGATCCGCTAATCTTATGGACTAAAATGCTGTGGCATCACAAAGTGTGACGCTGTGCAAATAATCAATGTGGACATTTCTGCCGTAGTTATAGACACTTTTGTTAGCCGATTTTGACGTTGGCGTAGTACATGTTTTTTACAAAGAGCTTTTCACGAGCGGGGTTGGTGGTCCATTGCCGCAAATACAGCGGCCCGCAGGAGCGACAGCGATGATGTCTGGCGTAATATGGACAAATTGTTTCTTGGCAGGACGTAGGGAGTATTGAAATTATGGCTGAAACGCAAAACGATCCCCTGTTGCCAGGTTATTCGTTTAACGCGCATTTGGTGGCCGGATTAACCCCCATTGAAGCGAACGGATACCTGGATTTTTTTATCGACAGGCCGCTGGGTATGAAGGGTTATATCCTCAATCTCACCATCCGTGGCGAAGGGGTTATCAATAATCAGGGCAAGCAGTTTGTCTGCCGGCCTGGCGATATTCTGTTGTTTCCACCTGGAGAAATTCACCACTACGGGCGCCATCCTGATGCCAGCGAGTGGTATCACCAGTGGGTTTACTTTCGTCCGCGCGCCTACTGGCAGGAGTGGCTGACCTGGCCGGCCATTTTTGGCCAGACCGGTTTTTTCCGCCCGGATGAAGCACATCAGCCGCATTTTAACGAACTGTTTGGGCAGATAATTAACGCCGGGCAGGGAGAAGGTCGTTATTCCGAACTGCTGGCGATTAATTTACTGGAGCAGTTGTTGCTCCGACGTATGGAAGCCATCAATGAATCGCTACACCCGCCCATGGACAACCGCGTCCGCGATGCCTGCCAGTACATCAGCGATCACCTGGCGGACAGCAATTTTGATATCGCCAGCGTCGCGCAGCACGTCTGCCTGTCGCCTTCCCGTTTGTCGCATCTGTTCCGTCAGCAGTTGGGGATCAGCGTATTAAGCTGGCGCGAGGACCAGCGCATCAGCCAGGCGAAGCTACTGCTGAGTACCACACGTATGCCTATCGCCACCGTAGGTCGCAATGTTGGTTTTGACGACCAGCTCTATTTCTCTCGTGTTTTCAAAAAATGTACCGGTGCCAGTCCGAGTGAGTTTCGCGCTGGATGTGAATAAATTTAGCTTGTGCGCTGCGAGTATTAAACTTCTTTCAGCGCATTAAAATTTGGCATCTGAGATGCGCGGTGATTTTATGATGAATATATATCTATAAATAATAAAAAATCAGCATTTGTTTGATGAAAATATTCTTGCTATAAACTTCCTGTCAAGGAGGTTTTAAATGAGTAAGCGTTTTGATATTACTGATGGAATGTTTGCGACAACAAAAAAATATGGGTTAGTTTACACTGAAGAGCTGGGGTGGATCGATTTAGGTCATGCACAGGGAAATGATGCCAGAATCCTGAAGAGAAAACTTGAACAAGAGCAACGAGCAAAATATTACAAGAAACTCAATGATTGGTACTTTCCAGTAGATTACTATCAGGAAATGGGGATAAGGAAGAAGTTATTTGGTTTAGGTTTGACTTTTCATTCTGGTGTACATACACAGGTCATGGTGCGTTCATGCCTTTCACCTGCGGTTAAGGCCCGAATTGCTCTGACTATTATGTATGGGACTGCAAAAAGATTCGAAGCCTGGCAAGACTCTATTCTCTTCAATTGGTATACCGATAGTGGTTTTAGTGTCGAGGATTTAGTTTCTGATTTAGTGGGTTTTTATCGTGTTTTTGGAACCGGGCCAGATCCATTTTATCTGGCGAAGCCAGTATCCTATGAAACAGCCGCACAAATATGGGATGCTCATGATCCAATTGGTACTTTTAAGAATAGAGACTTTTTGCCTTTTCTTTTTTCAACTCATCCACCTTTCAAATATGGAGAACCGATTAAGAAAAATCTGCCAGACTGGATGAATTATATAAAACCATTAAATGAATCTTTCTCCGGTTTAATGTGTAATCAGTTTCATAGTAATCCGATTGATGGTTTTTTTAAAAATAAAAATAGGATAAATCATGAGGTTTATGGCTCTGTCTCAGTATCTGATACTATGAACTATGCTGATTCGCCATTTGACCGTCCACTTTTTTTTCTGCTTAATCCACATTCACCACAGAGGCATTGGTGAATATGAAAAAATGGATTTTATTATTTGTAATACTACTTACTATACCATTTCTGTGTTTTTTAATTTGGTTTGCTCTAACGTCTGGGGAACATCATTACGAACGTAGTGATATTTTTTCTTACTGGCTATATACGCCTGATGTTCTGAAAAATGTACCATTAATATCAGAAGATGTTGAGTATAATTATGAATATAATCTGGATAATCAGCAAATGAGAGTTATTGTAAAGTGGAGTAATATTAATGATATCGCTGCTAAAAAAACGTACTTAATCGGTTTTTTGCAGAAACTAAATCCTTCAATAAAATATAATTGTATATGGTTTTATCATGACCCGCATAACTATGCTGATAACTATCAACGCTATTGTATATCCCAAAAATGGGACTCTCTTGAGCTGGAGTATTTTGACACGGTGAAATGAACTAATGGGCCTGGCTCTAAGTCTTTCACCATGAATACTTATCGCGCATTAAATCACCCTTTCTTTTCGGCCAGCGATTGATCCAGGATGCGCCGAAACTCGGCAAATTGCGTGTCATTTGCGGTAAACAGACCTTGATGTAAAGAAAAAGTGAATGATGTATCCTGAAAGTTGTCATAACTCGCAATCTATTCAGACAATTGATGGCTTGACGAAGTTGAGAGGGGTTATCAAAATCCCTGCTTCGTAAATTTGACGGACACATTATGCAAGCATTGCTGGAACACTTTATTCTCCAGTCCGCCCTGTACTCTCTGATCGCCGTACTTCTGGTGGCTTTTTTGGAGTCGCTGGCGCTGGTTGGTCTGATTCTGCCCGGGACCGTGATGATGGCGGGGTTGGGCGCGCTGATTGGCAGCGGCGAACTGAACTTCTGGCATGCCTGGCTTGCGGGCATTGTCGGCTGCCTGTTGGGGGACTGGATCTCCTTCTGGTTGGGCTGGCGCTTTAAAAAGCCGCTGCACCGTTGGTCATTCATGAAAAAGAACAAGGCGCTGCTGGATAAAACCGAGCACGCCCTGCATCAACACAGCATGTTTACTATTCTGGTGGGGCGTTTTGTCGGACCGACGCGCCCGCTGGTGCCGATGGTAGCAGGCATGCTGGATCTGCCTGTCGCTAAATTTATCGTCCCGAATATTATTGGCTGCGTGCTGTGGCCACCGTTCTACTTCCTGCCGGGGATCCTGGCGGGAGCGGCAATTGATATCCCTTCTGATATGCAGAGCGGGGATTTTAAATGGTTGCTGCTGGCGACGGCGGTGTTGCTCTGGGTGGGCGGCTGGTTTTGCTGGCGGCTATGGCGTAGTGGCAAAGCGGCTGTTGATCGCTTAACGGCGTATTTCCCCCGCAGCCGTTTGCTGTATCTGGCGCCGTTAACGCTCGGGATCGGCGTGGTCGCGCTGGTGGCGTTACTGCGCCATCCGCTGATGCCGGTGTATATCGACATTCTGCGTAAGGTTGTAGGTTACTGACGATACCTTTGCCGGATGGCGGCTTCGCCTTATCCGGCCTACAAAATGTGCGACCTACAGGCCGGATAAGGCGTTCACGCCGTCATCCGGCAACGCATTATGCTTTAATGCCCAATAGCGCCGAGGCGCTGGCGTTGCCGCTTAACAGATCGTCCGTTTTGCCCTGCCACGCGATGCGCCCATCGGCGACCACAATCGAGCGGGACGCAATTCGCGCGGCATCTTCTACGCTGTGAGAAACCATCAGCAACGTCAGCTGCTTCTCGCGACAGACTTCGGCGACCAGCGTTAGCATCTCCTGGCGCAGCGCGGGATCGAGCGCTGAGAACGGTTCATCAAGCAGTAAAATAGGTTGTTCTCGCACCAGACAACGCGCCAGCGCCACGCGCTGCCGCTGCCCGCCGGAAAGCTCACCGGGGAGGCGTTCCAGCAGAGAGTCGAGTCCCATTTGTTGAGCGATGTGGTGCATTTTCTCCCGCTGCGATGTGTTCAGCTTCAATCCCGGATTCAGGCCCAGGCCGATGTTTTGCTGTACGCTCAGATGGCTGAACAGGTTATTTTCCTGAAACAACATGGAAACGGGACGGCGTGAGGGCGGCGTGGTGGTGTGATCTTCACCGTCAATCATCATGGTACCGCTGGCAGGCGTGAGAAAGCCGGCAATCAGATTCAGCAGCGTACTTTTCCCGGCGCCGCTGGGCCCGAGTACAGCTATTTGCTCACCGCGCGTGACCGACAGCGTAAAGCGCATAGGCAAATGGTGATAAAGCCATGTGATATCAATCAGTTTTAACATTTCGACCCGGCAATTTCTCAATAACGGTAAACAGCGTAAAGCACAGGATCAGCAGTAATAACGCCGTAACCGCGCCATCCTGACTGCGATAAGAGCCAATCTGCTGATATAAATAAAACGGCAGGGTACGGAAATCCTCATTACCAAATAACGCCACTACGCCAAAATCGCCAATCGACAGGACGCAGGCAAACGCCATCGCCTGCGCCAGCGGGCGCTTCAGGGCGCGCAGTTCAACCACTTTCAGGCGCGACCATCCCTCAATGCCCAACGACTGGCACAACATACTGTAGCGAGCAGTGACGTCACGCATTGGGTTTTCCAGCACTTTCAGCGCGTAAGGGATCGCCATCAGCGCATTGGTAAAAATGACAATGCCGTCGGCAGATTCAGGAAGCCCAATGGTATTATTGAGCAGTAGAAAGAAGCCGGTTGCCAGCACGATGCCCGGCATGGCGAGGATCATCATGCCGCTCAACTCCAGCATCTGACCTGCCAGCAGCTGCTGTCGGGCACGGAGTTCACGACTGCTCCATAACAGCATCATAGTGAGCACGACGCATAACGCTCCTGCTGCTAATGCGATGCGCAGCGAGGTTCCCAACGCCTGCCACAGCACTGGCTGCATCAGTACATCCAGAACATGGCGGTTTAAGCCATCGATAATCACCGCCAGCAACGGCGGCAGTAACAGCAACAGGGCAAGAATAATCAGGATTGCGTCAGCCAGTCGGCTGTGCAGGCGATCGTCGGGATCGCGCCAGCCTTGTACCAGGGTAGCACCGGGAGCAATCGCCCGGCTCAGACGTTGGCTGAGGAGCACCAGCGCCAAACAACAAACCATCTGGATCAACGCCAGCATGGCTGCGCGGGCAGGATCGTAATCAAAATTCAGCGCCTGATAGATAGCCAGCTCGATGGTGGTGGCCTGTGGCCCGCCGCCAAGCGACAGAACGGTGGCGAAACTGGCGAAGCACAGCATAAAGATGAGTGCCGCGACGGGCAGGATCTGACGACGCAGCCATGGCCATTCAACAAAACGGAAGAAATGCCAGCCACGCATACCCAACTGAGCGGCTAACTGCCGCTGTTCGCCGGGAATATTCTCCAGCGACTGTAACAGCAGGCGGCTGGCCATCGGCAGATTGAAAAAGACATGCGCCAGCAGAATGCCCTGCAAACCGTATGGCGAAAACGTCCACTCCAGCCCGAATGTATGCCAGAGCGAGGCCAGCCAACCCTGGCGACCGTAGACGCTAAGAATACCGAATACCGCGACCAGCACTGGCAGGATTAACGTCATCGCGCACAGACGCAGCAGCGCCAGACGCCCTGGAAAACGACGACGATAGAGCGCTCTGGCAAGGAAAATCGCCGGGACAACCGACAGCACAGCGGATAAAAATGCCTGCCAGAAAGAAAAGCGCACCACGTGCCACAGGTAGTCATCTTGCCACAGCGAGAGCCATTCTCCCTGCGGGGCGTTAAACCACAGTGCCAAAAATGCGGCCAGGGCAACGGCCACCATCAGCGTGGCGGCGGTAAGCCCAGGAAACAGCCAGCCGGGAATTAACGGCTGACGGCGCGTTGCCATTCGCTAATCCATGCCTGACGTTGAGCCGCAACCTGCTGCGGCGTAAATTCCAGCGGGGTGGCCGGTTTATTCAGTTGCTCGAATCCTGGCGGTAGGGCGACTTGCGTCACGGGATACATCCAGTTGCCGGTCGGAATCGCATTCTGGAATGCCGGGGATACCATAAACTTCAGGAATTTCTCGGCCAGTTCCGGCTGCTTGCTGGCCGCGGTACGGGCGGCGACTTCCACCTGCAAATAGTGGCCTTCGCTAAAGTTGGCCGCGGCGTAGTTGTCTTTTTTATCGGCGATGATGTGATAGGCCGGAGAGGTGGTGTAACTGAGCACCAGATCGCTTTCACCTTTCAGGAACAGGCCGTAGGCTTCGCTCCAGCCCTTGGTGACGGTGACGGTTTTGGCTGCCAGTTTCTGCCACGCCTCTGGCGCTTTATCACCATAGACTTTCTGCATCCATAGCAGCAGACCCAATCCTGGCGTGCTGGTGCGTGGATCCTGATAAATGACGCGCCATTTTTGGTCGCTCTCTACCAGTTCTTTCAGGCTTTTGGGCGGATTCTTCAGCTTGTTCTTATCATAAACGAAGGCGAAATAGCCGTAATCAAACGGAACGAAGGTATCGTTTTTCCAGCCGCCGGGTACGTTAACGGCGTCGTTTGCAACACCACTTTTGGCAAACAGTTTGGTTTGTGTAGCGGCTTCCAGAAGGTTGTTATCCAGACCCAGCACGACGTCGGCTTTGCTGTTTTTTCCTTCCATGCGCAGGCGGTTAAGCAGCGACACGCCATCTTCCAACGCGACCAGTTTTAGCTCGCAGTTGCAGTCAGCTTCAAAAGCTTTTTTGATTGTCGGGCCCGGGCCCCAGTCAGCTGCGAACGAGTCGTAGGTATAGACGGTCAGTACAGGTTTAGCGAAAGCAGGCGCTGCGCACAGCAGTAAAAGCGGAAGACATTTTTTAAACACTTTGCACCTCATAAAGTAAAACTCTAAATAATTCGAGTTGCAGGAAGGCGGCGACGCAGCGCATCCCCAGGAGCGTACAGGTAGTACGTGACTGGGGTGAGCGAGGAAAGCCAACGCATCTGCAGCTTGAAATATGACGAGTTAGGTGGCAAAGGACTTGAGCTACAGCCTCAAATCCCTTCGCCGGCATTATCCGGATCAGGTTCGACGGGTATCTCTCAGCCCATACACCGATCGAATGATTTTGTGTATGTTTTTATTTAGCACCCCGTTGAGAACAGCGTTAGTGTAATGATTTTGTTGTTCAGCAGCAATTATGGATCCGGCGGCGCAAACCACGCCGATTTAAAATCAAACCAGCCGAGGGTATTCATGCGCAGCCCGCGCATACTGCGCTGTCCCTGAATGATCAGCCAGTGGTGGATTAATGGCACAATGGCCTTTGTGGCGAGCAACTGTTGGCACCATGCTGCCAGGCTCATTTCGCCCGTTCGCCAGCGAGCCGCATCGTTTTCCCAGTCCCGCGAGATACAGTTTTGCAGCAAAGGGACTTCGCACAAATGTGCGAACAGTGAGAAGTCCAGCGGGAGGGTAAAGTTGGCGCTGTTGAGCCAGATATCGCTGACGATTTCACCTGCATGCCATTGATCGTAGTCGATCTCCTGAATATTCAACTGTACCTGATGCTGCGCCAGCAACGTTTTCATGATCTGCGCGATAATCCGGTGTTCGATATGATCGCGATAGTAGGTGATCGTCAGCGTTTCCAGCCCGGCGGGTTTTTCACCATGGCCAGGTTTGGCGTGATGCCAGCGGGGAAGCAAACCGTAGGCGGGAAACCACAACCGCTGGTACTGTTCATCGGCGTGGCAGATTAAATTTGTTGGCGAGAGAACGCGGCTTGCCCACTCGCGAACCTCCTGGTTCGCGCCACGGTGGCTACGCGCATCAAACAACAGGTAGTAGCAACCTTCTTCGAGGCGGCTTTCGATCGCCTTTTCATCCTCTGTTGGACCTTTTAGCGTCAACCCGCCGCCAGGCTCTTCTCCGATGTCGGGTAATACCCAAACGTTAACTTCGTCAATCAGCGCCCGGTAGCCAAAGTAATCATCAAATGCATGAATTTTCAGTTGGTTATTGGTATTGCGCATTACCGCATACGGACCGGTACCAATCGGGTGGCTGGAAAAGTTGTTTAGCGTTTCCCATTCTCGCGGCAGGATCATGGCGGGGACCTGCCCCAATAGCCAGGGAAGCCAGCGATCTGGCTGGGCCAGATGGATATCCAGCGTCCAGGCCGTGGGGGAGACGATCTGCGTGATGTGTGAGTACAGCGGCAGGGCGTTAATGCGCCTCAGCGAGGCGATAACATCTTCCATTTCCAGCTCGCGGCCATGATGAAAATGGATCCCCGGGCGCAGGAAGAATCGCCAATGCAAAGGTGAAATTTGCTGCCAGTGATGGGCAATGTCCGCTTCCAGTTCCCCATTTTCCTCATTTACCCGAATTAAGGCACTGAAGATTTGGCGGGCGATATGGGTTTCGGAGCGGCGTAATGCCGTACCGGGGAGCAAGTTGTGCATCGGGCGATAATAGAGAACGCGCATGATATGCCGACCCTGGCGAAAGCTGCGACCCAGATGGGAGACCAGCATTTGCCGGACGGCCGTTTTGTCACCAACAAGTTGCACCAGTTGATCGATGCGATCCTGTTCCAGTAGGTCTTCCGCGCGCTGCTGCTGGAGCGCCAGCCCAGTATAGAGGAATGTCAGTCGCGAGCGTTTACCTCGTCCAACTTCAGCTTCCCACGTTAACCAACCACGATCCTGCATGGTATTAAGCAGCGTACGCATATGGCGGCGCGAGCAGCTCAGCAGATCCGCCAGCTCGTTGAGCGTCGTGTCTTGCGTCTTGCCGTCACAGCATTGCCACAGACGGATGAACTGTTGTTGCAAACGACCAGAAGACATAAAAGGGGAACTCCTGCGGAAAACTCAGCAATTTTATAATCCCTATATTAAGCCAATAATAGATTCCGATGAAGCGATGAGACAACGAAGGGGTCATCTATGCGTCAGTTCTGGTTGAAGTACTTTACCGCGACAGAAAAATCGTCCTGGTTGGCTTGCCTGAGTGCCCCGCAGCGCTTAAAGATGCTCGAAGAGCTGATGCAGTGGGAGATGACATCTGACTCCTGAATTGGAAATTGCAGACATCATGTGTGACTGAGTATTGGTGTAAAATCACCCGCCAGCAGATTTTTTCTGCTGGCTTTTTTCGTATCAGCCCAGCCAATAGGGATAACAATGCTCTGGATTATGACCATGGGACGGCGCCTCAACGGCGTTTACGCGGCATTTATGCTGGTCGCTTTTATGATGGGCGTGGCGGGGGCATTGCAGGCACCCACGCTGAGTCTGTTCCTGAGCCGTGAAGTCGGGGCGCAGCCATTTTGGGTCGGGCTGTTTTACACCGTCAATGCGATTGTCGGGATCGTCGTCAGCCTTGGCCTCGCGAAACGATCCGACAGCCATGGCGATCGACGTAAGTTGATCATGTTCTGCTGCCTGATGGCAATTGGCAATGCGTTGCTGTTTGCCTTTAATCGTCACTATCTTACGCTGATCACCTGCGGTGTGCTGCTGGCCTCGCTGGCGAACACCGCCATGCCGCAGCTGTTTGCGCTGGCGCGGGAATATGCTGATAACTCCGCGCGTGAAGTGGTGATGTTTAGCTCGGTGATGCGTGCGCAGCTTTCACTGGCCTGGGTAATTGGCCCACCGCTGGCTTTTATGCTGGCGCTGAATTACGGCTTTACGGCGATGTTTTCCATTGCCGCAGGGATTTTTGCCATTAGCCTGGTGCTGATTGCGCTGATACTGCCGTCAGTTGCTCGGGTGGAGCAGCCTGTAGACGTGCCGCTGGAACAGACCGGCGGTTGGCAGGACAAAAATGTACGCATGTTGTTTATTGCCTCCACGCTGATGTGGACCTGCAACACCATGTACATCATCGATATGCCGCTGTGGATAAGCCTCGAACTGGGCTTGCCGGACAAGCTGGCCGGGATTCTAATGGGGACGGCGGCTGGACTGGAAATTCCGGCGATGATTCTTGCGGGCTATTACGTGAAGCGCTTTGGCAAACGGCGAATGATGATCGCGGCCGTCGCGGCAGGCGTGCTGTTTTATCTTGGTTTGATCTTCTTTCACAGCCGTACGGCGCTGCTGGTGCTGCAACTGTTTAACGCGGTATTTATCGGTATTATCGCCGGGATAGGCATGCTGTGGTTTCAGGATCTGATGCCCGGACGTGCGGGATCAGCGACCACATTATTTACCAACAGTATTTCAACGGGAGTCATTCTGGCAGGGGTGATTCAGGGGGCTGTTGCGCAAAGCTACGGTCACTCTGCCGTCTATTGGGTGATTGCGGTGATTTCGGTGGTGACGCTGTGGATGACTGGTCGGGTGAAGGATGTTTAGTCCGGTGCAGTCCCGGCGTTGCAGTGCTCGACCGGACGACATTTCGTATTCGCTTTTGTCGTTTTTGTAGGCCGGATAAGGCGTTTACGCCGCCATCCGGCAACCTGTCCTTACGGCCTGATCGCGTTACGCTTATCAGGCTAATCCCTCTTTTTTTCATCTTGCACGTAAATGCAATGTTGATCACATAACGATCATTTTCCTCTTCCTGGATCTTCTTTTTTCTACTGTTACGCGTATACAGTTACGCGTAACAGTTATTAAAAAAGGAGTTTTTTATGAAGAACCTATTCGACCTGACCGGCAAACGCGCGCTGATTACCGGTTCCGCTCAGGGCATTGGTAACCTGCTGGCCAACGGTCTGGCGGCGCACGGTGCTGAGATTGTGATTAACGATATTACCCAGCAGCGCGCTCAGGCGGCGGCGGACAAACTGGTTGCCGAAGGCTATCGCGCCGTTGGCTATGGATTTGATGTCACCAACGGGGAAGAGGTGGCGCGCGCCATCGCGCAAATTGAAAAGGAAGTTGGGGCCATTGATATTTTAATTAACAACGCCGGAATTCAGCGTCGTTTTCCCTTCACCGAATTCCCGGAGGCTGAATGGGACAAAGTGATTGATGTAAACCAGAAATCGGTCTTTCTGGTGTCACAGCAGGTTTCCCGCTACATGGTGCAACGCCGCCGCGGGAAGATTATTAATATCTGCTCAATGCAAAGCGAATTAGGTCGTAAAACCATTACTCCATACGCGGCGTCAAAAGGCGCGGTCAAAATGTTAACCCGTGGCATGTGCGTGGAACTGGCGGAATACAATATTCAGGTCAATGGCATTGCTCCCGGCTATTTCGCCACCGACATGACCACCGCGCTGGTCAACGATGAAGCATTCTCCGCCTGGCTGTTCCAGCGCACGCCCGCCGCTCGCTGGGGTAACCCGGAGGAGCTGATCGGCGCGGCGGTTTATCTTGCCGCGCCCGCTTCTGACTTTGTGAATGGGCATCTTCTGTTTGTGGACGGCGGCATGCTGGCCGCGGTCTGATCAATAATGGGCCGCAACGCGCGGCCTGAGCGATAAAACAATAATCCAAGGAGTGAGTATGAATATGCTCGCAAAACTGCCAGCGCGTCGCTGGTGGTATTTAATGCCGATTATTTTTATTACCTACAGCTTAGCTTATCTCGACCGCGCCAATTACGGCTTTGCCGCTGCCGCCGGTATTGAACATGACTTAGGGATTACTCAGGGAACAGCATCGTTAATTGGCGCGTTATTCTTCCTGGGCTATTTCTTTTTCCAGGTGCCGGGCGCGATGTACGCCGTTAAACATAGCGTGCGCAAAATGATTTTTTACAGCCTGATCCTTTGGGGGCTTTGTGCCGCGGCGACCGGCTTTGTCAGCAATATCCCAACGCTGATGGCGATCCGCTTTATTCTCGGCATCGTCGAAGCGGCGGTGATGCCCGCGATGCTGATTTATATCAGCAACTGGTTTACCAAAACTGAACGCTCGCGCGCCAACACCTTTTTAATTCTTGGCAACCCGGTCACAGTGCTGTGGATGTCGATAGTCTCCGGCTACCTGATTGAAGCCTGGGGCTGGCGCGAAATGTTTATTATCGAAGGTATCCCGGCGGTGATCTGGGCGTTCTGCTGGGTGATTCTGGTACGCGACAAACCGGCGGATGCGGGCTGGTTGAGCGAGCAGGAGAAACAGGCATTACAGCAGGCGATGGATCGCGAGCAGCGCGACATCAAACCGATGCGTAACTACGGTGAAGCGATGCGTTCACGCAGCGTCATTATGCTTTGCGCGGTGCATGCGCTGTGGAGCATCGGGGTGTATGGCTTCATGATGTGGATGCCGTCAATCCTCAAAAATGCGGCGCAGATGGACATCGTGGCGGTGGGCTGGCTGGCAGCGGTACCGTATCTGGCGGCGATCTGCCTGATGCTGACCGTCTCCTGGCTGTCCGATAAGTTCCAGAACCGTAAGCTGTTTATCTGGCCACTGCTGTTGATTGCCGCCATCGCGTTCTTTGCCTCGTGGCTGTTGGGCAACCAGTCCTTCTGGCTCTCCTACGCGCTGCTGGTTGTGGCCGCCGCCTGTATGTATGCGCCTTACGGGCCGTTCTTTGCGCTGATCCCCGAACTGCTACCGCGCAACGTCTCCGGCGTGTCGATGGGGATGATCAACAGTTTTGGCGCGTTAGGGGCATTCCTCGGCGCGTGGCTGGTGGGTTACCTCAACGGCGTGACCGGCGGGCCGGGCGTCTCCTACACCTTCATGGCGATTGCTCTGCTGGCGTCGGTGGTGCTGATGTACTGCGTTCGTGCGCAAAATGAAACCACGTCGCCGTCGGCTGAGATGGCTACGCGTTAAGGTTGAGCGAGGAGTGCAGTCGCTAACCGGCTGTGATAAGGTTCTCTGCGAGCATAATGGGCTGTTGGTCGTAGAGAACCTCATGAAAAACAATCGGATGACATTACAGGATATCGCTAATCTGGCCGGGCTGAATAAGATGACGGTCAGCCGTTATCTGCGTGACCCGAATCAGGTGTCGCAACGCAGCCGCGAATTGATTTCGAAAGTGATGGAAGAGAACAACTACATCCCCAACCGTGCCCCGGAAATTCTGCTCAACGCACGTAGCAAAACCATTGGTGTGCTGATCCCCTCGTTTCGTAATCAGATCTTTGCCGACGTGCTGGCGGGGATTGAATCCGTCACCTCGGCCTGCCAGTACCAGACGCTGATCGCCAACTACGAATATGATGCCGAGCGTGAAGAACGCGAGGTGCTGAACCTGCTCTCTTACAATATCGACGGCCTGATCCTCACGGGAAAGCTGCATACCGAGCGAATGATCCAGTACGTGCGCGCCAGCGGCGTACCGGTGGCGGAACTGATGGATATTAGCGGCCAGTATCTTGATATACAGGTTGGGTTTGATAACGAAAAAGCCGCGTTTGAAATGACGCAGGCTTTTATCGACAGCGGTAAACGCAGCATTGCTTTCTTTGGCTCGATGGATGACCCCCGAGACCTTAGCCGTTTTCGCGGCACCGAGAAAGCGCTGGCGGCGCAGGGACTGGAAGCGTACCACCTGGCGCCAAAGACTATTTCGTCGGTGGCGCTGGGCCGCAAGATGTTCCAGCAGGCGATGGCGGAAAAGCCGGATATTGACGCTATTTTCTGTACCAACGATGACCTGGCGGTTGGCGCGCTGCTGGAGTGTCAGGCACAGCAGTACGATGTGCCGGGAAAAATGGCGATTGCCGGTTTCCACGGGCTGGAAATTGGCCGTGCGCGGCTGCAAAAAATCGCCAGTGTGATTACGCCACGCTTTGAGATTGGCAAAACGGCGGCGGATATTCTGATTAAGCGTTTGAACGGGAAAGATGCGCCGGGCAGCGTCAATCTTGGCTACCAAATCTATTACGGCGATACGCTTTAGGCGAAGAGAAAGGGCTGGCCACCGTGTGGTGACCAGCGGAAGAGATTACTGCATAAACGCTGGCTGCTTGTCTTCGTACTCGGTGATGGCCGCTTCATGCTGCAGCGTCAGCCCGATGCTGTCCAGACCGTTGAGCATGCAGTGGCGGCGGAAGTCGTCGATTTTAAAGCTGTAGGACTTATCGCCTGCTTTCACCACCTGCGCTTCCAGATCCACTTCAAATTTAATGCCCGGATTGGCTTTCACCAGCGCGAACATTTCATCTACCTGCGCGTCGCTCAGGGTCACCGGCAACAGTTGGTTATTGAAACTGTTGCCGTAGAAGATGTCGGCGAAGCTTGGTGCGATCACCACTTTAAAGCCGTAATCGGTCAGTGCCCACGGCGCATGTTCGCGTGAAGAGCCGCAGCCAAAGTTTTCCCGTGCGAGCAGAATTGATGCCCCTTTATATTCCGGGAAGTTTAAAACGAACTCAGGATTCGGCTGTTGGCCCTTTTCGTCCAGGAAACGCCAGTCGTTAAACAGATGGGCGCCAAAACCGGTGCGCGTAACCTTCTGCAAAAACTGTTTAGGGATAATTGCGTCGGTATCAACGTTGGCGGCATCCAGTGGGACAACCAGGCCGGTATGCTGGGTAAATTTCTCTGCCATGGTAGTTTCCTTATTTGATGCTGCGAATGTCGGCAAAATGACCGGTAACGGCGGCAGCGGCGGCCATGGCCGGGCTGACTAAATGCGTGCGACCACCGCGGCCCTGACGACCTTCAAAATTACGGTTGCTGGTGGATGCGCAGCGTTCGCCTGGGTTCAGGCGGTCATTGTTCATCGCCAGGCACATGGAACAGCCCGGTAAACGCCATTCAAAACCGGCTTCGATAAAGATCTTATCCAGACCTTCTGCTTCCGCCTGCGCTTTCACCGGACCAGAGCCCGGCACCACCAGTGCCTGCACACCCGGCGCAACTTTGCGCCCTTTGGCGATTTCTGCCGCGGCGCGTAAATCTTCAATACGCGAGTTGGTGCAGGAACCGATGAACACTTTATCGATAGCCACTTCCGTTAACGGAATACCCGGTTTCAGCCCCATATACACCAGCGCTTTTTCAGCTGATGCACGCTCAACGGGATCGGCAAATGACGCCGGGTCGGGAATATTATCGTTTACCGAGATGACCTGACCCGGGTTTGTTCCCCAGGTGACCTGCGGAGCGATCTCTTCTGCCTGCAGGGTAACGACTGTATCAAACGTCGCGTTGTCGTCGGTTTTCAGGGTTTTCCAGTATGTAACCGCGTGGTCAAAATCCTCGCCCTTCGGTGCGTGTAAACGACCCTGAACATAGTTAAAGGTCGTTTCATCCGGTGCGACCAGACCCGCTTTGGCGCCCATTTCAATGGCCATGTTGCACAGGGTCATCCGGCCTTCCATGCTCAATGCACGGATGGCTTCGCCACAAAACTCAACCACGTGTCCGGTACCGCCTGCGCTACCGGTTTTACCGATAATCGCCAGCACGATATCTTTGGCGGTAATGCCAGGGGCTGCTTTACCGTTGACTTCAATCTTCATGGTTTTGGCGCGCCCCTGTTTCAGGGTCTGCGTCGCCAGAACGTGTTCAACTTCAGAGGTGCCAATGCCAAATGCCAGTGCACCGAACGCGCCGTGTGTAGCGGTGTGGGAATCGCCGCAGACGATGGTCATACCCGGCAACGTCACGCCTTGTTCTGGCCCCATCACGTGAACGATACCCTGATACGGATGGTTCAGGTCGTACAGCTCGACGCCAAATTCGTTACAGTTCTTAATCAGCTCCTGCATCTGGATGCGCGCCATCTCACCCGACGCGTTGATATCTTTGGTCTGGGTAGAGACGTTGTGATCCATGGTGGCAAAGGTTTTACCTGGCTGGCGCACCTGACGGCAATGCGCGCGCAGACCATCAAACGCCTGCGGAGAGGTCACTTCATGCACCAGATGCCTGTCGATGTACAACAGTGGGGTTTCGTTTTGCGCCTCAAAGACGACGTGCGCATCAAACAATTTTTCGTACAACGTTTTGGCCATGATTACACCCCTTCTGCGACGTAACGGGCAATGATGTCGCCCATTTCATCGGTACTGACTGCGGCAGCGCCACGGGCTAAGTCACCGGTGCGAATGCCTTCTTCTAATGCGCGGTTGATGGCGCTCTCAATTGCGGTTGCCGCATCATTGGCATCCAGGCTGTAGCGCAGCAGCAGCGCCAGCGACAGGATCTGGGCGATAGGGTTGGCAATATTTTTCCCGGCGATGTCCGGAGCGGAGCCGCCAGCAGGCTCGTACAAACCGAAGCCCTGCTCATTCAGGCTGGCGGACGGTAACATGCCCATTGAACCGGTGATCATGGCGCACTCATCAGACAGAATGTCACCAAACAGGTTAGAGCACAGCAACACGTCGAACTGGGATGGATCTTTAATTAATTGCATAGTCGCGTTGTCGATGTACATATGCGCCAGTTCAACGTCCGGGTATTCATTAGCAATTTCATTGACAATTTCGCGCCACAGAATAGACGTTTGCAGTACGTTAGCTTTATCAATCGACGTAACTTTACGGCGACGTTTGCGAGCGGATTCAAACGCGATACGCGCAATACGTTCGATCTCGAAACGGTGATAAACCTCGGTATCAAAGGCTTTTTCATGTTGTCCGCTGCCTTCGCGGCCTTTTGGTTGACCGAAGTAAATCCCGCCAGTCAGTTCGCGTACGCACAGGATGTCGAAACCGTTCGCGGCAATATCCGCGCGCAGAGGGCAAAACGCTTCCAGCCCCTGGTAGAGCTTAGCCGGGCGCAGGTTGCTGAATAATTTGAAGTGCTTACGCAATGGCAGCAGTGCGCCACGCTCTGGCTGCTGGTTTGGCGGCAGGTTTTCCCATTTCGGGCCGCCAACGGAGCCAAACAGAATGGCGTCAGCTTGTTCACAGCCTTCAACCGTTGCAGGTGGCAGTGGCTGACCGTGGTTATCGATCGCGGCACCACCCACGTCGTAGTGGCTGGTGGTAATGCGCATATTAAAGCGGTTACGGATTGCGTCCAGTACCTTCAGGGCTTGCGCCATTACTTCCGGGCCAATACCGTCACCCGGCAAAACAGCAATATGATAATTCTTCGACATCACACGGTTTCCTTGTTGTTCTCGTTGTTCTGAGCTTTGCGTTGCAATTCTTTTTCGACTTCTTCGGCGCGCCAGATGTTGTTCAGCACATGCACCATCGCTTTAGCAGAAGATTCGACGATATCTGTCGCCAGACCGACGCCGTGGAAACGACGACCGTTATAGTTGGCAACGATATCCACCTGACCCAGCGCATCTTTACCGTGCCCTTTGGCGGTCAGGCTGTATTTCACCAGTTCGATGTTGTACTCAGTTACACGGTTGATGGCCTGATAAATAGCATCGACCGGACCGTTACCGTTCGCCGCTTCGGCTTTGACTTCGTCACCGCAGGCCAGCTTGACGGAGGCGGTGGCGATGTCGTTTGAGCCGGACTGCACGCTGAAGTAATCCAGACGGAAATGCTCTGGTTCTTCCTGCTGTTTATTAATGAAGGCCAGCGCTTCCAGGTCGTAATCAAATACCTGACCTTTTTTATCCGCCAGTTTCAGGAATGCGTCATACAGGTTGTCCAGGCTGTATTCATTTTCTTTATATCCCATCTCGTCCATACGGTGTTTCACCGCTGCGCGTCCGGAACGGGAGGTCAGGTTCAGCTGTACCTGGTTCAGACCAATGGATTCAGGCGTCATGATTTCGTAGTTTTCACGGTTTTTCAGTACGCCGTCCTGATGGATGCCGGAGGAGTGGGCAAAGGCGCCGCTACCGACAATGGCTTTGTTTGCCGGAATTGGCATGTTGCAGATTTGGCTGACTAACTGACTGGTACGCCAGATCTCCTGGTGATTGATGCGGGTCTGTACATTCAGGATATCTTTACGCACCTTGATCGCCATGATCACTTCTTCCAGTGAACAGTTACCGGCGCGTTCGCCGATACCGTTCATCGCGCCTTCCACCTGACGCGCTCCGGCGTGAACGGCTGCCAGCGCGTTGCCGACGCCCAAACCTAAATCATCATGGGTGTGTACGGAGATGATGGCTTTATCGATATTTGGTACGCGTTCATACAGGCCAGAAATGATTGCCCCAAATTCGAAAGGCATGGTGTAACCGACGGTATCGGGGATGTTAATGGTTTTGGCACCTGCGTTAATGGCAGCTTCAACCACGCGAGCCAGATCGGCGATAGGGGTACGGCCTGCATCTTCGCAGGAGAACTCCACGTCATCGGTATAATTACGCGCACGCTTAACCATGTAGACCGCGCGCTCAATGACCTCATCCAGCGTACTGCGTAATTTCGTCGCGATGTGCATCGGCGAGGTGGCGATAAACGTATGAATACGGAAAGCTTCAGCGACTTTCAGCGATTCTGCAGCGACGTCGATATCTTTTTCTACGCAGCGGGCTAAGGCGCAAACGCGGCTGTTTTTAACCTGACGAGCAATGGTCTGAACTGACTCAAAGTCGCCCGGTGAAGAAACGGGGAAACCCACTTCCATCACGTCAACGCCCATACGCTCAAGGGCCAGCGCAATCTGCAGTTTTTCTTTCACACTCAGGCTTGCCTGTAACGCCTGTTCACCATCGCGTAAGGTGGTATCGAAAATAATGACTTGCTGGCTCATGGTTTAGGTCCTTGGTTTCTTAGGGCGCCTTGCTTCGAGCATAAAAAAACCCGCGCAACGGCGCGGGTTTTTGTCTTAACTGGAGCTGACTTAATGCTGAATGTCGTCCACCAGTCTACCGCGCAATGAAGATGCGTTTAGTAGTAGTAGACCGTTAAAACGAGCAATGTAAGTCATCAATTAAGCTCCAGGCGAATGCGATATGCTTTTAGTGGTACTGGATATGAAGACTGATGTCAACCCTCACCCCTGCAAATGCCTTACTTGAGGGGAGAAGTTTCTGCAAAACTTAAGCGAATTGTGCTGAATTTTTCGGAGTACATAAAATTAATCAGTTGATGGTTGTACATACTTTTCATGGTTTGACATATTTGAGCATAATTATTTGCATTTATTGTAACGGCGAACTGAAGAAAAGGTCGCTCTTGGGATTTCATATCTTTATGATTTGACTGTTTTTATAGTAATCGTGAATGGCTATGTGCGGTATGACTCCACATAATTGATAAATTAATGTTAACTTTTAATGTATTAATAATATAAACATTTAATTAAAACTTAAATACGTATTCACGATACGTATGATTGTATATTCGCCATGCTTATGGTTATATTGTTTTTGAAATTTAAACATATGAATCACCGTGCAGTGACACCTGCCACACTGCGCTCGCATTGGTCTTTTGTTCATTTAGGTTTGTACCTTTATGTTTTCCTAATTTTAATGTTTTTTCTTTTTCTCATCTTATATGTATGGTAAATCATATTAACGGAGATTATTTCTTCACTCCGTCTGGGAAAAGGGAGTTTAGAGTGACAGTGGAGTTAAATATGCCAGAAGTAAAAATAATAGATAAAACAAATATTATAGATATGGGGAAGCCACAGCTTCGCATGGTTGATCTTAATTTATTAACCGTCTTTGATGCGGTGATGCAAGAACAAAATATTACCCGTGCCGCGCATACTTTAGGAATGTCGCAACCTGCTGTCAGTAATGCGGTCGCGCGCCTGAAAGTGATGTTTAATGATGAGCTTTTTGTTCGTTATGGACGCGGTATCCAGCCGACAGCAAGAGCTTTCCAGCTATTTGGTTCTGTTCGCCAGGCATTGCAATTAGTGCAAAATGAACTGCCTGGATCGGGTTTTGAGCCAGCCAGCAGCGAGCGCGTATTCAATCTTTGCGTATGCAGCCCATTGGATAATATTCTGACGTCGTTGATTTATAATCGGGTTGAGCAAGTAGCGCCAAACATTCATGTCGTATTTAAATCTTCACTCAATCAAAATACAGAGCATCAATTACGTTACCAGGAAACAGAATTCGTTATTAGCTATGAAGAATTCCGTCGTCCTGAATTTACCAGTATTCCGTTATTCAATGACGAAATGGTGTTAGTCGCAAGTAAAAAGCATCCGCGCATTAGTGGTCCGTTACTGGAAAGCGATGTCTATAATGAACAGCATGCGGTGGTGTCACTTGATCGCTTCGCATCATTCAGCCAACCGTGGTATGACACACCGGATAAACAATCCTGCGTAGCTTATCAGGGCATGGCATTAATTAGCGTTCTTAATATTGTGTCGCAAACGCATTTGGTCTCTATTGCGCCGCGTTGGTTAGCAGAAGAATTTGCCGATTCTTTAGAACTACAGATCTTACCTTTACCGTTAAAATTGAACAGCCGCACATGCTATCTTTCCTGGCATGAAGCCGCGGGCCGGGATAAAGGACATCAATGGATGGAAGAGCTGTTAGTCTCCGTTTGTAAGCAGTAGCACTCGGCAGAGTAAACCGGACAATACATCCTGTTTATTCTGCTTTTGTCTTTATAACTGAAATTTTATGCTGAACTCTATTTTTTACGTCTGTCCAAAAGTGTCAAAAAATAGAGTAATTGCTGTAAGTTCCCATTTTTAAGCGATTATTTATCATACTGATTGCTTATGTTGGTTTAATTCTCCGTTTATTCGCGTCTTTCCTCCTTTTTATTCTTATTTACTCCAGTGCCACCCCTTCGGAGTCAATTGCCATGCGTCATCGTCAGCGGTTAATGTGTTGTTAAACCGTAATTCATTATAAGAGTGAGGCAAGCCATGGAGATGTTGTCTGGAGCCGAGATGGTCGTCCGATCGCTCATCGATCAGGGTGTGAAGCAGGTATTCGGTTATCCCGGAGGGGCCGTTCTCGATATTTATGATGCGCTGCATACGGTCGGCGGTATTGATCATGTGCTGGTTCGCCATGAACAAGCGGCAGTACATATGGCTGATGGCCTTGCGCGTGCCACGGGAGAAGTGGGGGTCGTATTAGTTACCTCCGGACCGGGGGCGACCAACGCGATTACCGGAATCGCAACGGCTTACATGGATTCCATTCCGCTGGTGATCCTCTCCGGACAGGTCGCAACGTCGCTGATTGGCTACGATGCCTTCCAGGAGTGCGACATGGTAGGTATATCCCGCCCGGTGGTAAAACACAGCTTCCTGGTCAAACAAACGGAAGATATCCCGCAGGTGCTGAAAAAAGCCTTCTGGCTGGCAGCAAGCGGTCGTCCTGGGCCGGTGGTGGTGGATTTGCCGAAGGATATTCTGAATCCGGCGAAGAAACTGCCTTATAGCTGGCCGGACTCGGTGAGTATGCGCTCGTATAATCCGACGACGACGGGGCACAAAGGACAGATCAAACGGGCGCTACAGACGCTGGTTGCGGCGAAGAAACCGGTTGTCTATGTGGGCGGTGGCGCGGTCAATGCTGCTTGCCATGAGCAGTTAGCTCAGATTGCTGAAGCGCTGAATCTGCCGGTTGTCTCCTCGCTAATGGGGTTGGGCGCGTTTCCGGCCACGCATCGTCAGGCGCTGGGCATGTTAGGGATGCACGGTACCTACGAAGCGAATATGACCATGCATCATTCCGATGTGATCTTTGCTGTCGGCGTTCGCTTTGACGATCGAACGACGAATAACCTGGCAAAATATTGTCCGAATGCGACCGTGCTGCATATCGACATCGATCCGACCTCTATTTCTAAAACCGTTACTGCGGATATTCCGATTGTGGGTGATGCCCGTCTGGTGCTGGATCAAATGCTCGAACTGCTGGAGCAAGAGAAATCACAGCAGCCACTGGATGATAACCGTGACTGGTGGCAACAGATTGAGCACTGGCGCGCCCGTCAGTGTCTGAAATACGACACGCAAAGCGAAAGCATTAAGCCGCAGGCGGTGATTGAAACCATCTGGCGTCTGACGAAAGGGGAGGCGTATGTGACCTCTGACGTTGGCCAGCATCAGATGTTTGCCGCACTTTATTATCCGTTCGATAAACCGCGTCGCTGGATTAACTCAGGCGGCCTCGGCACGATGGGATTCGGTTTACCTGCGGCGTTAGGGGTGAAAATGGCGTTGCCGGATGAAACGGTAGTGTGCGTCACCGGGGATGGCAGCATTCAGATGAACATCCAGGAGCTGTCGACGGCGCTGCAGTATGAACTGCCGGTGCTGGTGCTCAACCTTAACAACCGTTATCTCGGCATGGTCAAACAATGGCAGGACATGATCTACTCCGGGCGTCACTCCCAGTCTTACATGCAGTCGCTGCCCGATTTTGTGCGCCTTGCTGAGGCTTATGGGCATATCGGTATCCAGATTAATCATCCAGATGAACTGGAGAGCAAGCTGGGTGAAGCGCTGGAGCATGTGCGTAACCATCGCCTGGTGTTTGTCGACGTCACCGTCGACGGCAGCGAGCATGTCTACCCGATGCAGATTCGTGGGGGCGGTATGGATGAAATGTG
This sequence comes from Citrobacter sp. Cpo074, assembly GCF_030332745.1. Lineage (NCBI taxonomy): Bacteria > Pseudomonadati > Pseudomonadota > Gammaproteobacteria > Enterobacterales > Enterobacteriaceae > Citrobacter > Citrobacter sp. Cpo074. Next base: position 121,417 of record NZ_JAOWHG010000023.1, read on the forward strand.
GTTAAGCAAAACGGAGAGGACCTGATTATGCGCCGGATATTATCGGTATTGCTGGAAAATGAGTCGGGTGCATTGTCGCGGGTGATTGGCCTCTTCGCCCAGCGTGGATACAACATTGAAAGCCTGACCGTCGCGCCGACCGACGACCCCACCTTATCGCGGATGACGATTCAGACGGTAGGGGATGAGAAAGTCCTTGAGCAGATCGAAAAGCAGCTCCACAAACTGGTGGATGTTCTGCGCGTTAGCGAGCTGGGGCAGGGTGCCCACGTTGAACGAGAAATCATGCTGGTGAAAATCCAGACCAGCGGTTATGGCCGGGAGGAGGTGAAACGCAACACGGAGATTTTCCGCGGGCAAATCATCGATGTGACGCCGTCTATCTACACCGTACAACTGGCGGGCACCAGCGACAAGCTGGATGCGTTTCTGGCAACCTTGCGTGAAGTCGCCAAAATTGTGGAAGTTGCTCGTTCCGGTGTGGTGGGACTCTCCCGTGGCGATAAAATTATGCGCTAATCGTCAACCGTAGGCCTGGTAAGCAAAGCGCTATCAGGCCTCATCGTGGAGGTCATGCCGGATAGCGGCATAAACGCCTTATCCTGCCTGCAGGTAACGAACCCGCTTTCGCTGATGCTACCTGCTGCGCTTTTTTTTGCGAAATCAGCAGTAACCAGAGACAAAAGCGGTTGCCGCAGTCATTATTCTGCGCTTAGATGTTAAGAAGTTTAACCCATGCCATCTAAAAGGTTATGGTTTGTACATTTTACGCAAGGGGCAATTGTGAAACTGGATGAAATCGCTCGGTTGGCCGGCGTTTCGCGAACGACTGCAAGCTACGTTATTAATGGCAAAGCAAAGCAATATCGCGTAAGCGACAAAACGGTTGAAAAAGTCATGGCGGTGGTGCGTGAGCATAATTACCACCCAAATGCCGTGGCGGCCGGGCTGCGTGCTGGACGCACACGTTCTATCGGGCTGGTGATCCCGGATCTTGAGAACACAAGCTATACCCGGATCGCAAACTATCTGGAACGCCAGGCGCGTCAGCGTGGGTATCAGCTGTTGATTGCCTGCTCAGAAGATCAGCCGGATAACGAAATGCGCTGTATTGAGCATCTTTTACAGCGCCAGGTCGATGCCATTATTGTGTCGACTTCTTTGCCGCCTGAGCATCCGTTCTACCAACGCTGGGCAAACAGTTCATTCCCGATTGTGGCGCTGGACCGTGCACTGGACCGCGAACATTTTACCAGCGTTGTGGGGGCGGATCAGGATGATGCGGAAATGCTGGCAGAGGAGTTACGCAAATTCCCTGCTGAAACCGTCCTCTATCTGGGCGCGCTTCCTGAATTATCCGTCAGTTTCCTGCGCGAGCAGGGTTTTCGTACCGCGTGGAAGGACGATCCGCGTGAAGTCCATTTCCTGTACGCCAACAGCTATGAGCGGGAAGCGGCTGCGCAGCTGTTTGATAAATGGCTGGAAACGCACCCAATGCCTCAGGCGTTGTTTACCACGTCGTTTGCCCTGTTGCAGGGCGTGATGGATGTGACCCTGCGTCGTGATGGGCAACTGCCGTCTGATTTAGCGATTGCGACTTTTGGCGATCACGAACTGCTCGACTTCCTGCAGTGCCCGGTACTGGCAGTGGCACAGCGCCATCGCGATGTCGCAGAACGCGTGCTGGAGATTGTACTGGCAAGTCTGGACGAACCGCGTAAACCAAAACCAGGTTTAACGCGTATACGGCGTAATCTGTACCGTCGCGGTATTCTCAGCCGTAACTAAGTTTCCTCAATTGATGACGTCGGCGGGATAAGCCTCTGACGTCTTCAATTTTTCTATTCTCAGAAATAACCGCATTATATTTAAGAATATTCTTTAGAATTATCTGAAATTCATTCTTGAAATACCCCGAATTAAAAATGCAACTATCCATTTTTGGGTTATTGATACGTAACGACGCGTTACGCTTGTATTATTTTGTTACATGCATGTATGGATTTGCCGAATTAACAAACACTTTGCTCTCGTATTGCGGCCATCTGGTGCTTACCTCGGCTCTGCGCGGCGTACAGACCGATTAACTGGTACTGTTAACTCGCTGCATATTGTCCTAAAATGCCGCTCGCGTCGCAAACTGACACTTTATATTTTCTTTGGATGATATTCAGTTGTTTTAAACAATGATGAGTTGTTGGATTTTTTTCTTACAAATATTCATGACGTTAATTTGCTTCGTTTGCTGTACGGAATTTGTTCAACGCTGATATTAGCCGTAAACAATGGGTTTTTTGCTCCGCTAAGCGCCGCGACTTGCTTGACAAGGTTTTCCTCCGCTCCGTAAACTCCTTTAAGTGGGAATTTGTGGGATAAAGTGGTAATTGGGGGTGAGACTGGCATGTTCCGGGGAGCAACGTTAGTTAATCTCGACAGTAAAGGGCGCTTATCCGTGCCTACCCGTTATCGGGATCAACTGCTTGAGAGCGCTACCGGTCAAATGGTTTGCACCATTGACATCCATCACCCGTGCCTGCTGCTGTACCCCCTGCCTGAATGGGAAATAATCGAGCAGAAGCTATCGCGTCTGTCGAGCATGAATCCAGTTGAGCGCCGCGTACAGCGCTTATTGTTGGGTCATGCCAGCGAATGTCAGATGGATAACGCTGGTCGATTACTGATAGCACCCATTCTGCGGCAACACGCAGGGCTAACGAAAGAAGTGATGCTGGTTGGGCAGTTCAATAAGTTTGAGCTGTGGGATGAAACGACCTGGTATCAACAGGTCAAGGAAGATATCGACGCTGAGCAGTCTGTTACTGGCGCGTTGTCGGAACGATTGCAGGATTTGTCTCTATAAAATGACGGAAAATTATAAACATACAACGGTGTTGCTGGATGAAGCCGTAAACGGCCTGAATATTCGTCCAGACGGCATCTACATTGACGGGACATTTGGTCGCGGTGGTCACTCACGTCTGATCCTCTCCCAGCTTGGCGAAGAGGGACGTTTACTGGCAATCGATCGCGATCCGCAGGCTATTGCCGTTGCAAAAACGATTACCGATCCCCGTTTCTCCATCGTACATGGACCTTTCTCTGCGCTGGCTGACTATGTCGCCGAGCGTGGACTGACCGGTAAGATCGACGGGATTCTTCTCGATCTCGGCGTTTCTTCACCGCAGCTCGATGACGCAGAGCGCGGTTTCTCGTTTATGCGTGACGGTCCGTTAGATATGCGTATGGACCCAACACGCGGTCAGTCAGCGGCCGAATGGCTGCAAACCGCCGATGAAGCAGACATTGCCTGGGTGATTAAAACCTTTGGCGAAGAGCGCTTTGGCAAACGCATTGCGCGCGCCATCGTGGAGCGCAACCGCATCGAACCGATGACCCGCACCAAAGAGCTGGCGGAAGTTATTGCAGCGGCAATGCCGGTGAAGGACAAATTCAAACATCCCGCGACCCGTACCTTCCAGGCGGTGCGCATTTGGGTGAACAGTGAACTGGAGGAGATAGAGCAGGCGCTAAAAAGCTCGCTCAGCGTGCTGGCTCCAGGTGGTCGCCTTTCGATCATCAGTTTCCATTCGCTTGAAGACCGCATTGTGAAACGCTTTATGCGTGAACAAAGCCGTGGTCCTCAGGTACCGGCTGGAATACCGATGACCGAAGCGCAGATCAAAAAGCTGGGCGGCCGTGAGTTAAGAGCACTAGGCAAGATGATGCCGGGTGAAGAAGAGGTAGCTGAGAATCCTCGTGCCCGTAGTTCAGTTCTGCGTATTGCAGAGAGGACGAACGCATGATCAGCAGAGTGACAGAAGCCCTCAGCAAAGTTAAAGGATCGATAGGAAGCAACGAGCGCCATGCCTTGCCTGGCGTGATCGGTGACGATCTTTTGCGGTTTGGGAAGCTGCCACTCTGCCTGTTCATTTGCATTATTTTGACGGCGGTTACCGTCGTGACAACAGCACACCATACGCGGTTACTGACTGCGCAGCGTGAGCAGCTGGTTCTGGAGCGAGATGCGCTGGATATCGAATGGCGCAACTTGATCCTTGAGGAGAACGCGCTCGGCGACCATAGCCGTGTTGAACGGATCGCAACGGAAAAGCTGCAAATGCAGCATGTCGATCCCTCACAAGAAAATATCGTAGTACAAAAATAAGGATAAACGCGACGCATGAAAGCAGCGGCAAAAACGCACAAACCAAAACGCCAGGAAGAACAAGCCAACTTTATCAGTTGGCGTTTTGCGTTACTGTGCGGCTGTATTTTGCTGGCACTGGGTTTTCTGCTGGGGCGCGTTGCCTGGCTGCAAATCATCGCGCCGGACATGCTGGTGCGTCAGGGTGATATGCGCTCTCTACGCGTCCAGGAAGTGTCTACATCACGCGGAATGATTACCGACCGCTCTGGTCGCCCGCTGGCGGTGAGCGTTCCGGTTAAAGCGATATGGGCCGACCCGAAAGAAGTACATGATGCAGGCGGCGTGAGCGTTGGTGAACGCTGGAGAGCGCTGTCAACCGCGCTGAATCTCCCGCTCGATCAACTGGCTTCCCGCATTAACGCCAACCCGAAAGGGCGCTTCATCTATCTGGCGCGTCAGGTAAACCCTGACATGGCCGACTACATCAAGAAACTGAAGCTGCCAGGTATCCACCTGCGCGAAGAATCCCGCCGTTACTATCCTTCCGGAGAAGTGACTGCTCACCTCATCGGCTTTACTAACGTCGACAGCCAGGGGATTGAAGGCGTTGAGAAGAGCTTCGACAAGTGGCTCACCGGACAACCGGGCGAACGTATTGTACGTAAAGACCGTTATGGCCGCGTCATTGAAGATATCTCCTCTACCGACAGCCAGGCGGCGCATAACCTCGCGTTGAGCATTGATGAGCGTTTACAGGCACTGGTCTACCGTGAACTGAATAACGCCGTGGCGTTCAACAAGGCGGAGTCAGGCAGTGCGGTACTGGTGGATGTAAACACCGGTGAAGTGCTGGCCATGGCCAACAGTCCGTCCTACAACCCGAACAATCTCACCGGTACGCCAAAAGACGCGATGCGTAACCGTACTATCACCGACGTGTTTGAACCGGGTTCTACCGTTAAACCGATGGTGGTGATGACCGCGCTGCAGCGTGGCGTGGTACGCGAAAATACCGTCCTTAACACTATCCCTTACCGAATTAATGGTCACGAAATCAAAGACGTGGCGCGTTATAGCGAATTAACCCTCACCGGGGTTTTGCAGAAGTCGAGTAACGTCGGTGTTTCCAAGCTGGCGTTAGCGATGCCGTCCTCAGCGTTAGTAGATACTTACTCACGTTTTGGGCTGGGAAAAGCGACCAATTTGGGGTTGGTCGGAGAACGCAGTGGCTTATATCCTCAAAAACAACGGTGGTCTGACATAGAGAGGGCCACCTTCTCTTTCGGCTACGGGCTAATGGTAACGCCGTTACAGTTAGCGCGAGTCTATGCAACGATCGGCAGCTACGGCGTTTATCGTCCACTGTCGATTACCAAAGTAGACCCTCCTGTTCCGGGTGAGCGTATCTTCCCGGAAGATACCGTGCGTACCGTCGTGCATATGATGGAAAGCGTGGCGCTGCCGGGCGGCGGCGGCGTGAAGGCGGCGATTAAAGGCTATCGCATCGCTATTAAAACCGGTACAGCGAAAAAAGTAGGGCCGGATGGCCGCTACATCAACAAATACATTGCTTATACCGCAGGCGTTGCGCCTGCGAGTCAGCCGCGCTTCGCGCTGGTTGTTGTTATCAACGATCCGCAGGCGGGTAAATACTACGGTGGCGCCGTTTCCGCGCCGGTCTTTGGTGCCATCATGGGCGGCGTACTGCGCACCATGAACATCGAGCCGGATGCGCTGACAACGGGCGATAAAAATGAATTTGTGAATAATCAAGGCGAGGCAACAGGTGGCAGATCGTAATTTGCGCGACCTTCTTGCTCCATGGGTGCCGGGTGCACCGGAGCGAGCACTGCGGGAGATGACGCTTGACAGCCGTGTGGCTGCATCAGGCGATCTCTTTGTCGCAGTATTGGGTCATCAGGCGGACGGGCGTCGGTATATCCCGCAGGCGATAGCGCAAGGTGTGGCTGCCATTATTGCAGAAGCAAAAGATGAAGCTACTGATGGTGAAATCCGTGAAATGCATGGCGTTCCGGTCATCTATCTCAGTCAGCTTAACGAACGTTTATCTGCACTGGCGGGCCGTTTTTACCACGAGCCTTCTGAGAAAATGCGTCTGGTCGGCGTAACCGGGACTAACGGTAAAACCACCACCACCCAATTGCTGACCCAGTGGAGCCAACTGCTTGGCGAAACCAGCGCGGTAATGGGAACAGTAGGTAATGGCCTGCTGGGCAAAGTGATCCCGACGGAAAATACCACCGGTTCAGCCGTTGATGTCCAGCATGTGCTGGCGGGGCTGGCTGCGCAGGGCGCAACGGTTGGCGCGATGGAAGTCTCTTCACACGGCCTGGTTCAGCATCGCGTGGCGGCGCTGAAGTTTGCCGCATCAGTATTTACTAACTTAAGCCGTGACCATCTCGACTACCACGGCGACATGGAACATTACGAAGCCGCGAAATGGCTGCTGTATTCCACGCACCATTGCGGTCAGGCCATCGTCAATGCGGATGATGAAGTCGGGCGTCGCTGGCTGGCGAAACTCCCTGATGCGGTTGCCGTTTCGATGGAAGACCACATCAACCCGAACTGTCATGGTCGTTGGTTAAAAGCGGTTGACGTGAAGTATCACGACAGCGGGGCAACGATTCGTTTTACCTCCTCATGGGGCGACGGCAAAATTGAAAGCCGCCTGATGGGGGCGTTTAACGTCAGCAATCTTTTGCTGGCGCTGGCAACGCTGTTGGCACTGGGCTATCCGTTAGCTGATTTACTGAAAACGGCGACACAATTGCAGCCGGTTTGCGGACGTATGGAAGTGTTCAGCGCGCCGGGTAAAACCACCGTGGTGGTTGATTACGCTCATACGCCAGATGCGCTGGAAAAAGCGCTGCAGGCGGCACGTCTGCACTGTACTGGCAAACTGTGGTGCGTCTTTGGCTGCGGTGGCGATCGCGATAAAGGCAAACGTCCGTTGATGGGCGCAATCGCCGAGCAGTTTGCAGATGTTGTCGTGGTGACTGATGACAACCCGCGTACCGAAGAGCCGCGCGCCATTATTAACGACATTCTGGCGGGTATGCTGGATGCCGGACAGGCGAAGGTGATGGAAGGGCGCGCAGAAGCCGTGACAAACGCCATTATGCAGGCGAAAGAAAACGACGTGGTGCTGGTGGCCGGGAAAGGTCACGAAGATTACCAGATCGTCGGCTCGCAGCGTCTCGACTATTCTGACCGCGTGACCGCAGCGCGTCTGCTGGGGGTTATCGCATGATTAGCGTAACGCTCAGCCAACTGGCGGAGATCCTCCGTGGCGAACTGAAAGGGGCCGATCTGACCCTTGATGCCGTAACAACCGATACGCGTAAAGTGACGCCGGGCTGCCTGTTTGTGGCGCTGAAAGGCGAACGCTTTGATGCCCATGATTTTGCAGACAAAGCGCAAGAGAGCGGGGCGGGTGCGCTGCTGGTCAGCCGCCCGTTGGACACCAACCTGCCGCAGCTGATTGTTAAAGATACGCGTCTGGCGTTTGGTGAACTGGCGGCGTGGGTTCGCGCTCAGGTTCCGGCGCGCGTTGTCGCGCTGACCGGCTCATCCGGTAAAACGTCCGTCAAAGAGATGACGGCTGCCATTCTGAGCCAGTGTGGTAACACCCTATATACCGCGGGCAATCTGAATAACGACATCGGCGTACCGATGACGCTGCTGCGCTTAACTAACGATTACGACTATGCCGTGATTGAGCTCGGCGCCAACCATCAGGGCGAAATCGCCTGGACCGTCGGCCTGACGCGTCCGGAAGCGGCGCTGGTGAACAATCTGGCCGCCGCGCACCTGGAAGGTTTCGGCTCTCTGGCGGGCGTTGCGAAGGCAAAAGGTGAGATTTTTACCGGCCTGTCTGAGAATGGTATCGCCATTATGAATGCCGACAACAACGACTGGTTGAACTGGCAAAGCATCATCGGCGAACGCAAAGTCTGGCGCTTCTCCCCAAATGCGGCCAACAGCGACTTTTCTGCTACCAACGTTCATGTGACCTCGCATGGCACAGAATTTTCTCTGCAAACGCCGACCGGAAGCATTGATGTCCTGCTGCCGTTGCCGGGTCGCCACAATATCGCTAACGCCCTTGCGGCGGCGGCGCTTTCTATGGCGGTAGGCGCGACGCACGAGGCGATCAAAGCGGGTTTGAAGGATCTGCAAGCGGTACCGGGACGTCTGTTCCCGATTCAACTCGCAGAAAATCAGTTGCTGCTGGACGACTCCTATAACGCGAACGTCGGTTCGATGACCGCAGCGGTGCAGGTGCTGTCTGAAATGCCGGGCTATCGCGTACTGGTCGTTGGCGATATGGCAGAGCTTGGCGCAGAAAGTGAAGCATGCCATGTACAGGTAGGTGTTGCTGCGAAAGCAGCAGGTATCGACCGTGTACTGAGTACAGGAAAACTGAGTCAGGCAATTAGCGACGCCAGCGGCGTTGGCGAACATTTTGCGGATAAAAGCGCGCTGGCCGCGCATCTTAAAGCATTGATTGCAGAACATCAGGTCATGACGATTTTAGTGAAGGGTTCACGTAGTGCCGCCATGGAAGAGGTAGTACGCGCATTACAGGAGAATGGGACATGTTAGTTTGGCTGGCCGAACATTTGGTCAAATATTATTCCGGCTTTAACGTCTTTTCCTATCTGACGTTTCGCGCCATCGTCAGCCTGCTGACCGCGCTGTTCATCTCTTTGTGGATGGGCCCGCGCATGATTGCCCGCTTGCAAAAAATGTCCTTTGGACAGGTTGTACGTAACGACGGTCCTGAATCGCACTTTAGTAAACGTGGTACGCCAACGATGGGCGGGATCATGATCCTCACCGCGATTGTTATCTCCGTTCTGTTGTGGGCATATCCGTCGAACCCGTACGTATGGTGCGTGCTGGTGGTATTGATTGGCTACGGCATTATCGGTTTTGTCGATGACTACCGCAAAGTGGTGCGCAAAGATACCAAGGGGCTGATTGCCCGCTGGAAGTACTTCTGGATGTCGGTGATTGCGCTGGGTGTAGCCTTTGCGCTGTACCTCGCCGGTAAAGATACCCCGGCTACCGAGCTGGTGGTGCCGTTCTTTAAAGATGTCATGCCGCAGTTGGGGCTGTTCTACGTGCTGCTGGCGTACTTCGTGATTGTGGGTACTGGCAATGCGGTAAACCTCACCGATGGCCTGGATGGTCTGGCGATTATGCCGACCGTGTTCGTGGCTGCAGGTTTTGCGCTGGTGGCGTGGGCGACCGGTAACATGAACTTTGCCAACTACCTGCACATTCCCTATTTACGCCATGCCGGCGAACTGGTGATCGTCTGTACGGCGATTGTCGGTGCGGGGTTAGGCTTCCTGTGGTTTAACACCTATCCGGCGCAGGTCTTTATGGGCGACGTCGGTTCGCTGGCGCTGGGCGGCGCGCTGGGCATTATTGCCGTGCTGCTGCGTCAGGAATTCCTGCTGGTAATCATGGGCGGCGTATTTGTTGTGGAAACGCTGTCGGTCATTCTGCAGGTTGGCTCCTTTAAGCTGCGCGGACAGCGTATCTTCCGTATGGCGCCGATTCACCATCACTATGAACTGAAAGGCTGGCCGGAACCGCGCGTAATTGTGCGCTTCTGGATTATTTCGCTGATGCTGGTGCTGATTGGCCTGGCAACGCTGAAGGTACGTTAATCATGGCTGATTACCAGGGTAAAAAAGTCGTCATTATCGGTCTGGGATTGACCGGGCTGTCCTGCGTGGATTTCTTTCTGGCGCGTGGCGTGACGCCGCGTGTGATGGATACCCGCGCAACGCCACCTGGCCTGGATAAATTGCCGGAAGCGGTTGAGCGTCATGTTGGCAGCCTGAATGATGATTGGCTGCTGGCCGCCGATCTCATCGTCGCCAGCCCTGGTATTGCCCTGGCGCATCCTTCTCTGAGCGCCGCTGCTGATGCAGGGATCGAAATTGTCGGTGACATCGAGCTGTTCTGTCGTGAAGCGCAGGCGCCGATCGTCGCGATCACCGGTTCCAACGGGAAAAGCACCGTCACCACGTTGGTGGGAGAAATGGCGAAAGCGGCTGGTGTGAACGTGGGTGTTGGCGGAAATATCGGCCTGCCCGCGCTGATGTTGCTGGATGACGAACGTGAGCTGTATGTACTGGAGCTGTCGAGCTTCCAGCTGGAGACAACCTCCAGCTTACAGGCCGTAGCCGCCACCATTTTGAACGTCACTGAAGATCATATGGACAGGTATCCGTTTGGCTTGCAGCAGTACCGTGCGGCCAAACTGCGCGTCTATGAGAATGCGAAAGTGTGCGTGGTTAATGCCGATGATGCGCTGACCATGCCGATTCGCGGGGCGGATGAGCGCTGCGTGAGCTTTGGCATCAACATGGGTGACTATCATCTCAATCGTCAGCAGGGTGAAACCTGGCTGCGGGTGAAGGGTGAAAAAGTCCTGAACGTGAAAGAGATGACGCTTACCGGCCAGCATAACTATACCAACGCCCTGGCGGCGCTGGCGCTGGCGGATGCTGCGGGTCTGCCGCGGGCATCCAGCCTGAAAGCGCTGACTACCTTTACCGGTCTGGCGCATCGTTTCCAGTTGGTACTGAATCATAACGGTGTGCGTTGGATCAACGATTCAAAAGCCACCAACGTTGGCAGCACCGAAGCGGCGCTGAATGGTCTGCACGTTGACGGTACGTTGCACCTGCTGCTGGGCGGCGATGGGAAATCCGCCGACTTTATGCCGCTGCAACGCTACCTGACTGGCGACAACATTCGTCTGTACTGCTTTGGTCGCGATGGCGCGCAGCTTGCCGCTCTGCGTCCTGAGGTTGCGGAACACACTGAAACCATGGAGCAGGCAATGCGTCTGCTCGCACCACGTGTGAAGCAGGGTGATATGGTGCTGCTGTCGCCAGCCTGCGCCAGCCTTGACCAGTTCAAGAACTTTGAGCAACGCGGTGACGTCTTTACCCGTTTGGCGAAGGAGTTGGGTTGATGCGATTCTCTCTCCCTCGTCTGAAAATGCCGCGCGTACCGGGACTGGGTGTCCTGGCGTGGATCTTCGCGGCACTTAAAGGCTGGGTGATGGCTTCGCGTGATAAAGACGCGGACAGCCTGATCATGTATGACCGCATGCTGCTGTGGCTGACTTTTGGTCTGGCAGCGATCGGTTTTGTGATGGTGACATCGGCATCGATGCCCGTAGGGCAACGCCTGGCAGGCGATCCCTTCCTGTTTGCTAAGCGTGACGCGCTGTATATCTTCCTCGCGTTCTGTCTGGCGATGGTGACGCTGCGTCTGCCGATGGAGTTCTGGCAAAAGTACAGCACGACGATGCTGATCGCCTCGATCATCATGTTGTTGATCGTGCTGGTGGTGGGGAGCTCCGTTAACGGGGCATCGCGCTGGATCGCGCTGGGGCCGCTGCGTATTCAGCCTGCGGAATTCACCAAGCTGTCGCTGTTCTGTTATCTCGCTAACTACCTGGTGCGTAAAGTCGATGAAGTGCGTAACAACCTGCGCGGCTTCTTAAAACCGATGGGCGTGATTCTGGTGCTGGCAGTCTTACTGCTGGCGCAGCCTGACCTTGGTACGGTAGTGGTACTGTTTGTCACGACGCTGGCGATGCTGTTTCTCGCTGGTGCGAAACTGTGGCAGTTCATTGCCATTATCGGCATGGGGATTTCGGCGGTGGTGCTGCTGATCCTTGCCGAACCGTATCGTATTCGCCGCGTAACCTCTTTCTGGAACCCATGGGAAGATCCGTTTGGCAGCGGCTATCAGTTAACGCAATCGCTGATGGCTTTTGGTCGCGGTGAGGTTTGGGGTCAGGGGTTAGGTAATTCAGTGCAAAAACTGGAGTATTTACCGGAAGCGCACACCGACTTCATCTTCGCCATCATTGGGGAAGAGCTGGGTTATATCGGTGTGGTATTGGCGCTTTTAATGGTATTCTTCGTCGCTTTTCGCGCGATGTCGATTGGCCGCAAAGCGCTGGAAATTGACCACCGTTTTTCAGGCTTTTTAGCCTGCTCCATCGGGATTTGGTTTAGCTTCCAGGCCCTGGTAAACGTCGGCGCGGCAGCAGGTATGCTGCCAACAAAAGGTCTGACGTTACCGCTGATCAGTTATGGTGGTTCCAGTTTGTTGATTATGTCGACGGCCATCATGTTTTTGTTACGTATTGATTATGAAACGCGTCTGGAAAAAGCCCAGGCGTTTACACGAGGTGCACGATGAGTGGTCAACCGAAGCGGTTAATGGTGATGGCAGGCGGTACCGGCGGGCATGTGTTCCCGGGGCTGGCGGTCGCGCATCATTTAATGGCCCAGGGCTGGCAGGTTCGTTGGCTGGGCACCGCCGATCGTATGGAAGCGGACTTAGTGCCAAAGCATGGCATCGAAATTGACTTTATTCGCATCTCCGGTTTGCGTGGCAAAGGTGTCAACGCGCTGCTTGCCGCCCCCGTGCGTATTTTTAATGCCTGGCGTCAGGCGCGCGCCATCATGAAGCAGTTTAAGCCTGATGTGGTGCTGGGGATGGGCGGTTACGTGTCCGGCCCTGGCGGTCTGGCTGCTTGGTCATTAGGCATTCCGGTTGTCCTGCATGAGCAGAACGGCATTGCGGGATTAACCAACAAGTGGCTGGCGAAGATTGCAACGAAGGTGATGCAGGCTTTTCCTGGCGCTTTCCCGAATGCGGAAGTGGTGGGTAACCCAGTACGCACCGATGTTCTGGCGCTGCCGTTGCCCGAAGCGCGTCTGGCGGGGCGTGAAGGCCCGGTTCGCGTGCTGGTCGTCGGGGGATCTCAGGGCGCACGCGTATTGAACCAGACGATGCCGCAGGTTGCTGCAAAGCTTGGTGATGCGGTGACTATCTGGCATCAGAGTGGCAAAGGTGCGCAGCAAACCGTTGAACACGCGTATGCCGACGCGGGACAACCGCAGCACAAGGTCACTGAGTTTATTGATGATATGGCAGCAGCCTACGCGTGGGCGGATGTCGTAGTTTGTCGCTCCGGCGCGCTGACGGTAAGCGAAATTGCCGCCGCAGGTTTGCCTGCGCTGTTTGTGCCTTTTCAGCATAAAGACCGACAGCAGTACTGGAACGCGCTGCCGCTGGAGAAAGCGGGCGCCGCCAAAATTCTTGAGCAGCCGCAGTTTACTGTGGATGCCGTCGCTAACACCCTTTCCGGGTGGTCGCGAGAAACCTTATTAACCATGGCAGAACGTGCGCGCGCCGCTTCCATTCCGGATGCTACAGAGCGCGTTGCTAATGAAGTGAGCCGGGCTGCCCGGGCGTAATTGTGGTGATGCCTTTTGCATCGCATGAACTAAGAAGTTAATGGCTAAAGAATGAATACACAACAACTGGCAAAACTGCGTTCCATCGTGCCCGAAATGCGTCGCGTTCGGCACATTCACTTTGTCGGCATCGGTGGTGCTGGTATGGGCGGTATTGCCGAGGTTTTGGCCAACGAAGGTTATCAGATCAGCGGTTCTGACTTAGCGCCGAACCCGGTGACGCAGCAGTTGACGAATCTGGGCGCCACGATTTTCTTCAACCATCGCCCGGAAAACGTGCGCGATGCGAGCGTAGTGGTGGTATCCAGCGCCATTTCTGCGGATAACCCGGAAATTGTTGCGGCGCATGAAGCGCGCATTCCGGTGATCCGTCGTGCTGAAATGCTGGCGGAGTTAATGCGTTTTCGTCACGGTATCGCCATTGCCGGGACGCACGGTAAAACCACGACCACAGCGATGGTCTCCAGTATCTACGCGGAAGCGGGGCTGGATCCGACGTTTGTCAACGGCGGTCTGGTGAAGGCCGCAGGCGTCCATGCGCGTCTGGGTCATAGCCGTTATTTAATTGCGGAGGCGGATGAGAGCGATGCGTCGTTCCTGCATTTGCAGCCGATGGTAGCGATTGTTACCAATATCGAAGCCGATCATATGGATACCTACCATGGCGACTTCGAAAATTTAAAGCAGACGTTTATTAATTTCCTGCATAACTTGCCGTTTTATGGTCGTGCGGTGATGTGCGTTGACGACCCGGTGATCCGCGAGTTGTTGCCGCGAGTTGGTCGTCAAACCACAACCTATGGTTTCAGCGATGATGCTGATGTGCGCGTCGAAGATTACCAGCAGATTGGTCCACAAGGACACTTCACGCTGCTGCGTCAGGGGATGGCCGATTTACGCGTGACGTTGAACGCACCGGGCCGTCACAATGCGCTGAACGCGGCGGCGGCGGTAGCAGTTGCAACAGAAGAAGGCATTGAAGACGACGCAATTCTGCGCGCGCTGGAAAGTTTCCAGGGCACCGGACGACGTTTTGACTTCCTCGGCGAATTCCCGCTTGAGCCGGTAAACGGTAAAGCCGGGACGGCGATGCTGGTGGATGATTATGGTCATCACCCTACGGAAGTGGATGCCACGATTAAAGCTGCACGCGCGGGCTGGCCGGACAAAAATTTGGTGATGCTGTTCCAGCCGCACCGCTTTACGCGTACTCGCGATCTGTATGACGACTTTGCCAACGTGCTGACTCAGGTCGATGCGCTGTTGATGCTGGATGTGTACGCCGCGGGTGAAGCCGCGATTCCAGGAGCCGACAGCCGCTCGCTGTGCCGTACGATCCGTGGTCGCGGTAAGATCGACCCGATTCTGGTATCCGATCCGGCTCAGGTGGCAGACATGCTGGCGCCGGTATTAACCGGCAACGATCTGATTTTGGTGCAGGGCGCTGGAAATATCGGCAAAATCGCGCGTTCCTTAGCTGAAATCAAACTGAAGCCGCAAAACCCGGAGGAAGAACAACATGGCTGATAAAATCGCGGTCCTGTTAGGGGGAACCTCCGCAGAGCGTGACGTTTCGCTGAATTCCGGCGCGGCCGTACTGGCAGGGTTACGCGAAGGTGGTGTGGATGCTCATCCAATTGACCCAAAAGAGGTTGATGTCACGCTTTTGAAATCGATGGGTTTTCAAAAGGTGTTTATTGCACTGCACGGTCGTGGTGGTGAAGATGGCACGTTGCAGGGCATGCTGGAGCTGATTGGACTGCCGTACACCGGTAGTGGCGTCATGGCTTCTGCGATTTCGATGGACAAACTGCGCAGCAAACTGTTGTGGCAGGGGGCTGGTTTACCGGTCGCGCCTTGGGTCGCATTGACCCGCGCTGAGTTCGAAAAAGGTCTTAGTGATGAGGTGGTTACGGAGATTTCTGCGCTAGGTTTGCCGCTGATTGTGAAGCCAAGCCGTGAAGGCTCAAGCGTAGGGATGTCAAAAGTTGAAGAAGAAAATGCTTTGCATGGTGCATTAGCATTGGCTTTTCAGCATGATGAAGAAGTACTGATCGAAAAATGGCTCAGTGGCCCGGAATTTACAGTTGCGATACTTGGTGAAGAAATTTTACCGTCAATACGTATCCAACCTGCGGGAACCTTCTATGATTATGAGGCGAAGTATCTCTCTGATGAGACACAATATTTCTGCCCTGCCGGTCTGGAAGTCGAACAAGAGGCCCGTTTACAGGAATTAGTCCTGAAAGCGTGGACCACATTGGGCTGTAAAGGTTGGGGTCGCATTGACGTCATGCTGGACAGCGATGGCCAGTTTTATCTGCTGGAAGCGAATACCTCTCCGGGTATGACCAGCCACAGTCTGGTGCCGATGGCGGCGCGTCAGGCGGGCCTGAGCTTCTCGCAGTTGGTGGTAAGAATTCTGGAGTTGGCGGACTGATATGTCGCAGGCTGCGCTGAACACGCGAAACGGTGATGAAGAAGAAGTAAACTCCTCACGCCGCAATAATGGAACGCGTCTTGCAGGAATATTGTTCCTGCTGACAGTGCTGTGCACCGTGTTTGTCAGCGGCTGGGTAGTGTTGGGATGGATGGAAGATGCGCAACGTTTGCCTTTATCGAAACTGGTGTTAACCGGCGAACGACATTACACGCGCAATGACGATATTCGTCAGTCCATTTTGGCGCTGGGCGCTCCGGGAACCTTTATGACTCAGGATGTGAACATCATTCAGAGTCAAATTGAACGCCTCCCCTGGATTAAACAGGCGAGCGTCAGAAAGCAATGGCCCGATGAATTGAAGATTCATCTGGTTGAATATGTGCCCATTGCGCGTTGGAATGACCAACATATGGTGGATGCTGAAGGAAATACGTTCAGTGTTCCAACCGGTCGGGCCAATAAGCAGGTATTACCCATGTTGTATGGACCGGAAGGCAGCGCAAGTGAAGTGTTGCAAGGGTTCCGCGATATGGGGCAGGTGCTGGCTAAGGATAGATTCACCCTGAAGGAAGCGGCGATGACCGCTCGTCGTTCCTGGCAGTTGACGCTGAATAACGATATTAAGCTGAATCTGGGCAGGGGCGATACGATAAAACGTTTGGCTCGCTTTGTGGAACTCTACCCGGTTTTACAGCAGCAGGCGCAAACCGATGGCAAACGGATTAGCTACGTTGATTTGCGTTATGACTCAGGAGCGGCAGTAGGCTGGGTTCCCTTGCCTCCTGAGGAATCTAATCAGCAACAGAATCAGGCACAGGCAGAACAACAATGATCAAGGCGACGGACAGAAAACTGGTAGTTGGACTGGAGATTGGCACCGCGAAGGTAGCCGCTTTAGTAGGGGAAGTTCTGCCCGACGGTATGGTCAATATCATTGGCGTGGGCAGTTGCCCATCGCGAGGTATGGATAAAGGCGGGGTGAATGACCTTGAGTCAGTGGTGAAGTGCGTACAGCGCGCCATTGACCAGGCTGAACTGATGGCAGATTGCCAGATTTCCTCGGTGTATCTGGCACTTTCCGGTAAACATATTAGCTGTCAAAATGAAATTGGTATGGTGCCCATTTCCGAAGAGGAAGTGACGCAGGAAGATGTGGAAAACGTGGTACATACGGCAAAATCCGTACGCGTTCGCGATGAACATCGTGTTCTGCACGTTATTCCGCAGGAATACGCCATCGACTACCAGGAAGGCATTAAAAATCCGGTCGGTCTTTCCGGCGTGCGTATGCAGGCAAAAGTCCATCTTATTACCTGCCACAACGACATGGCAAAGAACATTGTCAAAGCCGTTGAACGTTGTGGTCTGAAAGTTGACCAACTGATTTTTGCCGGGTTGGCAGCCAGTTATTCCGTGTTGACGGAAGATGAACGTGAGCTGGGTGTCTGCGTGGTGGATATTGGTGGTGGTACAATGGACATCGCCGTTTATACTGGCGGGGCGTTGCGCCACACTAAAGTTATCCCTTATGCAGGGAATGTAGTGACCAGCGATATCGCGTATGCCTTTGGTACGCCGCCGAGCGATGCTGAAGCCATCAAAGTGCGTCATGGTTGCGCACTGGGCTCCATCGTGGGTAAAGACGAAAGCGTTGAAGTGCCAAGCGTAGGTGGTCGTCCACCGCGTAGCCTGCAACGTCAGACCCTGGCAGAGGTCATTGAGCCGCGTTATACCGAGCTGCTCAACCTGGTCAACGAAGAAATTTTGCAATTACAAGAACAGCTTCGCCAGCAGGGTGTGAAACATCATCTGGCGGCGGGGATTGTGTTAACCGGTGGCGCTGCGCAAATTGAAGGTCTTGCGGCCTGCGCACAGCGCGTGTTCCATACGCAAGTACGTATTGGTGCACCGCTGAATATCACTGGTCTGACGGATTATGCCCAGGAGCCTTATTATTCAACGGCAGTGGGGCTGCTTCACTACGGGAAAGAATCCCATTTGAGTGGTGAGGCTGAAGTAGAAAAACGCGTTACGGCATCAGTTGGCTCGTGGATCAAACGACTCAATAGCTGGCTGCGAAAAGAGTTTTAATTTTTAAAGAGACCAACGCACATTAACGGTCTCAGGCGACAGGCACAACGGAGAGAGAAACTATGTTTGAACCTATGGAACTTACCAATGACGCGGTGATTAAAGTCATCGGCGTCGGCGGCGGCGGCGGTAATGCCGTTGAACACATGGTGCGCGAGCGCATCGAAGGTGTTGAATTCTTCGCGGTGAATACCGACGCTCAGGCGTTGCGTAAAACGGCGGTTGGACAGACCATTCAGATTGGTAGCGGCATCACCAAAGGTCTGGGCGCGGGTGCAAACCCGGAAGTAGGCCGTAATGCGGCAGACGAAGATCGTGAAGCTCTGCGTGCAGCGCTTGACGGCGCAGACATGGTGTTTATCGCAGCTGGCATGGGCGGCGGTACCGGTACCGGTGCAGCGCCAGTGGTTGCTGAAGTAGCAAAAGATTTAGGTATTCTGACCGTTGCTGTCGTGACTAAGCCTTTCAACTTTGAAGGTAAGAAGCGTATGGCATTCGCGGAGCAGGGTATCACCGAGCTGTCCAAACATGTGGACTCTCTGATCACTATTCCGAATGACAAACTGCTGAAAGTGCTGGGTCGCGGTATCTCCCTGCTGGATGCGTTTGGCGCAGCGAACGATGTGCTGAAAGGCGCAGTCCAGGGTATCGCTGAACTGATTACTCGTCCGGGCCTGATGAACGTCGACTTTGCAGACGTGCGCACCGTGATGTCCGAAATGGGCTACGCGATGATGGGTTCAGGCGTGGCAAGCGGTGAAGACCGTGCAGAAGAAGCGGCTGAAATGGCTATCTCTTCTCCGCTGCTGGAAGACATCGATCTGTCTGGCGCACGCGGCGTGCTGGTCAACATTACTGCGGGCTTCGACCTGCGTCTGGATGAGTTCGAAACCGTCGGTAACACGATTCGTGCCTTTGCATCGGATAATGCGACCGTGGTTATCGGTACCTCTCTGGACCCGGATATGAACGACGAACTGCGCGTCACCGTTGTTGCAACTGGAATTGGTATGGACAAACGTCCTGAAATCACTCTGGTGACCAACAAGCAGGTACAGCAGCCGGTAATGGATCGTTACCAGCAGCACGGCATGGCGCCGTTGACGCAAGAGCAGAAACCGGTAGCGAAAGTGGTTAACGACAATACGCCGCAAACCACCAAAGAGCCGGATTATCTGGATATCCCAGCATTCCTGCGTAAGCAAGCTGATTAAGAATTAGCTGGAATTTGGGAATTGTGGCTCTTTGTGCTAAACTGGCCCACCGAATGTATAGTACACTTCGGTTGGATAGGTAATTTGGCGAGATTATACGATGATCAAACAAAGGACTCTTAAACGTATCGTTCAGGCGACTGGCGTCGGTTTGCATACCGGCAAAAAAGTCACCCTGACATTACGCCCTGCGCCGGCCAACACCGGGGTCATCTATCGTCGCACCGACTTGAATCCTCCGGTAGATTTCCCGGCCGATGCCAAATCTGTGCGTGATACCATGCTCTGTACGTGTCTGGTCAATGAGCATGATGTACGGATTTCAACCGTAGAGCACCTTAATGCTGCTCTGGCGGGTTTAGGTATCGATAACATCGTTATTGAAGTTAACGCACCGGAAATCCCGATCATGGATGGCAGTGCCGCTCCGTTCGTTTATCTGCTGCTTGATGCAGGTATTGAAGAACTGAGCAGCGCCAAAAAATTTGTTCGCATCAAAGAGACCGTTCGTGTCGAAGATGGCGATAAGTGGGCTGAGTTTAAGCCGTATAATGGTTTTACGTTGGATTTCACCATCGACTTTAACCATCCGGCGATCGACTCCAGCACGCAGCGCTACGCGATGAACTTCTCTGCGGATGCGTTCATGCGTCAGATCAGCCGTGCGCGTACTTTCGGCTTCATGCGTGATATCGAATATCTGCAGTCCCGCGGCCTGTGCCTGGGCGGCAGCTTCGATTGTGCCATCGTTGTTGACGATTATCGCGTATTGAACGAAGACGGCCTGCGTTTTGAAGATGAATTCGTTCGTCACAAAATGCTCGACGCGATCGGTGACTTGTTCATGTGTGGTCACAACATTATTGGTGCATTTACCGCATATAAATCCGGTCATGCATTGAATAACAAACTGTTGCAGGCGGTCCTGGCAAAACAGGAAGCCTGGGAATATGTGACCTTCCAGGACGATGCAGAACTGCCGTTGGCGTTCAAAGCACCATCGACCGTACTGGCATAACGACATACGCTGTCGCATAAATTCGACTGGTAAATCTGGCACTCTCTCCGGCCAGGTGAGCCAGTCGTTTTTTTATCTTCCGAGTGCAAACCACCTTATCTGAAGCGATTTTTTCCCCACAGGTAGATTAAAATACCGTTCGATCGCTGCTTTCTTAAGCATATTTACCCGCGACTTGCTGTCATTACTGCTGTGGTGCGAACGCATTAATGGTAAGATTTGTGCGCAAAAAATGGTTTTGCATTTGTAACCCCAAACGCAGGGTATATCAGGTGGCAATAACGTGAGTGGAATACTGACGCGCTGGCGACAGTTAGGCAGACGGTACTTCTGGCCGCATCTCCTGTTGGGGATGGTCGCGGCTAGTTTTGGCCTGCCCGCGCTCGGTAATGCTGCTGAACCTAATACCCCCGCGAAGGCGACCGCCAGCAATCACGATCAAGGCGCTAAAGTTAACTTTAGCCAGCTTGCTTTGCTGGAAGCGACCAATCGCCGCCCAAATTTTACCGTCGATTACTGGCATCAACATGCCATTCGTACGGTTATCCGCCATCTTTCTTTTGCCATGGCACCTCAGGCGTTGCCCGTTGCCGAAGAGCCATTGCCAATCCAGGCGCACCATCTTGCGTTACTGAATACGCTCAGCGCGATGCTGACGCAGGAAGGCACTCCGCCCGCGACAGTAAGTCGCGTGACATACGCACACTTTACCTCTCAGGCCGCGTTTAGCGTTCCGGTCTGGATCAGCCAGCTGCAGGGTATCCGCGCTGGTCCTCAACGCCTCAGCTAAAAAAGAACCTTCCAACTTATAATTTTTGACTCCGCACCGCGGGGCGTTTGAGATTTTATTATGCTAATCAAATTATTAACGAAAGTATTCGGTAGCCGTAACGAGCGTACGCTGCGTCGTATGCGTAAAGTGGTCAATGTCATCAACGCGATGGAACCGGAGATGGAAAAACTCTCCGATGATGAACTGAAAGCGAAGACCGCTGAATTCCGCGCCCGTCTGGAAAAAGGTGCCAGCGTTGAGAGCCTGATCCCGGAAGCGTTCGCCGTAGTGCGTGAAGCGAGTAAGCGTGTGTTCGGTATGCGTCACTTCGACGTTCAGCTGCTGGGCGGTATGGTGCTTAACGATCGCTGCATCGCGGAAATGCGTACTGGTGAAGGTAAAACCCTTACCGCGACGCTGCCAGCCTACCTGAACGCATTAAGCGGGAAGGGCGTACACGTGGTTACCGTGAACGACTATCTGGCTCAGCGTGATGCCGAAAATAACCGCCCGCTGTTTGAATTCCTCGGCATGACCGTTGGTATCAACATGTCTGGCCTGCCTGCGCCAGCCAAGCGTGAAGCCTACAACGCCGATATTACTTACGGTACCAACAACGAATACGGCTTTGACTACCTGCGTGACAACATGGCGTTTAGTCCGGAAGAGCGTGTTCAACGTAAACTGCACTATGCGCTGGTCGATGAAGTCGACTCCATCCTGATCGATGAAGCGCGTACGCCGCTGATCATTTCCGGCCCGGCTGAAGACAGCTCGGAAATGTACAAAAAAGTGAACAAAATCATCCCGCACCTGATCCGTCAGGAGAAGGAAGATTCCGACACGTTCCAGGGCGAAGGCCACTTCTCTGTTGATGAGAAAGCGCGCCAGGTTAACCTGACCGAACGTGGTCTGGTACTGATTGAAGAGCTGCTGGTTAACGAAGGCATTATGGACGAGGGCGAGTCACTGTACTCTCCAGGCAACATTATGCTGATGCACCACGTGACTGCCGCACTGCGTGCGCACGTGCTGTTTACCCGCGACGTAGACTACATCGTGAAAGACGGCGAAGTTATCATCGTCGATGAACACACCGGTCGTACCATGCAGGGGCGTCGCTGGTCCGATGGTCTGCACCAGGCTGTTGAAGCTAAAGAAGGCGTAGAGATCCAGAACGAGAACCAGACGCTGGCATCTATTACCTTCCAGAACTACTTCCGTTTGTACGAAAAACTGGCCGGTATGACCGGTACAGCCGACACTGAAGCGTTTGAATTTAGCTCCATCTACAAACTGGATACCGTGGTTGTGCCGACCAACCGTCCGATGATCCGTAAGGATTTACCGGATCTGGTGTACATGACCGAAGCGGAAAAAATTCAGGCGATCATTGAAGATATTAAAGAGCGTACCGCAAATGGCCAGCCGGTGCTGGTAGGTACTATCTCCATTGAAAAATCGGAAGTGGTATCTAACGAACTGAGCAAAGCGGGTATCAAACACAACGTTCTGAACGCCAAGTTCCACGCCAACGAAGCTGCAATCGTCGCCCAGGCGGGTTATCCGTCAGCCGTGACTATCGCGACGAACATGGCCGGTCGTGGTACCGATATCGTGCTGGGCGGTAGCTGGCAGGCGGAAGTAGCCGAGCTGGAAAACCCAACTCCGGAACAAATCGCGCAGATTAAAGCCGAGTGGCAGGTTCGCCATGACGCGGTATTAGCTGCCGGTGGCTTGCATATTATCGGTACCGAGCGTCACGAATCTCGCCGTATCGATAACCAGCTGCGTGGTCGTTCAGGTCGTCAGGGTGATGCGGGCTCTTCCCGTTTCTATCTGTCGATGGAAGATGCGCTGATGCGTATTTTTGCCTCTGACCGCGTGTCAGGCATGATGCGTAAACTGGGTATGAAGCCAGGTGAAGCCATTGAACACCCATGGGTGACCAAAGCAATTGCTAACGCGCAGCGTAAAGTGGAAAGCCGCAACTTCGATATTCGTAAGCAGCTGCTGGAATATGATGACGTTGCCAACGATCAGCGTCGTGCTATCTACACCCAGCGTAACGAACTGCTGGACGTAACTGACGTTAGCGAAACCATCAACAGCATCCGTGAAGATGTCTTCAAAGCAACTATTGATGCCTATATTCCGCCGCAGTCTCTGGAAGAAATGTGGGATATCCCGGGTCTGCAGGAACGTCTGAAAAACGACTTCGATCTTGAGATGCCGATTTCTGAGTGGCTGGATAAAGAGCCTGAGCTGCACGAAGAAACGCTGCGTGAACGTATCCTGGCAAACGCCATCGAAGTTTATCAGCGTAAAGAAGAAGTAGTGGGCGCGGAGATGATGCGTCACTTCGAAAAAGGCGTGATGCTGCAAACTCTCGACTCTCTGTGGAAAGAGCACCTTGCTGCGATGGACTATCTGCGCCAGGGTATCCACCTGCGTGGTTATGCGCAAAAAGATCCGAAGCAGGAATACAAGCGTGAATCCTTCTCTATGTTTGCGTCAATGCTGGAATCACTGAAATATGAAGTGATCAGCACCCTGAGCAAAGTTCAGGTGCGTATGCCTGAAGAAGTCGAAGCCATGGAGCAGCAGCGTCGTGAAGAAGCTGAGCGCTTAGCGCAGATGCAGCAGTTGAGTCATAAAGGCGACGATTCTGCCGCAGCAGAAGAGCTGGCAGCACAAACCGGCGATCGTAAAGTGGGTCGTAACGATCCGTGTCCTTGCGGCTCAGGCAAAAAATACAAACAGTGCCACGGCCGTCTGAGCTAAGAAAATAACTTACTGAAAAGGCGCAGAATTCTGCGCCTTTTTTATGGACGATAAAGATGAAAATACTGCAAATCGCCGTCGGGATTATTCGTAATCAGCAACATGAAATTTTTATCACCCAGCGTGCGGCTGATGCCCACATGGCCAATAAGCTGGAGTTCCCCGGCGGGAAAATTGAAGCGGGCGAAACGCCGGAGCAGGCGCTGATTCGCGAGCTACAGGAAGAAGTGGGGATCACGCCGACTCAAAGCTCATTGTTCGAAAAGCTGGAGTATCAGTTTCCGGACAGGCATATCACTCTGTGGTTCTGGCTGGTTGAAAGCTGGGAAGGCGAGCCGTGGGGAAAAGAGGGGCAACCGGCGCAGTGGATTGCGCAAGATGCTCTGAATGCGCAGGATTTCCCGCCCGCTAATGCACCGGTCATTGAAAAGCTGATTGCTGGCTAATGGTGCTGTAGGCCGGATAAGGCAACGCCGCATCCGGCAAATTGTGGCGGGGGCGCTACGCTTGCTCGCCCTACGTTTTAGTTCTTAGGCCTGATAAGCGCAGCGCCATCAGGCAAAACAACATAAAATGCCGGATGCGGCGTTGCCTAATCCGACCCACCGTTTTAGCAGAATTACTTCTGCTCTTCACTCCAGTCGTCGCTTTCTGACAGATCACCAGAGCTTGGGATGCGTTTCTCTTCTGCGGCCCACTCTCCCAGATCGATTAACTGGCAGCGCTTGCTGCAGAATGGGCGAAACGGACTGACCTCAGCCCATACTACAGGCTTGCCGCAGGTTGGGCAGTTGACGATGGTTTGTTCAGACATGTTGACTCCTTAACAGCACGCCAGTTCAAAATCGAGGCGCTCAGGCACCTGACCATTCTCGCTATCCAGCGGCATAAAGCGGATGGCAAAACGGCTCTTATGACCAGAAATTTGCGGATAAAGCAGCGAATCAAGCGGCAGCTGCAAGCGTAGCAGATCTGCATCTTCGCCGTTGTCCTGATAAAAACCATTCAGGCTGGTTTGCTTACGAAACGGTGCTGAGTTGCGAATTAAATCCAGTACCAGCGACAGCGCCTGGTTGAGCGGATTCAGGCTGGCAAGCCAGGTTTCAACCTGCGCGTCACGATGCGACTGTGCCAGGTGTAACCAGATATGCAGAGTCGGCAGATCGAAACTGCAGCACCCGCCAGGAATACTTAAACGCTGACGTACGAGACCAATCAGACGATCTTCGCGCAGCGTCTGTCCAATACGCGGGGCAGAAATCAGAATGCTGCCTGCACTTTTTAGCTGCTGACGCAAAGAGTCGATTCTGCTTTGATCGACGCCGGGAACTTCGACCCAGGCCTGGAGTTTACGCTGCTGTCGCTCCAGTTCTTTGAGGAGTTCGGTACGGACTTCGCCGCGTTCAAATACATCCAGTAAATCTCCGATATTGCGGAAAAAATGCAGAGCGCCGGCATGGTCAGTAATGGGCAAATTAACGGAGAGCTGTTGGATTAAAAACTCAATGCGCAGCCATGTACGCATCTTCTCATTGAGAGGGTGTTCAAAAAGGACCTGGGTGTGCATTACGATTTTTCCTGTGAGACAAACTGCGACGCGCATTGCAAATAGAGCGCGTGCAGGCGGGCGACATCCGAGGCGATGGCTTCCGGTGCGCCATTATTATCAATAACATCGTCTGCCACGGCCAGCCGCGCTTCACGCGTTGCCTGGGCAGCAAGAATTTGTTCAACATGCTCACGCGTGACGTCATCACGCTGCATGGTGCGTCTGAGCTGGGTTTCGGGGGTGACATCCACCACGAGTACGCGGTCGGCTTTTTTATACAGCGAATTTTCCACCAGCAAAGGGACAACCCATAGCAGATAAGGAGAGGTTGCTTGCTGAAACTGACGCTGGGTTTCCTGCTGAATAAGCGGATGAAGCAGAGCATTCAGCCAGCTTTTCTCCTCAGGATTGGAAAAAATGCGTTCGCGTAAAATGCGTCGCTGCAACGATCCGTCTGCGGCTATAACGTCGGAACCAAAATGTTCTTCGATCGCCTTAAGAGCAGGTGTGCCGGGTTCAACCACCTGGCGCGCAATAATATCTGCATCAATGACGTTTATTCCGAGGTCAGCGAACGCATTTGCAACGGTGCTTTTACCACTGCCAATGCCGCCGGTTAAGGCTACCGTATACCTCATAGATGCCGATCCTGGAGTTTAAGTTTGATTATCAAACAGTTAAAAGTTATGCGTGCGAAGGCGAGGCTGCTGCAGGATTAACCTACTATTCGCCAGGTAAATTTATGGGATTGTAGCGTAAAAAAAGAGAATTTCGCAGTCTTGCGCGGCATTGATTAGTGCGTATGATAGCGTCACTGGAGTTGTGAGTTTCGATTTTTCGCCATTAACCCCAGGAATCCGCACATGCGTATCGAAGAAGATCTGAAGTTAGGTTTCAAAGACGTTCTTATCCGCCCTAAGCGTTCTACTCTCAAAAGCCGTTCCGATGTTGAGCTGGAACGTCAATTTACCTTTAAGCATTCAGGTCAGACCTGGTCCGGCGTACCTATTATTGCCGCGAACATGGACACTGTCGGGACGTTTGCCATGGCAACGGCACTGGCATCCTTCGACATCCTGACCGCCGTGCACAAACACTATTCTGTTGAAGACTGGGCCGCCTTCATCGCAGAGAGCTCTGCCGATGTGCTCAAACACGTAATGGTTTCAACCGGTACGTCTGATGCAGATTTCGAAAAAACTAAACAGATTCTGGCGCTCAACCCCGCGTTAAACTTTATCTGCATTGATGTGGCCAATGGCTACTCAGAGCATTTTGTTCAGTTCGTGTCGAAAGCGCGTGAAGCATGGCCGACTAAAACGATCTGTGCGGGCAATGTGGTCACCGGTGAAATGTGCGAAGAGCTGGTGCTCTCCGGTGCTGATATTGTCAAAGTTGGCATTGGCCCTGGTTCTGTATGTACCACGCGTGTAAAAACCGGCGTTGGCTATCCACAGCTTTCTGCGGTTATTGAATGCGCCGATGCAGCCCACGGTCTGGGTGGCATGATTGTCAGCGACGGCGGCTGCACAATGCCGGGTGACGTGGCAAAAGCGTTCGGTGGCGGCGCAGACTTCGTGATGCTCGGCGGCATGCTGGCTGGTCATGAAGAAAGTGGCGGCAAAATTGTTGAAGAGAACGGTGAGAAATTCATGCTGTTCTACGGTATGAGCTCTGAATCTGCCATGACGCGTCACGTAGGTGGTGTTGCACAGTACCGCGCTGCAGAAGGTAAAACCGTCAAACTGCCACTGCGCGGCCCGGTTGATAATACCGCTCGCGATATCCTCGGCGGTTTGCGTTCTGCTTGTACCTATGTGGGCGCATCCCGTCTGAAAGAGCTGACCAAACGTACAACGTTTATTCGTGTACAGGAACAAGAAAACCGTGTTTTCAATAGCCTGTAAGAACAGCTAGTTCTGTGAAATGCCTGATGGCGTTACGCCGTCATCAGGCATTTGAATCTATCCCACCCCGCTCATCGCATCTCCCAAATGGAAAATCGGTAAATACATCGCGACGACCAGTGTACCGATGATAAGCCCCGTAATGACCAGCAACGCAGGCTCAAGTAATGCAGCCAAATTATCAGCCTGAGCCAGGGTTTTCTCGCCATGGTGATGAGCAAGATTGCGCAGCATTGCATCCAGCGAGCCGGAAGCTTCACCAGTTCTGACCAGCTGTATACACAATGGGCTGAATTCACCACTATTTTTAAGCGCTAACCAGATCGGTTTTCCAGAGCTGATGTCCTGCTGAACCAGTGCTAAACGTTGAGACCAGAAAGGGTTAGCCAGCGTTTCGGTAACGCTCTCAAGCCCCTGCAAAAAGGGAATGCCTGCATTTTGCGTTAACGCCAGAACAGTGAATATCTGCGTGAGTTTTTGCCCTCTCACCATCGGCCCTATGACCGGGAGGCTGAGCAGCAATTTCTGGCGCAGAATGAGCCAGTACGGTTTCTGCTTTATCAAATGATGTGTGGCAACTGCTACCAGGCCAAGCGCTACCGCCAGCCATCCCCATTGGCTGCTACAGTGTGCGATGGTAATAATCCACTGAGTGAGCGCCGGTAGCGGGGTGTTGAACGTCTGGTAGATAGCGGCAAACTCAGGGAGTACAAATTGCAGCATCGCAAATACGACCATCACCGCCATTGTTATGATGATGATCGGATAGCGCAGGGCTTTTTTAACTTTATCAGCAAGTTGCTGTTGTTTCTTTTGCTGGTAGGCGAGTTCAAAACAGCAGTCGTCCAGCTTACCCGTAAGTTCTCCGGTACGGATCATTGCCTGGTAAAGGGGCGGAAAAACGTGTTGCCATTGTGATAACGAGGCGGAGAGGGTTATGCCCTGTTCCATATCGTAAGCCAGCGTACGCAGTAGCGCCTGCCATTGAGTGCTGGGATGCTGTTCAGCAAGCAGAGCTAGCCCTGTTGAGAGCGTTAACCCTGCATTTAGCAATGTCGCCAACTGGTGTATGGTTTCGGCACTTCTTGTACGGCTCCAGTGCGAGATTTTGACACGCATACGTTTAATGCGCAGCGGCGTAATCTGTTGTTCCTCAAGAGCCAGCATCAATGACGGTCGGGTATCGGCCCATAGCGTTCCTTCCAGCGATCTACCTTCGTTGTTAATGCCTTGCCAGCGCCAAAGCTGTTTAGCGGACATGAGGCATGCCCAGTACACGAATCAGCTCTTCAAATGTCGTTAACCCTTGCTCGACGGCCTGACAGCCATTCTCGAAAAGCGTTCTCATTCCTGATTGCTGAGCATCAGATTCCACTTCGTCTACGGATGTGCCACTGGCAATACTCTGACGTAATGCCGGAGTAACAGGGAGCACTTCAAACAATGCCGTACGGCCATAAAATCCGTGATAACAATGTTTGCAGCCAGGGGCCAGCCAATTCGGTAGTGGTGTAGGCCAGACAGTTTTCGGGAGCGTGATAGGCGTACTGTGACGTTGTCGGCAATGGGGGCACAACTTTCTGACCAACCGCTGTGCAATAACGAGCGTCAGCGCGGAGGCGATCATCCAGCGTGCGACACCCATTTGTTGCAGGCGCACCAGCGTTTCACTGGTGGAATTGGTATGCAGCGTAGAAAGAACCAGATGGCCAGTTTGCGCTGCTTTAAGGGCTATTTCGGCCGTTTCGCCATCGCGGATTTCACCCACCATGATAATGTCGGGATCCTGGCGCAGCAGCGCGCGCAATACGCCCTGAAAAGTCAAACCGGCGCGTGGGTGAATTTGTGTCTGGTTGAGACCTGCGATCGGGATCTCTACCGGATCCTCCACGCTACAAAGATTCACATCCGGGGTGTTTCGGGTTTGCAGCGCACTGTACAGCGTGACCGTTTTGCCGCTTCCGGTAGGTCCGGTGACCAGAATCAACCCCTGAGGCTGCTGCAAGGCTTGCGAAAATGCGGCCAGCTGCGCGTCTTGCATTCCCAGCGCCGCGATCTCCAGTGACTGATCGACCTGATGAAGTAGCCGTAACACGACTTTTTCGCCGTAGCGACAGGGTAGGGTGGCGATGCGAAACGAGACCGGCTCTCCTGAAATCTCAACGGTAAATTGTCCGTCTTGTGGAAGCCGATGCTCGGCGATATCCAGGCTGCCTAATACTTTTAACCTTGCGGTGATGGCTATGCCCATCTCGGTCGTGACTTCCGGTAACGCGTGAAGCACGCCATCTACGCGTAATCTGATTCGATAGTGATTTTCCTCGGGTTCAAAATGAATATCAGAAGCCCGTTGCGTCAGAGCGGAATGAAACGTCTGATTCAGCAAGTCTGCTGCGCTGGCGCTGCTTTTCGTGACCACTGCCGGGAGCATTTTCTGCGGTGTATGCGTGTGGCCTTCCATTTGCTGACGTGTCCAGCAGACAATGTCGATGCGTCGGGTGGTGGCAAAATGCAGCGCATCCAGCAGCTCGTGTGATGGGGCGTCTACGACGGCGATATGCACCACTTCATTGTCTGCATCCAGTAATATTGCCTGATAACGTTGGCATAGTGCCGTAAGTTGGGTGGTATTCATCTCTGTTCCTTAGTGGGTATCGAAGCGGAAAACGTCTTCACAGGCCTGCTGCAATGCGCTGTCGTTCTGGATGACGCAGTTTCGGTTCCAGCCGGTAATGCCGTTGGCATTGTCCCAACCTGGCGTCATGGTGATGCTTAGCCCGTTCAGGCTTTCCTGCCCACTAAGACTGACAACTCCCTTTTCAACGCTCATGGCTGAGACGTAACGGGTAGTTGTTGGAGAGGGAATACCATTCGTTCCGGCATCGCAGGTATTTGTTCCGCCATGCTCCAGTGCACAGAGCTCAACCGCCGTGCGATAGGGGACAAAGGTTTGCAGCATGTCCGTCAGCGCGGCTTTGCGCAGATAGTTTTGATATGCCGGAATGCCGATGGCGCTAAGGATGGCAATAATGCCAATCACCACCATGAGTTCGATAAGCGTAAAGCCTCGTTGCTTGTTCATCGTTCGCTCCTTGAGTTGGCTGGCGCTACTTTGGCAAACCCACGGGAGGACGGCGAGGGACAAAAAACAAAACGGGAAAGCGGGTTCAGAGGATTTTTACGAAATTACAGAGTCAGGCAATGTATTTGCGAAGAGACTCGAAGAAACTGCCGGGTGGTGGTGTAAATGCCGTATCCGGCTTACAGAATAAACCTGTGTAGTAGGCCCGATAAGCGAAGCGTCATCGGGCAATACAATCAGCAATTAGCGAAATCGCATGGAGAGATCGAGTGCGCGAACATGTTTGGTCAGCGCGCCAACGGAGATAAAGTCCACACCGGTTTCGGCAAATTCGCGCAGCGTTTCATGGGTGACGTTGCCCGACACTTCCAGACGCGCCTGGCCGTTGGTGCGTTTTACCGCTTCGCGCATTTGGTCAGTTTCGAAGTTATCGAGCATGATGATATCGGCCCCGGCTTTCAGCGCGTCGTCCAGTTCATCCAGGCTTTCTACTTCGACTTCAACCGGCACATCCGGGTGCAACCAGAAGGCTTTTTCGACGGCCTGACGTACCGAGCCGGAAGCAATAATGTGGTTTTCTTTAATCAGGAAGGCGTCGGACAGCCCCAAACGATGATTCGCGCCGCCGCCGCACAATACGGCGTATTTTAGCGCGGTACGCAGTCCCGGCAGGGTTTTGCGGGTATCCAGCAGTTGGGTCTTGGTTCCCGCTAACAGGTCGACGTATTTACGCACTTCACTCGCTACACCTGAAAGCGTCTGCACAAAATTCAGCGCAGTACGTTCACCGGTCAGTAAAACGCGGGAAGGGCCGTCCAGTTCAAACAGCGGCTGATTGGCCTTTATGCTGTCGCCATCTTCGACATGCCAGGTGATGTTGACATCATCGCCAGCCAGCTGAATAAAGACCTCTTCCACCCAA
The DNA here is from genome assembly GCF_030332745.1 of Citrobacter sp. Cpo074. NCBI lineage: Bacteria > Pseudomonadati > Pseudomonadota > Gammaproteobacteria > Enterobacterales > Enterobacteriaceae > Citrobacter > Citrobacter sp. Cpo074. Next base: position 152,678 of record NZ_JAOWHG010000023.1, read on the forward strand.
CGTTTTCCACAAAAAACGCCATCTTCGCGGGTGATTACGGTGGCATGGGAGCGCATGTCTTCGGGTAAAAGCTGTGCGGTGATATCGTTATTGGCATCAACTTCTCCGCCTAAATCTTCACGCAGCGCCTGAGCTACAGCGGCAGGGATATCCAGATTTATGCGTTCCAACAGCGCGTCACGTCGGTAGTCAGGGTTATAGCGGCGAGGCGGCATGATAAAACTCCAAATTGCTAACGAATCATAAGGTGGAAACATGCTACCCTGAACCTGATATGAGCACCACCAATAAGGAGATTCTGCATGTTGTTAGACGAGGGCTGGCTGGCAGAGGCGCGACGCGTTCCCTCTCCGCATTACGATTGCCGCCCGGATGACGAAAACCCTTCTCTGCTGGTGGTGCATAATATCAGCCTGCCGCCCGGCGAGTTTGGCGGCCCGTGGATAGACGCGCTGTTTACGGGCACGATTGATCCCAACGCCCATCCTTATTTTGCCGGGATCGCCCATCTGCGTGTTTCGGCCCATTGTTTGATTCGCCGTGACGGTGAAATCGTGCAATATGTGCCTTTTGATAAACGCGCCTGGCATGCGGGTGTGTCGAGCTATCAAGGGCGAGAACGCTGTAATGATTTTTCAATTGGTATTGAGTTGGAAGGGACGGATACGCTGGCCTATACCGATGCGCAGTATCAGCAACTGGCTGCCGTGACGAATACTCTGATTACGCGTTATCCGGCCATTGCTAACAACATGACAGGACATTGCAATATTGCGCCCGAGCGTAAGACCGATCCTGGGCCGTCCTTTGACTGGGCAAGGTTCCGCGCCCTGGTCACCCCCTCGTCGCACAAGGAGATGACATGACGCTGTTTACAACATTATTGGTGTTGATTGTTGAACGCCTGTTTAAGCTGGGTGAGCACTGGCAGCTTGATCACCGGATTGAAGCTTTTTTCCGCCGGATTAAGCATTTTTCGATGATGCGTACGGTAGGCATGACTCTGATTGCGATGGGAGTGACATTTCTGCTACTGCGCGCACTTCATGGGCTGTTGTTTAATGTTCCGTTGCTGGTGGCGTGGATCTTAATTGGCTTGCTGTGCATCGGTGCTGGCAAGGCGCGCCTTCACTATCACGCTTACCTGAACGCGGCTGCTCGCGATGATGCTCACGCCCGTGATGCGATGGCCAGCGAGCTGACGCTTATCCATGGGGTTCCGCCGGACTGCGATGAGCGTGAATTCTTGCGCGAACTGCAGAACGCGCTGTTATGGAACAACTTCCGTTTTTATCTGGCGCCGTTATTTTGGCTGATTGTCGGTGGTCCGTGGGGACCTGTGACGCTGGTTGGTTATGCTTTTTTACGCGCCTGGCAGTCCTGGCTGGCGCGCTATCAGACACCGCACCAGCGTCTGCAATCAGGCATTGATGCGATCCTGCATGTGCTGGATTGGATCCCGGTGCGTCTGGCGGGCGTGGTCTATGCGCTGTTGGGACATGGTGAGAAAGCGCTGCCGGCCTGGTTTGCCTCGCTTGCGGATCTGCACACGTCGCAATATCAGGTGCTTACGCGTCTGGCGCAGTTCTCGCTGGCGCGTGAACCGCACACCGATAAAGTCGAAACGCCAAAAGCCGCCGTTTCGCTGGCGAAGAAAACCTCGTTTGTGGTGGTGGTGGTTATTGCGGTGCTCACCATTTATGGGGCATTAGTATAGCGTTGTGCCGGATGGCGCTAATGCTTATCCGGCCTACAATGAAAAAACGTGTAGGCCCGGTAAGCGCTAGCGCCACCGGGCAGTGCAACGGTTTAGTTCGTATCAGCAGGCGGCACGCCAAAATCTGGCATGCCGTTTTCGTCCCAACGCACGAGCTTCAGACGAGTGTGGCGGTTTGGGTCGTACAGCGGATCGCCCTCGATTTCGGTGTAGTTTCTCGCGTGATACACCAGCACATCTTCACCTTCCGGCGTTTGTGTAAAGCTGTTGTGTCCTGGCCCAAACTGGCGGTTTTCATAACTGGTGGTAAAGACCGGGCGCGGTGATTTGTGCCAGTTCTGCGGGTTGAGCGGATCGGCGTTGAGGTCAATCCACAATAATCCCATACAGTAGTTCTCATCGGTTGCGCTGGCGGAATAGCTGATAAACAGCTTATCGCCGTGAACCATGACGGCAGGACCTTCATTGACCCAAAAACCCCGGCATTCCCAGTCATACTCAGGGTGACTTAGCATGACCGGCTCGCCTTTAATCGTCCATGGATTTTCCAGCTCAGCGAGATAGATATTGGAGTTTCCGGCGATATCGGGCGACTTCTGCGCCCAGAGGTACCACTGTTTTCCCTGATGGTTAAAGGTGGTGGCATCAAGCGCAAAGGTATCAAACTGCGTTTTAATCTGACCTTTTTCCGTCCACTGCCCGGTCAGCGGATCGGCGTCGGCACATTCGAGCGCAAACATGCGATGCTGGAACATCCCCAGCTTGTCGAGCGACTGTGTGTGAGTGGCAGCAAAATAGATGTACCACTTGCCTGCCAGATGATGGATTTCGGGTGCCCAGATGAGTTGGCTCATGGGGCCGCTTTCTGGTTTGTGCCAGACGACAACTGGGGCGGCGGTGCGCAACCCTTCCAGCGAGTCGGCCCGGCGTATCTCCAGTCGGTCATATTCGGGTACTGAAGCAATGAAATAATAGTGGCTACCGTCACGTAAGATAAACGGATCGGCACGCTGTTCAATAAAGGGATTTGGCCACTGATTCATTAGGCTTTCCTTACGGTTTCAGTCGTTTTTATATCGTGGTATTCATTCAGTTCACGGTAGTTGGCGCGGCGCTTTTCTAAATCTGTCTGGATTTGCTGCATAAACTCGCGGTCAACTTTCAGCAGACGAACCACGCCTGCGGTAATCAGGTAGCCTACGCCTGGTATGATGGTAAACAGCAGCATAATACCGTTAATGGCAGAGTCGCTTTGCGCTTTCGCCCCAGCGTCGTAGCCGTACCAGGAGAGCAGGAAGCCGACCATCGCTCCGGCAATTGCCAGGCCCAGTTTCAGGAAGAACAGGTTACCGGAGAAGCTGATTCCGGTGATGCGTTTACCGGTTTTCCACTCGCCATAGTCATCGACATCCGCCATCAGCGACCAGTGCAGCGGAGAAGGAATTTGGTGCAGGATGTTGAGCAGGAAGTAGAGCACCATAATCATCATGGTGGCTTTCGGATCGAAGAAGTAAAACGCGGCAGAGAAAATCGCCAGGATAATATTGGTCCAGAAGAAGACTTTCAGTTTGCACCAGCGATCGGTTAATACCTTCGCCAACATACTGCCGATCATCATGCCGACCACACCAAGACTGATAAACAGCGTTGCGAACTGCGTGCTTTGCTGCATAACCCATGTCACGTAGTACATGGTGGCAGCCATGCGAATAAAGCCCGGACAGACGTTGCACAGTGTTAACAGCAGAATTTTTACCCACTGATCGTTCTTCCACACGTCTTTCAGATCGGCTTTTAAATCGTCATTGGTCTGGACAGCAGGGCGCACGCGTTCACGGACCGTAGCGAAGCAAAACAGGAACATACACATGCCGATGAAAGCCAGAACCGCCATCGCCATCTGATACCCTTTGGCTTTGTCTTCCCCGCCGAACCAGTCGGCCATTGGCAGCAAGGTGAGGGACAGCAGCAGGGTTGCAATGCCTACCAACACAAAGCGATATGACTGGCAGGCGACGCGTTCCTTCGGATCGTTGGTGATGACGCTGCCGAGCGAGCAGTAGGGAATGTTGATCGCTGTATAAGTAATAGATAGCAGGAAGTAGGTAACGAACGCATAGATAACTTTGCTGTTATAGGTCCACTCTGGAGTGGTAAACATTAGTACGCTGAATAACGCGTACGGGAAAGCCATCCATAAAAGCCATGGACGAAATCGACCATATTTACTACGGGTGCGGTCGGCCATCGCGCCCATTATAGGGTCGGTAACGGCGTCGATAACGCGTACTGAGAGCAGTAATACGCCGACCAGTGCAGGTGCCAGACCAAAAATGTCTGTGTAAAAATAGTTAACAAACAACATGATGGCGCCAAAGATGATGTTGCATCCGGCGTCGCCCATTCCATAGCCGATCTTTTCTTTCACCGTGAGCTTACTGGTTTCCATCAACTGCACTCCATTAATGAGATATGGAGAGAATTATTGTCCGGCACCGGTGTTTTTGCGTTGCAGGATAACGCCGCTGATATGGACTAAACAGTCGTGAGTGGGAAAGTGTGAGGCAGGTAACAACCCCCACCTGACGCAGGTGGGGGGAGGGGGGGATTAATGCGCTTTAACCGCGCCGGCCGTTTTTTGTTTACACAGGTAGCCGATGCCAAGAATGGCAATCCATACAGGGATTAAGTACACCGAGATCGCCATACCCGGCGTCATCAGCATAATCACCAGTACTGCAGCCATGAAAATCAGGCACACCCAGTTACCCAGCGGATAGAGCAGCGCCGGGAAGCGGGTGGTAACACCCTGCTGCTGCTTGGCTTTGCGGAACTTCATGTGTGCCAGGCTAATCATTGCCCAGTTGATCACCAGTGCGGAAACCACCAGCGCCATCAGCAGGCCAAAGGCGGATTCCGGTGCCAGGTAGTTGATCAGCACACACAGAGCCGTCACCAGTGCGGAAACCAGAATGGTGTTCACCGGTACACCGCGTTTGTCGACGTTCATCAGCGCTTTCGGCGCATTGCCCTGCTGTGCCAGACCGAACAGCATACGGCTGTTGCAGTATACGCAGCTGTTATAGACAGAAAGGGCGGCAGTCAGCACTACGATGTTCAGGGCATTAGCAACAAAGGTGTCGCCCAGTTCGTGGAAAATAAGGACAAACGGGCTGGTATCCGCCGTGACACGCGTCCACGGCATCAGGGAAAGCAGAACCGCCAGCGAACCCACATAGAAAATCAGGATACGGTAGATAACCTGGTTGGTCGCTTTGGGAATGCTTTGCTCTGGGTTATCCGCTTCTGCTGCGGTGATCCCGACCAGCTCCAGCCCACCGAAAGAGAACATAATAATAGCCATCATCATCACCAGACCGGTGAAGCCATGCGGCAGGAAGCCTCCCTGGTCCCACAGGTTGCTGACGCTGGCCTGCGGGCCGCCGTTACCGCTAAACAGTAACCAGCCGCCGAACAGGATCATCGCTACGACGGCAATGACTTTAATAATGGCGAACCAGAACTCCATCTCACCAAACACTTTTACGTTGGTCAGGTTGATGGCGTTGATCAGCACAAAGAAGGCAGCCGCAGACACCCATGTTGGGATCTCCGGGTACCAGAACTGGATGTATTTACCCACGGCAGTTAGCTCTGCCATGGCAACCAGCACGTACAGCACCCAATAGTTCCAGCCGGAAGAGAACCCCGCGAAACCGCCCCAGTATTTATAAGCAAAGTGACTAAATGAGCCTGCAACGGGCTCTTCAACCACCATTTCACCTAACTGACGCATAATCAAAAAGGCGATAAAGCCGGCAATAGCGTAACCCAGAATAATACCCGGTCCTGCAGACTGGATAACGGATGCGCTACCGAGGAATAACCCGGTACCAATCGCGCCACCCAGTGCGATTAGCTGTATATGGCGGTTCTTAAGGCCGCGCTTGAGCTGATCGCCATGCTGTTGACTTTCCATCATGAAACCTCGTGTGTGGTTTTACTCTTCATATTTCGAGTGCTTATTTTTTGAACTACGCAGCAATGCGTGTGTAAGTTTTCAATTCCGTTTGTTGTATTAATTTGTTTACAGATGCTTTTGATAAAATGTTGCCTTAATACTTTTGTCTTGATCAGAATAATGATACGCGAGCGCGAATGCACCTGCTTTATGCGGGGAAGATGACGAGTTGAATAAAAAGAAACCATTTGTAAATGCGAGTTTATCTACCACAAAATTTCCATTTTGAATTTCTATTCATTAATAGTGGTTGATATATCGATAAATAAGCAGGTGAATCGGTTCAGATGAGATAATTTTTCGTTTCAATTCCGTTAAAACTACCCCGAGGTGGGTAAATTTAACATTTGTGCATAGTTACATGTTTGAAACGTTATTTCTGTAATGTTGTTAAAATATGCCTCCTTTACTGATTTCAATCAAAACCTGTATGGACAGAAGGTGAATACTTTGTTACTTTAGCGTCAAGAACATGAAATTGGTAAGACCAATTGACTCCGGGCAAATGGCTTAAGACAGGAAATCATGGCCTACAGCAAAATCCGCCAACCAAAACTCTCCGATGTGATTGAGCAGCAGCTGGAGTTTTTAATTCTTGAGGGGACACTTCGCCCCGGAGAAAAACTCCCACCGGAACGCGAGCTGGCAAAACAGTTCGACGTCTCCCGCCCCTCCTTACGCGAGGCGATCCAACGCCTTGAAGCGAAGGGCTTACTGCTTCGTCGTCAGGGCGGTGGCACTTTTGTTCAGAGCAGCCTGTGGCAGAGCTTTAGCGACCCACTGGTAGAGCTGCTCTCCGACCATCCTGAATCCCAGTTTGACCTGCTTGAGACGCGCCATGCGCTGGAAGGTATTGCGGCTTATTACGCTGCACTGCGCAGCACGGTTGAAGACAAAACGCGTATCCGTGAACTCCACCATGCGATCGAGCTTGCTCAACAGTCCGGCGATCTTGACGGCGAATCTGATGCGGTACTCCAGTATCAAATTGCTGTCACCGAAGCGGCACACAATGTGGTGCTGCTCCATTTGCTAAGGTGTATGGAGCCGATGCTGGCCCAGAACGTTCGGCAAAACTTCGAATTGCTGTATGCGCGTCGTGAAATGCTGCCACTGGTTAGCAGTCACCGTACCCGTATTTTTGAAGCAATTATTGCCGGGAAGCCGGAAGAGGCGCGTGAAGCGTCCCACCGTCACCTGGCGTTTATCGAAGAGATCCTGCTGGACAGAAGCCGTGAGGAAAGCCGTCGTGAACGCGCCTTACGCCGTCTGGAGCAACGAAAGAATTAGTGATTTTTCTGGTAGAACGTTAACCAGAAGATGTTGTAAATCAAGCGCCATATAAAGTGCGCGGCAACTAAACGCAGAACCTGTCTTATTACGCTCTCTGGCGAGAACGTAATGGGACAGGTTCCAGATAACTCAACGTATTAGATAGATAAGGAATACCCCCATGTCAGAACGTTTCCCAAATGACGTGGATCCGATCGAAACTCGCGACTGGCTACAGGCGATCGAATCGGTCATCCGTGAAGAAGGTGTTGAGCGTGCTCAGTATCTGATCGACCAACTGCTTTCAGAAGCTCGCAAAGGCGGCGTGAAAGTAGCGGCAGGTGCAGGGGCCAGCAATTATGTAAACACTATTGCCGTTGAAGATGAACCGGAATACCCGGGCAATCTGGAGCTGGAACGTCGTATTCGTTCTGCTATCCGCTGGAACGCCATCATGACCGTACTGCGCGCGTCTAAAAAGGACCTCGAGCTGGGTGGCCACATGGCATCCTTCCAGTCCTCCGCAACGGTATATGATGTTTGCTTCAACCACTTCTTCCGTGCACGCAACGAGCAAGATGGCGGCGATCTGGTGTACTTCCAGGGTCACATCTCTCCGGGCATCTACGCACGCGCATTCCTGGAAGGTCGTCTGACTGAAGAGCAGATGAACAACTTCCGTCAGGAAGTACATGGCAAAGGCCTGTCTTCCTACCCGCACCCGAAACTGATGCCAGAATTCTGGCAGTTCCCGACCGTATCTATGGGTCTGGGCCCAATCGGTGCTATCTACCAGGCTAAATTCCTGAAATATCTGGAACACCGTGGCCTGAAAGATACCTCTAAACAAACCGTTTACGCCTTCCTGGGCGACGGCGAGATGGATGAGCCAGAATCTAAAGGTGCGATCACCATCGCGACCCGTGAAAAACTGGACAACCTGGTCTTTGTTATCAACTGTAACCTGCAGCGTCTTGACGGCCCGGTAACCGGTAACGGCAAGATTGTTAACGAACTGGAAGGCATCTTCGCGGGCGCTGGCTGGAACGTTATCAAAGTCATGTGGGGCGGTCGTTGGGATGAGCTGCTGCGTAAAGACACCAGCGGTAAACTGATCCAGCTGATGAACGAAACCGTTGACGGCGACTACCAGACCTTCAAATCCAAAGATGGCGCATACGTACGTGAGCACTTCTTCGGTAAATACCCGGAAACCGCAGCACTGGTTGCTGACTGGACTGACGAGCAGATTTGGGCTCTGAACCGTGGTGGTCACGATCCGAAGAAAGTCTACGCTGCACTGAAAAAAGCGCAGGAAACCAAAGGCAGAGCAACTGTAATCCTGGCCCATACCATCAAAGGTTACGGCATGGGTGACACTGCTGAAGGTAAAAACATCGCTCACCAGGTTAAGAAAATGAACATGGACGGCGTGCGTTATATCCGCGACCGTTTCAACGTTCCTGTGACCGACGAGCAGGTTGAAAACCTGTCTTACATCACCTTCCCGGAAGGTTCTGAAGAGCACACTTATCTGCACGCTCAGCGTCAGAAACTGCACGGCTACCTGCCTGCTCGTCAGCCGAACTTCACCGAGAAGCTGGAACTGCCAGCTCTGGAAGACTTCGGTGCGCTGCTGGAAGAGCAGAACAAAGAAATCTCCACCACTATCGCTTTCGTTCGTGCCCTGAACGTGATGCTGAAGAACAAGTCGATCAAAGATCGTCTGGTTCCGATCATCGCTGACGAAGCGCGTACTTTCGGTATGGAAGGTCTGTTCCGTCAGATTGGTATCTACAGCCCGAACGGTCAGCAGTACACCCCGCAGGACCGTGAGCAGGTTGCTTACTACAAAGAAGACGAGAAAGGCCAGATCCTGCAGGAAGGTATCAACGAACTGGGTGCAGGCGCATCCTGGCTGGCTGCTGCGACTTCTTACAGCACCAACGATCTGCCGATGATCCCGTTCTACATCTACTACTCCATGTTCGGGTTCCAGCGTATTGGTGACCTGTGCTGGCAGGCAGGCGACCAACAGGCTCGTGGCTTCCTGATTGGTGGTACTTCCGGTCGTACGACGCTGAACGGTGAAGGTCTGCAGCACGAAGATGGTCACAGCCATATTCAGTCTCTGACTATCCCGAACTGTATCTCTTACGATCCGTCTTACGCGTACGAAGTTGCGGTCATCATGCACGATGGTCTGGAGCGTATGTACGGTGAGAAACAAGAGAACGTTTACTACTACATCACCACGCTGAACGAAAACTACCACATGCCGGCAATGCCAGCAGGTGCCGAGGAAGGTATCCGTAAAGGTATCTACAAACTCGAAACCCTCGAAGGTAAGAAAGGTAAAGTTCAGCTGCTGGGCTCCGGTTCTATCCTGCGTCACGTGCGTGAAGCAGCACAGATCCTGGCGAACGACTACGGTGTAGGTTCTGACGTTTACAGCGTAACCTCCTTCACTGAACTGGCGCGTGATGGCCAGGATTGTGAGCGCTGGAACATGCTGCACCCGCTGGAAACTCCGCGCGTTCCGTACATCGCTCAGGTGATGAACGACGCTCCGGCAGTGGCATCTACTGACTATATGAAACTGTTTGCCGAACAGGTTCGTACTTATGTACCGGCTGATGATTATCGCGTACTGGGTACTGACGGTTTCGGTCGCTCTGACAGCCGTGAAAACCTGCGTCACCACTTCGAAGTTGATGCTTCCTACGTGGTTGTAGCGGCCCTGGGCGAACTGGCTAAACGTGGCGAAATCGATAAGAAAGTGGTTGCTGACGCAATCATCAAATTCAACATCGATGCAGATAAAGTTAACCCGCGTCTGGCGTAAGAGGTAAAAGAATAATGGCTATCGAAATCAATGTACCGGACATCGGGGCTGATGAAGTTGAAATCACCGAGATCCTGGTCAAAGTAGGCGACAAAGTTGAAGCTGAACAGTCGCTGATCACCGTAGAAGGCGACAAAGCCTCTATGGAAGTTCCGTCCCCTCAGGCGGGTATCGTTAAAGAGATCAAAGTCTCTGTTGGCGACAAAACTGAGACCGGCAAACTGATCATGATTTTCGATTCCGCCGACGGTGCAGCAGCTGCTGCACCTGTTCAGGCAGAAGAGAAGAAAGAAGCAGCTCCGGCAGCAGCACCTGCTGCCTCTGCGGCGAAAGACGTACACGTACCTGACATCGGCGGCGACGAAGTAGAAGTTACCGAGATCATGGTTAAAGTGGGCGACACCGTTGCGGCTGAACAGTCTCTGATCACCGTTGAAGGTGACAAAGCCTCTATGGAAGTTCCGGCGCCGTTCGCAGGTACCGTTAAAGAGATCAAAATCAACACGGGTGACAAAGTGTCTACCGGTTCCCTGATTATGGTCTTCGAAGTGGCGGGCGCAGCGCCTGCTGCAGCACCGGCTCAGGCGGCTGCTCCAGCAGCAGCGGCGGCTCCGGCTGCTTCCGGCTCGAAAGAAGTTAACGTACCGGATATCGGTGGTGACGAAGTTGAAGTCACTGAAGTGATGGTTAAAGTGGGCGATAAAATTGCCGCTGAGCAGTCACTGATCACCGTTGAAGGCGATAAAGCGTCGATGGAAGTTCCGGCACCGTTCGCGGGTACCGTGAAAGAAATCAAAATCAGCACCGGCGACAAAGTTAAAACCGGTTCTCTGATTATGGTCTTCGAAGTCGAAGGCGCAGCACCTGCAGCCGCTCCTGCACAAGCAGCAGCTCCGGCTCCGGCCGCTGCACCAGCGCCTGCGCAAGCCGCAGCTCCGGCCGCAAAAGCGGAAGGCAAATCTGAGTTTGCTGAAAACGACGCTTACGTTCATGCAACGCCGCTGATTCGTCGCCTGGCGCGCGAATTCGGTGTGAACCTGGCGAAAGTGAAAGGTTCTGGCCGTAAAGGTCGTATCCTGCGTGAAGACGTTCAGGCTTACGTGAAAGACGCTATCAAGCGTGCTGAAGCGGCTCCGACTGCAGCAGCAGGTGGCGGTATCCCGGGCATGCTGCCTTGGCCGAAAGTGGACTTCAGCAAGTTTGGTGAAATCGAAGAAGTGGAACTGGGCCGTATCCAGAAAATCTCTGGTGCTAACCTGAGCCGTAACTGGGTGATGATCCCGCACGTTACTCACTTCGATAAGACCGATATCACCGATCTGGAAGCGTTCCGTAAACAGCAGAACGCCGAAGCTGAAAAACGTAAACTGGACGTGAAATTCACCCCAGTAGTCTTCATCATGAAAGCCGTTGCCGCAGCTCTGGAACAGATGCCGCGCTTCAACAGCTCCCTGTCTGAAGACGGTCAGCGCCTGACCCTGAAGAAATACATCAACATCGGTGTAGCGGTTGATACTCCGAATGGTCTGGTTGTTCCGGTCTTCAAAGACGTGAACAAGAAGAGCATTACCGAGCTGTCTCGTGAACTGACCGTGATCTCCAAGAAAGCGCGTGATGGCAAGCTGACCGCTGGCGAAATGCAGGGCGGTTGCTTCACCATCTCCAGCATCGGTGGCCTGGGTACTACCCACTTCGCGCCGATTGTGAACGCGCCGGAAGTGGCTATCCTCGGTGTCTCCAAGTCCTCTATGGAGCCAGTGTGGAACGGTAAAGAGTTTATGCCGCGTCTGATGATGCCGATTTCGCTCTCCTTCGACCACCGTGTAATTGACGGTGCGGATGGTGCGCGCTTTATCACCATCATCAACAACATGCTGTCTGACATTCGCCGCCTGGTGATGTAAGCGAAAAAGCCGGCCCGACGGCCGGCTTTTTTCTGGTAATCTCATGAAGTCAGTGAGGTTATTGTGCGAAAGACAAATCGGTTGCCGTTTGTTGTTTCAAAATTGTTAACAATTTTGTAAAATACGGGCGGATAGAACGACCCGCTGGACGACGGGTATAAATTAAGAGGTCATGATGAGCACTGAAATCAAAACTCAGGTCGTGGTACTTGGGGCAGGCCCTGCAGGTTACTCTGCTGCCTTCCGTTGCGCAGATTTAGGTCTGGAGACCGTCATCGTAGAACGTTACAGCACCCTTGGCGGTGTTTGTCTGAACGTCGGCTGTATCCCTTCTAAAGCGCTGCTGCACGTAGCAAAAGTTATCGAAGAAGCCAAAGCGCTGGCTGAACACGGTATCGTTTTTGGCGAGCCGAAAACCGATATCGACAAGATTCGTACCTGGAAAGAAAAAGTTATCACTCAGCTGACCGGCGGTCTGGCGGGTATGGCCAAAGGCCGTAAAGTGAAAGTGGTTAACGGTCTGGGTAAATTTACCGGGGCAAACACCCTGGAAGTTGAAGGCGAAAACGGCAAAACCGTGATCAACTTCGACAACGCAATCATCGCGGCGGGTTCCCGTCCGATCGAACTGCCGTTTATTCCGCATGAAGATCCGCGCGTGTGGGATTCCACCGATGCACTGGAACTGAAAACTGTTCCTAAGCGCCTGCTGGTAATGGGCGGCGGTATCATCGGTCTGGAAATGGGTACCGTGTACCATGCGCTGGGTTCAGAGATCGACGTGGTTGAAATGTTCGACCAGGTTATCCCGGCTGCCGACAAAGACGTGGTTAAAGTCTTCACCAAGCGCATCAGCAAGAAGTTCAACCTGATGCTGGAAACCAAAGTGACCGCCGTTGAAGCGAAAGAAGACGGTATCTACGTTTCCATGGAAGGCAAAAAAGCCCCTGCCGAAGCTCAGCGTTACGATGCTGTGCTGGTCGCTATCGGTCGTGTACCGAACGGTAAAAACCTCGACGCGGGCAAAGCTGGCGTGGAAGTTGACGACCGTGGCTTCATCCGCGTTGACAAACAGTTGCGCACCAACGTGCCGCACATCTTTGCTATCGGCGATATCGTCGGTCAGCCGATGCTGGCACACAAAGGTGTTCATGAAGGTCACGTTGCCGCTGAAGTTATCGCCGGCAAGAAACACTACTTCGATCCGAAAGTTATCCCATCCATTGCATACACTGAACCAGAAGTTGCATGGGTTGGTCTGACCGAGAAAGAAGCGAAAGAAAAAGGCATTAGCTACGAAACCGCCACCTTCCCGTGGGCTGCTTCTGGCCGTGCTATCGCTTCCGATTGCGCAGACGGTATGACCAAACTGATTTTCGACAAAGAATCTCACCGTGTTATCGGTGGTGCGATTGTCGGTACCAACGGCGGCGAGCTGCTGGGCGAAATCGGTCTGGCGATCGAAATGGGTTGTGACGCAGAAGATATCGCGCTGACCATCCACGCGCACCCGACTCTGCACGAGTCCGTTGGCCTGGCGGCAGAAATCTTTGAAGGTAGCATTACCGACCTGCCAAACCCGAAAGCGAAGAAAAAGTAATCTTCCCGCTTTTGTGAAAACGCCTCTTCGGAGGCGTTTTTTTTGCCTGAAAACTACCAGTTTTAGTAGTCATCTCATTGATATTTCCACTAAAAAAAATTGCGCAACTGCCGATACTTTTTTCGCCATTGTGTGGCTACTGGCCGCACGGAGAAGAGGCTCTGGACTCTCTATTACACGAAAAAGGAAAATACATGTCTTTAAAAAAAATCGCGGTTGTTGGCATGGTTGTCGCGACAATGACGCTGACCGGTTGTGGTGCGATGACCACCGCCGTTAAAAAACGTAACCTTGAAGTGAAAACGCAGATGAGTGAAACCATCTGGCTGGAGCCTTCCAGCGAGAAGACCGTCTACATTCAGGTAAAAAACACCTCTGACAAAGACATGAGTAACCTGCAAACCCTGCTGGCAAATGACCTGTCAGCGAAGGGGTATAAAGTGACCAGTTCGCCAGACAGCGCTTATTACTGGGTGCAGGCGAACGTGTTGAAAGCGGACAAAATGGATCTGCGTGAAGCTCAAGGCTTCCTGAAAACGGGTTACGAAGGTGCCGCGATGGGCGCAGCGCTGGGCGCGGGGATTACCGCTTATAACAGCAACTCCTCTGGTGCGGCGCTGGGTGTTGGTATCGCGGCGGGTCTGATCGGCATGGCCGCGGATGCGATGGTGGAAGACGTTAACTACACCATGGTTACTGACCTGCAAATCTCTGAACGCAGCAAAGCGAAAGTGACAACGGATAATGTTGCTGCATTGCGTCAAGGGACATCTGGTATCAAGCTGCAAACCAGCAGCGCGCAAGGCGATCGCGCAAAATACCAGACCCGCGTTGTGTCTAATGCTAACAAAGTGAATCTGAAGTTCGAAGAAGCGAAGCCGGTGTTGGAAGCTCAACTGGCGAAATCTGTCGCTAACATCCTGTAATTTGTTGCGGGTTGCCGGGGGGCGGCTATGCCTTACCCGGCCTACTAACCTTCCGACTCGGTATCAGGGCGCTACAGGTTGCCAGTTTTTATCCGGATGGAATGTGGTTAACGCTTGCGCTTTCTGCTGTGATTCAACACCGAGATCGGCCTGGTAGACTTTGTCTTCACCGTTAATCATAAAACTCATCACGCCGGTGTGATCGTAGCTAACGGGCCAGGCTACCATGGCAAAACCGCTGGTTTTATCGGGAAGGATCCGGAAGCGATAGCCGTGATAGCCCATGCCCGGCTCCTGTGGGCTGAAGGCTGGGCCAAGCGGGCTTGGCGCTTCGCCCGGCGAAACAGGCCAGTACAGACCATCCTTTTTCCCTTCAGAACTGACAATCTTTTGCGCGTATTTCTGGTTCATCGCAAAATAGCTCTGCTGAGCATCCACATAGGCGTGCAACGCCTCGATGGCAGCAAGTTCGTTGCGTCCAATCTCACGGGTCAGGATCTCTTCGGCCGCTTCCTTGATATCAAATTGCCAGCCTGAAGCGTTTTTGACGACCGGGATAGGCAGTTGCCAGTCGCTGTCCCCAACCACAAGATGCGCCGTATTGCCGTCGATGACAGTGCTATGGCGTACCTTCCAGTCACGCAGGAAGCGATCAACCGCATCAGGATCGACGCCTTCTGGCGGCAGAAAATCACGCCAGTTTTCCCCGAGCAGATTGCTCATTGCACTTTCATTTTGCTCACTAATAGCGTTTGCCAGCGCATCTGTTGCCTGGTCTGGTGTGCTGAAGGATTGTTGTGCCATCGCGGTGGCCGAAACCATGAACAACACCATTCCACTGAGTAGTTTATTTTTCATGTCGGTTCCCTTAACGATGACGGAATTCACGGTGTTCAGCACGCCCGCCAGAAGGCTGGCGCGATGGCTGATTACGGGCGACCTGCCGGCTCTGGGCACCTCGCTGTTGCTGTGCCTGCCAGTTGGCGGAGCGACTGTCGTTACCGCTCAGCGCATTGGCGCGTGGCTGGCTGGTTCGCTGTTGAAGATTGCGCTGTTGTACATTGCGTTGCTGCGCCGGTTGCGTGACCCGTTTCTCCTGTCGCTGGGCGACTGCCTGGCGATTCTCCCGCTGCTGAGTACTCGTCCGCTTCGCGGTTTGCGGTTTGGTATCGTAACCGCGGTAGTTATTACGTTGGGAAATTTGCTTCAGTTGTTGATTCGATGCCTGACGCTGGGCGTCTCTCGTGCCCGTACGCGCCGTTTGCGGGAATGTTTTCCCCGTCGATTTTTCCATCTGGCTCAGGGCTGCCTGACGCTGGCTATCACGGTTGACCGGTCTTTGCTGGGTCGAACTTAACCCGGTTGCCGTGTTAGTGGAGTGGAAGCGGTTATTGAGCTGGCTATTTGGGTAAGGCACACCCTCACGGTAGGCCGGGTTATGCTGCCAGGTACGGTTGGCATCTGTCAGGCGCTGACCACTGATTTTATTGAAGTTATCAACGTTAATGTTGATGTTGTTATCACCGTTGCGGTTATAGCCGCCATGGTTATCCCAGTCATCATTATGATGGTGGTCGTCGTCGTCATCCCAGTCGATGTTGCTGAAGATGGCATAGGTTGTGGCGACACCAAGGCTGAAGCCTAAACCATTGACGAAGCTGTTACCAAATTGCTCACCGGGCGTTGGTGGCAGATAGGTTGGTGGATAGGCGGTATTCGGCCAGGTACCGTAAACCGTGTTCGGGTTATAGGTTGGAACGTACACCACCTGCGGATCGGCGGATTCAATCTTGATGACAGTAGGGCTTGTCGTGGTGGTAGTGCTGGTCGTCGACGTGCTGGTGGCGGTTTTCGCCGGTGCCGCTTTGGTCACGGTGGTGACGGTCTGTTGCGGTGTTGATTGCAGCGCGCCGGTTTGTTGCGCCAGTACACGCAGACGTTGAACGGAATCCATGACGTCCTTCGGCTGCGCGAGGAAAGCATCGCCCAGGCTTTGTACCCACGGCGGATTTTCACCCATCAGCGACATCAACTGAGGAAAAGCGACCAGCGATTTCACGCTGGGATCCCAGGGCTGGCTGGCAACGGCCTGAATGGCGGCATCGCCCTGCATTTTGGGATTGTCTTTTGACCACTGTGCGGCCTGGATGACGTTAGCCGGATAGGTTGAGGCCATCAAAATTTGCGACAGCAGCGAGTCTGGATAGAGCGCGATAGGTGCAACCCACTGATCGATTTGTGCTGCTGAGTAGGTTGGTGCCACGGCGGGTGCAGTTTGCTCTACCGGGGCGGGGGCCGCTACGGGAGCTGGGGCCGGTGTTGACGGCTGCTGCGCAACGGGGGCCGGAGCAGCAGGCTCCGTTGTGCGACTTTTAACAAACATCACGCCAGAGGCGGCAAACAGCCCGGCACTGCACAAAAGGACAAGCAGATGTGGCTTAAGGGGCAACTTCATAAAATGACTCCAACGAGACGAGCGCTGTGCCGTGAGGCGTTCCTGTTGCCGCGAGTATTATTCACCCGTGTTAGACAGTTTTGACTTTTATGGTTGATTCACCAGGTAGGTCCGAAAAAAGAGTGTGAGTATTTATTACACAATTATATGTGATGGCGGAAAAATCGCTGGAATATTCAGCCGATCGCGCTTGAAAATTAACCGTTTATGGGCGGTTTTAAGCTGACTTAATTTCGCCTCACCTTGTCGCTATACCATTCTTAACGATTCAGCCAATTTTTTATGTTGCTTTTTTGTAAACGGATTAACACTTAATGAAAATCCTGTTATTGTGCCTTATGCGGTACCGGGCATTTACCCTACTAACTACTGTCTCACAGGAGCGTGAAGAGAATCGCCCATCTACAAAAGCGCCGCATTATGACAATGAGAGCGAGGAGATATCGTCGTGCTAGAAGAATACCGTAAGCACGTAGCTGAGCGTGCTGCCCAGGGGATTGTGCCAAAACCTTTAGACGCAACCCAAATGGCTGCACTTGTCGAGCTGCTGAAGACCCCGCCTGTGGGCGAAGAAGAATTCCTGTTAGACCTGTTGATCAACCGCGTTCCTCCTGGCGTAGATGAAGCCGCTTATGTTAAAGCTGGTTTTCTCGCCGCTGTCGCAAAAGGCGACACCACCTCCCCGCTGGTTACCCCAGAAAAAGCCATTGAACTGCTGGGCACCATGCAGGGTGGCTACAACATTCATCCGCTGATCGACGCGCTGGACGATGCAAAACTGGCGCCGATTGCCGCCAAAGCGCTCTCTTCAACGCTGCTGATGTTCGATAACTTCTACGATGTAGAAGAAAAAGCCAAAGCGGGCAACGAATATGCGAAGCAGGTAATGCAATCCTGGGCTGATGCCGAATGGTTCCTGAACCGTCCAGCTCTGGCTGAAAAAATCACCGTTACTGTCTTTAAAGTGACGGGTGAAACCAACACCGATGACCTTTCTCCGGCACCGGATGCATGGTCTCGCCCGGATATCCCTCTGCACGCTCTGGCGATGCTGAAAAACGCCCGTGAAGGTATCGAACCGGATCAGCCTGGCGTGGTTGGCCCGATCAAACAGATCGAAGAATTGCAGAAAAAAGGTTACCCGCTGGCTTATGTGGGTGATGTTGTCGGTACCGGTTCTTCGCGTAAATCCGCAACCAACTCCGTGCTGTGGTTCATGGGTGACGACATTCCTCATGTGCCGAACAAGCGCGGCGGCGGCCTGTGCCTCGGCGGCAAAATTGCACCTATCTTCTTCAACACCATGGAAGATGCGGGCGCACTGCCGATTGAAGTGGACGTGTCGAACATGAACATGGGCGACGTGATTGACGTTTACCCGTTCAAAGGCGAAGTACGCAACCACGAAACCGGCGAACTGCTGGCAAGCTTTGAGCTGAAAACCGAAGTCCTGATCGACGAAGTACGCGCCGGTGGCCGTATCCCGCTGATCATCGGTCGTGGCCTGACTACCAAGGCGCGCGAAGCGCTGGGCCTGCCGCACAGTGACGTATTCCGTCAGGCGAAAGACGTGGCGGAAAGCAGCCGTGGCTTCTCTCTGGCACAAAAAATGGTTGGCCGTGCCTGCGGCGTAAAAGGTATCCGTCCGGGCGCGTACTGCGAACCGAAGATGACCTCCGTCGGTTCTCAGGATACTACTGGCCCTATGACCCGTGACGAACTGAAAGACCTGGCGTGCCTGGGCTTCTCGTCTGACCTGGTGATGCAGTCCTTCTGCCACACTGCGGCGTATCCGAAGCCGGTTGACGTGAACACGCATCACACGCTGCCAGACTTCATCATGAACCGCGGCGGTGTGTCGCTGCGTCCGGGCGACGGCGTTATTCACTCCTGGCTGAACCGCATGCTGCTGCCGGATACCGTAGGTACCGGTGGTGACTCCCATACCCGTTTCCCTATCGGGATTTCCTTCCCGGCAGGTTCTGGTCTGGTGGCGTTTGCTGCTGCGACCGGCGTGATGCCGCTGGATATGCCGGAATCCGTTCTGGTGCGTTTCAAAGGCAAAATGCAGCCGGGTATCACCCTGCGCGATCTGGTACACGCCATCCCGCTGTACGCGATCAAACAGGGTCTGCTGACCGTTGAGAAGAAAGGTAAGAAGAACATCTTCTCTGGCCGCATTCTTGAAATCGAAGGTCTGCCGGATCTCAAAGTGGAGCAGGCGTTCGAATTGACCGACGCCTCCGCTGAACGTTCTGCTGCCGGTTGTACCATCAAGCTGAACAAAGAGCCGATCGTTGAGTATCTGAGCTCTAACATCGTTCTGCTGAAGTGGATGATCGCAGAAGGTTACGGCGATCGCCGTACGCTGGAACGTCGTGTGCAGGGCATGGAAAAATGGCTGGCGGATCCGCAGTTGCTGGAAGCCGACGCTGACGCAGAATACGCGGCAGTGATCGACATCGATCTGGCGGATATCAAAGAGCCAATCCTGTGTGCACCGAACGATCCGGACGATGCGCGTCTGCTGTCTGACGTACAGGGCGAGAAGATCGACGAAGTGTTCATCGGTTCCTGCATGACTAATATCGGCCACTTCCGTGCCGCTGGTAAGCTGCTGGATGCGCACAAAGGCCAACTGCCAACGCGTCTGTGGGTGGCTCCGCCAACCCGTATGGATGCGGCACAGCTGACCGAAGAAGGTTATTACAGCGTGTTCGGTAAGAGCGGTGCGCGTATCGAAATTCCAGGCTGCTCTCTGTGCATGGGTAACCAGGCGCGTGTAGCCGACGGCGCAACGGTGGTGTCGACCTCTACCCGTAACTTCCCGAACCGTTTAGGTACCGGGGCGAACGTCTACCTGGCTTCTGCGGAACTGGCGGCGGTTGCGGCGCTGATCGGCAAACTGCCGACGGCGGAAGAGTATCAGACCTATGTGGCGCAGGTAGATAAAACGGCCGTAGATACTTACCGTTATCTGAACTTCGACCAGCTGTCTCAGTACACCGAGAAAGCCGATGGTGTGATTTTCCAGACCGCGGTGTAATGCCCTAAGGCATTTTGTGTAAAAACGCATCAATGCCCGGAGAAGTCTGCTTCTCCGGGCATTTTTATTTCTATTCCTTATACCCACTACGCTTTTTTTCTGCCGCGCTGCTGCGATAATTACAGCAAGGCGCAATGCGGTATTGGCGCATTGCCGGGAGTAGAGGAAGACATTATGGATTACGAATTTCTGCGCGATATTACCGGGGTGGTAAAAGTGCGTATGTCCATGGGCCACGAGGTGGTGGGGCACTGGTTTAATGAGGAAGTGAAAGAGAACCTGGCCTTACTGGATGAAGTGGAACAGGCAGCGCGTGCGGTTAAGGGCAGTGAGCGCTCCTGGCAGCGAGCAGGGCATGAATACACGCTCTGGCTGGATGGCGAAGAAGTGATGGTTCGCGCTAATCAGCTGGAGTTCTCTGGCGATGAGATGGAAGAGGGGATGAGCTACTACGACGAAGAAAGTTTTTCGCTCTGTGGTGTAGAGGACTTTCTTCAGGTTGTGGCGGCATACCGCGAATTTGTGCATCAATCCTGAGATATTTCAGATATCAATGAAGCCGGGTGAGACAAACCCGGCTTTTTTTTCGTCCGAATGATTATTTGATTTTTATTAATCATTCAAAAACTGTGATCTGCCGCGTTTGTGATCTTATTTTGATTGAATATAATCGTTGTGATTTTATTTAATCACAACATAACAACAGGCGGGAAGACCATGAACATCAAGAAGGCAATAGAACGCGTACCCGGCGGCATGATGGTTGTGCCGTTGGTTATCGGTGCCATTATCAACACTTTTGCCCCGCAGGCGTTGCAGATCGGTGGATTCACCACGGCTTTATTTAAAAATGGCGCGGCTCCCTTGATTGGCGCGTTCCTGCTCTGTATGGGGGCGGGAATTAGCGTAAAGGCGGCGCCGCAAGCTTTGCTACAAGGCGGCACGATTACGCTGACCAAGTTACTGGTCGCGATTGCAATTGGTCTCGGGGTTGAACACCTGTTTGGCGCGGAGGGCATCTTTGGCTTAAGCGGTGTTGCCATTATTGCGGCAATGAGTAACTCCAATGGCGGGCTTTACGCGGCGCTGGTTGGCGAGTTTGGCAATGAACGTGATGTCGGTGCGATCTCCATTTTGTCTCTGAATGACGGACCTTTCTTTACCATGATCGCGCTGGGCGCGGCGGGTATGGCAAATATTCCTATCATGGCGCTGGCGGCGGTTCTTGTTCCGCTGGTGGTTGGCATGATCCTCGGTAACCTCGACGCTAATATGCGTGACTTCCTGACCAAAGGTGGTCCACTGCTTATTCCTTTCTTTGCATTTGCACTTGGAGCCGGTATTAACCTGGAAATGCTGCTGCAAGGCGGTCTGGCGGGCATTCTGCTGGGTGTGCTGACCACCTTTGTGGGCGGCTTCTTTAACATTCGTGCCGATCGTCTGGTTGGCGGGAGTGGTATTGCTGGTGCTGCGGCATCCAGTACGGCGGGGAACGCCGTCGCGACGCCACTGGCCATAGCACAGGCCGATCCCTCGCTGGCAGAGGTTGCCGCTGCGGCAGCGCCGCTGATCGCTGCGTCAGTCATTACAACCGCCATTCTGACGCCAATTCTTACGTCGTGGGTCGCGAAAAGGCAGTCTCGTCAGGCCGTGCAGGAGAAGAAAGCATGAAAATGATCGTTATCGCCGATGACTTTACGGGCTCTAACGATACCGGCGTACAGCTGGCGAAAAAAGGGGCGCGTACCGAAGTAATGCTGACCCCAGCGCAGAAACCGTCGCGCCGCGCCGATGTTCTGGTCATCAATACGGAAAGCCGGGCGATGCCGGCAACGCAGGCCGCCGCGGCTGTACAACAAGCGTTAGCGCCATGGTGTGAGGGCGAAGCAATACCGCTGGTATACAAAAAAATAGACTCGACATTTCGTGGCAATGTGGGGGCTGAAGTCACTGCAGCCATGCGTACAGCCGGTCGGACGCTGGCCGTGATTGCGGCGGCAATTCCTGCTGCCGGGCGCACCACGCAGGATGGCTTGTGCCTGGTCCATGGTGTGCCGCTGCTGGAAACGGAATTCGCCAGCGATCCAAAAACGCCTATTCACTCTTCGCGTATCGCTGAACTGGTCGCGTTGCAAAGCGATGTCCCTGTACATGAGGTGTCGCTGGTGGATGTGCGTCGGGGAAGTTTGAGTGCGCTGCTGAGCGCTTTTGCAAAAGCCGGCGAATGTATGGTGGTGGTGGATGCCGTGGAAGAGCGAGATCTCGCGCTCATTGCGCAGGCGGTTTGTGAGCAAAAACAGATGCCGCTACTCGTAGGGGCGGCGGGGCTGGCCAATGCGCTACCGGCCGCAACGTTTATGCAAGAGAAGCAGGAATTACCGGTGTTGGTTGTAGCTGGCTCAATGAGTGAGGCAACGCGACGTCAGGTGGAAAAAGCAGTGTGTCAGGGTCGGGCAAAAGTCGTTGATATCGATGCCGCGCGGTTGGTTGCATCGTCATTTGCACCGGAAATGGACTCTGTTATTGAACAGGCTTGCGCGCAACTGAGCCAGCAGCAGCACACGATCTTACGCACCAGTCGATGTGCAGAAGACCGGGACATGATCGACACGCTGTGTTTCAACGTGGGGATGAGTCGCCAGCAGTTGGGAGAACTGCTGAGTCAGCGTCTAGGGGAGATAACGCTGCGCATTATTGAACAAGCACGTATCGGCGGATTGTTCCTGACCGGAGGCGATATTGCCACGGCGGTCGCCAGTGCGTTGGGTGCCGAAGGATATCGCATCCACAGTGAGGTCGCCCCCTGTATTCCGTGCGGAACGTTTGTGAATAGCGAGATTGACGACTTGCCGGTTATTACCAAAGCGGGTGGATTCGGTTCTGATACGACCCTTTGCGATGCGCTGTATTTTATTGAGGAGATGTACCGTGGTAACTAAAACAATTGCGATTACGATGGGAGACCCGGCGGGGATTGGTCCGGAAATTATTGTTAAAGCGCTACGCGAAGATGAACTTAATGGTGCACCGCTGGTGGTGGTTGGGTGCCTAAAAACGCTGCAGCGGTTACAGGCTCAGGGGCTGGCTGACGGAGTAACATTTCGCGCTATTGAACAGGTCGCCGATGCCAGATTCACGCCAGATACGATTCATGTGATTGATGAACCGCTGGCGAAACCTGACGAACTGCTTCCAGGTACAGTGCAGGCGCAGGCGGGCGATCTGGCCTATCGCTGTGTGAAACGTGCGACTGAACTGGCGATGAAGGGGGATGTACATGCCATCGCGACCGCGCCGTTGAACAAAGAAGCGCTGCATCTCGGCGGACACAATTATCCTGGACATACCGAACTGCTGGCAACGCTAACCGAAAGCCGCGACTATGCGATGGTGCTGTACACCGATAAGCTGAAAGTTATCCATGTTTCGACGCATATCGCACTGCGCAAATTCCTTGATACGCTCAATGGGCAACGTGTCGAAACGGTGATTGGTATCGCGGATACCTTCCTGAAGCGCGTAGGCTTTGCACACCCGCGTATTGCCGTTGCGGGGGTGAATCCACATGCCGGAGAGAATGGCCTGTTTGGCGATGAGGAAATTCGTATTGTCGGACCCGCGATTGAGAATATGAAAGCGAAGGGGATGGATGTTTACGGTCCGTGCCCGCCGGATACCGTGTTTTTACAGGCTTATGAAGGTCAGTATGACATGGTGGTGGCGATGTACCACGATCAGGGGCATATCCCGCTGAAATTGCTGGGTTTCTATGATGGTGTAAATATCACAGCAGGTTTACCGTTTATTCGTACCTCTGCCGATCACGGTACGGCATTTGATATCGCCTGGACGGGAAAAGCAAAATCTGAGAGCATGGCCGTATCGATCAAACTGGCAATGCAACTGGCGTAATTTACTGTTATGAAAGGGCAACACCGTCTGGATAAGATTGTGGCGTATTTGAAAAATCATACGCTGGTTACCGTGGAACAGTTGGTTGACGCGGTTGACGCCTCTCCAGCAACGATCAGGCGCGATCTCATCAAGCTGGATGAACAGGGTGTGATCAGCCGCAGCCACGGCGGTGTTGCGTTACGACGCTTTGAAGCGGCGCAGCCAACCACAAACGAAAAGCAACTGCGATCGCCTGCTGAGAAACGGGCGATTGCGCGTTTTGCCGCCTCAATGGTGCGTGCGGGCGATGCCGTGGTGCTTGATGCCGGTACCACAATGCTGGAGCTGGCAAAATGTCTGACGCATTTGCCGCTGCGAGTGATTACCGTTGATCTGCATATTGCCCTGTTTTTGTCAGAATTCCGTCAGATAGAGGTGACGATCGTCGGTGGACGCATCGATGACAGCAGCCAGTCCTGTATTGGTGAGTTTGGCCGGAAAATGTTGCGCAGCGTCTATCCTGATATTGCTTTTATGAGCTGTAACACCTGGAGTATGGAAAAGGGTGTAACCACGCCAACGGAAGACAAAGCGGGATTAAAGCAGGAAATTATTGCGAATGCCCAACGGAAGGTATTGCTGGCGGATAGCAGTAAGTACGGCGCACATTCGTTATTTAACGTCGCGCCGCTTAGTTGCTTTACCGATGTTGTTACCGATGTGAATCTACCGCCAAACGCGCAGGCTGAATTAAAAGCGCAATCCGTTGCCCTGACGCTGGTACAGCCAGAGTAACTGCACTCTCAACCCTGATTGCGCCGGAGATTATTTAACGTAGGCCAGCAGGCTCAGAGAGTCACGCGCCAGCGCTTTGCATTTCTTTGCTGTTGGGATGCCGATACCGCTGAGATCGCGGTAGCTGTCTTCACCCAGCGCTTTCATATTGAAGGTGTCGTAATTACTCAGGTCCCACTGGTTTTGCTGGGCAAAAAAGACCAGTGCGCGACGAATCTGCCCATTAGGCAAATTCTGGTATCCACAGTCATTTTTCAGAAAAACAAAAACTGCCGTTAAATCGGCCATATCTTCGGCTTCGGACTCGCTGAGCGCGTAGCTATTTGCGCATACGGCCATCAGGGTGCCGAACAAAACTGTTCTGAAAAACGTCTTCATTGCTTCTACCACTGCATCACGGAATTTAAACGTTAGCATACTGCGAGCGAAGCGACGACCTTTATTATTAGCCGTTCACTTGACCTTCCCGTAAGGGGAAGGCTTATGCTTAAAAGATAGCCTGCTTAAGCTGCTGAATATAAGGAAGTGATTATGCAACGTCGTGACTTTTTAAAGTACTCCGTGGCGCTGGGCGTCGCGTCAGCGTTACCTCTGTGGAGCCGGAGCGTATTTGCCGCAGACCGCCCTGCATTGCCCATTCCTGACCTGTTAACCGCGGATGCCTCAAACCGTATGCAATTGGTGGTGCAAGCCGGAAAATCGAGCTTTGCTGGTAAAACAGCGACGACCTGGGGATATAACGGCAATTTACTCGGACCTGCGGTCAAGCTGAACAAAGGGCAGTCGGTGACCGTGGATATCCATAACCAGCTTGCCGAAGAGACGACGTTGCACTGGCACGGTCTGGAAATCCCCGGTGAAGTCGACGGTGGACCGCAAGGCATTATCCCGGCGGGCGGGAAACGTTCAGTGACCTTCACGCCGGATCAGCGGGCGGCGACCTGCTGGTTCCACCCGCATCAGCATGGAAAGACCGGCCGTCAGGTAGCTATGGGACTGGCCGGACTGGTGCTAATTGAAGATGAAGAGATTCGCAA
The DNA here is from genome assembly GCF_030332745.1 of Citrobacter sp. Cpo074. Classification (NCBI taxonomy): domain Bacteria; kingdom Pseudomonadati; phylum Pseudomonadota; class Gammaproteobacteria; order Enterobacterales; family Enterobacteriaceae; genus Citrobacter; species Citrobacter sp. Cpo074. Next base: position 178,190 of record NZ_JAOWHG010000023.1, read on the forward strand.
GCTGATGCTGCCTAAGCAGTGGGGCATTGATGATGTGCCGGTGATTATTCAGGATAAACAGTTCTCTGCTGATGGGCAGGTTGATTATCAACTGGACATCATGACCGCCGCCGTCGGCTGGTTTGGCGATACGCTGCTGACCAACGGGGCGATTTATCCTCAGCATGCCGCACCGCGTGGCTGGTTGCGTCTACGCCTGTTGAATGGTTGTAACGCACGCTCACTGAACATTGCGGCCAGCGACAATCGTCCTTTGTACGTCATTGCCAGCGACGGTGGACTGTTGGCTGAACCGGTAAAAGTGACCGAGCTTCCTATGCTGATGGGCGAGCGCTTTGAAGTGCTGGTGGATGTCAGTGACGGCAAAGCTTTTGATCTGGTCACTCTGCCAGTCAGTCAGATGGGGATGGCGATTGCGCCATTCGATAAGCCGCACCCGGTGATGCGCGTTCAACCATTGCTGATTACCGCTTCCGGCACGCTGCCAGATTCGCTGACATCCATGCCATCGCTGCCGTCACTGGAAGGGCTGACGGTGCGCAAGCTGCAGCTGTCGATGGATCCGATGCTCGATATGATGGGCATGCAAATGCTGATGAAGAAATACGGCGGTCAGGCCATGGCGGGTATGGATCATGGGAAGATGATGGGCCATATGAATAATGACAATATGGGCCACGGCAATATGAATCATGGCAATATGAACCACGGTGAGATGGGGAATATGCAGCATGGCGACATGGGCAACATGAAGCATGGAACATTCGACTTCCATAATGCCAACCGGATTAATGGCCAGGCATTTGATATGAATAAACCGATGTTTGCCGCGGCGAAAGGTCAGCACGAACGCTGGGTGATTTCCGGCCAGGGCGACATGATGCTGCATCCGTTCCACATTCACGGCACGCAGTTCCGCATTCTGTCTGAGAATGGCAAAGCGCCTGCCGCACACCGCGCGGGATGGAAGGACACTGTGCGGGTAGAAGGCGGCGTGAGCGAGGTGTTAGTGAAGTTTGACCACGACGCGCCAAAAGAGCATGCCTATATGGCGCACTGCCATCTGTTAGAGCATGAAGATACCGGGATGATGCTCGGCTTCACCGTCTAAAAAATTACGCTGTGCTTATCCGGCCTGCAGAAATCTCTCGTAGGCCGGATAAGACACAGTCGCTTTACAGCGTTTCACCGCACGACTCCCTCTTCCTGCAAATTCTGCTATTGCACATAAAGTAATCGCCTTTGAAGCCGATAATCATTGGGTACCCAATGTGAGTTCAATGGATGAAATACTATGATTAAAAATGTGCGTGTTATTACCGGCATTCTTCTGGTTCTCGCCATTTTCTGTTTGCTACAGGTCGTGACAGGAAGCTTTTTTTATTCTGCGGTAAACAATGATCGCCATAATTTCCAGAACTCAGGCACCCTGAATGCCCAACAGGAAAATCTGAGTGATAGCGTCAATACGCTGATTAAAACCCGAGTAACGGTAACCCGCGTAGCAATTCGTTTCTTAAAGAATCAACGCGATCCGGCCTCACTGGCGGCCATTGATACTTTGCTAAAAACGGCGAGTGAGTCGATGAAGAAGGCTGAGGGATACTTCGCGCATTATCAGTCATTGCCGCAGGTGTCGGGGCAGAATCCGCAAATTGCATCTGAAATGGAAAAACAGTATCGGCAGATGCACGACGTGATGGCGTTATCGATAGAGTATCTGCGCGCGAATAACTATCAGGCCTATGGCGATCTTGATGCTCAGAAGGCGCAGGATGAAATGGAAGCCAGCTATGACCAGTGGCGTAACGAAAACAACGCGTTGCTCCAGCACGCGGCGGCGGAAAATCAGCACAGCTTTACCCGTATGCAATGGACGTTAGGGGCAATTGTCGTCGCTGTGCTCATCGTTCTGGGCATGATCTGGAGTGGGTTGCAGCATATGCTGCTTAAACCCCTGGCGCAGATCATGGAGCATATCCGCATTATTACCCGTGGTGATCTGACCCATCAACTCGACGTCCAGGGACGTAATGAAATGGGACGTTTGGCCACGGGCTTAGATGAAATGCGACAGTCGCTGATTTCGACAGTCACGTCGGTGCGTAACAGCTCAGAAACGATTCATAGCGGCGCAACGGAAATCTCATCAGGTAACAACGATCTGTCTTCGCGTACTGAGCAGCAGGCTGCTTCACTTGAAGAGACAGCCGCCAGCATGGAACAGCTTACCGCGACCGTGAAGCAAAATACGGACAATGCGAAACAGGCGACTCAACTGGCTAAGAATGCGTCTGATACTGCCGCACGTGGTGGACGGGTTGTTGATACTGTCGTGCACACGATGAGTGAAATTGCCGGTAGTTCACAGCAAATTGCGCAGATCACCAGCGTCATCGACAGTATTGCTTTCCAGACCAATATCCTGGCGCTCAACGCGGCGGTTGAGGCTGCCAGAGCAGGAGAGCAGGGACGCGGATTTGCTGTTGTGGCGGGTGAAGTCCGTACCCTGGCAAGCCGTAGCGCTCAGGCAGCCAAAGAGATCAAAGCGTTGATTGATAACTCAACCCACAGCGTGGGGATGGGATCTCAGCAGGTGTCGGACGCGGGTAAAACGATGAAAGAGATTGTCGCAGCGGTCACCCGCGTGACGGACATCATGGGGGAAATCGCCTCAGCCTCGGAGGAACAGAGTCGGGGGATTGAGCAGGTGAGTCTCGCGGTCTCGCAGATGGACAGTGTCACACAACAAAACGCCGCGCTGGTAGAAGAGTCTGCTGCCGCCGCCGCTTCGTTGGAACAACAAGCTGAACAGTTACGCCTGGCCGTGGCGGCATTTCGCATCACTCGCGATGCCTCCAACGGTGAGCATCGAAAACCACCTAAGGATACTCCACGAGCGACCTCTGCGGGGAGTTCGCCACAAGATCCGCACTGGGAAACGTTTTAGCCACAGGCTGCCGTGCGCTCCTGGTTTTGATTAATAAGTGTACAAAAAACGACGCAAACGGGTTCTCCTGTGAACTATCAGAGGAACCCGCTCTCTTTACTGGTATACTTCATCAACTGAATTGTTTGTATGCTGTCGCAAGTTTTGTGGTTAGAGCGGGTCGCCGTCTGTCAGTCGGTGTATCAACGTAAGCGCTTTCTTTCGATCTGCATGATGTGTCAACTGATAAAAATCAGTGAGTTATAGGGTTTATGAAACATACTGTTGAAGTGATGATCCCGGAAGCGGAGATCAAAGCGCGTATTGCTGAACTGGGGCGCCAGATTAACGAACGTTACAAGGACAGCGGCAGCGATATGGTGCTGGTTGGTCTGTTACGTGGCTCATTTATGTTTATGGCGGATCTGTGCCGTGAAGTGCATGTCTCTCACGAAGTCGATTTCATGACGGCATCCAGCTACGGTAGCGGAATGTCTACCACGCGTGATGTTAAAATCCTGAAAGACCTGGATGAAGACATTCGTGGCAAGGACGTGCTGATTGTCGAAGACATCATCGACTCCGGCAATACGCTGTCCAAAGTGCGTGAAATTCTGAGCCTGCGCGAGCCGAAATCCCTGGCTATTTGTACGCTGCTGGACAAACCTTCTCGTCGTGAAGTGAATGTTCCGGTCGAGTTTATCGGCTTCTCAATTCCTGATGAGTTTGTGGTCGGTTACGGCATTGACTATGCCCAGCGTTATCGCCATCTGCCGTATGTTGGCAAAGTAGTGCTGCTGGACGAGTAATTGGCTGGAGCGCCTGATGGCGCAGGTTTGTAGGCCGGGTAAGGCGTCGCCGCCTCCCGGCAATGTCACATTATTTATGGTTGCTGTGTTTCTGACTCAGGTTAGACAACCCCTGGCGATAGCGCTGTTCCAGCGTTTCGCGGCTGGTGGCGGTGACGTCGAGATCGCGCAGCAGGCCATCATGAATACCGTAAGCCCAGCCGTGAATGGTCACTTTCTGACCGCGCTTCCAGGCTGAACGCATAATGGTTGAGTGGCCCAGGTTATAGACCTGTTCCATGACATTCAGTTCGCACAGGGTGTCCATGCGACGTTCCTGCGGCATTTCGCCCAGCAGTGAGCTGTGTTTGAACCAGATATCGCGGATGTGCAGTAACCAGTTATCTATCAGCCCCTGTTCTTTATTTTCAATCGCCGCCTGGACGCCGCCGCATCCATAGTGGCCGCATATAATAATATGTTCCACTTCCAGCACATCCACCGCATACTGAACCACTGAGAGACAGTTCAGGTCGGTGTGAATAACCAGATTGGCAACATTGCGGTGAACAAATAATTCACCCGGTTCAAGACCGGTCAATCGTTCAGCGGGAACGCGGCTATCGGAACATCCAATCCATAGAAAACGCGGATTCTGGGCATGCGTCAGCGTTTCAAAAAATCCGGGATCTTCTTCTATCAGCATCTTTGACCATAGTGCATTGTTGCTGATGAGTGTATCTATGTCTTTCATGGAGTAGCACGACCCGAAGCCAGATAAATTCGATGGGCTAATATAGGGTAACTCCATCATTATTTAAACTATATATAAAATGTCAGAACGTAAGGTAAGTATAAAAACATGACCATTGCTCTGGAACTTCAACAACTTAAAAAAACTTACCCCGGTGGCGTTCAGGCGTTACGCGGGATAGATTTGCAAGTCGAAGCGGGTGATTTTTATGCGCTTTTGGGACCGAATGGCGCAGGAAAATCCACCACCATTGGAATAATCAGCTCGCTGGTGAATAAAACCTCCGGGCGGGTGAGCGTCTTCGGATACGATCTTGAAAAAGATACGGTTAATGCTAAACGCCAGCTTGGCCTGGTACCGCAGGAGTTTAACTTTAACCCGTTTGAAACCGTGCAGCAGATCGTGGTCAACCAGGCGGGTTACTACGGTGTTGAGCATAAAGAAGCGGTCAAACGCAGCGAACTATATTTAAAGCAGCTCGATTTATGGGAAAAACGTAACGAGCGCGCACGCATGCTGTCTGGTGGGATGAAACGTCGTCTGATGATTGCCCGTGCGCTGATGCACGAGCCGAAATTACTCATTCTGGATGAACCAACGGCGGGCGTCGACATTGAGCTGCGTCGTTCAATGTGGGGCTTTTTAAAGGATTTAAACGACAAAGGCACCACCATTATTCTGACCACTCACTATCTCGAAGAAGCGGAAATGCTGTGTCGTAATATCGGCATTATTCAGCACGGCGAGCTGGTGGAAAACACCTCGATGAAGAGTCTGCTCTCCAAGCTGAAATCCGAGACCTTTATCCTCGATCTGGCACCAAAAAGTCCGCTGCCGAAACTGGAAGGTTATCAGTACCGACTGGTCGACACTTCCACGCTGGAAGTGGAGGTTCTGCGTGAACAAGGGGTCAACAGCGTCTTCTCTCAGCTGAGCGCGCAGGGCATTCAGGTATTGAGTATGCGTAACAAAGCGAACCGACTGGAAGAACTGTTTGTTTCTCTGGTGCATGAAAAACAAGGAGATCGCGCATGATGCAGCTTTACTGGGTTGCGCTGAAAAGCATCTGGGCGAAAGAGATCCACCGCTTTATGCGTATCTGGATCCAGACTTTGGTGCCTCCCGTCATCACCATGACGCTCTATTTTATTATCTTTGGTAACCTGATCGGCTCGCGTATCGGCGAAATGCATGGCTTTAGCTACATGCAGTTTATTGTGCCGGGGCTGATTATGATGGCAGTGATCACCAACTCGTACGCCAACGTGGCCTCGTCGTTCTTTAGCGCCAAGTTTCAGCGCAATATCGAAGAGCTGCTGGTCGCCCCGGTGCCGACGCACGTGATTATCGCCGGTTTTGTCGGCGGCGGCGTGGCGCGTGGCCTGTGCGTAGGCATTCTGGTCACGGCTATTTCACTGTTCTTCGTGCCGTTCCAGGTGCATTCCTGGGTCTTTGTGGCGCTCACGCTGGTGTTAACGGCGGTACTGTTCTCGCTAGCCGGTTTGCTGAACGCAGTCTTTGCTAAAACCTTTGACGATATCAGCCTGATCCCCACCTTCGTGCTGACACCGCTGACCTATCTGGGTGGCGTGTTCTATTCGTTAACGCTGCTGCCACCGTTCTGGCAGGGACTGTCGCATCTGAACCCAATTGTCTACATGATTAGCGGCTTCCGATACGGCTTCCTGGGTATTCACGATGTTCCGCTGGTCACCACGTTTGGCGTGCTGGTGGTGTTCATTGCGGCGTTTTACTTGCTGTGCTGGTACCTGATTCAGCGCGGACGCGGCCTACGTAGCTAATTCTTTCTTCCTCTCCTGACTCGGGAGAGGAAGACTTTTGATGCTTATCACCATTACCGATTTATCACCCTGATAAACTACTTGCCTGCTAAGGAGGTAGGCAATGTTAGGTTGGGTAATTACCTGTCATGACGATAAGGCACAGGATATGCTGCATCGTCTGGAGAAAAAGTACGGTCCGTTGGAGCAATGTCAGGCGGTAAGTTTCTGGCGTGGGCTCAGCTCGAATATGTTAAGCCGCATGATGTGCCATGCCCTGCATGCTACAGATTCAGGTGAAGGGGTAGTATTCCTGACGGATATGGCCGGGGCTGCGCCATACCGTGTAGCCTCGTTAATGAGTCATAAACATCCCCAGTGCGAAGTGATTTCAGGTATCAGCTATCCATTGCTTGAGCGAATGATTTCGTCACGGGAATCGCTGAGCAGTTCTGCGTTTCGCGATTGCATCGTCGCGCTTGGCGGCCCCGAAGTCTCCAGCCTCTGGCATCAACAACAAAAAAATCCCCCCTTCGTGTTGAAGCATGATTTGTATGAGTATTAATCATTGGTATTGATGATGCTTTTGCTACAATAACCGAGGTTTCTCGCCTCGGTTAAATCATATGGTTATGCGCGTTCTGTTTGTTCTGTTGCTCCTGTTTTCTGGTGGCGTAGGTGCGGCCTTGCCCGCTCGCTATATGCAAACCACGGAAGATGCGGTGATTTGGGCACATGTTGGCAATAAGACTGAGACTGTCGGTAATTTACGCGCGGGACAGATTATTGCCGTTGAACCGGATGCAAAGGATTACTACACCTTCAACTTCGGTTTTGGCAAAGGCTACATCGACAAAGGGCACCTGGAACCTGTGCAGGGGCGTCAGCGTGTGGAAGACGGCCTGGGTGACTTAAATAAACCGTTGAGTAACCAGAACCTGATTACCTGGAAAGATACTCCGGTCTATAACGCGCCGGACGTAGGCAGTGCGCCGTTTGGTACGCTGGCTGAGAATCTACGTTACCCAGTGCTCAGTCGGCTGAAAGACAGACTGAATCAGACCTGGTATCAGATTCGCATCGGCGAGCGGCTGGCCTATATCAGCGCGCTGGATGCTCAGCAGGATAACGGTATCCCGATTCTGACTTACCATCATATTCTGCGCGATGAAGAGAACACGCGTTTTCGTCATACCTCCACCACCACATCAGTGCGCGCGTTCAGTAACCAGATGACCTGGCTGCGAGATATGGGCTATACCACGCTGACGATGTATCAGTTAGAAGACTACCTCAATAATCGCGCAAACCTTCCGGCGCGTTCGGTCGTTATTACGTTTGATGATGGCCTGAAGTCCGTTAGCCGCTATGCGCATCCCGTCCTCAAGCAGTATGGCTTTAAGGCGACGGCGTTTATCATTAGCTCACGTATCAAGCGCCACCCACAGAAGTGGGATCCGAAATCGCTGCAGTTTATGAGTATTTCCGAGCTGGAAGGGATTAAAGATGTTTTCGACTTCCAGTCGCACACCCATTTCTTGCATCGGGTGGATGGCCAGCGACGACCTATTTTACTCAGCCGTAACTATCACAATATTCTGTTTGATTTTGAACACTCCCGTCGGGCGCTCGGGCAGTTTAATCCGCATGTGCTCTATCTTTCCTATCCGTTTGGCGGCTATAACGCGACGGCGGTGAAAGCGGCGCATGATGCCGGTTTTCATTTGGCGGTGACGACGGTGAAAGGGAAGGTGAAGCCTGGCGATAACCCGATGTTGCTAAAGCGGCTGTATATCCTGCGGACGGATTCGCTGGAAACAATGTCGCGGCTGATAGTCAATCAGCCGCAGGGGTAAGGGCTGTCAGGCGACCTGTACCGGAATGGCTTTTGCAGTGCGTTTCATTTCGTTGTCGCCTTCAAAATAGGCCACTTTCGGACGCCATGTACGGGCTTCTTCGTCAGACATGGTGACGAAGCTGGCGATAATCACAATGTCGCCAACTTCAGCACAGTGCGCCGCTGCACCGTTCACCGAGATGATTCTGGAGCCGCGTTCAGCCGCAATGGCATAGGTTGAGAAACGTTTACCATTGGTCACGTTCCAGATATCAATAGCTTCGTTTTCCAGAATACCTGAGGCATCGAGGAAATCCTGGTCGATGGCGCAGGAGCCTTCGTAATGCAGGTCCGCCTGCGTGACTTTTACGCGGTGGAGCTTGCCTTGCAGCATGGTGCGAATCATAACTTCTATACCCTGTCGTTTACCTTGGCTAAGCAGGCGCGACTGGCCTGCTTTGAGAAATCTTCAGGCAGTATTGCCCGATTTTTAACCCCTGTCTACTGGGCTAATGTAACGCTTTGATTATCGATCAGACGAGCCTGACCCAGCCATGCTGCGGCCAGAATCACCGCGCGTTTACTGGTTTCAGTCAACTCCAGCAGCGTGTCGGCATCACGAATCTGAATATCGTCGGCGCGGAAGCCTTTTTCATTCAGTTCTTGTTCGGCAATGGTAATAATTTCTTGCAGCTCACGATTACCCGCAATCAGCTTTTCAGCGATACCGTTCATCACGTTGTGCAGGCCTGGCGCAATTTTACGCTGTTCTGCTGTTAGATAACCGTTACGTGAGCTGAGGGCCAGACCGTCTTTGGCGCGAATAATCGGTACGCCAACGATCTCAATGTCATAACCCATGTCCGCTACCATTTTGCGGATCAGCGCCAGCTGTTGGAAATCTTTTTCACCAAAGCAGGCGATATCGGGTTGGATCAGGTTAAACAACTTGCTGACGATAGTGGAAACACCACGGAAGTGGCCCGGGCGGCTGGCGCCTTCCAGCATGGTAGAGAGGCCGGGAACATCAACGAAAGTCTGGCCTTCCAGACCCTGCGGGTAGATCTCTTCAACGGCCGGAGCAAAGACATAATCGACTTTACGCTTGTTCAGCTTTTCGCAATCTTCCTGCAGGGTACGCGGATAGCGCACCAGATCGTCCGGTCGGTCAAACTGCATCGGGTTAACGAAAATGCTGACGAACACCACATCAGCCCGCGCTTTTGCTTCATCGACCAGTTTCATATGGCCGTCGTGCAGGTTACCCATGGTGGGAACCAGTGCGACGCGTTTGCCTTCCTGACGCAGACGACGAATATGCTGGCGTAGCAGCGGCAAGGTTTCAATGATTAACACGACAAGACTCCTTGAGTTGCCTGAGGTACCGTAGGCCGGATAAGACGCGTAGCGTCGTCATCCGGCACGGTCAGAAAATTAGTGGAAGCTGTGCTCTTCACCCGGATAAACGCCGGACTCCACTTCAGCCATATACTGCCGCACTGCGGCGCGCATGTCGCCTGCTTCATTGAGGAAATTCTTCGCAAATTTCGGGATGTGGCCACCGGTAATGCCAAAGGCATCATGCATGACAAGGATTTGCCCGTCGGTGACGTTGCCGGCGCCGATACCAATCACCGGAATCGACAGCGCTTCAGTGACGCGCTTCGCCAGTTCAACCGGCACGCACTCCAGCACCAGCAACTGAGCGCCAGCGGCTTCTAAGGCCAGTGCATCATCCAGCAGTACCTGCCCGGCGTCGCCGCGGCCCTGAATTTTATAGCCGCCGAAGATATTCACCGACTGGGGCGTTAATCCCAGATGACCGCAAACCGGCACCGCGCGTTCGGTGAGCATTTTCACCGTATCCGTAAGCCAGGCGCCGCCTTCGATTTTGACCATATTAGCGCCCGCGCGCATGACCACCGCAGCGTTTTCAAACGCCTGCTCCGGAGTGGCATAAGCCATAAACGGTAGGTCGGAGAGTAGCAGACAATTCGGTGCACCGCGACGCACGGCTCGGGTGTGGTAAGCAATGTCTTCAACGGTGACGGGCAGGGTGGAGTCGTGCCCCTGTACCGTCATGCCCAGCGAATCACCGACCAGCATCACGTTGATGCCTTCATCGGCAAACAGCTTAGCGAAGCTGTAGTCGTAGGCGGTGATAGTCGCGAAGCGCTTTTTCTCTTGTTTGCATTTCTGCAACACAGCGATAGTGGTGGGTTTGCTCATAACCTCTCCGGCCATAATATTGATGAATATAATGGCCGCATTGTAGGGGAATGAAGCAGAAAAGCGTTAGCCCTTTGTGTGTATTCCCGGCAGCGAAAGCCGCCGGATTAACGCGCTTAGGGATAGTCGATAGTGAAGCTGCCCGTCGCTTTGAACTCGCCGGGTTTGATGGTGTTGCTACCGTCTTGTTTCAGCGTTGCTCTGAAATTCAGAATCTGATCGGGGTTACCGATATTGCTATAGGTATAGTCTTCCATATTCGTAAACTTATAAACGGAGCTGGAGTTGTTTGGCATGATCGTCATCCAGTCGCTGATGCTTGCTGGGTTCTTCTCGCCGGCAACCGTCACGCCAATACCGCTGGCGGCACCAGATGTTAAAGTATTACCCAATAATGCGTTGTCACTGCTGCCTGTTATTGTTGATCCTAACTTCACTTCGACATTCTTAATGTAGGTACAGTTACTTAATTTTATTGAAAAGTCTTTTGTCACACCGTCGCCTTTCAGTTCTTTTGCGTTGCGACTGCCAAAAGGCACGGTAGATCCTGAAACACCTTCACCTGTAACGGCAGTGGCAGTACATGTTGGGTAGTGAATCGTTATTGAACCTGGACTGATGACGTAATCAAGGTAGTGGTTGCCACCACCGATACTGGTGTCTGAAAGCTTAAATCGGAAGTTGTATCCGGTACTTGTTGGAAAGGTAACGTTAACTGCTGATGTGGTTGGCTTAAATGTATCATCAGCATAAAGATGGAATTTAATCCACAGAACAATTCCCCCCATTTCAAAATAACCTTTCTTCCATGCGATTGAATCGCAGAAAGTGGAGAAATCTGCATAAGAGGTACTAATGAAATTCAGATCAAAGGACTTATAATCCGTACCACCGCCGTTCCAGTCAACCCAAAATGAACTCCCTGGATAATAGGCGGTGCCAAAGTTAATCTTGGTAATTTCCATACCAAGATACAAACCCGTAGTATTTGTTTTCCATAATGGATTGCCGCTATTATTTTTAATACCCGCACTCTGAAAACCATGATAAAGATTTACACTATGAACATCGTGGTTATAGTTACAATTAAGTCCATGCTTGGGATCAAATTCTGTCGCACCAGAAACGGCAAGTTCGCGTAAGCCTGATTCTGTATGGGCGGCAACTGAAGGGAGCAGGTTCCATGAGAATGGAGCTGAGTAGTCTTGTACATCTGCATATTCTGCACCTCCTTGATACGAGGTCGCTTGCCCAATATAGACAGACCAGGCATAAGCGTTGCTGGCTCCTAACCATAAAAATAGAGATGATATTAAAAGGAGTATGTTTTTCTTCATGGCTAATTTCCCTATTAATGGTCGTTCCGAATTTTATTGGTAGGTGACATTGACAAGTACATGGCTACTTAATTCGCCGAGGGTAACTGTTTCGGTACTCAGGATTTTCTGCATCCGTGAATAAAAGGTCCAGGTTGTATCGCTATAATCTGTAGCGGAAAATATCGCCCTTGACGAGCCGTCAGTATTCAACACATTTTGACGTGGTGAATCTGTGGTGAAAATCACTACTCCTACATTTGCCACACCGCCCGAGGTCTGAGTTAGATCATTCGCAAATACCTGCTGATTGCCCTTCGCAAACTGGCCGCTTTGGGGGGTAAAGTTAAAGGTAACATTAGTGATGGCTCCGTCACTGATTGGACAATTCAGAAGTTTAATTGAAAACTCTTGACCGCCTTCATAATCAGTTTCCGCAGTAATGCCGTCGGCAAAATAGGCGGGACCTACGGTTGCGAAATTTACCGTTCCACTGCCGTTAATCTCTAACTGGCAGGTATCCTTCTGCACGGTGGCGGTGAAATCCACGTTGGTGTCGGCATACAGCGGCGCGACAACCAGAGCTGTTGCCAGCCCTGGAATTAACGCGGAGAGTGTTAATCTACGCAAACGCATCATGGTGATTACCGTTACTGGTAAGTAATGGTGAACGTGGTTGGTGAATAGAAATCACCGGCAGTAATACCAGAAAGGGCAGCACCTTGAACGGCTACCATACGTGCGCTGAGTGGGTAATCTACAGGCGTTGTTGTGGTGGCGCTGCTCAGATCAACGGTCTCTGGGTTTTTATTATAACAGTGGAATTGCACGCTATCTGTACCTCCAGGTGTACTGGTTGTCCAGACCTCAACACCGGTTTTGCTCGCTTTTGTGCTCGATGTTGAAGAGTTTGCAAATGCTGCCTGATTTGAGTCACCGCCAGAACAACCGACGTTATTTGGTGATAAAGTAACGGTCGCAGTTTTGTCCTTTAATCCCGCGCATTCACTAAAGCGCAGCTTAAACGGTTTCACTTTTGTTTTTGCAAAAACTTCAGAGATATAGACATTACCAAAGGCAATGGTGTTGGTAGCGGTCTCGCCGTCAACCACCGATGCCGCACAGGTACCGGCGGTGATATTTGCCTCTACGGTTAAGTCCAACTGTGCAGTACCATCAGCCTGCGCCATGGTGGAAACGCCCGCCCCCATCGTTGCCAGTGCGCCAATCATTAACCCGCGCAAAAGTTGTTTTTTCATTATCATCGTCCCTGTTATTGATAAGTGAAGGTGAAGGTCGCTTTAGAGCTGAATGCACCGGTGGTACCTGCGCCATCCGTCAGTTCGCGCAGCGCCACTGTCATTTCGACGGCGTTGTTAGTACGTTCTTCAGGGGTCCAGGTGAAGGAACCAGAACCTGGCTTCATATAGGTTTCATCACTGACGCTTTTACGTTTAAAGCCCATACCGATATTGGTGGCGGCACCTGAATCAGCGGATTCATTTTTAATGAAGTTACCGCTGGCAGAGGTCGAGGTTGCCAGTGCTGTGGTGATACTGGTCAATGAACCGGCACAATCGCTGGCGACGAACTTAAAGTTCTTCTGCGATTCAGCTGATTTCTTAATGATCTTATCCAGACCAACATCGCCCACCGTTAACTTATAGCCGTTGGTGGCATCGCCAGAAACCGATGAGCCATCCAGGGCCGCAATGGTCATGCTGCAGGTGGTGGCCAACACGGTGGCGGTGAAGTCGACGTTAAGTGTTTCCGCCTGACTGGTCAGCGGAAAGAGTACCGCGAGTACGGAGGCAGCTAAAAAGCGCTTATTCCTTTTCATTGGGGATTCCATTTGTATTGTGGTTAGTGACACGACACGTAATGTTGTCTAACAGTAGGGTCTGGCTGGAGCCGACCGTTTGTTGCGTTGCTGGCAACAGGAAGGTTGCCGTACAGGTTGCGGGTTGGTTATTTTCAAACCAGCGCACCGTAAGTTCGCCGTTATCGCTAATACCGCGGACAAAAGCCTGGCCGCCCTGGCCCATATTGCCGATCTGTACATTGTTCTCATAAACTTCGGCGCCGAATGGGATCGTCTGGTGATCGCTGCGCGTCATGTTGAGAATGGCTGAACGTCCTTCATCGGTTTCGAAACTGGCGAAAACGACCGCACCATCGCGTGGTACCAGTGTGGTGCTGGTGCTCTTCAGCTCGACGTCGTTATCCATCGTATCGATGTCGAGATTGACCTGGTTTTCCCGGTAGGCCGTCAGTGAGTTCGTTGCGCCATAACCCCAACGATCAATTGTGCTGCTTCCTCCGTTAATCCGAGCGCCTTTAGCGCCAGGCGCTTTCACCAGCACAATGGCATCGCTGTTGCCAAAGTTGTCGTTGGTAAACGTTAAACCACCGCTGTGCAACACAAAACCGCCGTCAGTGGAGAGCGAATACTGACGGTTACTGTCGTTATTCGCCGAGGCGGATGCTGAAAGATCTCCCCATGGGGACTGATAGCTGGTATATCCACCAATATCGGAGATGTTTTTCCCCTCTTTTTGCATGGTGTAGCCTGTATTCACGCTGTAGTTCAGCTTATTGTCTTCGCTGCTGCCGCTACTGTTCATGCTGAGCTGGTGCCCACCGTTAAAATCGGTACGCATCTGGGTGCTCAAGTTGCTGAATCCTGAGCGACGACGTTCACCACCCAGCAGGTTCTCCAGCGGAATATTGAAGTTGATATAAAGCGAATCATCCTTTTCGCCTTCTTCATCCCAGGTGCGCTGCAGGTTGATACTCATGCTGCCCCAGGAAAATCCTTTGCCATAACCCAGGCTGTAATCGCTGCGGCTCTCGTTGCTTGCCCAGTAGTCGGTCCAGGTGGCTGACAGATAAAATGAACCGTAATCAACCTCAGCGGACTGCAAAGGTTGGTTCATGCTGACGGTGACCTGATTCTTCATACGCGAGAAGTTATTCATGGTATTGCGTTCAGCGTCAGTACCTTTGAATTTGGCATCGTCGATTAGCTCTAGCGCGTCATTCAGGCCCAGGTAGTCTCGCGTCGAGTAGCGATAGGCCGCGACGTTGAACGACGTATCGGTCGCCTCAATCAGTTTGTTCCAGGTCAAGCGATAGCTTTGGCCTTGATAGGTATCGTCGTCAGGGATATCTGCGCGTGAATGGGTAACGTCAACCGCCAGTGCGCCAAAGGGCGTATTCAGACCCAGACCGAGGAGTCCAGCGAAATAGTCGTTGTCCGTTGCCTGAATACCGGTGTAGGCCGTCAGAAAGTTGTTCAGACCGTAGTAGTATGAGCCCTGCGCCAGGTTTGGTTTGTCATGAAGTTCGTCGTTATTGACTTCCCCGACGCTCACGTCCCAGCGTCCGACGCCCGGGCGCTGCATCTGCATGACCGAAGAAAACGGCTGGGAGAAAGTACGTTTACTGCCATCAGCTTCTTCGATGGTGACGATCAGGTCGCTACCGTAGCCGGAAGGGCTGATATCGTTGATCTCGAAAGGTCCCGGCGGAACGGTCGCTTCATAAATCTTATAACTGCCCTGAGTCACGGTCACTTTGGCGTTAGTGTTGGCGACGCCGCGGATAATAGGCGCATAGTTAGCCAACTGTGAAGGCAGCATACGCGTGTCGCTATACAGACGTGCCCCGCGGATGTTCACCGAGTCAAAGGTTTCGCCAGTGGTATAGGCTTCGCCGACAATCAGCTGTGAGCGTAGTGCCGGGAGGTCGCGCTGCAGATAACGGTTCTGGTATTCGAAATTGCTGCCGCCGTCCTTCGCCCAGTTGTAGTTACCACTGGCACGAAGACGCCATGCACCGAGATTGATGCCCGTATTAAATGCAGCATACAAGCTATCGCTGTCAGTATCGTGGTTGGTACTGTGGTAGCCGTTAAGGGTATAGGAAAACAGGGCTGCCGGGATGCCGCTTTCCCACAAGGAGGGTTCGACATAGCCAGAATAACCTTTAATGAGCCACGCCTGAGGAACGGAGATATCCAGGCGCTGCTCACCCATATCAAAGCTTACGTTTGACTGCTCGATAAGTGCAGGTAGGTTTAAGCAGTCATCCCCATCTTCATCGCCTTTTTTCAGAATAGCGTGTTCGTTGCCGATCTCAGGCTGCTTTATGTGCAGCTGTGCCAGATTCTTCGATGTCAGGCAGGCTTGTGCGCTATTTTTACCGACATCAACAAAGGGTAGGGTCAGGCTTGCTACTGATTTCTCGTTGACGAAAACTTTCACACTGTAGGTTCCCGCTGGCGTAGGGTTGCCGTCGGAATATTTACTGATATCGATACTAGCCGCGCTACTTCCCATTAAAAATGAGCTGTCGTACTCGACGCTTTCTGCGGCAAAACCGGGCTGGCTGTAAAGCAGTGCACAGCACATCGCCAGTAGCGTTTTTTTCGGCATCGATTCGGTATAAGGAAAGTTTTGCACCGTCTTTTGCATCCTGCGTTTTGATTAATCGATTACAGTGAAACAGAGCCTTCGATCATGCCGCCATAATCGTTAATGGCGTGGTAGTCCAATTTGCCTGATACGGTATTTTGTAGACCTTTGACGTTAAAAGAGGCATTGCTCAAAGGCGCAACCATGGTGGCATCAACGGTATAGCGCTTCCCGCCAACCGTAACGACAGCATCATTAAATGAAACGTAGTAAGGTGTTGGGTTATTAACCTTTAGCGTCGTATGGCCTTGTTCATTCCCCATCTGCCACTTCAACTGTTTGGTGGCTTCTGCAGGCGAACCCTGTAAACCGGCAGGGCGGTAAAACAGTTTGATACGAGTGCGGAAAGCTAACTGCAGCAAACTTTTGTTTTCTTCTTTGTTGGCGTCTGCTTTTGGCGGTACTTCCAGCACGTTAAACCAGAACACGCTTTCACGGTCTTTTGGCAATGCTGTGGTTTGGGTAAACATTACTTTCACGGATTGACCGTGCTTTGGTTCTATACGTGAAACGGGAGGAGTGGAGACGAATGGGGCCTTAATACTGCCTGGATCGGCATTATCATTCCCGAGATCAATCCAGTTTTGCACCAGCAGCGGTCGGGTACCTTTATTTTCCAGGCGGATACTGACATCTTTTTTATTTTCATCATAAATGATGCGCGTGCCGGAAATGATAATATCGGCATGACTGGTATTACTCAATAAGCTTCCTGCTAGTACCAATGTGGTAAGCGTTTTCTTAAAATTCAACATGAGCATTCCTTGCCAGTGGATGATTTGGTGTTCTTAATTTAAGAAACGAGGTGCGATAGTAATCGTAATTCTCACCTCGTTATTACAAGCTGTGTTAATGACAAACGGTGTAATAATTCCGGTTAATGCTATTAACGCGCTTTTTTGTATACTTATTTCATCAGTAAAGCGTTAATGCTTACTGATAAGTAAAGGTATACATTGCGTTAGTGGTAACGTGACCTGGGGTTACGTCATCACCCAGTACCGCTTTCACATAGGAAGCTACAAAGTGGTAGGTAGCGATTTTGCTGGCATCGAAGGTGGCTTCGTGAACGTCTGCACCGTCAACTTTCATCAGCGTTTTGGTGTCTGCATCGTGAATCGCGATGTTTACGTTCTTCGCAGCAGCCATGCCGGCGGCAGTCAGGTTGGTGTCGTTATCCAGCGTGCCTTTGGTATTGCCAAAAGAAGAGACCATTGACAGACTGGCCTTAGTTCCGGTGGTCACTTCGGATGCATCTTTACAGTTCAGAACGATGGAGAAAGGTTCTGCTTTTGCGCCGTAAGTAGCATCAGCGACTTCAGTGGTGATATCCGCCGGGGTTGCGGTTTCCAGATAGATATTGCCATCAGTGGATTCATCACCACGGCTGGTGGAAACGACTTTAGAACAGGTTGTAGCACTGACTAAACCGTGAAAATTAAGCTGACCGCCTTCTGCATCCGCTGCCATTGCTGAAGTTGAGCCCATTGCCATAACCATAGCTACTGCCAAAATTGCTTTTTTCATTACTGTATCCTTACAGGATTTGAAATATTAGATAATTACTACTTTGCTATATTAAATAGCAGGGGCATATTCTAGCGGTTAGTAATGTTTTGTAAAATAACTTGGGTCTATGGTTTTTATAAAATCATTTTATTTTAAAATTATTGTAGGAGGGCTTTCTTTGTTTTTTGAAATATATTTTTATGGGATATAGGTTTGTGTGATAAAGCGCAAGGAACAAACAACTACTGGTCTTTAATAATAATTGTTTTGCATGGATGATGTCTGAGTAGTATGTGTTAATTAGATTTACTGAAAGGAAAATGTAGTTTAATTAATTTGAGTGAGGCT
Source organism: Citrobacter sp. Cpo074 (assembly GCF_030332745.1). NCBI lineage: Bacteria > Pseudomonadati > Pseudomonadota > Gammaproteobacteria > Enterobacterales > Enterobacteriaceae > Citrobacter > Citrobacter sp. Cpo074. The sequence continues at coordinate 196,156 of NZ_JAOWHG010000023.1, forward strand.
TTTCATAGTTAATTTTATTATATAACGCGGTTACCATTGCGCCGGACGAGGAGTGGTTTGCTGGATGAAAAACGCAAGTGGTTGTTTATCGTCTGGAAAGATAAGATCCGGCGCGATTTCAGCGAGCGGCCACAGCATAAAACCACGGTTTTTCATGTCGTAGTGCGGTACGGTCAGACGTTCGGTGTTAATCACTTCATCGCCAAACAGCATAATGTCGAGGTCCAGCGTTCGTGGTCCCCAGCGTTCGGCTTTGCGCACCCGGCCCTGCTGTAACTCAATGCGTTGGGTGTGACTGAGTAATTCTTCCGGCGCAAGGGTGGTTTCCAGTGCGACGGCGGCGTTCAGGTAATCGGGTTGATCCTGTGGGCCTAATGGTGGCGTACGGTAAAATGAGGAGACAGCCACGATTCGGCTGTCAGGGATTTCCCCGATCGCTTTCACGGCAGCATTAACCTGCTCCAGAGGGGAGGCTAAATTACTGCCGAGGGCGATATATACCCGTCGTTTTTCAAGCTGCATCTGTGTCACCACCTTGATACGACTCGAAATTTGTTGGGTATACGTGATAGGTCATGCGGAGCCTTCACGGCGTGGCGCGCGTTTACGCGGGCGACGATGGCGACGACGTGTGTCTGGCTCTTCATCCAGCTCGTTCAGCATGCCTTTTTGTTCTGGCGGCGCAGAAACCTGGAATTCACCCCACCATTTCGCCAGTCGCTGCAATTCCGCGTTGTGTTCGACTTCAGCACGCAGTGCTAACAGGTCGTAAGCTGCGCGGAACTTTGGATGCTCCATCAGCTTCCAGGCGCGTTTGCCCTGGCGACGGGACATACGTAACTGCAACTGCCAGATATCGCGGGTCAGTGAGGTCAAACGTTTCGGGATCGCCAGCGAGCGGCAGGCTTCGTCCAGCACGTCGTTCATTGCCAGCGCGAAAGCGTCGTAATAGGCCAGACCGCTTTCTTGCGCAATTTTCTGTGCGGCTTCCAGTAACGGATACCAGAACATGGCAGCAAACAAGAACGCCGGGTTAACGCGCATATCATTGTGAATGCGGTTATCGGTATTCTTCAGTACCTGGGCAATGATGCGTTCCATCGGGCTGTCACCGTCTTCGGTGAAGTAGCGCGTAATGGTTGGGAACAGCGGTTGGAACAGGCTGTACTCACGCAGTTTTTTATAGGTTTCGTACCCATAGCCCGCCTGTAACAGCTTGAGCGCTTCTTCAAACAGGCGTGCAGGAGGAATATCGTTAAGCAAGGTAGCCAGACGTGGGATCGGCTCTGCGGTTTCCGGGCTGATACGCATGTCGAGCTTGGCGGCAAAGCGTACGGCGCGCAGCATGCGCACAGGATCTTCGCGATAGCGCGTTTCCGGATTACCGATCAGGCGAATGATGCCCTCTTCGAGATCCTGCATTCCCCCAACGTAATCACGTACGGTGAAATCGGCCACGCTGTAATACAGGCTGTTAATCGTGAAATCGCGACGCTGTGCATCTTCTTCGATGGAGCCGAAGATGTTGTCACGCAGCAGCATACCGTTTTGCCCGCGCTGCGATGTTGTGCGATCGGATTCGCTGCCTTCATGATGGCCGCGGAACGTCGCCACTTCGATAATTTCAGGGCCGAACATGACATGGGCCAGACGGAAACGGCGACCGACGAGGCGACAGTTACGAAACAGTTTGCGCACCTGATCCGGCGTTGCGTTAGTGGTGACATCAAAATCTTTCGGTTTTTTGCCCAGCAAAAGATCGCGTACACCACCGCCAACCAGCCATGCCTCGTATCCGGCCTTATTGAGCCTGTACATTACCTTCAGGGCATTTTCACTGATATCTTTGCGGGAGATAGAGTGCTGCTCACGCGGAATTACCGTCATATGTGGACGGGCGACGGCGAGCTCAGCCTCGCGCTCCTCGCGGCTTAGCACCTTGCGGCAAAAATTAGCGACTCGGGTAAAAATAGTGCACCTCGGTAGTGTCAAACTTCAATCAGAACAAGTGTTGCTGTGTAAAAATAGCGGCTAATCATAGCTCAGCATGATGCATTTGAGAATGCCGGATTTAAGATCGCCGATTCAGGCACCGTTGTCAGACGCCAATTCTCAACGGCAAACTCCAGGATCTGATCAACCTGCATATCCTGCCACGGGATATCGGCACGCTGGCCGAGAAAGCGCAGCGCGGCAATAATCACCGGACGCGGATCGCCTTGCGGCAGCGCAGGTGCATGATTTTGTTTTGAAAGTTTAGCGCCTTGTTCGTTGAGCGCCAGCGGAAGATGAATATAGTCAGGCGCTTGCCAGCCAAACTGCTGATACAAAGAGATTTGCCGCACCGTGGGTTCGATAAGATCGGCGCCGCGTACAATCTCTGTTACGCCCTGAAAGTGGTCATCAACCACCACGGCGAGGTTATAGGCAAACAGCCCGTCGCGACGGTGAATGATAAAATCTTCGCCTGCAAGCTGTGGATCTGCCTGAATTTCACCGCGCAGTTGGTCAGTAAACTGCATCACCGGGTGACGTTGCTTTATGCGGACTGCCGCCTGCTCTGGTCTGAGGCGTAACTCACGGCAGTGGCCGTCATAAATACCGCCGACGCTTTGAATACGCGCCCGCGTACAGGTGCAGTAATAGCTCAGATCCTGTTGATGTAACCAGGCGAGCGCCTCGCGGTAGGCATCATGACGTTGGGATTGCCATAAAATATCGCCATCCCAGTGCAGTCCGTAATGTTCCAGCTGACGCAGAATCGTATCTGCAGCACCGGGAACTTCACGAGGGGGGTCAATATCTTCAATGCGCACTCGCCAGATTCCGCGCTGTGAGCGGGCCTGCAGGTAACTCCCGAGGGCGGCAATTAGTGAACCGAAATGCAGTTCGCCAGAAGGGGAAGGGGCGAAGCGGCCTATATAGTGTGAATCGCTCATTTTGCGGACTAACAAATAATAAGGCGGGAGAAGCTCCCGCCTGTAGTAAACGTGGTAAAAATGACCGGAATTAACCTGCCATTTGTTTTTCGCGGATTTCTGCCAGCGTTTTACAGTCGATGCACAGATCGGCTGTCGGACGCGCTTCCAGACGGCGAATACCAATTTCTACGCCGCATGATTCGCAGTAGCCGAAATCTTCGTCTTCTACTTTCTTCAGCGTCTTCTCGATCTTTTTGATCAGTTTGCGCTCACGGTCACGGTTACGCAGCTCAAGGCTGAATTCTTCTTCCTGTGCGGCGCGGTCCACCGGATCAGGGAAGTTAGCCGCTTCGTCTTGCATATGAGTTACGGTGCGATCGACTTCATCCCTAAGTTGATTGCGCCATGCCTCAAGAATACGCCTGAAGTGCGACAGCTGGGCTTCGTTCATATACTCTTCGCCCGGTTTCTCCTGGTACGGCTCCACCCCAGCGATGGCGAGAATACTCAGGGACGATGTTTTACGGTTTTGCCCTTCTTGCATGTTGCTTCTCCTTAACACGCACTATCGATCCCCATGTTCGGGGGAAAAATCAGGTCGCTATAAATAGCAGATGCTTTTCCGGATAGCAATTATCTAAACGTAACACTTGACAACCCTGTGAGGAAAAGCGTATTTGCCCACGCGCCCAGAATACTAATTGACCAGATATTTACACCATTACAAGGTAATGGGCAACGGCTCTTTAAGAGTCATGCCGTGGGCAGAAAGTTCCGCTTTATAAACCAGAATTTCAACCCCCTTAAGCTGTGCTTCAACTAATAATTGCGCATATTTTGCATCGATATGGCGCGCGGGTGAAAACCGTGTAATGGCTGAATGTAGCACGGCGAAAAATATCACTGCCCGCTTGCCTTCAGCCGCTACGCTCATCAATTCCCGAAGATGCTTCTGACCTCGTTCAGTGATGGCATCGGGAAAATAACCCTGCTCTTTTTCCGCCAACGTGACTGATTTCACTTCAATATAGCAGTCAGGTCGGGAATCTGCCTGTAACAAAAAGTCGATGCGGCTCCCTTCTGCGCCGTATTTTACTTCACTTTTCAAAGTACTGTAGCCTGAAACTTCCGAAATTAACGCCTGTTGAATCGCCTCTTTCGTTAATCTGTTGGCCCACAGCGTGTTAACACAAATAAATTCACCGGATTGGGTTTGCGTTAATTCCCAGGTATGTGGATATTTGCGTTTAGTATTTTCTGATGTCGAATACCAAACGGTGTCACCTGGCATTGCGCATCCGGTCATCGCACCGGTATTTGGGCAGTGTAGCGTTAACTCAGTGCCATCGGGTGTGATCACATCCGCTAAAAAGCGCTTATAGCGCTGGATGAGCGTTGCAGGTTGTAAAGGTGGAGAAAATTGCATAAACAGTCCCTTTGATTATTCAGTCAGCGTCCAGCGTTGCAGCGGCGTATAACGCGTGCGTCCTCGCGCAAATGAGGAGGAATAAAGCGCAAATTCCGTGACTGGAAACGACCAGCCAAAGCCCGGTGGCGGGATTGGCACCGCGTGGCCGGCATCGCGCAGCAGCGTGATATGCGGGTGAAACGGCTGCGGGCTTTGGTAGCAACCGCTGCGTGCGGCCTGTGCCCGCAGCATATTCGCCAGTTGCAGCAACCCGCGCGGCGGCTGACGCATTCCCAGCCACACAACCCGGGATCGCAACCATTGCCCGGCATCATCGAGTTTGAGCGTAAAACCCGGCTGGCGAATACGCCCCGCGAGCTGCGACAGCGCCTGTTGCTTCTCAGCGCTGACGTCGCCTAAAAAGGCCAGCGTCAGATGCAGATTATCAGCCGCGACGGGGCGACCCGCTTCAGGGGGGAACTGCGCGGCCCGCCAGTGGATTAGCTGCTCCCGAACCCCGGCTGGCAATTCAATCGCAAAGAACAGCCTTTTTGGCTCAGACATGATGGATACTCGGTTATGAATTAACGCGATGCTACAATGCAGCGCGAAGAATGTTAACCCTCTGGAGCCATTTGTGACGTCGTTGCCCGTTGCCGCTGTAGTGCCTGAACTGCTTACCGCCCTTGATGCCTCGCCGCAGGTTCTGCTGACGGCGCCGACCGGTGCCGGGAAATCGACCTGGCTGCCGTTGCGACTTCTTGAGCATCGCGGTATTACGGGGCGGATTATTTTGCTGGAGCCGCGCCGCCTGGCAGCGCGCAATGTGGCGCAACGATTAGCGGAATTGCTGAACGAAAAGCCTGGTGAAACAGTGGGCTATCGCATGCGCGCACAAAGTTGCGTAGGGCCGCAGACCCGGCTGGAAGTGGTAACAGAGGGCGTCCTGACGCGGATGATCCAACGCGATCCTGAACTGACAGGCATCGGGCTGGTGATCCTCGACGAATTTCACGAACGGAGTTTACAGGCTGATCTGGCGCTGGCGCTATTGCTGGATGTGCAGCAAGGGCTGCGGGACGATCTGAAACTGTTGATTATGTCCGCCACCCTAGATAACGAGCGTTTGCAGCAGATGTTGCCCGATGCGCCGACGATCGTTTCTGAAGGCCGCGCATTTCCCGTTGAGCGGCGGTATCAGCCGTTGGCGGCGCATTTGCGTTTTGATGAAGCGGTGGCGATAGCGACGGCGGAGCTATTGCGCCATGAAAGCGGGTCACTGCTGCTATTTTTACCGGGTGTGGGCGAAATCCTGCGTGTACAGGAGCAGCTGGCTACGCGTGTAGGCAGCGATGTTGTGCTGTGTCCACTGTACGGCGCGTTAACGCTTGCCGAGCAGCGTCAGGCGATTGTGCCCGCGCCGCAAGGCAAACGCAAAGTGGTGCTGGCCACCAATATTGCTGAAACCAGCTTGACGATCGAAGGCATCCGGCTGGTGGTGGACTGCGCCCAGGAACGCGTGGCGCGCTATGACGTGCGTACCGGTCTGACGCGACTGATTACCCAGCGCATCAGCCAGGCTTCGATGACTCAGCGCGCGGGACGTGCGGGTCGTCTGGAGCCCGGTATTTGCCTGCATCTGCTTGCCAAAGAGCAGGCAGAAAGAGCGGCAGCGCAGGGGGAAGCGGAGATATTGCAGAGCGATCTGTCCGGGCTACTGATGGAGTTGCTGCAATGGGGATGTACCGAACCTGAGCAACTGAACTGGCTGGATACGCCGCCCGCCATCAACCTGCAGGCGGCAAAACGGCTGTTGCGGATGCTGGGCGCGCTTGAGGGCGACAGGCTCAGTGCCCGCGGGCAGAAAATGGCGGCATTGGGTAACGATCCTCGTTTAGCGGCGATGCTGGTCGGTGCCAAAAATAATACCGAAGCGGCTACGGCGGCAAAACTGGCTGCGATTCTGGAAGAGCCGCCGCGCGGCGGAAGTACCGATCTGACCGTGGCGTTTTCACGAAATCAGCCAGCCTGGCAGCAGCGCAGTCAACAGTTGCTGAAACGGCTTAACGTTAGCAGCGGGCAGCCCGACAGCACGCTGCTCCCCTCATTGCTGGCGCGGGCGTTTGCCGATCGGATCGCGCGTCGACGCGGGCAGGAAGGGCGCTATCAACTGGCGAATGGCATGGGCGCCATGCTGGATGCCGATGATGCCTCAGGACGCCATGAATGGTTGATAGCGCCACTTTTGTTGCAGGGCAGCGCTTCGCCAGACGCGCGTATCTTGCTGGCTCTGCCGCTGGATATCGAGTCGCTGATGCAGGCATGTCCTGAGCTGCTGCAACAGTCCGACACCATCGAATGGGATGAAACCCAGGGAACGTTAAAGGCATTGCGTCGGTCGCGCATTGGTCAGCTCACGGTAAAAGTACAGCCATTGGCCAAACCCTCGGAAGAGGAGTTGCATCAGGCGATGTTGAATGGCATTCGCGATAAAGGGCTAAGTGTGCTCAACTGGACGCCGGAAGCCGAGCAGTTTCGACTGCGTCTGCAATGTGCGGCAAACTGGTTGCCAGAATACGACTGGCCCGCGGTAGATGAGGATTCTCTGCTGGCGTCGCTGGAGACCTGGCTGCTGCCGCACATGAGCGGTGTGCACTCGTTACGCGCATTAAAAGCACTCAATGTGGGACAGGCGTTGCGCGGTTTACTGGACTGGTCAATGTTGCAACGTCTGGATAGTGAGCTGCCTGCGCATTACACTGTGCCGACGGGAAGCCGGATTGCCATTCGCTATCATGAGGATAATCCTCCAGTATTGGCGGTTCGGATGCAGGAAATGTTTGGTGAAGCAAAGACTCCAACCATTGCCCAGGGGCGCGTGCCGCTGGTGCTGGAGCTGCTGTCTCCGGCCCAAAGACCGCTACAGGTGACGAGCGATCTGAGCGCGTTCTGGCAGGGATCGTACCGTGAGGTGCAAAAAGAGATGAAAGGGCGTTATCCCAAACATGTCTGGCCAGACGATCCGGCGAATACCGCGCCAACGCGGCGTACCAAAAAGTATTCGTAATGTAACTGTAGGCCGGATAAGGCGTTATGCCGCATCCGGCGAAAGAGCGGTAATAATTGAGAGATTTCTTCTTCTGTCGCAGGACGGAAGAACAGAGAATCGGGCCCTTGCGCCTGAATGTTGCGGAGAAAAAGCATGGCGGGGAATGACCGCGAGCCAATTGGACGTAAAGGGAAACCCTCGCGTCCGGTGAAACAAAAGGTGAGCCGTCGTCAACTCAGAGATGAAGAGTATGACGACGATTATGATGATGATGACTATGAGGATGAAGAACCGATGCCGCGTAAGGGTAAAGGCAAAGGGCGTAAGCCTCGTGGTAAGCGCGGCTGGTTCTGGCTGCTGGTAAAACTGTCGATTGTCTTTTTGGTGCTGATCGCCATTTACGGCGTTTATCTGGACCAAAAAATTCGTAGCCGTATTGATGGCAAAGTCTGGCAGCTTCCTGCGGCAGTTTATGGCCGTATGGTTAACCTTGAGCCAGAAATGCCTATCGGCAAAAACGAGATGGTGAAGCTGCTGGAGGCCACGCAGTATCGTCAGGTGACGAAGATGACGCGTCCGGGCGAATTTACCGTGCAGGCGAAGAGCATCGAGATGATTCGTCGTCCGTTTGACTTCCCGGACAGCAAAGAAGGGCAGGTGCGTGCGCGTCTGACCTTTGACGGCGATCATCTGGACACCATCGAGAATATGGATAACAACCGCCAGTTCGGTTTCTTCCGTCTCGATCCGCGTCTGATCACCATGCTCTCTTCACCTAACGGTGAGCAGCGCCTGTTTGTTCCGCGTAGCGGCTTCCCGGATCTGCTGGTGGACACGCTGCTGGCGACCGAAGATCGTCACTTCTATGAGCATGACGGTATCAGTCTCTATTCCATTGGCCGTGCGGTGCTGGCGAACCTGACGGCGGGTCGTACGGTACAGGGGGCCAGTACGCTGACTCAGCAGCTGGTGAAAAACCTGTTCCTGTCCAGCGAACGTTCCTACTGGCGTAAGGCCAACGAAGCCTATATGGCGCTGATCATGGATGCGCGTTACAGCAAAGACCGCATTCTTGAGCTGTACATGAACGAAGTCTATCTCGGCCAAAGCGGTGATAACGAGATTCGCGGCTTCCCGCTGGCGAGCCTTTATTATTTCGGTCGTCCGGTAGAAGAGCTGAGCCTCGACCAGCAGGCGCTGCTGGTGGGGATGGTTAAAGGGGCGTCGATCTACAACCCGTGGCGTAACCCGAAACTGGCGCTGGAGCGTCGTAACCTGGTTCTGCGTCTTCTGCAACAGCAGCAGATTATCGACCAGGATCTGTATGACATGCTGAGTGCGCGTCCGTTAGGCGTACAGCCGCGTGGTGGGGTGATCTCCCCGCAGCCTGCCTTTATGCAGATGGTGCGTCAGGAGCTCCAGGCGAAGCTGGGCGATAAAGTTAAAGATCTCTCCGGCGTGAAGATTTTCACCACCTTTGATTCCGTGGCGCAGGATGCCGCAGAAAAAGCGGCGGTGGAAGGCATTCCGGTACTGAAGAAACAGCGTAAGCTGAGCGATCTGGAAACCGCGATTGTGGTCGTTGACCGCTTTAGCGGCGAAGTTCGCGCCATGGTCGGCGGAGCAGAACCGCAGTTTGCGGGCTATAACCGTGCGATGCAGGCGCGTCGTTCGATTGGTTCTCTGGCCAAGCCTGCGACCTATCTGACCGCGCTCAGCCAGCCGAAACTGTACCGCCTGAATACCTGGATTGCCGACGCGCCGATTGCACTGCGTCAGCCGAACGGCCAGGTGTGGTCACCGCAGAACGATGACCGTCGCTATAGCGAAAGCGGTAAAGTGATGCTGGTGGATGCGTTAACGCGTTCAATGAACGTGCCAACGGTAAATCTGGGGATGGCGCTGGGCCTGCCTGCTGTAACCGATACCTGGTTGAAGCTGGGGGCGCCGAAAGATCAGCTTAACCCGGTTCCGGCCATGTTGCTGGGTGCGTTAAACCTGACGCCAATCGAAGTGGCGCAGGCGTTCCAGACTATCGCCAGCGGCGGGAACCGCGCGCCGCTGTCGGCGCTGCGTTCGGTGATTGCCGAAGATGGAACCGTACTGTACCAGAGTTTCCCACAGGCCGAGCGTGCCGTTCCGGCCCAGGCAGCGTATATGACGCTGTGGACGATGCAGCAGGTGGTTCAGCGTGGTACAGGTCGCCAACTTGGCGCGAAGTATCCGGGTCTGCATCTGGCAGGGAAAACCGGGACCACCAACAACAACGTGGATACCTGGTTTGCCGGGATCGACGGCAGCCAGGTGACCATCACCTGGGTGGGCCGCGATAACAACCAGCCAACCAAGCTGTACGGTGCCAGCGGTGCGATGTCGATTTATCAGCGTTATCTGGCTAACCAGACCCCGACACCGCTGGTGCTGACGCCGCCGGAGGATGTGGTGGATATGGGCGTAGACTACGACGGTAACTTCGTTTGTAGCGGGGGTATGCGCACGCTTCCTGTATGGACCACCGATCCGGATTCACTGTGTCAGCAAGGTGAGATGCTGCAGCAGTCGGGTAATCCGTTCGATCAATCTTCTCAGCAGCCGCAGCAACAGCAGCCTCAACAGCAGCAACAGCAGCCTCAACAGCAGCAACCGCCGCAGCAAGAGAAGAAGGACGGCGATGGCGTAGCCGGTTGGATTAAAGAGATGTTTGGTAGTAATTAATTCAGTAGTAAATTAGACCTAAACACCCGCTATTAGCGGGTGTTTTTATTTCTGGGTAATATGAGTTTTATTTTTTTATGATGTAATTGTATTGATTTAATTTTAATTAAGAACAAATTAAGTAAAATAAATGTTTGTAAAAGATATTGGAAATTAAATAGTTAACTTCTTTTATGGTGTGTGAAAAATCACAGACTATAGACAGTCTCTCCGGTGGTTTGATTTAATCCGCGAGTGAACACTATACAAGATTCATTATACGCGATTCATTGTATTGATTTGACGAATGGATTTCAGAAGATCATGTTTTTTTGCATATCTTTATTCTTTTCTCTCCGTGCTCACCCTCAATATTTCTCACCAGTAATTTATTATTGGTAATGGGACTTTGTCATTCAATCGTTCTGATTAAGGGATTCTAATGAATAAAAAGCTTCTTACTGTGCTGATGGCCGGAAGCCTGATTGCCGCTGTAAATACTTCTGCATTTGCAGAAGATACGGGTAAGGTAGAGTTTTCTGGCCGTATTGTTGCCGACACTTGCGTTATTGATGTCGATGGTGCAGGAGCAAATACCGTGGTGACTTTTTCTGATGCTTATCCGGATAATTTTGGTTCTGATGGGGCAATTGGCCCGACAAAAGATTTCCAGATTTCTCTGGCTAAATGTGACCCTGCTATAGCAAGTTTAAACCTGAGGTTCAGTGGTGACACTACTGACGGCGAGAATTTACGCCTGAAGAACGACCTTAGTGATGCGAGTGCTGCAACAAATGTAGGTATTACCGTAACCAATAATAATGGTGGTAACACTGACGTTGTGTTTGATGACTCCGTTCCGGTATCAACCACGGATGTGGCGAATACTGGCGATGAAGCAACGCCTTCTATTTTCAACTATACCGCGAAAGTGATTCAGATTGGTGATGAAAAACCGACTGCAGGTAAATATCACGCCTCCGCGAATTTTACCGTGTTCTATCGTTAAGTATGACAGGCAGCCCTTCAGGGCTGCCTGACCAGGGAGTATTGCGGGTGAAATTATATGCGCGAATTTGTTTTGCCATCATTGGGCTTATTGCCATAAATGCACAGGCCAGCATTGTCCTGGGGGGAACTAGAATCATTTACTCGGAGAATAAAAAAGAAGTACAGATATCTATTAAGAATAAAGAAGATGCCAATAAATATCTGATACAAAGCTGGGTAACAAAGACAGATAACACAAAAGCGCCTTTTATTATCACTCCGCCGATTTATAAAATGGACGCTAATGGCCAGGCTCTGCTGCATATCGTCTTTATTGGCGATAAAGGATCGCTACCACAAGACCGTGAATCGATGTTTGTTGCCAACTTTAAATCTGTTTCGGCTATGCCTGATGAATTAAAAGATAAAAATACGTTGCAGTTTGCGATGAAAACACAGCTGAAACTTTTTTGGCGGCCAGTGGGTCTTAAAGAATCGGCCGCTGCCGGTGCGTGGGAAAAATTACGGTTTAGCCGTCAGGGTTCTCAATTAACCGCAAAAAATCCAACGCCATTTCATATTTCGTTATTAGAACTCTCTGTTGGCGGAAAGCAGGTAAAACCTCTCGCAGACAGTTCTGTACCTGAGTCATTGTCAATGACGGTTCCTCCCTTTGGGGAACAGATATTTTCAATACCTGCAGCTGCAGTAGGTGATGTGTCATGGGCTGCAGTGAATGACTATGGTGCTGCAACGGTGAAAAAGCGCCAACAACTATAAACGCAATGACGCGTATGGGTAAAAATTAAAGGGACTTTATTATATGCAGCCTTATCCTTTGCGATCTTGCCGACTCTTTTTGCTCAACAGCATTACGCTGGCATTATGCTCATTTTTGCACCCAGCGAGTGCTGAAGATGAATTCAATTTGCATATTCTGGAACTCGGTACACCGTTAGAGAATACGTCAACACTGGAAACCTTTTTGCAAAATAATGGGTTACAACCAGGGACTTATTTGACTGAAGTGATGTGGGATTATGATCGCATTGATAAGCGAAATATTACTTACGTACTATCACAGGATAAGACGCAGTTACTCCCGCAGTTCAGCAAAGGGGATCTCAGAGAGCTGGGGGTGAAGGTCGATAGCCTTCCCGGCTTGAAATCATTGGCTGATACGGCTCCAGTTGGCGACATCGCCCAGTACATATCGGGAGCAAAGTTTGATTTTCAACTCGATAGCCAAACTCTTTTCGTGCGGATCCCGCAAATTTATCGCGACCAGCAAGTCGCTGGCGCTATCCCTATTAAAGACTGGGATGATGGCATTCCTGCGGCATGGAGCAGCTATTACATTAGCGGCAACCGCCAGCAAGTAAATGGCGAGAACGATAACTCGAACTGGGCAAGCCTTAATTCCGGTCTAAATCTTGGCGCCTGGCGGCTCCGTAATTCAAGTACTTACAGCAATTCGGATGGCTGGGATGCGATCAGCACCACGCTGGAGCGGGATATTAAATTTCTGCAAAGCCAGCTTGAAATTGGCCAGACATATACCAACGGCGAACTGTTTGACAGCGTACAGATGACAGGGGTGAAGCTGGAAACCGATACCAGCATGTTACCCAATAGCTTACAAGGGTTTGCGCCTGTTGTGCGCGGAATTGCCAATAGCGATGCAAAAGTAACGATTAAGCAAAATGGCTACACGATATATCAGACTTATGTCTCCAGCGGCCCCTTTGAAATCAGAGATCTCAGTCAGGTAACAGCAGGGTCAGATTTACAAGTTACCGTTAAAGAGGCCGATGGAAGCGAGCATTCGTTTATTCAGGCAAGCGCTTCGGTACCCATCTTACAGCGTGAAGGTGCGCTGAAATATAGCCTTGCTGGTGGAAAATACCGCGATAGCGATAACGGCGAGGAACCTGGGTTTGGTCAGGCGACGGTAATCTACGGCATGCCTCATGGCATTACTCTGTATGGCGGAGCGCTCGAAGCATCAATTTATCGTGCCGGTCTGGTCGGGGCGGGGGCCGATCTCGGTGAGCTTGGTTCTGTGTCTGTAGATGTTACTGCGGCCAGAACTCAGTTTGACGATGGGCGTGGTAATGCCAATGGTTTATCCTGGCGTGCACAATATTCCAAAGACTTTTCTGCAACAGATACCACGGTGACGCTGGCCAGTTACCGTTATTCCACTTCTGGTTTTTATACCTTCCAGGAAGCACTCGATCAGCGCGATAGAGGTGAAGATGATGGAATCTACAATTACCGTAAAACAAACAATCGTCGTAGCCGTTTACAGTTGAGTATGTCGCAATCATTGGGATCTGTCGGGTCTGTGTATATCAATGGTTATCAACAAGATTACTGGGATATGAGTGGGCATGAGCGCAGTGCCAGTATGGGATTCAGCTCCAGTTGGCAGGACATCACCTGGTCCGTGAACTATAGCCTGACAAAAACACCAAACAGCGATAATGATCAGCAGGTTGCATTTTCCGTCAATATTCCTTTGTCACGTTGGCTGTCAAACAGTTGGGCGACCTACAACCTAAACAGCGCTAAAAATGGCAATACCGTGCATCAGGTTGGGATTGGCGGGACTGCGCTGGAAGATAACAACTTAAGTTATAACCTGCAGCAAAGCTATACCGATCACGATACTGGATATGGTGCGAGCATGACGGGGCGTTATCGTGGCTCATACGGTGAAATTGGGGCGAACTATAGCTATGCCAAAGATAGCAAACAGTGGAACTACAGCGCGCAAGGATCCGTCGTCGCACATCCTTATGGTATTACGCTGGGGCAATCTGTCCAGGATGCTTTTGCTATTGTCCATATTGACGAGGGAGCAGATGTTAAAGTCCAGAATATGCAAGGTATTTACACTGACTACTGGGGAAATGCGGTCGTACCATATCTAACTAATTATCGTCGTAATACCGTCACGGTGAACAGCGGGGAACGCGACGATCTGGATATCGAAAAACCGGCCAAAGATGTCGTACCTACGAAAGGGGCTGTTGTCGCAGCTAATTTCTCTGCCCGCCAGGGTATTCGCGCCTTATTAACACTTCACCATGGATCGAGTTTTGTGCCTTTCGGCGCGGTACTGTCAATTGAGGGTGGCTCCTCAATAGTCGGAGATGGTGGCGAAGTTTATCTGACCGGTTTGAAAGGTAATGTACCGTTTAAAGTACAGTGGGGTAGTGCTCCAGAACAGCGCTGTGAAGGAAATGCACAGATCCCGGAAGATATCGAGTCCTCTATTTACCAGGCTGCGGTTGAGTGTCGATAGTGTAAAGGGAAAACATAAAATGGACTGTGGGAATATGAATAATTATATGATTTTTAGATTGATTCTATGTTGCGGTCTATTGTTCGCACAGCAATCAGTTCAGGCATCCTGCAAAATTGAGAATGATGCGTCGCCGTCAACCTCTACGTTCAATATGCCGTCGTTTACGGTAAATGCGGACGCCGCTCCAGGTACGATCATTGCAACCCAGGAAGTGACTGGCGACCTTATTAATGTCGTGGACTGTACAGATAATGGCGATATCTATACAGGCTATACCGTATTCACGAGTAGCGATGCCCGCACGGATAATCCCCTTAGCCGCGTTTATCAAACAAATGTTCCGGGAATAGGTTTTCGGGTCGCCTGGGTTAAAGATAACGCTTCCGCCCTAACAGCAGGATCGGTGGTTACCCCAATGCATATAGGGTCGGCAAAAACAGACCATTTAAGTGACTATAGTATTCAATCACATGCGAGAGCTGAATTTGTCGTCACTGGCGTTGTGCAGTCAGGGGTTATTGACGTCAACATGCTCAATGCGGACTGGATTTATGATTCGCAGGTTATTGCTCAAATTCGCTTTGCGCCAATAGCGATTAACGTTACTGCTAACACCTGCAATTTGGTTGAAAAAAATATCACAGTGCCGCTTAAGAGAATCATGACTAGCGATATTGTGGACGGTTATTCCGATGTTGTATCTGATGATAGTTTCAAGATTCAGCTGGAACAGTGTGTCGCGGGCATCAAACTTGATTATAAATTCACCACTGCCGGTTCAACTGGCGTGAGTGGCAATAGCGACATCCTGGAGATCGCCAGTGGTAATGACGCAGCCGAAGGGGTCGGATTACAAATTCTCGACAGCAACAATAATGTGCTGAAATTTGATCATGATTACAACGCGGTAGCGCAAACAACCGATAGGCAGTCTGTCACTATCCCTTTGAAAGCGAGATATGTACAAACAGGCACTGTAAAAGCGGGAAAGGTTGACTCTGTTGCGACATTTAACGTTTTTTACCGCTAGCCAAAAATAGCCTGTGTATTTGCAGGCTTTTCTTTTCAACATTCCAGCCTAATTTATTAACCCTTTCTTTTCATCTGGTTATTTATTAACCCCTCAGTTTTAGTAGGGACGTGTACCGCTTGCGATCGCAACGGTGTTTCGAATATTATGCTCTCGTTATAATAATAATTCTCGTTTACGTTATCATTCACTTTCATCAGAGAAATACCAATGGCGCGTCTTAAAACTGCTCAGCCAAGTTCATCGCTGCGTAAAATCGCAGTAGTGGTAGCCACAGCGGTTAGCGGCATGTCTGTCTATGCACAGGCGGCGGTTGACCCGAAAGAAGAAACCATCACCGTAACTGCTGCACCTGCTCCGCAGGAAAGCGCATGGGGGCCTGCGGCAACCATCGCTGCACGACAGTCTGCTACGGCGACCAAAACCGACACTCCGATTCAAAAAGTTCCTCAGTCTATTTCAGTGGTCACCGCCGAAGAGATGGCGTTGCATCAGCCAAAATCGGTCAAAGAAGCGCTCAGCTACACCCCGGGCGTTGCCGTGGGTACGCGTGGCGCGTCCAATACCTATGACTACCTGATTATTCGCGGATTTGCCGCAGACGGCCAAAGTCAGAATAACTATCTGAATGGCCTGAAGATGCAGGGCAACTTCTACAACGATGCGGTCATCGACCCTTATATGCTGGAGCGCGCCGAAGTGATGCGCGGTCCGGTTTCCGTTCTGTACGGAAAGAGCAACCCGGGTGGGTTGTTGAACATGGTCAGCAAGCGCCCGACAACGGAGCCGCTGAAAGAAGTTCAGTTCAAAATGGGCACAGACAGCCTGTTCCAGACCGGTTTTGACTTCAGCGATGCGCTGGATGACGATGGTGTGTACTCATACCGCCTGACCGGCCTGGCGCGTTCCGCGAATGCGCAGCAGCAGGGCGCAGAAGAACAGCGTTATGCTATCGCGCCATCTTTCACATGGCGTCCGGATGATAAGACGAATTTCACCTTCCTCTCCTACTTCCAGAACGAGCCGGAAACCGGTTATTACGGCTGGTTGCCGAAAGAGGGGACCGTGTCTAAGCTGCCAAATGGTTCACGTCTGCCGACTGATTTCAACGAAGGTGCGGACAACAATACCTACTCTCGTAACGAGAAGATGGTGGGCTACAGCTTCGACCACGAATTTAACGACACCTTTACCGTACGTCAGAACCTGCGTTATGCCCAAAACAAAGTGTCGCAGAAAAGCGTGTACGGCTACGGCATGTGCTCCGATCCGCTGTATACCAAGGATCCGGCTAACAGCCCTTGTGCCAGTATCCCTCAGTCAGATTGGGATCACACGCTGACTCGTCAGTACGTTGACGATAATGAAAAATTGCAGAATTTCTCTGTTGATACCCAGTTGCAGAGCACATTCGCCACAGGTTCCCTGGATCATACATTGCTGACCGGCGTTGACTATATGCGTATGCGTAACGATATCAACTCCTGGTTCGGTTGGGCTGGTTCGGTAGCGCCGTCAGATATCTATAATCTTGACCGTAGCGATTTTGACTTTGGCTCGCACCCTGGACCTGGCGCAGCTTATCGCGTTCTGAATAAACAGGAACAAACGGGCCTGTACGCTCAGGATCAGATGCAGTGGGATAAGGTACTGGTCACTCTGGGCGGTCGTTACGACTGGGCTAAGCAGGACTCTCTGAACCGAGTTTCTGGTGTGCTGGACTCCCGTGATGACCGACAGTTCACCTGGCGTGGCGGTGTTAACTATCTGTTCGATAACGGTGTAACCCCGTATTTCAGCTACAGCGAATCGTTTGAACCAAATTCTCAGGTTGGGGAAAGCGGTAATATCTTTGCGCCATCTAAAGGTAAGCAGTACGAAGCGGGCGTGAAGTACGTACCGAGCGATCGTCCGATCGTGTTGACCGGTGCCGTTTACCAGTTGACCAAAACCAACAACCTGATGGCCGACCCGAATGGATCGATCTGGTCAGTTGAAGGCGGCGAAATTCGCTCACGTGGTGTAGAAATTGAAGCGAAAGCGGCGCTGTCAGCCAGCGTTAACGTGGTTGGTTCTTATACCTATACCGATGCGGAATACACCACTGATACCAACTACAAAGGCAATACGCCTGCCCAGGTGCCAAAACATATGGCATCACTGTGGGGGGATTACACCCTCTATGATGGTGCGCTTTCCGGGCTGACGTTGGGTACGGGTGTTCGTTATACTAGTTCCAGTTATGGCGATCCGGCAAACTCCTTCAAAGTGGGAAGCTACACGCTGGTAGATGCGTTAGTGCGTTACGATCTGGCGCGTGTAGGTATGGCTGGCTCCAACGTGGCGCTGCATGTGAACAACCTGTTTGACCGTGAATACGTCGCCAGCTGCTTCAATACTTATGGATGCTTCTGGGGCGCAGAACGTCAGGTCGTTGCAACTGCAACCTTCCGTTTCTAATTTCTCTTTGGGCACGCTTTGCGTGCCCGTTTTACAAGTTGGCTGCTATGCAGGAAAACAGATCCCATCCCGACACCACTTTTGCGTTGCGTAATGTCTCCTTTCGTGTGCCTGGCCGCACGCTTTTGCATCCTCTCTCATTAACTTTTCCTGTAGGGAAAGTGACTGGTCTTATCGGCCACAACGGTTCCGGTAAATCGACATTATTGAAAATGCTGGGACGTCATCAGCCGCCGTCAGAAGGTGAAATCCTGCTCGACGAACAGCCGCTGGAGAGCTGGAGTAGCAAAGCGTTTGCCCGCAAGGTCGCCTATCTGCCGCAACAGCTGCCGCAGGCAGAAGGGATGACCGTACGCGAACTGGTGGCGATTGGTCGTTATCCGTGGCACGGGGCGCTGGGGCGTTTTGGCGTTGCCGACAGAGAGAAAGTAGAAGAAGCAATTTCGCTGGTCGGTTTAAAGCCGCTGGCGCACCGTCTGGTCGATAGCCTGTCCGGTGGGGAACGCCAACGCGCGTGGATTGCCATGCTGGTGGCACAGGACAGCCGCTGTCTGCTGCTTGATGAACCGACTTCCGCGCTGGATATCGCCCATCAGGTTGACGTGCTGGCGCTGGTGCACCGCTTAAGCCAGCAGCGCGGGCTGACGGTGGTTGCGGTGCTGCATGATATCAATATGGCGGCCCGTTACTGCGATTACCTCGTTGCGCTGCGCGGCGGTGAGATGATTTCTCAAGGAACGCCTGCTGAACTGATGCGCAGTGAAACTCTGGAACAAATTTACGGTATCCCGATGGGCATTTTGCCGCATCCGGCCGGTGCCGCACCCGTGAGTTTTGTCTATTAATGATCGGATTACATCATATTACCCGTCGGCGGCTGCTTACGGCGATGGCGCTGTCGCCTCTGCTGTGGCGGATGAATACGGCGCACGCCGCGGCGGTTGATCCACAGCGCATTGTAGCGCTGGAATGGCTGCCGGTAGAGCTGCTGCTGGCGCTGGGTATTACGCCGTATGGCATCGCAGATATCCCTAACTACAAGCTGTGGGTCAGTGAGCCTCCTCTGCCGGACTCGGTAATTGACGTCGGGCTACGTACGGAACCCAATCTCGAACTGCTGACCGAAATGAAGCCCTCGTTTCTGCTCTGGTCGGCAGGTTACGGTCCTTCTCCTGAAAAGCTGGCGCGGATTGCACCAGGCCGGGGATTTAACTTTAGCGATGGCAAAAAGCCGCTGGCCGTTGCGCGACAGTCGCTGCAGGAAATGGCGCAATTGTTCAATCTGCAAGCTTCTGCTGAACGCCATTTGACTGAGTACGATCATTTTATCGCCAGCCTGAAACCGCGCTTTATGCAACGCGGCGCGCGTCCCGTGCTCCTGACATCCCTGCTTGATTCGCGGCATATGCTGGTGTTTGGTTCAAACAGCCTGTTCCAGGACGTACTGGACGAATATGGGATCCCTAACGCCTGGCAGGGAGAAACAAACTTCTGGGGCAGCACTGCCGTGAGTATTGACCGTCTGGCTGCTTATAAGGATGTCGATGTATTGTGCTTTGATCACGGCAACGATAAAGAGATGGCTGCGCTGATGTCTACGCCATTATGGCAGGCGATGCCGTTTGTCCGTGGCGGACGTTTTCAACGTGTGCCTGCCGTTTGGTTTTATGGCGCAACGCTATCGGCCATGCATTTTGCCCGTATTCTGGATAATGCGTTGGGAGGCAAAGCGTGAGCAGGAAACTTGAAATGCCGGATGGCGGTGCGAAAAACGCCTTATCCGACTTACGGTTTGGGCGCTTTGTCGGCCGGATAAGGCGAAGCCGCCATCCGGCGTTGCTGTTGTTGGTGCTGTTTGTTGCTGCCTGCTGGCTGACATGGGTTAACTTCTCCGTTGCGCTACCGCGCAGTCAGTGGCAACAGGCTATCTGGTCACCGGATATCGACGTCATTGAGCAGATGGTTTTTCACTATAGCCTGCTGCCGAGGCTGGCGATTTCGCTATTGGTCGGCGCCGGGCTGGGTCTGGTCGGCGTGTTGTTTCAGCAGGTGTTGCGTAACCCGCTGGCGGAGCCAACCACGCTGGGCGTTGCGACCGGTGCGCAGTTGGGCATTACGGTTACCACGCTGTGGGCTATTCCTGGTGCGCTGACCACGCAATTTGCGGCGCTGGCGGGAGCATGTGTCGTTGGGGTGCTGGTGTTTGGCGTTGCCTGGGGCAAGCGTCTTTCTCCGGTGACGTTAATCCTTGCCGGGCTGGTGGTCAGCCTGTACTGCGGGGCGATTAACCAGTTGATGGTTATCTTCCATCACGATCAGCTGCAAAGCATGTTTTTATGGAGCAGCGGCACGTTAACGCAAACCGACTGGAGCGGCGTACAGCGTCTGTGGCCGCAGCTGTTGGGCGGTGTGATGCTGACTCTGTTGTTATTACGCCCAATGACGCTGATGGGACTGGATGACGGCGTGGCGCGCAACCTCGGTCTGGCGCTGTCGCTGGCACGTCTGGCGGCGTTATCGCTGGCCATTGTCATCAGCGCCTTACTGGTTAACGCGGTTGGGATTATCGGCTTTATTGGCCTGTTTGCACCGCTGCTGGCGAAAATGCTCGGTGCGCGTCGTTTGCTGGCACGTCTGGTACTGGCCCCGCTGATTGGTGCGTTGATCCTCTGGCTCTCCGACCAAATCATTCTGTGGCTGACCCGCGTATGGATGGAAGTCTCCACCGGTTCAGTGACGGCGTTGATTGGCGCACCGTTGCTACTGTGGTTGTTGCCGCGCTTGAGGAGTATGAGCGCCCCGGATATGAACGCCAGTAATCGCATCGCCGCTGAGCGTCAGAATGTGCTGATGTTTGCGCTGGCAGGTGGCGTTATCTTGCTGCTAACCCTCGTGGTGGCGCTGTCGTTTGGCCGCGACGCACATGGCTGGACATGGGCCAGCGGCGCGATGCTGGATGAGCTGATGCCCTGGCGCTGGCCCCGCATTCTGGCGGCCCTGATTGCCGGGGTGATGCTGGCGGTAGCGGGCTGTATTATTCAACGTCTGACGGGCAACCCGATGGCCAGCCCGGAAGTGCTGGGCATTAGCTCCGGTGCGGCATTTGGCGTGGTGCTCATGCTGTTTTTGGTCCCCGGAAATGCTTTTGGCTGGCTGCTGCCTGCCGGAAGCCTCGGGGCCGCGGCTACTCTGCTTATCATTATGATTGCCGCTGGGCGCGGTGGTTTTTCACCGCATCGTATGCTGTTGGCCGGCATGGCGCTCAGTACGGCCTTTACTATGCTGCTGATGATGCTGCAGGCCAGCGGCGATCCGCGCATGGCGGGCGTGTTGACCTGGATTTCCGGCTCAACCTATAACGCGAGCGGAGAGCAGGTACTGCGTACCGGGATTGTGATGGTGATTCTGCTGGCGATGACGCCGCTGTGCCGCCGTTGGCTGACAATTTTACCGCTCGGCGGCGATACGGCGCGGGCTGTCGGTATGGCTATCACGCCATCACGCGTGGGGTTACTGCTGCTGGCGGCAGGGCTGACGGCGACAGCCACCATGACTATTGGACCGTTGAGCTTTGTCGGGCTGATGGCTCCGCATATTGCCCGTATGATGGGTTTTCGTCGGGCGATGCCGCATATGCTGATTTCGGCGCTGGCGGGTGGCGTGTTGCTGGTCTTTGCTGACTGGTGCGGCAGGATGGTGCTGTTTCCGTATCAGATCCCGGCGGGATTATTGTCGACGTTTATTGGTGCGCCGTACTTTATCTATCTGCTGAGAAAGCAGAGTCGCTGAGGCTGACCCCTTTCATGTAGGCCGGATAAGACGCTTTGCGTCGACATCCGGCAATAAAAAAGGTTCATCGCATTTTACCGGGGAACGCTGCTTTGATTTTCAGGAAGAAGCAGGTGTTATCTCTGTATCGATAAGTCATTGCTATTTCAGTAGCGCGCCGCTGCTGCCCCCTGAACAGGGTGACTAATTTCAGCATATCCAGGCTCGAAACGTTGATGATAAATTGCGACATGAACTATCCAATAATAAAAATTATCGGATTCGGGCATTATGCTTTTTAAATATTAAGGTGTAGATGTCGCATTTTTGATACTTCTCGTAAATCAATTTTTATTTAATAATAAGTTTTCATTATAGAATTTTTATAATAAAATATTATTTTTTCTATTAAAGTAATAAAAACAATTCTATTAAAATAAATTAATTGCCACGAGTAAACAAAAAAAATGTAACTTAGCATTTTTTGTTTTTTTTTATGGAATTTATACCCAAAATAAATGTTATGCGTCATTAATATACATTCAGTACTGTGATTCAGATCTTTTTTTATTCATTTTGACATGTTTATTGTTTTTTTTGCTCTTCCATTCTGCTTGCTTTGTTTGTTTTTTGAACAGTAAAAAAATAATTGTTATTTAATTCTGATAATCCTTTAAATAAAAAACACTTGTCTTTGGACTTTTAATGGAAAATACTTCGCTGAGCTTAATTGATGTTATTTATTAACGTGTTGTTTGCTTCTTTTGAATGTTGCGTCGGAAATTTTATAACTCGTCATATAATATATATCTACTAATATAAACATGGGGTGTTGAGTATAACTTCATGTGAATAGCGTAAAAATACTCACCAACTTTTAATAAGGATGAAAAATGAATACAGCTGTAAAAGCTGCGGTTACTGCCGCACTGGTTATGGGGGTTTCCAGCTTTGCCAATGCTGCGGGCAGTAATACTGGTACGGTTACTTTTACCGGTACGATTGAAGATTCTCCGTGTTCAATCGTTGTCGGTGATGAACACCAGACCGTCAACCTGGGTCATATCGGTACCGGTTCTCTGATGGGCGGTAAAGAATCTTCAAAAGTCGATTTCCATATTGGTCTGGAAAACTGCGCGTTCACCACTGAGAAAGAAGCATCTACCGTTTTCTCTGCGATCGGTAACGAATCCAGCGCTAATCCGGGCAACGTTGCGTTGATGCGTATCGGCGGCGGCGAAATGGCGGGTTCCAGCATTGTCATCGGTAACCACCTGGGTTCCGCGATCAAACTGGGCGACGCTTACAGCGAAAACTTGACGATGAATGGCAGCGTAGCCGCAGCGAAACAGACTTTGAACTTCAAAGCCTGGGTGAAAGGCGATTCAGCGGCACCTTCTATTGAGACCGGCGAATTTAGCAGTACTGTAAACTTCACGATCAGCTATCTGTAAGTGAAATGCCATCCTGCGGCAATCTGCCGCAGGATAATGATTAAAATAAAAATGGATTATATTTTTCAGGGATAGATTGTCTGATGGCTCACTATAAAAAATTTCGTCTGAGCACGCTTGCGTCTGTGGTGGGTATTATTCTGGCTGTTGGCCCGGATAATAGTTATGCGGAAGCGCCCATTCAATTTAATACCCGGTTTCTTGATGTTAAAGATGACGCTAGTTTGGATCTTTCCCGTTTTTCCCGTAAGGGCTACATTATGCCGGGGAGTTATAATCTCCAGGTGCTGGTCAATCAGAGTCAAATTGCCCAGGATAATATTATTACGTATTCCGTTGATAATGGCGATCCTGACAATACTTATCCCTGTTTATCACCTGAACTGGTGTCGCTGCTGGGGTTAAAACCCGAAATAGCGGAAAAAATGAGTTGGATAAATGCTGGGCAGTGTTTGCAAATGGGACAACTGGAAGGGATGGAAACCCAAACTGATTTAAGCCAGTCAACGCTGACGGTGATTATTCCGCAGGCGTATCTGGAATACAGCGATGAAGAGTGGGACCCGCCTTCCCGCTGGGACGAGGGGATACCCGGCGTGTTATTTGACTACAATATTAACAGCCAGTGGCGACATGCTGAACATGATGACGGCGATGAATATGACATCAGCGGCAATGGTACGGTGGGTGCCAACCTCGGCGCGTGGCGTCTGCGCGCGGACTGGCAGTCTAATTACCGTCACGAAAATGACAGCGAAGATGAAGACAACTTTGGCTCTAGCTCAGAACAGAATTGGGACTGGAACCGTTATTACGCCTACAGGGCTATCCCGCAACTTCAGGCGCAGCTAACGCTGGGCGAAGGATCGCTGGAATCCGATATTTTCGACGGCTTTAACTATGTTGGCGGTAGCCTTATTACCGACGATCAGATGTTACCGCCTAATCTGCGCGGCTACGCCCCGGATATATCCGGCGTGGCGCGCACCAACGCCAAAGTCACCGTGACTCAGCGCGGGCGGGTGATTTATGAGTCGCAGGTCCCGGCGGGGCCGTTTCGCATTCAGGATATTAATGAAACGGTATCCGGCGATCTACACGTCAAAATTGAAGAACAAAGCGGTCAGGTGCAGGAATATGATGTCAGCACCGCCTCCATTCCGTTTCTGACCCGCCCCGGCCAGGTGCGCTACAAGTTGGCAGCCGGGCGACCGCAGGACTGGGATCACAATATGGAAGGCGGCTTTTTCACTTCAGCCGAAACCTCCTGGGGGATCGCTAATGGCTGGTCGCTGTACGGCGGTGCCATTGGCGAGCAGGATTATCAGGCGCTGGCGCTAGGACTGGGGCGCGATCTGGCGCTGCTGGGCGCGTTTTCCGTCGATGTCACCCATTCCCGTGCGACTCTGCCAGAGGGTAGCGCCTACGGCGACGGCACCATTCAGGGTAACTCGTTCCGTGCCAGCTACGCTAAAGATTTTGATGATATAGACAGCCGTCTGACGTTTGCTGGCTATCGCTTTTCCGAAGAAAACTACATGACGATGGACGAGTTTATCGATACGCATAATGACGATAACGATCGTCAGCGTACCGGCCATGATAAAGAGATGTATACCCTGACGTACAGCCAGAACTTTTCGGCAATAAACGTCAACGCCTATATCAACTACACCCATCGAACCTACTGGAATCAACCCAACCAGGACAGCTATAACATGACGCTGTCGCACTATTTCTATGTCGGTGAGGTGCGCGGGATCAGTCTGTCGGTGAACGGTTTTCGCAATGAATATGATGATGAGCGAGATGACGGCGTGTACGTCTCGCTAAGTATTCCGTGGGGCAACAACCGCACACTGAGCTACAACGGCTCTTTTAGCGATGACAACAACATTAATCAGGTCGGCTATTACGAGCGCATTGACGATCGCAATAACTACCAGATCAACGCTGGCCGCGCGGATAACGGCGCGACTCTCGACGGCTACTACCGTCATCAAGCGAGCTATGCCGACATTGACGTCAGTGCGAACTATCAGGAAGGCGACTATACCTCCGGCGGGCTGAACATCCAGGGCGGCGCGACGCTGACTGCTAAAGGCGGGGCACTGCACCGCACCAGCGTCAACGGCGGCTCGCGGCTGATGGTGGATGTCGGCGATGAAGCGAACGTACCCATCTCCGGCTACAGCACGCCGGTATATACCAACGCGTTTGGTAAAGCCGTCATTGTCGACGTCAACGACTACTACCGCAATCAGGTGAAAATCGACATTACCCAGTTGCCGGAAGACGCGGAAGCAACCCTCTCCATTGCTCAGGCGACCCTGACGGAAGGGGCGATCGGTTATCGCCGCATGGAGGTGCTCAGCGGTAAAAAAGCCATGGCCAGTATCCGCTTGCGCGATGGCGGCACGCCGCCCTTCGGCGCGGAGGTTTACAACAGTCGCCAGCAACAGTTAGGGATCGTAGGTGAAGACGGCAGCGTTTATCTGATCGGCATTAACCCCAGCGAGCGGTTGCAGGTGACATGGGAAGGTAAAACGCAGTGTGAAGCGGCGTTGCCCGATCCTCTGCCGGGCGATCTGTTTAGCGGCCTGCTGCTGCCGTGCATCGGCGACGCTTCATCACCTATGGCAACGCAGCCCGAAGAGAAACCATTACTCCAGCTTCATACGCAGCGGCTGACGTCTCCAACGCAACCCGAAGCGCTCTCTTCTCGTTATCCAACACATTGATTCAGGAAATCGCATTCATGATGCCATTAAAACGTTATAACCTGGCCGCTGTTTTGCTGCTTTTGCTGGGCGGCTACGGTAGCGCTCAGGCCGCCATCGCGCCCGATCGCACCCGCCTGGTGTTTCGCGGCGAAGATAAATCGATAAGCGTCGATCTGAAAAACGCCAACAGCAAACTGCCCTATCTGGCGCAGTCCTGGGTGGAAGATGAGAAGGGCGCCAAAATCACATCGCCTTTAATCGTCGTCCCGCCGGTCCAGCGCATTGAGCCGTCGGGAATCGGACAGGTCAAAATTCAGGGGATGCCGGCACTGGCGTCGCTCCCCCAGGATCGGGAGACCCTCTTTTATTACAACGTGCGTGAAATTCCGCCGCAAAGCGACAAGCCCAATACGCTGCAAATTGCCCTGCAAACGCGCATCAAAGTTTTTTACCGCCCGCAGGCGCTATCGAAAATCGATATGCAGCATCCCTGGCAATACAAGATCACCCTTCAGCGTCAGGGCAATGGCTATCAGGTGAGCAATCCGACCGGTTACTACGTGGTGTTAAGCAACGCCAGCAGCCGCATGGACGGCGCACCGGCCAGAGGTTTTAGCCCAATGGTGATTGCACCAAAAAGCAACGTGACGCTGGGAGGGGAAGCCAGTGAATTAGGTCGCTCGCCTGTGCTGACTTACGTCAACGATTATGGCGCGCGGTTACCGCTGATTTTTAACTGTACTGACAACAGTTGTGCGGTAGATGAAGCAAAAAGCAGAAAGTCGTAACCGACAAGGAGACGCAAGATGAGGCAATGGCGGTTACGGCTGGGCACGGTAACGTGTGCGGCCATGCTGAGTGCGGTCAGTATGCCGCTGGCAGCGGAAAGTAAGACGGTCAACATGACGTTGACGATACTCGTTAATGCCGCGCCGCCCTGTACTGTGACCGGCGGTGAGGTGGAATTTGGCAATGTGTTGACGACGAAAGTGGATGGGGTGAATTACCGGCAGGCGGTGGGCTATCGCCTGAGCTGTAACGGCAGAGTGAGCGATTACCTGAAGTTACAGATTCAGGGAAATGCTGTGGCTATCAATGGCGAGTCGGTGTTGCAAACCGATGTTGATGGATTGGGAATCCGTCTGCAAACCGCCACGGATGGCGCGCTGATTTCACCCGGCAATACGCAATGGTTGTCATTTCAATATAGCGGTGGCAGCAGTCCGGCCATTGAGGCAATTCCCGTCAAAAATAATGGCGTAACGTTAACAGGTGGCGCGTTTAACGCAGGCGCTACGCTGGTGGTGGATTACCAATGAAAAAAATGGCTTTGATAGTGTTAATAAGTAGCAGTTTTGCCGCACAGTCGGCTGAGAACCTTAAGTTTCACGGTACGTTAATATCACCGCCGAATTGTACGATTAACAATGATCAGACGATCGATGTTGAGTTCGGTAACATGCTGATTAATAAAATAGATGGTACGCGTTATGCGCAGAATGTTCCGTATGAGATCACCTGTGATTCAACGGTGCGCGATGAGGCGATGGCGATGACCCTGACGCTAAGCGGTTCCGTGAGTGATTTTAATCAGGCGGCAGTAAACACCAGCGTGGCGGGACTGGGGATTGAACTCAGGCAGAACGACCAACCCTTTACGTTGGGGTCCACCATTAAGGTGAATGAACAATCGATACCTGTTCTGAAAGCCATACCGGTTAAAAAGAGCGGTGCTTCGCTGACAGAAGGCGGCTTCGATGCGACGGCAACATTACAGGTGGATTATCAGTAATGGCTAAAAGACAGGCGCTATTACACGGCGCGGCCTGCATTCTCTGTGGGGCGCTGATATTGCCGGTCTCAGCGGCAGATAACCTGCATTTTTCCGGTAGCCTGCTGGCCAGTCCTTGCACGCTCACGATGCAGGGGACGGGGATTGCCGAAGTCGATTTTTCGTCGCTTGACAGTTCTGATTTCACTCCCGATGGCCAGTCTGCTCGTAAGCCTTTAGTGTTTGAACTCACGGATTGCGATTCGGCGCTGAGTAACGGGGTGCAGGTGAATTTCACTGGAACCGAAGCGACCGGAATGCGCGGTATCCTGGCCATCGATAGCCATTCAGGCGCTTCCGGGATCGGGATTGGTATTGAAACGCTATCCGGCGTTCCCGTGGGCATGAACGATGAAGAGGGGGCGATATTCATGCTGGTGCCGGGGAATAACTCGCTAAGCCTGAATGCCTGGGTACAGCACCTTCCTGGCGAAGATCTGGTTCCGGGAACGTTCTTCGCAAGTGCACTGGTTACATTTGAGTATTTATGATGAAAATAATACGGACTTTATTTTTGCTGCTGATTGCCGTTTATGGCAGTTCGGTAGTGGCCAAACCCATGCTGAAAGCGACGTTTTCAAGTACCACGCTCTATTACGGCATAGGTCCTAGTTTAGCAGATAGATCGATTATACTGAATAGCACAGTGACCACGTCAGATGGTGTGTATTATGGTTCCTGGAAGTTCAGAGCATCAAGGAAAGGAGATACTGCGATCTTAATCTCATGGTCCGGACCAGAGCCCGCGCCAACAATAGTTATGCGGGATTTTGATAACACCGTTTCTCGCTCCCTTTGTAAAAATCTTCCTGCGGATTGGTATGGTTGTGGCTCTTTTATTGTGGATATTACGGTACAAAATGATAATTATAGTTGCCCGTGGCTGGCTGCCACTCATACAACTGCGACGGATCTTATTTATCCTGGCGTAACCTATAGTCCACCGGATACGCGCAGCTCAGTTTGCCCGAAAGTTCCCGTTGATACTTTTGATATCTCCTGGGATGCGAACGTTTCGAAACAGAAAACAACCCTCATGCTTGATGCCACCGGTGGTACGGTGAATCGCACGTTACATACCTATTTGATGGAGGGGGGGAAACTTTGCGATGGCAGCAAATTTGACGACCGTGGCGCTTATTGCCGTTTTGTCTCATCGGGGATTACGCTCAATGTGCTGGGCTGCGACCAGTCGAGCGTCACGACCAGCGCCGTTGATCATCCGATAACCGATGTTGAACTTCATGACATTAATGTGGCGGTGAACACCAGCAACATTGGCTCCGGGCAGTTCACGTCGACATGTAGCTTCCAGTATATTATTGATGAGCTTTAGGGTGTTTGGTGCGGTTCAGGCTAACCTGCGATGAACCAAAAAAAGCCGGGTGGCGGCTTCGCCTTACCCGGCCTACATTTCTGCACGTTCTCTTTTTTACAACTTCGCAAACACCCGGCGCGCGGCGTCGATGGTGTTATTGATATCGTCTTGACTGTGCGCCACGGACATAAAGCCCGCTTCGAAAGCAGACGGCGCCAGATAAATTCCTTCATCCAGCATCATGTGGAAGAAGCGCTTGAAGCGTTCGACGTCGCATGCCATCACATCCTGATAGCAGGTTACGGTTTCTGCATCGGTGAAGAAAATCCCGAACATCCCGCCCACATGGTTAACCACCAGCGGAATATTCGCTTCTTCGGCAGCTTCCAACAGACCTTCCGCCAGACGCGTCGTCAGTTCGTTCAGCGTTTCATGAATACCCGGTTGGGCGACTTCGGTCAGACAGGCATAACCTGCCGCCATCGCGATCGGGTTACCGGAAAGCGTCCCCGCCTGGTAAACCGGACCGGTCGGCGCCAGTGCGTCCATCACATCGCGGCGACCGCCGAATGCGCCAACGGGCATTCCGCCACCGATAATTTTACCGAGGCAGGTCAGATCCGGCACGACGCTGTAATAATCCTGCGCACCGGCCAGCGCTACGCGGAAACCGGTCATCACTTCATCTATGATCAACAGTGCGCCAAACTCATCGCACAGCGCACGCAGGCCCGGCAGGAATTCCGGCAGCGGCGGGATGCAGTTCATGTTGCCGGCAACCGGCTCAACGATGATGCAAGCGATCTCCTGCGGGTACTGTTCAAATGCCGCACGTACTGAAGCGAGATCGTTGTAGGTGCAGGTCAGGGTGTGTTTCGCGAAATCGGCCGGAACGCCTGGGGAGTTCGGCTGGCCCAGCGTTAATGCACCGGAACCAGCCTTAACCAGCAGGCAGTCGGCATGGCCGTGGTAGCAGCCTTCAAATTTGATGATTTTATCGCGACCGGTGAAACCGCGCGCCAGACGGATTGCGCTCATTGTCGCTTCCGTACCGGAGTTCACCATGCGCACCATGTCCATGGTCGGCACTAATTCGGTGACCAGCTCCGCCATTTTCACTTCCATCTCGGTCGGTGCACCGAAGCTTAAACCGCGCTCCGCAGCTTCAATCACCGCATTACGGATTGCCGGGTGGTTGTGACCCAGTACCATCGGTCCCCAGGAACCGACGTAATCGACATAGGCTTTACCATCGACATCGTACAGATACGCGCCGTCCGCTTTTTCGATAAACAGCGGAGTACCACCCACGCCAGTAAAGGCGCGAACGGGGGAGTTGACGCCGCCTGGGATAAGTTCGCGTGCTGCGCTGTAGAGATTTTCAGACTTACTCATGGATGGGGTCCTGGTTCGTAGAAAAAGTAAATGCCCGCTATTCTAGTTATTCAGAGAAGGTTATGAAAGTTTTACGCATTTGAAACAATGCGATTTGCAGGGGATTTTCGCGAAATGTGCGAGTAGAATGCCGATTCCGTATTTGTATTACCAATTAATGATCATCTGATGAAGACAGACACTCCCTCTTTTGAAGCACAGCAAATTGTGCGTTTACGCCGCAGGGATCAAATTCGTCGTCTCCTGGAACGAGACAAAACGCCGTTGGCGATCCTGTTGATGGCTGCAGTAGTAGGTACTGTGACAGGGCTTGTTGGCGTGGCATTTGAGAAAGCGGTGACCTGGGTGCAGAATCAGCGCATTGGCACGCTGGCTCAGGTTGCGGACCATGACATTCTGCTGTGGCCGCTGGCGTTTATTCTCTCGGCGTTGCTGGCGATGGTCGGCTATTTCCTGGTGCGTAAATTTGCGCCGGAAGCCGGTGGTTCGGGGATCCCTGAGATTGAAGGTGCGCTGGAAGAGCTGCGACCTGTGCGTTGGTGGCGTGTCCTGCCGGTGAAATTTATCGGCGGCATGGGCACGCTGGGTGCTGGCATGGTGCTTGGGCGT
Source organism: Citrobacter sp. Cpo074 (assembly GCF_030332745.1). Taxonomy (NCBI): domain Bacteria; kingdom Pseudomonadati; phylum Pseudomonadota; class Gammaproteobacteria; order Enterobacterales; family Enterobacteriaceae; genus Citrobacter; species Citrobacter sp. Cpo074. Next base: position 227,119 of record NZ_JAOWHG010000023.1, read on the forward strand.
GAAGGTCCGACCGTGCAGATTGGCGGTAACCTCGGGCGCATGGTGCTGGATATTTTCCGCATGCGTAGCGCCGAAGCGCGGCATACCTTATTGGCTACCGGTGCGGCAGCGGGCCTTTCGGCGGCGTTTAACGCTCCGCTGGCGGGGATCCTGTTCATCATTGAAGAGATGCGCCCGCAGTTTCGCTATAACCTTGTGTCGATCAAAGCCGTGTTTACCGGCGTTATTATGTCGAGCATTGTGTTTCGTGTTTTCAACGGTGAAGCCCCGATAATTGAAGTCGGGAAACTGTCTAATGCGCCGGTGAATACGCTGTGGCTGTATCTCGTGCTCGGGCTTATTTTTGGCTGTGTCGGGCCATTGTTCAACACCATGGTGTTGCGCACCCAGGATATGTTCCAGCGCTTTCACGGCGGTGAAATTAAAAAATGGGTGCTGATGGGCGGCGCGATCGGCGGTCTGTGCGGGATTCTGGGATTAATTCAACCTGAAGCGGCAGGCGGTGGCTTTAACCTGATCCCGATTGCCGCAGCAGGCAATTTTAGCGTCGGTCTACTGCTGTTTATATTTATCACCCGGGTGATCACCACGCTGCTGTGCTTCTCATCCGGCGCACCCGGTGGGATCTTTGCCCCGATGCTGGCGTTGGGGACGTTGCTTGGTACGGCGTTCGGTATGGCTGCGGCGGCCTCTTTTCCGCAGTATCACCTGGAGGCCGGAACCTTTGCCATTGCCGGAATGGGGGCTTTGTTGGCTGCTTCGGTGCGTGCGCCGCTAACAGGTATTGTACTGGTGCTGGAGATGACCGATAACTATCAGCTCATTTTGCCAATGATTATTACCTGTCTTGGCGCAACACTATTAGCCCAATTTATGGGCGGAAAGCCGCTATACTCGACTATCCTGGCTCGTACGCTGGCAAAACAGGAAGCGGAGCAGGCGGCAAAAAGCCAGGGTACTGCCGCTGGCGAGAATACTTGAACGAAATACCAGGGTATTAGATAATGGCCCAAAATATTGGGTTGAAATTTACCCAATTGCCGATGTCGTTTGGAGCAAAATATGAGTGATGACGTAGCGCTGCCACTGCAATTTACTGAAGCAGCAGCCAATAAAGTTAAAAGCCTGATCGCTGACGAAGATAACCCGAATCTGAAATTACGCGTGTATATCACTGGCGGTGGTTGCAGCGGTTTCCAGTACGGTTTCACCTTTGATGATCAGGTCAATGAAGGTGATATGACCATCGAGAAACAAGGTGTTGGTCTGGTCGTTGATCCGATGAGTCTGCAATATCTGGTGGGCGGCGCGGTTGACTATACCGAAGGTCTGGAAGGTTCCCGCTTCGTTGTGACTAACCCGAATGCGAAAAGCACCTGCGGGTGTGGTTCTTCTTTCAGCATCTGATTGCTGTCTGTAATACTGATGGTCTGATGTTGTAGGCCCGGTAAGCGCAACGCCACCGGGCAATGTGCCGGATGGCGGCGTAAACGCCTTATCCGGCCTACATATTCTGTATCGTCATATCAACGCCCGTTATCATCCAGCGCAAACGTCGGCAATTTCAGATGCCAGCGAATGGCGGCAAGCCGAATCAGCAGCGTGACAATCATCCCCATCATACTGGCGTTTTCCAGTGAAACATCAAAGGTATAAAACGCTGTCGCATGCACGATCCCGCCGATAATACAGGCTGTGGCGTAGATCTCGGTGCGCAAAATCATCGGGACTTCACGAGCTAACACATCGCGAATGATCCCACCACCAACGCCGGTAATCACCCCCATACAAATCGCCACCAGCGGCCCTGTTCCTGCGAGAAATGCCTTGTTGACCCCAATACCTACGAACACAGCCAGACCAACGGCATCCAGCACCGGAAGGATCCATTTCGGTATGCGTCTTGGTTGACGTACCAACAGGATCGTCAGCATGCTGGTGATCATCGCCACCACCAGATCGGTCGGATCCTTAACCCAAAAAACCGGTCCATTATCCAGCGCCATATCGCGGATCGTTCCACCACCAACGGCGGTAACCACGCCAAGTACCAGGACGCCAAACGGATCCATACGTAATTTTCCGGCCAGTAATACGCCAGAGATTGCAAATACCGCGGTGCCGACAATATCAAGCCAATAGACGAGCATTTTTAAATCCTCACAACAGACCTGGTGGGGGCAGGCGCTAATTTATCTGTGAAAGCGCATTACAGAGTTGTTTTGCGGCGAGGATAATACGCGGGCTCGCGCGTTCGAACCAGTCACTATTAAGTGTAATAATGGGTATTTTTAGCTGGTTTCCCCAGTATTGCTCAATTTTCAGAGTTTCACCCGGACCGCCTGTGGCAACAATAGCCTGGGGGGCTCGTGCCAGGACCTGCTCACGGCTAACCTGCGGCCAGGGAACCCGACTACCGGCAAAGATGTTTTCTCCGCCACATACCTCAAGAACTTCGTGCTGAATAGAACCTTTTCCACTGGTAAACAGAGGATTGGCACCAAACTGGAGAAACACGCGTTTTTTCGGTTTGTTGGCATACTGAGATTTAAGTAAAGCATAGTCATCAAGCATGGTTTGCGCCGCCTGTTTAGCTTGTTCAGGCTTGGGGCTCCATGCTGCTAATTGGCGTAGCGCATCGGCAACCTGCTCAATGGTAACGGCATCCACCCAGATGACCTTAATTCCCAGAGAGGTCAGTTGATTCACCTGCCGCTCAGCATTTCCCCCGCGCCAGGCGACGACCAAATCAGGTTTCAGCGCCACAATACGTTCAAGATTCATCCCTTGCCAGGTTGAGACTTCCTCAATATTTTTGGCTTCTGGCGGGTAGTTTGAATAGCTGCTGACGCCAACGGGGGTAATGCCAGCGGCAAAAGCGAGTTCAGTATTGGCAGGAGAAAGCGTCACAACACGCGGCGCGGCGTAAAGGAACGCCGGGAGAGTGAAAAGCAGGGCGACCAGCGCCCTGGAGAGTAATTTAGCCATGCGCCAGTTTCTGTACCAGCGTTTCAACCATCAGGCTTGACTGCTTCGCGGCAACCACCAGGAATTCGTCAAAGCTGAGATGGGACTGCTGATCGGCAACGTCAGAGATAGCGCGAACCACGACAAATGGCACGTTAAAGTTGTGGCAAACGTGCGCAATTGCGGTCGCTTCCATCTCAACGGCAATCGCCTGTGGGAAGTTATGCTTAATTTTAGCCAGCCCCACGGAACCGTTAATGAATGCGTCGCCGCTGACGATAAGTCCGCGAACGGCGTTCAGATTGAGTTCGGCGATGCAAGACTCTGCGGCAGCAATCAACGCAGGATCGGCTTTAAAACCAGCCGGGCATCCCGGTAGCTGACCAAATTCATAGCCAAAGGCAGTGACGTCGGCGTCGTGATAGCGCGCTTCGTCAGAAACTACGATATCTCCGACTTTCAGCGTAGAGGCCAGGCCACCCGCAGAACCGGTATTAATGATGGCGTCCGGCTTGCAGCGTTCAAGCAGCAGCGTAGCGCCCAGTGCCGCAGCCACTTTACCGATACCCGATTTCAGCAGCGCAACCTCTGTACCGTTCAGTTGGCCGGTGTAAATTTCACAACCGCCGAGCGCGATGGTCTGACGGTTTTCGATTTTGTCACGCAGCAGCGTAACTTCTTCTTCCATTGCACCAATGATGCCGATTTTCATAGATTTACTCGCGATAAGCCAGATTTGAGGGCATAGTCTATCATGCGCTTAAGGGGTAGCGCATTTCTCAGGCGGGAGAGGACATGGCACAGATCGATTTCCGAAAAAAAATAAACTGGCATCGTCGTTACCGTTCGCCGCAGGGCGTGAAGACTGAGCATGAGATCCTGCGTATTTTCGAAAGCGATCGCGGACGTATTATCAATTCACCGGCCATTCGCCGACTGCAACAAAAAACGCAGGTCTTTCCGCTGGAGCGTAATGCGGCAGTACGCACGCGCTTGACGCACTCGATGGAAGTTCAGCAGGTTGGGCGCTATATCGCGAAAGAGATCCTCAGCCGACTGAAAGAACTAAAGCTGCTGGAGCAGTATGGCCTGGATGAACTGACAGGGCCATTTGAGAGTATTGTCGAAATGTCCTGCCTGATGCATGACATTGGTAATCCGCCGTTTGGCCATTTTGGGGAGGCGGCAATTAATGACTGGTTCCGCCAGCGGCTGTATCCCGCAGATGCAGAAAGTCAGCCCCTAAGTGATGACCGTTGCCAGGTGACGGCATTACGGTTGCGTGAAGGCGAAGAGTCGCTGAATGATATTCGCCGTAAGGTACGCCAGGACCTGTGCCATTTTGAAGGCAATGCGCAGGGTATTCGCCTTGTGCATACGTTGATGCGTATGAACCTTACCTGGGCGCAGGTTGGCGGTATTTTAAAATATACCCGTCCGGCGTGGTGGCGCGGCAGTGCACCCGAGACACACAACTATTTAATGAAGAAGCCGGGTTATTACCTTTCTGAAGAACCGTATATTGAGCGGTTGCGTAAAGAATTATCATTAGCGCCTTACAGTCGCTTTCCATTAACCTGGATTATGGAAGCTGCCGATGATATCTCTTATTGCGTGGCGGATCTGGAAGATGCCGTTGAGAAAAGAATCTTTAGCGTCGAGCAACTTTATCACCACCTGTATGAGGCGTGGGGGCAGCATGAAAAAGGTTCCCTGTTTAGCCAGGTTGTTGAGAACGCTTGGGAGAAGTCACGTTCAAATACATTAAGCCGGAGTACCGAAGATCAGTTCTTTATGTATTTACGCGTCAATACGCTGAATAAACTGGTGCCATATGCGGCCCAGCGGTTTATTGATAATTTGCCGCAGATTTATGAAGGCAGCTTTAATCATGCGCTGCTAGAAGATGCCAGCAGCTTCAGCCAGTTACTGGGTGTTTATAAAAATGTGGCGGTAAAACATGTGTTTAGCCATCCGGATGTTGAACAACTGGAACTACAGGGCTATCGGGTGATCAGCGGGTTGCTGGAGATCTATCAGCCGTTATTAAAAATGTCTCAGTCAGATTTTTCTGAACTGGTCGACAATGAAAGAGTAAAACGTTTTCCTATCGAGTCCCGTTTATTTCAGAAGTTGTCTACCCGCCATCGTCTTGCGTATGTTGAGGCGGTTAGTAAAATATCGACGGGGTGCGCCGAGTATTCGGTTCTGGAATATTATTATCGCTGCCGGCTGATTCAGGATTATATCAGCGGAATGACAGATTTGTATGCCTGGGATGAATATCGTCGCTTGATGGCCGTAGAACAATAAATACTCATTTGTAAAGACGGACAATAAAATTTTACTTTTTCCTTAAACTTAATTCTGGAACTTAGCGCTATAAAACGACTCTGACGTATACAGCAATTTTGCGTTACCTGTTAATCGAGAACGAAACACATGAAAAAAACCACATTAGCAATGAGTGCACTGGCTCTGAGTTTAGGTTTGGCGTTGTCCCCCCTGTCTGCTACAGCGGCTGAGACGTCGTCTTCAGCAATGACCGCCCAACAGATGCCAAGCCTGGCCCCGATGCTCGAAAAAGTGATGCCATCGGTGGTAAGTATTAACGTCGAGGGGAGCACGACGGTAAATACGCCGCGCATGCCGCGTAATTTCCAGCAGTTCTTCGGTGATAATTCACCGTTCTGCCAGGACGGTTCTCCGTTCCAGAGTTCACCGTTCTGCCAGGGCGGCGCACCGGGCGCTGACAATGGCGGCGGCCAGCAGCAGAAATTTATGGCACTCGGTTCCGGCGTAATTATTGATGCCGCGAAAGGGTATGTCGTGACCAATAACCACGTGGTAGATAACGCCACGGTGATTAAAGTTCAGTTGAGCGATGGTCGTAAATTTGACGCGAAGATCGTGGGTAAAGATCCGCGCTCCGATATCGCGCTGATCCAAATTCAGGATCCGAAAAACCTGACGGCGATTAAGCTGGCAGATTCCGATGCGCTGCGCGTGGGTGATTACACCGTGGCAATTGGTAACCCGTTTGGCCTCGGCGAAACGGTGACTTCCGGTATCGTTTCTGCACTGGGCCGTAGCGGCCTGAATGCGGAAAACTACGAGAACTTTATCCAGACGGATGCTGCGATCAACCGGGGTAACTCCGGTGGTGCGCTGGTCAACCTGAACGGTGAGCTGATCGGTATTAACACCGCGATCCTCGCACCGGACGGCGGTAACATCGGTATCGGTTTTGCGATCCCAAGCAACATGGTGAAAAACCTGACCTCGCAGATGGTTGAGTTTGGCCAGGTTAAACGCGGTGAGCTGGGCATTATGGGTACCGAGCTGAGCTCTGAGCTGGCGAAAGCGATGAAAGTTGACGCCCAGCGTGGCGCATTCGTCAGCCAGGTGATGCCGAACTCTTCTGCAGCGAAAGCGGGGATTAAAGCTGGGGATGTGATTACCTCCCTGAACGGCAAACCTATTAGCAGCTTCGCCGCCCTGCGTGCGCAGGTCGGTACGATGCCGGTTGGCAGCAAAATCACCCTCGGTCTGCTGCGTGACGGTAAGCCGGTCACCGTGAACTTGGAATTGCAGCAGAGCAGCCAGACTCAGGTTGACTCCAGCTCTATCTTTAAAGGCATCGAAGGTGCCGATATGAGCAACAAAGGCCAGGACAAAGGTGTCGTGGTAAGCGACGTGAAACCGAATTCTCCGGCTGCACAGATTGGCCTGAAGAAAGGGGATGTGATTATCGGCGCGAACCAGCAGCCGGTGAAAAACATCGCTGAACTGCGCAAAATCCTCGACAGCAAACCGGCTGTACTGGCGCTGAACATTCAGCGCGGTGACAGCTCCATCTATCTGTTGATGCAGTAATCTCCCTCAACCCCTTCCTGCACAGGAAGGGGTTTCTTTTTGTGATACTTCCCACAACTCCATACTTCTCCCTTTCGCTTTGTGCATTTGCACAATGTCGCCGCTTATTATCTTCCCTATGCTTGAGCTCTGCTCACAGGAGGGGTTTATGGCTGGTTGGCATCTTGATACCAAAATGGCGCAGGATATCGTGGCGCGTACCATGCGCATCATTGATACCAATATCAACGTAATGGATGCCCGTGGGCGGATAATCGGCAGCGGCGATCGCGAACGTATTGGTGAATTGCACGAAGGCGCGCTGCTGGTGCTTTCGCAGGGTCGGGTGGTCGATATCGACGATGCGGTGGCACGTCACTTGCACGGTGTACGACAGGGGATAAACCTGCCTCTACGTCTGGAAGGCGAAATCGTTGGCGTTATCGGCCTTACCGGCGAGCCGGAGCATTTGCGTAAATACGGCGAGTTAGTGTGTATGACCGCCGAAATGATGCTGGAACAGTCGCGCTTGATGCATCTGTTAGCGCAGGATAGCCGTCTGCGTGAAGAGCTGGTGATGAACCTGATTCAGGCGGAAGAGAATACACCGGCGCTGATGGAATGGGCCCAGCGCCTGGGCATTGATCTGAACCAGCCGCGCGTGGTGGCGGTAGTGGAGGTTGACAGCGGCCAGCTTGGCGTTGACAGTGCGATGGCGGAGCTACAGCAATTGCAGAATGCGTTGACCACGCCCGAACGTAATAATCTGATTGCGATTGTCTCTCTGACCGAGATGGTGGTGCTGAAACCGGCGCTCAATCAGTTTGGCCGCTGGGACGCTGAAGATCATCGTAAGCGGGTTGAGCAGCTTATTGCCCGCATGAAAGAGAACGGACAGCTGCGTTTTCGCGTGTCGCTGGGCAACTATTTTACCGGGCCTGGTAGCATTGCCCGTTCGTATCGTACGGCGCGCACCACCATGATGGTCGGTAAACAGCGGATGCCGGAAAGCCGTAGCTATTTCTATCAGGATTTGATGTTGCCAGTGCTGCTGGACAGCCTGCGCGGTGGCTGGCAGGCCAATGAGCTGGCGCGTCCGTTGGTGAGGCTGAAAGCGATGGATAACAACGGATTGCTGCGTCGGACATTGGCGGCATGGTTTCGTCATAACGTCCAGCCGCTGGCCACCTCAAAGGCACTGTTTATTCACCGCAATACGCTGGAATATCGCCTGAATCGTATTTCAGAACTGACCGGGCTGGATCTGGGGAATTTTGACGACCGACTGCTGCTGTATGTGGCGTTACAACTGGATGAACAGCATTGATTAATTGCCTGATGGCGCTACGCTTATCAGGCAAAATGCCGGGTGGCGGCTTCGCCTTACCCGGCCTACGAATACATTCACGTGCGGTTATTTACGCGTTAGTTTTTCCAGATCGGCTTCAATTTCGCTGATCTTGTTGGTCACGACGCTTTCGAGATGACGTAAATCATCAAGGATCTTGCGTTTAAGATCGACTTCGCTGCGATCGCGCTGGCAGATCTGATCCAGTTCATCGATCACATAGCGCAGGTTGGGACTGATCTCCTGCACTTCTTTGTAACCCTGGCCGATGCCATCAGCTACCACCGTTTTGCGCTGACGGGGATATTTGAACTTCACGCTCTTGGCAAAAAACTCGCCTTTATCCTTTTGGAAATAGATTTTCAGGATATCGTTGTTGGCTTCTTGCCGCAGGCTGTAACGATCGATCTCTTCAGGATTAGTAATGCCCAGACTTTTCAGATTGTCATACATAGCGGTACCCTTAAGCTCACTATAACCATTGAATAATTAACGAAAAGCCTTGTTTATGCCACTCGCAGATGTAAAAAAAGCGGGCTAAGCCCGCTTTTTCAAATCGCTGTTAGTCGATAGTGCGCAACAGTTCGTTGATTCCCACTTTGCCACGCGTTTTGGCATCGACTTTCTTCACAATCACCGCGCAGTACAGGCTGTATTTACCATCTTTCGACGGCAGGTTGCCGGAGACGACCACGGAGCCTGCCGGAACGCGACCGTAATGCACTTCGCCAGTTTCGCGATCGTAAATACGGGTGCTCTGACCGATGTACACGCCCATGGAGATAACAGAACCTTCTTCGACGATCACGCCTTCAACCACTTCAGAGCGTGCGCCGATGAAGCAGTTGTCTTCGATGATGGTTGGGTTAGCCTGCAACGGCTCCAGTACGCCGCCGATGCCAACGCCGCCGGACAGGTGTACGTTTTTACCGATTTGCGCACAGGAACCGACTGTCGCCCAGGTATCAACCATCGTACCTTCATCAACATAAGCGCCGATGTTTACGTAAGATGGCATCAGCACGGTGTTACGGGCGATAAACGCACCCTGACGCACGGCCGCAGGCGGAACCACGCGGAAACCTTCCTTCTGGAAGCGCGCTTCGTCGTAGTTGGCGAATTTCATCGGTACTTTATCGAAGTAACGGCTTTCCGCACCTTCGATGACCTGATTATCGTTAATACGGAAAGAGAGCAGGACCGCCTTTTTCAGCCACTGATGTGTGACCCACTGACCCTCAATCTTCTCTGCGACGCGCAGTGCACCGGAATCCAGTAAAGAAATAACCTGATTCACCGCTTCGCGGGTTACGGTATCTACATTTGCCGGAGTAATGTCGGCACGGCGCTCGAAAGCGGACTCAATAACGTTCTGTAACTGCTGCATTGTTAAACTCTTTCCATAATAAATAAAAACATCACCCTTTATCGTTTGGATTGAGGGCCTCTGTCAACCGTTGATGCACTTCCTGCTGCAGCTCATTATTAAGGGCGCGCCGGTCGGCGGTGGCGATTATGAATAAATCTTCTACTCGCTCGCCAATGGTTGTAATTCGGGCGCCATGCAGCGAAATTCCCAGATCGGCAAAAATCTGCCCGACCCGCGCCAGCAGGCCGGGCTGGTCGAGAGCGATAAGCTCCAGGAATGATTTTCGGTCGGTATGGGTCGGCAAAAAGGTGACCTCAGTATCGACGGTAAAGTGGCGTAATTTTGCCGGCTGGCGACGCGGTTGCGGTGGCTGCCAACTGCGCTGCGTGATGGCCTGTTCCAGTCCAAAACGGATCGCTTCGTGTCGATCTGAAGACAGCGGGCTGCCGTCCGGTTCCAGTACGATGAACGTATCCATCGCCATCCCATCGCGGGTAGTGAAAATCTGCGCATCGTGGACGCTAAGATTACGCCTGTCCAGTTCGGCGCAGACGGCGGCAAACAGGTAAGGGCGGTCAGGGCTCCAGATGAAAATTTCTGTCCCGCCGCGCGTGGCCTGTGGGCTGAGCAGGATCAGCGGCTTGCTGAGATCGTGTTGCAGCAGATGGCGCGCATGCCAGGCCAGCTGATTTGGGCTGTGACGCACGAAGTAGTTGGCGCGACAGCGTGACCAGATGTGGTGCAACGCTTCTTCATCAATGTTGTCCATTCGCAGTAGCGCCAGCGCCTGAAGCTGATGATGGCGTACACGCTCACGCATATCCGGCGTATTTTGCATGCCACGACGGAGTTGTTTTTCCGTTGCGAAGTACAGCTCGCGTAGCAGGCTTTGCTTCCAGCTATTCCACAGCGTTTCGTTGGTGGCGCAAATATCCGCGACGGTCAGACACACCAAAAAGCGCAGACGGTGTTCCGTTTGTACCTCTTCGGCGAATTGCTTAATTACTTCGGGATCCTGAATATCGCGGCGCTGAGCGGTCACCGACATCAGCAAATGCTGGCGCACCAGCCACACGATCAGCTGCGTTTCGCGGGAATTCAGGCCGTGCAGTTCGGCGAACTTGAGCACATCCTGAGCGCCGAGTACCGAGTGATCGCCGCCGCGACCTTTGGCGATATCGTGGAACAGCGCGGCAATAAGAATCAACTCCGGCTGTCGCAGACGCGGCCATAGATCCACACAAAGCGGATGGCGCTGACGGGTCTCTTCGTTAGCAAAACTTTCCAGCTTGAGCATTACGCGGATGGTGTGTTCATCCACCGTATAGGCATGAAACAGGTCAAACTGCATTTGGCCGACAATATGCGACCATTGCGGCATATAGGCCCACAACACGCTGTGGCGATGCATCGGCAGCAGACCGCGGCTCACCGCGCCCGGATGGCGTAACATGCTGAGAAACAGCGATCGTGCTTCCGGGATGTAGCACAGCGGCTGCGTTAAATGACGGCGGGCATGACGCAGATGGCGCAGCGTGGTGGAGTAAATTCCGCTGATCGCGCTGTTACGCACCATGATGTAAAACATCCGCAGTATCGCTTCGGGTTTACGGATAAACAGGTCGTCGTTGCGCAGATCGATCAACGTGCCGCGCAGTTGAAAGTCGTCATCAATCGGGCGCGGTTTTTCATCGGCGGGCATGGCGAGGATCGCCTCGTCGAACAGTTGCAACAGCATGTGATTCAGTTCGCTGACCCGTCGGGTGACGCGGAAATAGTCTTTCATCATCCGCTCGATAGGCTCGTTGCCTTCGCCGCCGTAGTTTAGCCTTTGCGCCACGCTGAGCTGGCGGTCAAACAGCAGGCGGTTGTCGTAACGACTAACGACCAGATGCAGGGCGAAGCGAATCCGCCACAGGATATGCAAACATTCATTCAGCTCGGCGCGTTCAGCCAGTGTCAAAAAGCCGAAGCCGACCATTTCGTCCAGTGAGGTGGCGCCAAAATGGCGACGCGCCACCCATTGCAGGGTATGGATATCGCGCAGGCCGCCGGGACTGCTTTTGATGTCCGGCTCCAGGTTGTAGCTGGTGCCGTGATAGCGCTGGTGGCGCTGATTCTGCTCTTTCACTTTAGCGGCGTAAAACTTGTCGGAAGGCCAGAAACCTTCGCTAAAAATATGCTTTTGCAGCTCCAGAAACAGCGCCACATCGCCGATCAGCAAGCGTGTTTCAATCAGGTTGGTGGCGACGGTTAAATCTGACAATCCTTCCAGCAGACACTCTTCCAGCGTACGCACGCTATGCCCAACCTCCAGCCTCACGTCCCATAGCAGCGTTAACAGCTCACCGACTTTCTCGGCCTGCGCATCAGGCAGCTTTTTACGACTCAGGATCAGCAGGTCAATATCGGAAAGCGGGTGCAATTCGCCTCGTCCGTAGCCACCAACGGCAACCAGCGCCAGATCGGCTATTTGCCCGAACCCAGCTTCTATCCACAAACGCTGTAGCAGTTGGTCAATAAATTCGGTGCGGGCCTCAATGAGCTGTTCTGCGGAAATTCCACTGTCAAACGCTTCGCCTAACCAGTTCTGGAAGGTGTCGATATGCGCTTTAATGCCGGAGCAGTTGAGATCTTGCTGTGGCCATGTCCCTGGGTTTTGCGGTTGGCCAGGCAGGGTGGGGAGGGCAGTATTTGCGTGCTGTTCAGGAAGAGTATTCATTATGCGCCACCCATTAAAAAGCCGGATGATGGCGTGAACGCCTTATCCGGCCTACTAAGTAGTACAATTTGTAGGCCTGATAAGATGCGAATGCATCGCCATCAGGCAAAACATTATTCGCCGTGTGTGATGATCGCCGGGATGGTGTCATCCTTGCGTAACGTCAGAATTTCACAGCCGTTTTCCGTCACTACAATAGTATGCTCGTACTGTGCAGACAAGCTCCGGTCTTTGGTTTTCACCGTCCAGCCGTCTTTCATGGTGCGGATGCGGTAATCACCGGCATTCAGCATCGGTTCTATGGTGAACGTCATGCCCGGCTGCAGTACCACACCACCGTCGTCTGCATCGTAGTGCAGAACCTGTGGCTCTTCATGGAAGCCGCGACCGATACCGTGACCGCAGTATTCACGAACAACAGAGAAACCTTCGCCTTCCGCGTATTTCTGAATTGCAGCGCCCAGCGTGCGCAGGCGAATGCCCGGTTTTACCATTCGCAGCGCCAGGTACAGGCTTTCCTGTGTGACGCGGCACAGACGCTCGCCCAGAATAGTAGGTTTGCCGACGATAAACATCTTGGAGGTATCGCCGTGGTACTCGTCTTTAATCACGGTTACGTCGATGTTGACGATGTCGCCGTCTTTCAGAAGTTTGGCGTCGTCCGGGATCCCGTGGCACACGACTTCATTAATAGAGATACATACGGATTTCGGATAGCCGTGATAGCCCAGGCAGGCGGAAATAGCCTGCTGCTCATTCACGATGTAGTCATTACAGAGGCGATCCAGCTCGCCGGTGCTGACGCCCGGTTTAACAAACGGCGCGATCATTTCCAGTACATCAGCGGCCAGGCGGCCAGCGACGCGCATTTTTTCGATTTCTTCAGGGGTCTTGATTGAGATAGCCATAAATTCTGTCCATCAGTGCCGATGATATCGGCAATAATTGTTTAAGTGCTGCCAATGGTATCAGTCTGGGGTGTACCCTGCCAAATTGAGAATCATTCTGAACTTCGCCTTTCGTGCCACAGATGCGTTGGCTACATTTTTTCACCCCAGTCACTTACTGGTTGTAAGCTCCCGGGGATTCAAAAATTTGCCGCCTTCCTGTAACACGAAATTCATCGTTCATTCAGCACAGACCGCCAACAATTATTGGTGTCGGTGGCGTATTTGTGGTATAAAGCGCGCCGGACTTCCGATCCATTCGAAGACTACACACGATGGACGGGAGCGACAAATCTCACTTTGTGTAACAACACACACGTATCGGCACATATTCCGGGGTGCCCTTTGGGGTCGGTAATATGGGATGCGTGGAGGCTTAACCCCAACTTTTATATATAGAGGTTTTAATCATGGCAACTGTTTCCATGCGCGACATGCTCAAGGCTGGTGTTCACTTCGGTCACCAGACCCGTTACTGGAACCCGAAAATGAAGCCGTTCATCTTCGGTGCGCGTAACAAAGTTCACATCATCAACCTTGAGAAAACTGTACCGATGTTCAACGAAGCTCTGGCTGAACTGAACAAGATCTCTGCTCGTAAAGGTAAAATCCTTTTCGTTGGTACTAAACGCGCTGCAAGCGAAGCGGTGAAAGAAGCTGCTAACAGCTGCGACCAGTTCTTCGTGAACCATCGCTGGCTGGGCGGTATGCTGACTAACTGGAAAACCGTTCGTCAGTCCATCAAACGTCTGAAAGATCTGGAAACTCAGTCTCAGGACGGTACTTTCGAAAAGCTGACCAAGAAAGAAGCGCTGATGCGTACTCGTGAGCTTGAGAAACTGGAAAACAGCCTGGGCGGTATCAAAGATATGGGCGGTCTGCCGGACGCTCTGTTCGTAATCGATGCTGACCACGAGCACATTGCTATCAAAGAAGCAAACAACCTGGGTATCCCAGTATTTGCTATCGTTGATACCAACTCTGATCCGGACGGTGTTGACTTCGTTATCCCGGGTAACGACGACGCAATCCGTGCTGTGACCCTGTACCTGGGCGCTGTAGCTACTACCGTTCGTGAAGGCCGTTCTCAGGATCTGGCTTCCCAGGCGGAAGAAAGCTTCGTAGAAGCTGAATAATAAGGCACGCTCGTTAGAGCCCTTATAGACCAGGTAGTATCACGTTTGGTTAGGGGGCCTGTATATGGCCCCCTTTTTCACTTTTAAATCTGTGCGGTTTCATGCCGGGCAGATCAAATCTTCCGAGGATTTTAGAATGGCTGAAATTACCGCATCCCTGGTAAAAGAGCTGCGTGAGCGTACTGGCGCAGGCATGATGGATTGCAAAAAAGCACTGACTGAAGCTAATGGCGACATCGAGCTGGCAATCGAAAACATGCGTAAGTCCGGTGCAATCAAAGCGGCGAAAAAAGCAGGCAACGTTGCTGCTGACGGCGTAATCAAAACCAAAATCGACGGCAACATCGCTTTCATTCTGGAAGTTAACTGCCAGACTGACTTCGTTGCTAAAGATGCTGGTTTCCAGGCATTTGCTGACAAAGTACTGGACGCTGCCGTTGCTGGCAAAATCACTGACGTTGAAGTTCTGAAAGCACAGTTCGAAGAAGAACGTGTTGCTCTGGTTGCTAAAATCGGTGAGAACATCAACATCCGTCGCGTTGCTTCCCTGGAAGGCGAAGTTCTGGGTAACTACCAGCACGGTGCTCGTATCGGTGTTCTGGTTGCTGCAACTGGCGCTGACGAAGAACTGGTTAAACAGCTGGCAATGCACGTTGCTGCAAGCAAACCAGAATTCGTTAAACCGGAAGACGTTTCCGCTGAAGTGGTAGAAAAAGAATACCAGGTTCAGCTGGACATCGCTATGCAGTCTGGCAAGCCGAAAGAAATCGCAGAGAAAATGGTTGAAGGCCGCATGAAGAAATTCACCGGCGAAGTTTCTCTGACCGGTCAGCCTTTCGTCATGGAACCGAGCAAATCTGTTGGTCAGCTGCTGAAAGAGCATAACGCTGACGTAACTGGTTTCATCCGCTTTGAAGTGGGTGAAGGCATCGAGAAAGTTGAGACTGACTTTGCAGCAGAAGTTGCTGCGATGTCCAAGCAGTCTTAATTTTTAAAGGAGCCGCCTGAGGGCGGCTTCTTTTTGTGTCTGGCTTGTAAATTCAGCGAACCGCTATAGTGGTCATGCTGAAAAGCGACATACAATGTCGCCGGAATTAACTCATCTCATTCGTTGACAGTCTCAGGAAAGAAACATGGCTACCAATGCAAAACCCGTCTACAAACGTATTCTGCTTAAGTTAAGTGGCGAAGCTCTGCAAGGTTCAGAAGGCTTCGGTATTGATGCAAGCATCCTCGACCGTATGGCTCAGGAAATCAAAGAGCTGGTTGAGCTGGGTATTCAGGTTGGCGTAGTGATTGGTGGTGGTAACCTGTTCCGTGGCGCTGGTCTGGCGAAAGCGGGGATGAACCGCGTTGTGGGCGACCACATGGGCATGTTAGCCACCGTAATGAACGGTCTGGCGATGCGCGATGCGCTTCACCGCGCCTATGTGAACGCTCGCTTGATGTCCGCAATTCCTCTGAACGGCGTGTGTGATAACTACAGCTGGGCCGAAGCTATCAGCCTGCTGCGTAACAACCGCGTTGTTATTTTGTCTGCGGGTACCGGCAATCCGTTCTTCACCACCGATTCTGCAGCCTGCCTGCGCGGTATTGAAATTGAAGCGGATGTGGTTCTGAAAGCCACCAAAGTCGATGGCGTATTTACTGCCGACCCGGCTAAAGATCCAACGGCGACTATGTACGAACAGTTGACCTACACTGAAGTACTGGATAAAGAGCTGAAAGTAATGGATCTTGCCGCGTTCACGCTGGCTCGTGACCACAAATTACCGATTCGTGTCTTTAACATGAACAAACCAGGTGCACTGCGCCGTGTTGTTATGGGTGAAAAAGAAGGCACGTTAATCACGGAATAATTCCCGTTGCGGCTAAATGCAGGTAATATTCCGCTTTAATGTCGCGGGATACGTCCCTCAAAATTAATCAAGACTATACTTGTCACATCTTGCGTGGCGGGTATGGTCTGACTGAAACAAGCTTTCAAGGATTCGTAACGTGATCAACGATATCAGAAAAGATGCTGAAGTACGCATGGACAAATGCGTCGAAGCGTTCAAAAACCAAATCAGCAAAATTCGCACGGGTCGTGCTTCTCCTAGCCTGCTGGATGGTATTGTCGTGGAATATTACGGCACGCCGACTCCGCTGCGCCAGCTGGCAAGCGTAACGGTTGAAGATTCCCGTACCCTGAAAATCAACGTATTTGACCGTTCTATGGGTCCAGCCGTTGAGAAAGCAATCATGGCTTCCGACCTCGGTCTGAATCCAAGCTCTGCGGGCTCTGACATCCGCGTTCCGCTGCCGCCGCTGACCGAAGAACGTCGTAAAGATCTGACCAAGATCGTACGTGGTGAAGCTGAAGGCGCGCGTGTTGCGGTACGTAACGTACGCCGCGATGCAAACGACAAAGTGAAAGCATTGTTGAAAGAAAAAGAGATCAGCGAAGATGACGATCGCCGTTCTCAGGACGACGTACAGAAACTGACTGACGCAGCAATCAAGAAAGTTGATGCGGCGCTGGCAGAGAAAGAAGCAGAACTGATGCAGTTCTGATTCGCCTGTACGCTAAAAACGCCGCTTAGAAGGCCTGAGAAGGCTGGATGGCGGCGTTTTGCTTTTTTCTGTCTACATACTCTAAATAATTCAAGTTGCAGGAAGGCGGTGACGCCAAAGGCCGAGTAAAGCCAACGTACATGCAACTTGAAGTATGACGAGTAAAATTCTTCTGGATGTCCGATGAAGCAATTAACCATCCTGGGATCAACCGGTTCCATTGGTTGCAGTACGCTGGATGTAGTACGCCATAACCCGGAAAAATTTCGTGTTGCTGCGTTGGTGGCGGGTAAAAATGTTGCCCGTATGGTAGAGCAATGCCTGGAGTTTGCGCCTCGCTATGCGGTAATGGATGATGAAAAAAGCGCGGCACAGGTAAAAGCTGCTCTTTTGGCACAGGGTAGCCGTACCGAGGTGATGAGCGGGCAGCAGGCTGCCTGTGATATGGCTGCGCTGGATGATGTTGATCAGGTCATGGCGGCGATTGTCGGCGCAGCGGGTTTGCTGCCGACGCTGGCGGCAATTCGTGCGAGCAAAAGCATTTTGCTGGCGAATAAAGAATCTCTGGTGACCTGCGGTCGTCTGTTTATGGACGACGTGAAACGCCACAAAGCGCAGCTTTTGCCGGTAGATAGCGAGCATAACGCGATTTTTCAGAGTTTACCGCAACCTATCCAACACAATCTGGGATACGCTGACCTTGAGCAAAACGGCGTCATGTCAGTTCTGCTTACCGGGTCTGGTGGCCCATTCCGTGAAACGCCATTGCGCGATCTGGTCTCTATGACCCCCGATCAGGCATGCCGTCATCCGAATTGGTCGATGGGACGAAAAATCTCTGTCGATTCCGCCACCATGATGAACAAAGGTCTGGAATACATTGAAGCGCGTTGGTTATTTAATGCCAGTGCAAGCCAGATGGAAGTGCTGATTCATCCGCAGTCGGTTATTCATTCGATGGTCCGTTATCAGGATGGTAGTGTTCTGGCGCAGTTGGGTGAACCTGATATGCGTACACCTATTGCCCATACGATGGCATGGCCAGAACGTGTGACGTCCGGTGTTAAGCCTGTCGACTTTTGCAAACTCAGTGCGTTGACGTTTTCCGCACCTGATTACCAGCGTTATCCGTGCCTGAAACTGGCGATGGACGCGTTTGAGCAAGGTCAGGCGGCGACGACCGCACTCAATGCCGCGAATGAAATTACCGTTGCCGCATTCCTGGCGCAGCAGATCCGATTTACCGATATTGCCGATCTCAATTTATCTGTACTGGATAAGATGGATTTGCAGGAGCCGCAGAGCGTTGACGACGTGTTGAAGGTCGATGCCATCGCGCGGGAAGTCGCCAGAAAAGAAGTGATGCGACTCTCAAGCTGATGATAATCCCTCTACGGAGAATCGTGCTATTTGTTAGCGTTGGGCTTCAGTGATATAGTCTGCGCCACCCGATCGCGGGTATTTGCTTTTTTTCGGTCGGGTAAGCCGTGGTTTGACACGGCTTTTTTGTGGATAGGCTTCAGTATTCCTGAGTACCGTAAATCCTTTCAGGGACTAATAACGCGTTATGTTGTCTGCAACTAAACCATTAAGCGAAAATTTGCCAGCACATGGTTGTCGCCATGTCGCAATTATCATGGATGGCAATGGCCGCTGGGCGAAAAAGCAAGGGAAGATTCGCGCCTTTGGGCATAAGGCTGGAGCAAAATCCGTCCGCCGGGCTGTCTCTTTTGCTGCAAATAACGGTATTGATGCGTTAACGCTGTATGCCTTTAGCAGTGAGAACTGGAACCGACCTGCGCAGGAAGTGAGCGCGTTAATGGAACTGTTTGTGTGGGCACTTGATAGCGAAGTGAAAAACCTACATCGCCATAACGTACGCCTGCGTATTATCGGGGATACCAGTCGATTTAACTCACGTTTGCAAGAACGGATTCGCAAATCAGAAGCGATTACCGCCCAGAATACCGGGTTGACGCTGAATATTGCAGCGAATTACGGTGGACGGTGGGATATTGTCCAGGGAGTCAGGCAACTGGCACAACAGGTGCAGGACGGTGTGCTGCATCCTGAGCAAATCGATGAAGAGATGCTTGGGCAGCAAATTTGTATGCATGAGCTGGCTCCTGTGGATTTAGTGATAAGGACTGGGGGAGAGCACCGAATTAGTAATTTTCTGTTGTGGCAAATTGCCTACGCCGAACTTTACTTTACCGATGTTCTCTGGCCCGATTTCGATGAACAAGACTTTGAAGGTGCGCTGCATGCCTTTGCTAATCGTGAGCGTCGTTTCGGCGGCACCGAACCCGGTGATGAAAAAGCCTGATGGGGGTCGCTTTTGCTGAAGTATCGCCTGATTTCTGCTTTTGTTTTAATACCCGTTGTCATCGCGGCGCTGTTTTTGCTGCCGCCGGTGGGGTTCGCCATTGTTACGTTGGTCGTCTGTATGTTGGCCGCCTGGGAGTGGGGACAGTTAAGCGGTTTTACCACGCGTACGCAGCGAGTCTGGCTGGCGGTTTTGTGCGGGCTATTGCTGGCACTGATGCTATTTTTGCTGCCAGAGTACCATCGCGATATCCATCAACCTCTGGTTGAAGTATCGCTGTGGGCGTCGCTGGGCTGGTGGGTCGTAGCGCTGTTACTGGTATTGTTTTACCCAGGTTCTGCGTCGGTCTGGCGTAATTCCAAAACATTACGCATAATTTTCGGCGTGTTAACCATTGTCCCGTTCTTTTGGGGAATGCTGGCGCTACGTGCATGGCACTATGATGAGAATCATTATAGTGGCGCGCTATGGCTGCTGTATGTCATGATCCTCGTTTGGGGAGCGGACTCTGGTGCGTATATGTTTGGTAAGCTGTTTGGCAAACATAAGCTGGCACCGAAGGTTTCTCCTGGTAAAACCTGGCAGGGTTTTATTGGCGGACTCGCCACTGCGGCCGTGATCTCATGGGGTTATGGCATGTGGGCGAATCTTGAAGTTGCGCCTGTCACCTTGCTCATTTGCTCCATCGTTGCAGCCCTGGCCTCCGTGCTGGGTGACCTGACCGAGAGTATGTTTAAGCGTGAAGCAGGTATTAAGGACAGTGGTCACTTAATTCCAGGACACGGCGGTATTCTGGATCGTATTGATAGCCTGACGGCTGCGGTACCGGTCTTTGCCTGCCTGTTGTTACTGGTGTTCAGGACGCTCTAACGGATGGTCTTATGCTGAGTATTCTCTGGAATTTGGCTGCATTCATCATCGCACTTGGTGTGCTTATCACCGTGCATGAATTTGGTCATTTCTGGGTTGCGCGGCGCTGCGGAGTCCGCGTCGAACGCTTTTCCATTGGCTTTGGAAAAGCGCTTTGGCGGCGTACCGATAAATCAGGTACGGAATACGTCATCGCCATGATTCCCCTCGGCGGTTACGTCAAAATGCTGGATGAGCGCGCTGAACCGGTCGCACCGGAATTGCGCCATTACGCCTTCAACAATAAAACGGTTGGACAACGTGCTGCCATTATCGCCGCGGGTCCGATTGCAAACTTCCTTTTTGCTATTTTTGCTTATTGGCTGGTGTTTATCATTGGTGTCCCTGGCGTTCGTCCGGTTGTTGGTGAAATAACACCCAACTCGATTGCTGCACAGGCGCAAATTCAGCCGGGTACGGAACTAAAAGCGGTTGATGGCATCGAAACCCCTGATTGGGATGCCGTGCGATTGCAACTGGTATCCAAAATTGGCGATGAGCATACGACCCTCAGCGTGGCGCAGTTTGGCAGTAACCAGCGACAGGACAAAACGCTGGATTTACGCCATTGGGCATTTGAGCCAGACAAAGAGGATCCTGTCTCTAGTTTGGGCATGCGTCCGCGTGGTCCGCAGATTGAACCGGTACTGTCAGAAGTGCAGGTTAATTCCGCTGCAAGTAAGGCAGGTTTGCAAGCTGGCGACAGGATCGTTAAAGTCAATGGTCAGTCGCTGACGCAATGGATGACGTTCGTGACGCTGGTGCGCGATAATCCGGATACGCCGTTAGCGCTAGATATTGAAAGACAAGGAAGTTCCTTGTCTTTAACGTTAACCCCAGATTCAAAACAGGTTAACGGTAAGGCAGAAGGGTTTGCGGGCGTGGTGCCTAAAGTTATTCCTCTGCCTGATGAGTATAAGACTGTACGCCAGTATGGGCCCTTCAGCGCCATCCTCGAAGCCTCGGATAAAACGTGGCAGTTGATGAAGCTGACGGTCAGTATGCTGGGAAAATTGATTACCGGTGATGTAAAACTGAACAACCTCAGTGGGCCGATTTCTATCGCCCAGGGGGCTGGGATGTCAGCGGAGTTCGGGATTATTTATTACCTGATGTTCCTTGCGCTTATCAGCGTGAACTTAGGGATAATCAACCTGTTTCCGTTGCCCGTTCTTGACGGGGGGCATCTGCTGTTCCTGGCGATTGAAAAGCTGAAGGGCGGTCCGGTATCCGAGCGGGTTCAAGACTTTAGTTATCGCATTGGCTCTATCTTGCTGGTGTTGTTAATGGGGCTTGCACTTTTCAATGATTTCTCTCGGTTGTAAGAGAGTGTTAGGAAGAACGCATAATAACGATGGCGATGAAAAAGTTGCTCATAGCGTCGCTGCTGTTTAGCAGCGCCACCGTATACGGTGCTGAAGGGTTCGTAGTGAAGGACATTCATTTCGAAGGCCTACAGCGAGTCGCCGTTGGTGCGGCTCTCCTCAGTATGCCGGTGCGCACAGGCGACACGGTTAATGATGAAGACATCAGTAATACCATTCGTGCTCTGTTCGCCACCGGAAACTTTGAGGATGTCCGCGTCCTGCGCGATGGTGATACCCTTCTGGTTCAGGTAAAAGAACGCCCGACGATTGCCAGCATCACTTTCTCCGGTAACAAATCGGTGAAAGATGACATGCTGAAGCAAAACCTCGAGGCGTCTGGCGTGCGTGTTGGCGAGTCTCTGGATCGCACAACGCTTGCCGATATCGAAAAGGGCCTGGAAGATTTCTACTATAGCGTCGGTAAGTACAGCGCCAGTGTGAAAGCGGTGGTGACGCCGTTGCCGCGTAACCGCGTTGACCTCAAGCTGGTCTTCCAGGAAGGTGTTTCGGCGAAGATCCAACAGATCAATATCGTCGGCAACCATGCCTTCTCGACTGACGAACTTATCTCTCACTTCCAGTTGCGTGACGAAGTGCCGTGGTGGAACGTGGTGGGCGATCGTAAATACCAGAAACAGAAGCTGGCGGGCGACCTTGAAACCCTGCGTAGCTACTATCTGGATCGCGGTTATGCTCGCTTCAATATTGATTCCACTCAGGTCAGCCTGACGCCGGATAAAAAAGGCATCTACATCACCGTTAACATCACTGAAGGCGAGCAGTACAAGCTTTCTGGGGTTCAGGTGAGCGGTAACCTGGCCGGGCACTCCGCCGAAATTGAGACCCTGACGAAGATCGAGCCAGGTGAACTCTATAACGGCACCAAAGTGACCAAAATGGAAGATGACATCAAGAAGCTTCTGGGTCGCTATGGCTATGCCTATCCGCGCGTACAGTCGCAGCCTGAAATCAACGACGCCGACAAAACCGTTAAATTACGTGTAAACGTGGATGCGGGTAACCGTTTCTATGTGCGTAAGATCCGTTTTGAAGGTAACGACACTTCTAAAGACTCCGTTCTGCGTCGCGAAATGCGTCAGATGGAAGGCGCATGGTTGGGCAGCGATCTGGTCGACCAGGGTAAAGAGCGTCTGAACCGTCTGGGTTACTTTGAAACCGTTGATACCGATACTCAGCGTGTTCCGGGCAGCCCGGATCAGGTTGATGTGGTCTACAAGGTCAAAGAGCGTAACACCGGTAGCTTTAACTTCGGCGTCGGTTACGGTACCGAGAGCGGCGTGAGTTTCCAGGCTGGCGTTCAGCAAGATAACTGGTTAGGTACCGGTTATTCTGTCGGGATTAACGGTACCAAAAACGACTACCAGACCTATACTGAGTTGTCTGTCACTAACCCGTACTTCACCGTTGATGGTGTGAGCCTTGGTGGCCGCGTCTTCTATAACGACTTTGAAGCGGATGATGCAGACCTGTCCGACTATACCAACAAAAGTTATGGTACAGACGTGACGCTGGGCTTCCCGGTCAACGAATACAACACGTTGCGCGCGGGCCTGGGTTATGTACATAACAAACTGTCCAATATGCAGCCGCAGGTTGCGATGGATCGTTATCTTGAGTCAATGGGTGAGACCAATACCAACAGCTTTGCTGCGGATGACTTCACCTTTAACTATGGTTGGACATATAACAAGCTTGACCGCGGCTACTTCCCAACGGAAGGTACGCGCGTCAACCTGAACGGCAAAGTCACCATTCCGGGTTCTGACAACGAATACTATAAAGCGACGTTGGATACCGCGACCTATGTACCGATCGATGACGATCATAAGTGGGTAGTGTTAGGACGTACGAAGGTAGGCTATGGCGACGGTATTGGCAGTAAAGAAATGCCGTTCTACGAGAACTTCTATGCCGGTGGCTCCAGCACCGTGCGTGGCTTCCAGTCGAATACCATCGGTCCAAAAGCAGTCTATAAATCAGGGGCTTATGCAGGGGATCCTGACAGCTACGAAGAGTGTACCAATAAAGACGGTTCGTACTGTAAATCAGACGATGCGGTCGGTGGTAACGCCATGGCCGTAGCAAGCCTGGAATTTATTACCCCGACGCCGTTTATCAGCGATAAGTATGCTAACTCGGTCCGTACCTCCTTCTTCTGGGATATGGGTACCGTTTGGGATACTAACTGGCAGGATAGCGATCAAACTCGCGCTATTGGGGTTCCAGATTACGGTGATCCGAGCAATATCCGTATGTCTGCAGGTATCGCGTTACAATGGATGTCCCCATTGGGGCCGTTGGTTTTCTCCTACGCCCAGCCGTTCAAGAAGTACGATGGAGACAAAGCGGAACAGTTCCAGTTTAATATTGGTAAAACCTGGTAACTGTTCTTCGCAAAGGAATGTAGTGGTAGTGTAGCGATGACTTTAGGCGATCTTGCATGGGATCGCCTGGCCACGCAAAGAACTGCACCTTCGGGTGCAAATGGGATGGTAAGGAGTTAATTGTGAAAAAGTGGTTATTAGCTGCAGGTCTCGGTTTAGCGATGGCAACGTCCGCACAGGCTGCTGACAAAATTGCAATCGTCAATATGGGTAGCCTGTTCCAACAGGTTGCACAGAAGACGGGTGTTTCTGCTACGCTGGAAAACGAGTTCAAAGGCCGTGCCAGCGAACTGCAGCGTATGGAATCCGATCTGCAATCTAAAATGCAGCGTCTGCAATCAATGAAAGCAGGTAGCGATCGTACCAAGCTGGAAAAAGACGTCATGGCTCAGCGCCAGACTTTCTCTCAGAAAGCTCAGGCTTTCGAGCAGGATCGTGCACGTCGTTCCAACGAAGAACGTGGCAAACTGGTTACTCGTATCCAGACAGCTGTGAAATCTGTTGCCAGCAGCCAGAGCATCGATCTGGTCGTTGACGCAAACACCGTTGCATACAACAGCAGCGATGTAAAAGACATCACCGCTGACGTACTGAAACAGGTTAAATAAGTAATGCCTTCAATTCGACTGGCTGATTTAGCAGAGCAGTTGGATGCAGAATTACACGGTGATGGCGATATCGTCATCACCGGCGTAGCGTCCATGCAATCTGCGCAAACTGGCAATATCACGTTCATGGTGAATCCTAAATACCGTGAACATTTAGGCGTATGCCAGGCGTCTGCCGTTGTGATGACGCAGGACGATCTTCCTTTTGCTAAGAGTGCGGCGCTGGTAGTGAAGAATCCCTACCTGACCTATGCACGTATGGCGCAAATTTTAGATACCACGCCTCAGCCTGCACAGAACATTGCACCCAGTGCAGCGATCGATGCAACGGCGAAGCTGGGTAATAATGTCTCTGTGGGCGCAAATGCGGTCATTGAGTCTGGCGTAGAACTGGGCGATAACGTGGTTATCGGTGCAGGTTGCTTCGTCGGAAAAAATACCAAAATCGGTGCAGGTTCACGCTTGTGGGCGAATGTGACGATTTACCACGACATCCAGATCGGTGAAAATTGCCTGATCCAGTCCAGCACCGTCGTTGGATCTGATGGATTTGGTTACGCGAACGATCGTGGTAACTGGGTGAAGATCCCCCAGCTTGGTCGCGTGATTATCGGCGATCGCGTCGAGATCGGCGCTTGTACCACCATTGACCGTGGTGCTCTGGACGATACTGTGATCGGTAATGGTGTTATCATTGATAACCAGTGCCAGATTGCGCATAACGTTGTGATTGGCGACAATACGGCGGTAGCCGGTGGCGTCATTATGGCGGGTAGCCTGAAGATTGGCCGTTATTGCATGATTGGCGGTGCCAGCGTGATCAATGGGCATATGGAAATATGCGACAAAGTTACGGTAACTGGCATGGGTATGGTGATGCGTCCTATCACTGAACCTGGCGTCTACTCCTCAGGCATTCCGCTACAACCCAACAAGGTATGGCGTAAAACAGCTGCACTGGTGATGAATATTGATGATATGAGCAAGCGCCTCAAAGCGATTGAGCGCAAGGTTAATCAACAAGACTAAAGCACCGTTTTTGCATGTCTGACTTTTCGGCCTGTCCCATTCATACGATTGCGACAGGCCGTGTTATTATTGCCTTTTAGTATATTTTGACAGGAAGAGTATTTTGACTACTAACACTCATACTCTGCATATTGAAGAGATTTTAGAACTTCTGCCGCACCGTTTTCCGTTTCTGCTGGTTGACCGCGTGCTGGATTTTGAAGAAGGTCGTTTTCTGCGCGCAGTGAAAAATGTATCCGTTAACGAGCCTTTCTTTCAGGGCCACTTCCCGGGTAAACCTATTTTCCCTGGCGTATTGATTCTGGAAGCGATGGCACAGGCTACCGGTATCCTCGCGTTTAAAAGCGTAGGAAAACTGGAACCAGGCGAACTGTATTATTTCGCTGGTATTGATGAAGCACGCTTTAAGCGTCCTGTCGTGCCTGGCGATCAGATGATCATGGAAGTGACTTTCGAGAAAACGCGCCGTGGCCTGACCCGTTTTAAAGGGGTTGCGCTGGTCGACGGTAAAGTTGTGTGCGAAGCAACGATGATGTGTGCCCGTAGCCGGGAGGCCTGATACGTGATTGATAAATCCGCCTTTATTCACCCGACCGCCATTGTAGAAGAGGGCGCCAGCATTGGTGCCAATGCTCACATTGGCCCATTTTGTATTGTTGGACCCCATGTTGAAATTGGTGAGGGTACCGTACTGAAGTCTCACGTTGTCGTGAATGGCCATACAAAAATTGGTCGCGATAACGAGATCTATCAGTTTGCCTCCATCGGTGAAGTTAACCAGGATCTTAAATATGCTGGCGAACCGACCCGTGTGGAAATTGGCGATCGCAACCGCATCCGCGAAAGCGTCACCATTCATCGTGGCACAGTGCAGGGCGGTGGAGTGACGAAGGTGGGCAGCGATAACTTACTGATGATTAATGCGCACGTCGCGCATGATTGTACGGTAGGCAACCGCTGTATTCTGGCGAATAACGCCACGCTTGCCGGACATGTTTCGCTTGATGATTTTGTTATCATCGGCGGCATGACTGCGGTGCATCAGTTCTGCATCATCGGTGCTCATGTGATGGTTGGCGGCTGTTCTGGTGTAGCCCAGGACGTGCCTCCGTACGTTATCGCCCAGGGCAACCACGCGACGCCGTTTGGCGTCAATATCGAAGGTCTGAAGCGTCGTGGATTCACCCGCGAAGCGATTACCGCGATTCGTAACGCCTACAAAGCGTTGTACCGTAGCGGTAAAACGCTGGAAGAAGTGAAACCAGAAATCGCGGAACTGGCGAAACAGTACCCCGAAGTTCAGGCTTTCAGCGACTTCTTTGAGCGCTCAACGCGTGGCCTGATTCGTTAATGACTGAACAGCGTCCTTTAACGATTGCCCTCGTCGCCGGAGAAACCTCCGGCGATATTCTTGGTGCAGGGTTAATCCGTGCACTCAAGGCTCGCGTTCCCAATGCGCGCTTTGTTGGCGTGGCGGGTCCGCTGATGCAGGCCGAAGGCTGTGAAGCCTGGTACGAAATGGAAGAGTTGGCGGTCATGGGCATTGTTGAAGTGCTCGGACGCCTGCGCCGTTTACTGCATATTCGTGCCGACCTCACTCGCCGATTCACCGACTTAAAGCCGGATGTTTTCGTCGGCATTGATGCGCCTGATTTCAATATTACCCTCGAAGGGAACTTGAAAAAACAGGGCATTAAAACCATTCATTATGTCAGTCCGTCCGTCTGGGCGTGGCGACAGAAACGCGTTTTCAAAATAGGCAGATCCACCAACATGGTGCTGGCCTTTCTGCCTTTCGAAAAGGCGTTTTATGACAAATTTAACGTCCCGTGCCGCTTTATCGGTCATACCATGGCAGATGCCATGCCGTTGGACCCGGATAAAAATGCGGCCCGTGATGTTCTGGGTATTCCTCATGACGCTCACTGCCTGGCGCTACTGCCAGGAAGCCGTGGTGCAGAAGTGGAGATGCTCAGCGCCGATTTTCTGAAAACGGCGCAGCTATTACGCCAGCATTATCCGGATCTCGAAGTGGTGGTGCCGTTGGTGAATGCCAAACGTCGCGAGCAGTTTGAACGCATTAAAGCGGAAGTTGCACCGGAGCTTTCTGTACATCTGCTCAATGGTATGGGACGTGAAGCAATGGTGGCCAGCGATGCCGCACTGCTGGCTTCAGGTACCGCCGCGCTGGAGTGTATGCTGGCAAAATGCCCGATGGTGGTTGGCTACCGTATGAAACCCTTCACCTTTTGGCTGGCGAAGCGCATGGTGAAAACGGATTACGTTTCGCTACCTAACCTGCTGGCGGGAAGAGAACTGGTTAAAGAGCTGTTGCAGGAAGAGTGTGAACCGCAGGCGCTGTCGCAAGCGCTGTTGCCGTTGCTGGCAAATGGTAAAACCAGCCATGCGATGCACGACACATTCCGTGAACTGCACCAGCAGATCCGTTGCAACGCTGATGAGCAGGCGGCGGATGCGGTCCTGGAGTTAGCGCAATGATTGAATTTGTGTATCCGCATACGCATTTAGTGGCGGGTGTGGATGAAGTCGGGCGCGGCCCTTTGGTTGGCGCAGTCGTCACTGCTGCCGTCATTCTGGATCCGGCTCGCCCTATTATCGGTCTTAACGACTCAAAAAAACTGTCAGAAAAACGTCGCCTGGCGCTGTTTGATGAAATTAAAGAAAAAGCGTTAAGCTGGAGCCTGGGTCGGGCGGAACCGCATGAAATCGACGAGCTGAACATTTTGCATGCCACCATGCTGGCCATGCAGCGTGCGGTTGCGGGTCTGCATATTGCGCCTGAATACGTGCTGATTGATGGCAATCGTTGCCCGGCATTACCGGTACCGTCGATGGCGGTGGTCAAAGGTGATAGCCGCGTGGCGGAGATTAGCGCCGCATCGATTCTGGCAAAAGTGACCCGTGACGCTGAAATGGCGGCGCTGGATACGGTTTTTCCACAATATGGTTTTGCACAGCACAAAGGTTATCCAACCGCATTTCATCTGGAAAAATTGGCACTGCATGGTGCGACTGAGCACCATCGCCGCAGCTTTGGCCCCGTCAAACGCGCACTGGGACTCTCGTCCTGATTCTTGTGTCGAAGGAATCTGAAGATGTCTGAACCACGTTTCGTCCACCTACGGGTGCACAGCGACTACTCCATGATCGATGGGCTGGCGAAAACCGGGCCGCTGGTAAAAAAGGCGGCCGCGTTAGGCATGCCTGCGCTGGCGATCACCGATTTCACCAACCTGTGTGGTCTGGTGAAGTTTTACGGAGCGGGTCACGGTGCGGGTATTAAGCCGATAGTTGGCGCAGATTTTCATGTCCGCAGTGAGCTGTTGGGCGATGAACTCACGCAGCTCACCGTGCTGGCCGCAAATAATACCGGCTATCAGAACCTGACGTTGTTGATTTCGAAAGCCTATCAGCGCGGCTATGGCGCAGAAGGACCGGTTATCGACCGGGACTGGTTGGTTGAGCTAAAAGAAGGTTTGATTTTGCTCTCCGGCGGTCGCATGGGCGATGTCGGACGCAGCCTGCTGCGCGGCAATAGCGCACTGGTTGACGAGTGCGTGGCGTTTTACGAAGAACATTTTCCCAATTGCTATTTCCTCGAACTGATTCGCACCGGCAGGCAAGATGAAGAAAATTATCTGCACGCAGCTGTAGCGCTAGCCGAAACGCGTGGTCTACCGGTGGTGGCGACTAACGATGTCCGCTTCCTGGAAACCGGAGATTTCGACGCGCATGAAATCCGCGTAGCAATCCACGACGGGTTCACCCTTGATGACCCGAAACGCCCGCGTAACTATTCGCCGCAGCAGTACATGCGCAGCGAAGATGAGATGTGCGAGCTGTTCTCCGATATTCCGGAAGCACTGCAAAACACCGTCGAGATAGCCAAACGCTGCAACGTGACGGTGCGTCTTGGCGAATACTTCCTGCCGCAGTTCCCGACCGGCGATATGACCACCGAGGATTTCCTCGTGGCGAAATCACGCGAAGGGCTGGAAGAACGTCTCGAATTTTTGTTCCCTGACCCTGAAGTTCGTGCGCAGAAGCGCCCGCCTTACGATGAACGTCTGGAAGTTGAACTTAAAGTTATCAACCAGATGGGATTCCCTGGCTACTTCCTGATCGTTATGGAATTTATCCAGTGGTCGAAAGATAACGGCGTACCGGTAGGCCCGGGACGTGGTTCCGGCGCTGGCTCACTTGTCGCCTATGCGCTGAAAATTACCGATCTCGATCCGCTGGAATTTGACCTGCTGTTCGAACGTTTCCTTAACCCGGAACGTGTCTCAATGCCCGACTTCGACGTTGACTTCTGTATGGAGAAACGCGACCAGGTTATCGAGCACGTGGCGGAAATGTACGGTCGTGATGCGGTTTCGCAGATTATTACCTTTGGTACGATGGCTGCAAAAGCGGTTATCCGCGACGTGGGCCGCGTGCTGGGGCATCCGTACGGTTTCGTTGACCGTATTTCGAAACTGGTGCCGCCCGACCCGGGCATGACGCTGGCAAAAGCCTTTGAAGCCGAACCCCAACTGCCGGAAATCTATGAGGCAGATGAAGAGGTTAAAGCGCTGATCGATATGGCGCGTAAGCTGGAAGGCGTCACGCGTAACGCTGGTAAGCACGCCGGTGGTGTGGTTATCGCACCGACAAAAATTACTGATTTTGCGCCTCTGTACTGCGATGAGCAGGGGCTGCACCCGGTTACTCAGTTTGATAAGAACGACGTGGAATATGCCGGTCTTGTGAAGTTCGACTTCCTCGGCCTGCGTACGCTCACCATCATCAACTGGGCGCTGGAAATGATCAACGCGCGCCGTGAAAAGAACGGTGAGCCACCGCTGGATATTGCGGCTATCCCGCTGGATGACAAGAAAAGCTTCGATATGCTGCAACGCTCGGAGACCACCGCGGTCTTCCAGCTTGAATCCCGCGGTATGAAAGACCTGATCAAACGTCTGCAGCCTGACTGCTTCGAAGACATGATCGCACTGGTGGCTCTGTTCCGCCCTGGTCCGCTACAGTCGGGGATGGTAGATAACTTTATCGACCGTAAGCATGGTCGCGAAGAGATTTCCTACCCGGACGTACAATGGCAGCATGAGTGTCTGAAACCGGTACTGGAGCCGACCTACGGCATTATCCTGTATCAGGAACAGGTTATGCAGATTGCCCAGGAGTTGTCCGGGTACACCCTTGGCGGCGCGGATATGCTGCGTCGTGCGATGGGTAAGAAAAAGCCGGAAGAGATGGCTAAGCAGCGCGGCACCTTTGAAGAAGGGGCGAAAAAGCGCGGCGTAGACGGCGAACTGGCGATGAAAATCTTTGACCTGGTGGAGAAATTCGCCGGTTACGGATTTAACAAATCGCACTCCGCAGCCTATGCGCTCGTCTCTTACCAGACGCTGTGGCTGAAGGCGCATTATCCTGCTGAGTTTATGGCGGCGGTAATGACCGCCGATATGGATAACACTGAAAAAGTGGTCGGGCTGGTAGATGAATGCTGGCGTATGGGGCTCAAAATCCTGCCGCCGGATATCAACTCCGGGCTTTACCATTTTCACGTGAATGATGATGGCGAGATTGTTTATGGCATCGGCGCGATAAAAGGCGTGGGTGAAGGACCAATTGAAGCTATTATTGAGGCGCGTAACGAAGGCGGTTACTTCCGTGAGCTGTTTGATCTCTGCGCGCGCACGGATATCAAAAAACTTAACCGCCGGGTGTTGGAAAAGCTAATTATGTCCGGGGCGTTTGATCGCCTTGGCCCGCATCGCGCGGCGTTGATGAATTCGCTCAACGATGCGCTAAAAGCCGCCGATCAGCATGCAAAAGCCGAAGCCATCGGTCAGGCCGATATGTTTGGCGTGCTGGCGGAAGAACCGGAGCAAATTGAACAATCCTATGCCAGTTGCCAACCGTGGCCGGAGCAGGTGGTATTAGATGGTGAGCGTGAAACGTTGGGGCTTTACCTGACGGGACACCCCATCAACCAGTATTTAAAAGAAATTGAGCGCTATGTCGGAGGCTACAGGCTGAAAGACATGCATCCGACAGAACGTGGTAAAGTCACCACGGCTGCGGGGCTCGTCATTGCTGCGCGGGTAATGGTCACCAAGCGCGGCAATCGTATCGGCATCTGTACACTGGATGACCGTTCCGGACGTCTGGAAGTTATGTTGTTTACCGATGCTCTGGATAAATACCAGCAATTGCTGGAAAAAGACCGCATACTTATCGTCAGCGGACAGGTCAGCTTTGATGACTTCAGCGGCGGGCTTAAAATGATGGCCCGTGAAGTCATGGATATTGACGAAGCCCGGGAAAAATATGCTCGCGGGCTTGCTATCTCGCTGACGGACAGGCAAATTGATGACCAGCTTTTAAACCGACTCCGTCAGTCTCTGGAACCCCACCGCTCGGGGACAATTCCAGTACATCTCTACTATCAGAGGGCGGATGCACGTGCGCGGTTGCGTTTTGGCGCGACGTGGCGTGTCTCTCCGAGCGATCGTTTGCTAAACGATCTCCGTGGCCTTATTGGTTCGGAGCAGGTGGAACTGGAGTTTGACTAATACAGGAATACTATGAGTCTGAATTTCCTTGATTTTGAACAGCCGATTGCAGAGCTGGAAGCAAAAATCGATTCTTTGACTGCGGTTAGCCGTCAGGATGAGAAACTGGATATTAACATCGATGAAGAAGTGCATCGCCTGCGTGAAAAAAGCGTAGAACTGACGCGTAAAATCTTCGCCGATCTTGGCGCATGGCAGGTAGCCCAACTGGCGCGCCATCCACAGCGTCCGTACACCCTGGATTATGTCCGCCTGGCGTTTGATGAATTTGATGAGCTGGCGGGCGATCGTGCCTATGCGGATGATAAAGCTATTGTTGGCGGTATCGCGCGTCTGGATGGCCGTCCGGTGATGATCATTGGTCATCAGAAAGGCCGTGAGACCAAAGAAAAGATTCGCCGTAATTTCGGCATGCCAGCGCCGGAAGGCTATCGCAAAGCGCTGCGTCTGATGGAAATGGCCGAGCGTTTCAACATGCCGATCATTACCTTCATCGACACCCCAGGGGCTTACCCGGGCGTGGGCGCGGAAGAGCGTGGTCAGTCAGAAGCGATCGCGCGCAACCTGCGTGAAATGTCGCGTCTGAGCGTACCGGTAATCTGCACCGTTATCGGTGAAGGTGGTTCCGGTGGCGCGCTGGCGATCGGTGTAGGCGATAAAGTGAATATGCTGCAATACAGCACCTATTCCGTTATCTCCCCGGAAGGTTGTGCTTCCATTCTGTGGAAAAGCGCCGACAAAGCACCGCTGGCCGCAGAAGCGATGGGAATTGTTGCCCCGCGTCTGAAAGAGCTGAAGCTTATCGACTCTATCATTCCGGAACCGTTAGGCGGTGCACACCGCAATCCGGAAGTGATGGCTGCGTCCCTGAAAGCACAGCTGCTGGCCGATCTCGCCGATCTCGACGTGTTAAGCAAAGACGATCTGAAAAACCGTCGTTACCAGCGTCTGATGAGCTACGGTTACGCGTAAACTGCATTTATTCTGAAAAGGGCCACTACGTTGTGGCCCTTTTTTTTACCTGCGGTTTGACCAGGCTATGATTAACTAAGGTTTTTCCAGGAGGAACGCATGAATATCATTGCCATCATGGGACCGCATGGCGTCTTTTATAAAGATGAGCCCATCAAGGAACTTGAGCGTGCGCTGCAACAGCAGGGATTTCAGATTATCTGGCCGCAGAATAGTGTCGACCTGCTGAAGTTTATCGAACACAACCCGCGAATTTGCGGCGTCATTTTTGACTGGGATGAATATAGCCTGGAGCTGTGCAGTGACATCAACCAGCTCAACGAGTATCTCCCGCTCTATGCCTTTATTAATACCCATTCGACGATGGATGTCAGTGCGCACGACCTGCGCATGGCGCTGTGGTTTTTTGAGTATGCGCTGGGTCAGTCTGAAGACATTGCCACCCGCATTCGCCAGTACACCAGCGAATACCTCGATAACATCACGCCTCCGTTCACCAAGGCGCTGTTTACCTATGTGAAGGAAGGAAAGTATACCTTCTGTACGCCCGGGCACATGGCGGGTACGGCGTACCAGAAAAGCCCGGTCGGCTGCCTGTTCTATGATTTCTTTGGCGGCAATACGCTGAAAGCCGACGTGTCCATTTCCGTAACCGAACTGGGCTCATTGCTTGATCATACCGGTCCGCACCTTGAAGCGGAGGAGTACATCGCTCGCACCTTTGGTGCTGAGCAGAGCTACATGGTGACCAATGGCACCTCGACATCGAACAAGATTGTCGGTATGTATGCTGCGCCTGCAGGAAGTACGCTACTGATTGACCGCAACTGCCATAAGTCGCTGGCGCATTTGCTGATGATGAGCGATGTGGTGCCAATCTGGTTGAAGCCTACGCGTAACGCGTTGGGGATCCTCGGCGGTATACCCCGTCGGGAATTTACCCATGCAAGTATTGAACGCAAGGTAGAAGAGACGACTCAGGCGCAATGGCCGGTACACGCGGTGATCACCAACTCCACCTATGACGGGCTGCTTTATAACACCAACTGGATCAAGCAAACCCTGGATGTGCCCTCCATCCATTTTGATTCAGCCTGGGTGCCGTATACCCATTTTCATCCGATCTATCAGGGGAAAAGCGGGATGAGCGGCGAACGGGTACCGGGAAAGGTGATATTTGAAACCCAGTCCACCCACAAGATGCTGGCGGCGTTGTCACAGGCTTCGCTGATCCACATTAAGGGTGACTATGATGAAGACACGTTCAACGAAGCCTTTATGATGCACACCTCCACGTCTCCGAGCTATCCGATTGTGGCGTCGATAGAAACGGCGGCGGCAATGCTGCGTGGCAATTCCGGCAAGCGGTTAATCAATCGTTCGGTGGAACGGGCGTTGCATTTCCGTAAAGAAGTGCAGCGTCTGCGCGAAGAGTCGGATGGCTGGTTCTTTGATATCTGGCAGCCGGAAAAGGTCGATGAAGCAGAATGTTGGCCGGTAGCGCCAGGTGAAGACTGGCACGGATTTGTTGATGCTGATGCCGACCACATGTTCCTCGACCCTGTGAAGGTCACGATTCTGACGCCGGGAATGGATGAACAGGGAAATATGAGCGAAGAGGGGATCCCCGCGGCGCTGGTGGCGAAATTCCTTGATGAACGCGGCGTCGTCGTCGAAAAAACGGGACCGTATAACCTGTTATTCCTGTTCAGTATTGGCATAGATAAAACCCGGGCGATGGGGCTGCTACGTGGCTTGACGGAATTTAAGCGCTCGTACGATCTGAATTTGCGCGTGAAAAATATGCTGCCGGATCTGTATGCTGAAGATCCCGATTTCTATCGCAATATGCGTATTCAGGATCTGGCGCAGGGGATCCATAAGCTTATCCGCCAGCACGATCTCTCCGGACTGATGCTGCGGGCATTTGATACCTTGCCGGAAATGAAAATGACACCGCACCAGGCCTGGCAGCGGCAGATCAAAGGTGAGGTGGAAACCGTGGCGCTTGATCAACTGGTAGGACGCGTGTCCGCCAATATGATCCTGCCTTATCCTCCAGGTGTGCCGCTCTTGATGCCCGGGGAAATGATCACTGCCAAAAGCCGGGCTGTCCTCGATTTTCTTCTGATGCTGTGTTCAGTGGGGCAGCGCTACCCGGGATTTGAAACCGATATCCATGGCGCTAAACTGGGCGAGGATGGTGTGTATCGCGTGAGAGTCTTAAAAATGGCATAACGACTTGCCTGACCCTAAGACGTACGAGTAACGTGCTGACAGAAAAATGAAAGAGGCGATGACGCTATGCTGGGATTAAAACAGGTTCACCATATTGCCATTATTGCGACGGACTACGCGGCGAGTAAGGCATTTTACTGCGATGTGCTTGGCTTTACACTGATGAGCGAAGCCTATCGGGAAGAGAGAGACTCGTGGAAAGGCGATCTGGCATTGAACGGCCAGTATGTTATTGAGCTTTTTTCTTTCCCGTTTCCACCTTGCCGTCCGAGCCGACCGGAAGCCTGCGGTTTGCGTCATCTGGCGTTCAGCGTGGAGGATGTGGAAAAGTCGATCGCGCATCTGGAAGCACACCACGTGAAGTGTGAATCCATACGTATCGATCCATTTACCGGTAAACGCTTTACGTTTTTCAACGATCCGGACGGATTGCCCCTCGAACTGTACGAGATGTAAGGCTTGTCATTGTGGCATTAGCCCGGTAACGTGCCGGGCAATGCCATTGTAAGTAACCATCATGACGACACTCACGCTGAACACTTCACTGCTGAATTCTCAATCGATTTTGGTCGCCTTTAGCGGCGGGCTGGACTCAACCGTACTCCTGCATCAGCTGGTGCAGTGGCGAGCGCAGCATCCTGAGGTCGCTTTACGCGCAATCCATATTCATCACGGATTAAGCCCACATGCAGACAGTTGGGTGCAGCACTGTGAGTCAGTATGTATGCAGTGGCAGGTGCCGCTGGTGGTTGAGCGGGTACACCTTGAGGATGATGGTCTGGGCATCGAAGCTCAGGCACGACGCGCGCGCTATCAGGCATTTGCGCAGACCTTACTACCGGGCGAGGTGCTAATGACCGCCCAGCATCTCGATGACCAGTGTGAAACCTTTCTGCTGGCGCTTAAGCGCGGCAGCGGCCCTGCCGGACTTTCCGCCATGGGGGAATGTTCACCGTTCGCCGGAACTCAGCTGATTCGACCGCTGCTGGCGCAAACGCGTGAGGCGCTTGAAGCATGGGCGCGGCAGCATGAATTATGCTGGATTGAAGATGAAAGCAATCAGGACGATACCTACGATCGCAATTTCCTCAGATTGCGCGTTACCCCATTGCTGCAACAGCGCTGGCCGCACTTCGCGCAAGCCGTAGCCCGCAGCGCCGCGCTGTGTGCTGAGCAGGAGAGTTTACTGGATGAACTGCTGGCCAGCGATTTAGCCGATTGCATCACAGCCCACGGCACACTGCTACTGGTACCGTTAATGATGATGAGCGACGTGCGTCGTGCCGCGCTGCTTCGTCGCTGGCTGGCGGGGTTAAATGCGCCGATGCCTTCTCGTGATGGACTGGAACGTATCTGGCAGGAAGTGGCGCTGGCGCGGGAAGATGCCTCACCCTGTTTTCGCCTCGGGGAGTACGAGGTCCGTCGTTATCAGTCACAGCTGTGGTGGGTGAAGTCAGTCGATGGGCAAAGCGAAACCGTTATCCCATGGTTAGAGTGGAAAACACCGTTGGCGCTGCCTGCCGGATTGGGTTCGGTTCAGTTAATTTCTGCGGGTGAATTGCGCATGCCGCAAGCGGATGAAGCTGTCAGCATTCGTTTCAAAGCACCAGGGTTATTGCATATTGTCGGGCGTAACGGTGGACGGAAATTAAAGAAAATCTGGCAGGAGCAGGGGATCCCGCCCTGGCGACGAGATACCACACCGCTGCTGTTTTACGGCGAAACGTTGATTGCGGCTGCGGGTGTTTTCGTGACGCGTGAGGGAGCGGCGGATGATGAAGAAGGCGTGAGTCTGGTTTGGCGTGGAAAGTAGGCCGGATAAGGTGCTTTGCACCGTCATCCGGCACCAAAATAATCAGGATTCGCTGACCACCACGGTACCGATCTGCGGGTGGCTGAAGCTGGCAATTTTGTCGAGGCGAAGCTCCCGGGTTTCACCTGCGACATCTGCGACCAGATACTCCACGTTTTTGCGTGAAACCAGGTCGTTCGCTTTCGCCTGCAAAACTTCGCCATCTTTTAACGCCAGCGTCAGTAACAAATGGTGCTGGCAGGCGAGTTCAAGATTGTCGTAATCATCGCAGTTGATGGGTTGATACGTTTCATTCATTGACATAATCGCTCACCAGTAAGTTCGCGGCAGCATAGGCCGCTTTTTCCCTGACCGACTCTGGAAGGGCGCTGTCTGCCGCCACTTCATTAAGCACCTTCAATACGCAACCCAGCGCATCCGGGATATACCCTAAGTCTCCGCTGGCGATTTCCGCGTACCGCTTGCGTATTAACTCACAATATTTTTCCACATGCCCTCCTGTCAGCACTCTGACTTAACCGTGGATGCAAGTCTAAGCCTACGAAGATAAACTCTGTTTAGCAAGGTGACTATACCATACTCATTCAAGCAATATCAGCGCCTTGATAGATGAGCAGTTAGCAGCCTTTTGCCGCAGTTTTCGCTACAATGTGCGCCTGATTCGAAAGGAGTTCTCCCATGGCGCTTAAAGCGACAATTTATAAAGCCGTCGTCAACGTAGCGGATCTTGACCGCAACCAGTTTCTTGACGCGGCCTTGACGCTGGCGCGTCACCCCTCTGAAACCCAGGAGCGCATGATGCTGCGCCTGCTGGCCTGGATTAAATATGCCGATGAACGGCTGCAGTTCACGCGTGGCCTGAGCGCGGAAGACGAGCCTGAAGCATGGCTGCGTAACGACCATCTGGGCATCGATCTTTGGATTGAGCTGGGTCTGCCGGATGAGCGCCGTATCAAGAAAGCCTGTACCCAGTCTGGTGAGGTTGCTCTGTTTGCCTACAACAGCCGTGCGGCTCAGATCTGGTGGCAGCAAAACCAGAACAAATGTGCGCAGTTTAAAAATCTCACCGTGTGGTATCTGGATGATGAACAGCTGGCGCAACTGAGTGATTTTGCTGGTCGTACAATGGCGCTGCAGGCGACTATTCAGGACGGCGCTATTTGGCTGTCCGACTCTCAGAACAATCTGGAAATTCATCTGACCGCGTGGCAGCCGCGTTCATGATTGTTCTCTCCCGAAACGTCTCTATCCCTGATAATGAGCTGGAAATCACGGCGATTCGGGCACAAGGCGCGGGTGGTCAGCACGTTAACAAGACCTCGACGGCTATCCATTTGCGCTTTGACATTCGGGCCTCGAGCCTGCCAGAGTATTACAAGGAACGCCTGCTGGCCGCCAGCCATCATCTGATTAGCGGCGATGGCATTATTATCATTAAGGCGCAGGAATACCGTAGCCAGGAGCTCAATCGGGAAGCGGCAATCTCCCGACTGGTGGCGGTGATAAAAGAATTAACCGCGGTGCAAAAAAGCCGACAGGCAACTCGCCCTACGCGCGCCTCGAAAGAGCGCAGGTTGTCATCGAAGGCACAAAAATCCACAGTGAAAGCACTGCGCGGGAGAGTTCGTCGAACGCAAGACTGACGAGCGGGAATAAAAATTAATAAGGAATTGATAGTGAAAACAGCAATATTGTCCGTGGTCGCTGCATGCAC
The DNA here is from genome assembly GCF_030332745.1 of Citrobacter sp. Cpo074. Classification (NCBI taxonomy): domain Bacteria; kingdom Pseudomonadati; phylum Pseudomonadota; class Gammaproteobacteria; order Enterobacterales; family Enterobacteriaceae; genus Citrobacter; species Citrobacter sp. Cpo074. The sequence goes on from NZ_JAOWHG010000023.1 coordinate 265,999, forward strand.
GCTTTTTTCCTTGATCGGCTGTAATAACCGTACTGAAGTTGAAGTACTACAGCCGACGCGGGCGGCAGAATTAAAACCGATGCAGCAAAGCTGGCGTGGCATCTTACCTTGCGCGGACTGCGAAGGGATTGAAACCTCTCTGTTTCTGGAAAAAGACGGCACATGGGTGATGAACGAACGCTATCAGGGCGTGCGGGATGAACCGTCTTCGTTTGCCTCTTATGGCACATGGGCGCGTACAGCCGACAAACTGGTGCTGACCGACAGTAAAGGTGAAAAATCGTACTACCGGGCTAAAGGCGAGGCGCTGGAAATGCTCGATCGTGAAGGTAACCCGATTGAGTCACAGTTTAACTACACGCTCCAGCCGGTTTCCGCCAGCTTACCGGTGACGCCAATGCCGATGCGAGGCATGTATTTCTATATGGCTGACGCGGCAATCTTTACCGACTGCGCAACGGGTAAACGGATGCCGGTGGCGAATAACGCTCAGCTTGAACGCGACTATTTAGCCGCTCGTGCGGAAAACGGACAGTCCGTACTGCTGACGCTTGAGGCGCATTTCACGCTGGAGTCAAACCCGGATACGGGCGAGAAAGTGAAAACGTTGATGGCGGATAAAGACGCGAAATTTATCCCTGGTAAAGCGTGTAATTAATCGATAGAAAAAAGGCCCTGATAATCAGGGCCTTTTTGTTGGTATTAGCCTTTAATGGCTTTGACCAGGAAGTCGACGATGTCGCCGGTTTTAATCAGCTCTTTCTCGCCGTTACGACGGTATTTGTATTCGATATCGTCGTTGTCGAGGTTACGGTCGCCCAGCACGATGGTGTGTGGGATACCGATCAGTTCCATATCGGCAAACATCACGCCCGGACGCTCTTTACGATCGTCCATCAGCACTTCGATACCCTGCGCGCGCAGCTCAGCGTACAGCTTTTCAGCCAACTCCTGCACACGGTAGGATTTGTGCATGTTCATCGGCAGAATGGCGACCTGGAACGGGGCAATGGCATCTGGCCATACGATGCCACGATCGTCAAAGTTCTGTTCAATAGCAGCAGCGACTACGCGAGTGACCCCGATACCGTAGCAGCCCATAGTCAGCGTCTGGTTACGGCCATCTTCGCCCTGAACAGCGGCTTTCATCGCTTCAGAGTACTTGGTACCCAACTGGAAGATGTGGCCGACTTCGATACCGCGTTTGATCATCAGCGTACCTTTGCCGTCCGGGCTAGGGTCGCCGGCGACCACGTTACGGATGTCAGCAACTTCCGGGGTGGCCACGTCGCGATCCCAGTTGATACCGAAATAGTGTTTACCGTCGATGTTGGCACCGGCAGCGAAATCGCTCATTACTGCAACGGTACGGTCGATAACCACCGGAATTGGCATATTCACCGGACCGAGCGAGCCAGGACCTGCTTTTACCAGCGCACGAATTTCTTCTTCGGTGGCAAAGGTCAGCGGGCTGGCAACCTGCGGCAGTTTTTCCGCTTTGACTTCGTTCAGCTCGTGATCGCCACGAACCAGCAGGGCGACCAGCGGGTAGCTGCTGCCTTCAACCGCTTTCACCAGCAGGGTTTTCACGGTTTTTTCGATAGGCAGGTTGAACTGCTCAACCAGTTCGGCGATGGTTTTAGCGTTCGGCGTATCTACCAGCGTCATTTCCTGGGTTGCTGCCCCGCGCGGCTCTTTCGGCGCAACGGCTTCGGCAAATTCGATGTTCGCCGCATAGTCAGAGGAGTCGGAGAAGATCACATCGTCTTCGCCGCTCTGCGCCAGCACCTGGAATTCGTGAGAGGCGCTGCCGCCGATAGAACCGGTATCCGCTTGTACTGCACGGAAATCCAGCCCCATACGGCTGAAGATTTTGCTATACGCAGCGTACATCGCGTCGTAGGTTTCCTGCAGGGATTCCTGAGAGGTATGGAAAGAGTATGCATCTTTCATCAGGAATTCGCGGGAGCGCATCACGCCGAAGCGCGGACGGACTTCGTCACGGAATTTGGTCTGAATCTGATAGAAGTTCAGCGGCAGCTGTTTGTAAGAGCTCAGCTCGTTACGGATCAGGTCGGTGATCACTTCTTCATGCGTTGGGCCGAGGACGAACGAACGATCGCCACGGTCAGCAATACGCAGCAGTTCCGGGCCGTATTGTTCCCAACGGCCGCTCTCTTCCCACAGTTCAGAAGGCTGAACGACCGGCATCAACACCTCGATCGCACCGGCGTTGTTCATCTCTTCACGCACGATGTTTTCGACTTTTTTCAGGACGCGCACGCCGGTCGGCAGCCAGGTATATAACCCGGAGGCCAGCTTGCGGATCATCCCGGCGCGCAGCATCAGCTGGTGGCTGATGACTTCGGCGTCGGCAGGTGTCTCCTTCAGAGTGGAGAGCAGATATTGGCTAGTACGCATGTTGTTACGGTTCCAGTTGAACGATCGAACAGGCTCAAAACGAGCCTGGCACAAAACAAAAGTGGTTTAGTTTACCAGCGAGAAAGGGATGTCAAAAGAGTACGCGACGCAAATTAGCGGGCTTCCAGAGCAAAGACCTCAAATCCTGACGGCGTGACGCGCCAGCGGACGTTAAAGTCCAGCAGCCAGACGGCGTAGGTTTTGCCTTCTTCCTCGTTTTTACGATAGGCAGGACGCGGATCCTGCGCCAGCACTTCGGCAATAAACTGACGAAGATGCGGGTAACGTTGTTCGAGCTTAGGTAGCTGCTCCGCGAGATCTTCACTGAACGTCACGTCTATGCTGGCCTTGGGGGCATCCTGAGCATAGCTGGCGCGAGCATCGGGTAACGATTCGGCAAACGGCAGATACGGTTTTATATCTACGACTGGCGTGCCATCAACAAGATCCAGCCCACCGAGTTCGAGGATCACGTGCTCTTTATGGCAGCGGATGCCCCGTAGCTCAACCAACGACATGCCAACAGGGTTAGGACGAAACGTTGAACGCGTGGCAAAGACACCCATTCTGGCGTTGCCGCCAAGGCGGGGAGGGCGCACGGTCGGACGCCATCCACCTTCCATTGTCTGGTGAAAAACAAAAATCACCCACAAATGACTGAAGGCTTCCAGGCCGCGAACGGCATCGGCCTGGTTATAAGGTGCGAGCAAATGCAGTTCACCCCTGGCGCTTTTCACCAGACCGGGCTGGCGTGGAACGGCGAACTTTTCTTTATAAGGTGAGCGGATAACGCCTATTTGCTCGAACTGAAAATGGCTCATTTCGCCGAAATGTTCAGTGCAGAACCGATGCAAACCGCCTGACGATAGCAACCCGGCGTTCCGCTGGTCACTTCGCAACTGTGCAGCAATACCGCATTAGCTTTCATTTTTGATGCGTTAATCTGCATGCGTTTGCGTGCGGTTGGAATGCTCGGAGGGGAATCCTGGTTTGAAGCCTGGCAGGATTCACCGCTAACTTCGCCAAGATCGCGGAACGGTTTGCCTACTAAATCTTCAGCGTTAGTAATGATTCTTACCGGCGTAGCGCGCGGTGCTTTCGGTTTTTCCGGCTCCGCTTTCGGCGGGGTTGCGGTGCTTTGAACGGGTTCAACAGGGGATCTGCTTAACATAGAACAGCCGCTCAGCAAGAGTGCTACTAAACAGATCGGTAAAGCACGCATAATATTTCCTCAATGAATGATCTAAACGTCAGATATTGAATCAGGTGCTTGCATAAATGACAAGACGGGCAAGCGCCCGTCCTGATGATATTACAGATTCTGTAAACAGCCTAAAATTACCAGCCCTTAACAGCACCGCCGTTGAAGACTTTGTTTGCTGCTTCGTACACTTCGTCAGACTGGTATGCTTCAACGAATTTCTTCACGTTCTCAGCATCTTTATTGTCTTCACGAGTCACAATCAGGTTTACGTACGGGGAATCTTTATCTTCAACAAAGATACCGTCTTTTGCCGGAGTCAGGCCGATCTGGCTGGCGTAGGTGGTGTTGATGACCGCCAGTGCGATTTGTGCATCGTCCAGGGAACGCGGCAGCTGCGGTGCTTCCAGTTCAACCAGCTTCAGGTTTTTCGGGTTTTCAATCACGTCCAGCGCGGTTGGCAGCAGGCCAACACCGTCTTTCAGTTTGATTAAGCCCACTTTTTGCAGCAGCAGCAAGGAACGGCCAAGGTTAGTCGGGTCGTTTGGAATCGCGACCTGGGAACCGTCCTGCAGCTCATCCAGTGATTTGATTTTTTTGGAGTAGCCCGCAATCGGGTAAACAAAAGTATTGCCTACAGCAACCAGCTTGTAACCACGATCTTTGATCTGCTGGTCCAGGTATGGTTTGTGCTGGAAGGCGTTAGCATCGATATCGCCTTTGCTCAGCGCTTCGTTAGGCAGAACGTAATCGTTAAACGTGACCAGCTCAACGTCCAGACCGTATTTTTCTTTTGCCACTTTCTGCGCGACTTCTGCAACCTGCTGCTCTGCGCCAACAATAACGCCCACTTTGATGTGATTAGGATCTTTTTCATCCTGACCGCAACCCACAAGTGCCAGAGAACCGATCAGGGCTCCAACTGCCGCAAAGGTTTTGAATTTGAACGCCATGCTTATTTCCTTTTCTTAATGAGTTTTTAGTGTTGTGTGCAACGTTATTTGTGCGTGACAGCCCGGACGATGCGATCGCCGGATAACTGAATTAAATAAACCAGAACGACGAGCAATACCAGTACTGTATTCATTACGGTAGCGTTGTAACCAATATAGCCGTACTGATAGCCAATCTGTCCAAGACCACCGGCACCGACGGCACCGCCCATCGCGGAGTAACCAACCAGCGTGATAAGGGTGATGGTGGCCGCATTGACCAGTCCTGGCAGCGCTTCTGGCAGTAATACCTTACGTACAATTTGCAGCGGTGTGGCGCCCATCGCACGAGAGGCTTCTATCAGCCCGGTCGGGATTTCGAGCAGCGCGTTTTCCACCATACGGGCGATAAACGGCGCGGCACCGACGGTCAGCGGAACGATAGCTGCCTGCAGTCCGATAGAGGTGCCTACGATCATGCGGGTGAACGGAATCATCCACACCAGTAAGATGATGAACGGGATGGAACGGAAAATGTTCACCAGCGCAGAGAGCGTACGGTAGAGCTTCGCGTTCTCAATAATTTGCCCCGGACGCGTTACATACAGCAACACGCCGACCGGCAGACCAATCACAAAGCCAAAAAAACCGGACACAAAGGTCATTGCCAGCGTTTCCCATACGCCGCGAACCAGCAGCCACATCATCGGCTCAGACATAACCCAGTACCTCTACTTTTACATGGTGTTCCTGCAACCAGCTAATGGCTGCTTGTGTATCTTCCTGTGTGCCGTGCATTTCAGTCAGCATGATTCCGAACTTTACACCGCCGGCGTAATCCATCTGCGCGCTAATAATGTTGTTATTCACATTAAAGCGACGGGCCGTCTCAGAAAGTAGCGGTGCATCGACCGAATGACCGGTGAATTCCATACGCAGCATCGGCACGCTGTCGGCTTCCGGCTCCGCTTTTAAACGTTCCAGATAATCTTCCGGAATATCCAGGTGCAGCGTGGACTGGATAAATTTCTGTGCCAGCGGCGTTTTCGGGTGTGAGAACACTTCACTAACGGTGTCTTGCTCAATCAGTTCACCATTACTGATGACCGCCACGCAGTCACAAATACGTTTTACAACGTCCATCTCGTGAGTAATCAGCAGAATGGTGAGTCCCAGACGACGATTAATATCTTTCAATAATTCCAGAATCGAGCGTGTCGTTGCCGGATCGAGTGCGCTGGTGGCTTCATCGCACAGCAACACTTTGGGATTACTTGCCAGCGCACGGGCGATCGCCACACGCTGTTTTTGTCCACCGGAAAGGTTGGCCGGATAGCTATCGTGCTTGTCGCCAAGACCAACCAACTCCAACAGCTCTGTTACGCGGCGTTTGATCTCTTCTTTTGGCGTGTTATCCAGTTCCAGCGGTAGTGCGACGTTACCGAACACCGTACGGGAAGAGAGCAGGTTAAAGTGCTGAAAAATCATGCCGATTTGACGGCGAGCTTTAGTCAACTCCGACTCAGAAAGCGTGGTCAGCTCCTGACCGCCAACCTGAACGCTGCCTTCGGTAGGGCGTTCGAGTAGGTTAACGCAGCGGATGAGCGTACTTTTACCGGCACCGGAGGCGCCAATAACGCCATAAATCTGCCCGGCAGGAACATGCAGGCTAACATTATTTAGCGCCTGAATGGTGCGAGTCCCCTGCTGGAACACTTTGGTGATATTCGAAAGTTTAATCATTGGTTATTTATTATCGTAATTAAGTTAGCCGTGGCATTTTCGTCTGTCAGGTACGGTCGAAGCCGTCAACAAGATGGATGTTAAGGCATCCAGACGTCTAAATCAATCGGGCTTTGCACGATGAGCACTTTCTTGCCCGCTGAAACATGCGATACTAGAGTCACATGCCTTATTCAGGAGCTATAAAAGGTGGCAAAGTCTGTACCCGCAATTTTTCTCGACCGTGACGGTACCATTAATGTGGACCACGGTTATGTACATGAGATCGACGAGTTTGAGTTTATCGACGGCGTTATTGATGCCATGCGTGAACTTAAAAAGATGGGTTACGCGCTTATTATCGTGACGAACCAGTCTGGTATCGCGCGTGGTAAATTTACTGAGGCGCAGTTTGAAACGTTGACCGAATGGATGGACTGGTCGCTGGCCGATCGCGACGTTGAGCTGGATGGTATCTACTACTGCCCGCATCACCCGCAGGGTACTGTAGAAGAGTATCGTCAGGTCTGCGACTGCCGTAAACCGCATCCTGGCATGTTTATCTCCGCCCGAGACTTCTTGCACATCGATATGGCCGCTTCTTATATGGTAGGCGACAAAATTGAAGATATGCAGGCGGCGGCAGCTGCGAATGTTGGCACGAAGGTATTGGTCCGCACAGGCAAACCCGTCACGCCGGAAGCAGAAAATGCGGCAGATTTGGTCATAAATAGTCTGGCAGACCTGCCAATGGCGATAAAAAAGCAGCAAAAGTAAGCGTTGTGGATAAAAGGTGAGCGGTTGAAACAAAAATGCATTTTTCCGCTTGTCTTCCTGAGTCGACTCCCTATAATGCGCCTCCATCGACACGGCGGATGTGAATCACTTCACACAAACAGCCGGTTCGGTTGAAGAGAAAAACCTGAAAATGAGGGTTGACTCTGAAAGAGGAAAGCGTAATATACGCCACCTCGCGACAGAGCGCTAAAGCGCGTCGCAACTGCTCTTTAACAATTTATCAGACAATCTGTGTGGGCACTCGAAGATACGGATTCTTAACGTCGCAAGACGAAAAATGAATACCAAGTCTCAACGAGTGAACACGTAATTCATTACGAAGTTTAATTCATTGAGCATCAAACTTTTAAATTGAAGAGTTTGATCATGGCTCAGATTGAACGCTGGCGGCAGGCCTAACACATGCAAGTCGAACGGTAGCACAGAGGAGCTTGCTCCTTGGGTGACGAGTGGCGGACGGGTGAGTAATGTCTGGGAAACTGCCCGATGGAGGGGGATAACTACTGGAAACGGTAGCTAATACCGCATAACGTCGCAAGACCAAAGAGGGGGACCTTCGGGCCTCTTGCCATCGGATGTGCCCAGATGGGATTAGCTAGTAGGTGGGGTAACGGCTCACCTAGGCGACGATCCCTAGCTGGTCTGAGAGGATGACCAGCCACACTGGAACTGAGACACGGTCCAGACTCCTACGGGAGGCAGCAGTGGGGAATATTGCACAATGGGCGCAAGCCTGATGCAGCCATGCCGCGTGTATGA
>NZ_JAOWHG010000024.1:0-48407 GCF_030332745.1 Citrobacter sp. Cpo074
ACTCAGAAGTGAAACGCCGTAGCGCCGATGGTAGTGTGGGGTCTCCCCATGCGAGAGTAGGGAACTGCCAGGCATTAATTAAAGTGAAGAAGCCCATCCTGCCGGATGGGCTTTTTTGCGTCTGTGCGGGGTGAAAACCGCCGGATGCGGCGTACCGCCTTATCCGGCCTACAAAAGCCCGTCAGTGAATGCGTTTCAGTAGGCCTGATAAGCGCAGCGCATCAGGCAACACGTCTGCATACTGCCGGATGCGGCGTATCGCCTTATCCGGCCTACAAAAGCTAGTCCTGCTACCCGCGTACGAGCTTGAGTAACGGGTACGGTCGTCCGAGATCGTCCACCTCTGTACGTCCCGTCACGCTAAATCCCATCTTCTTATAGAATCCAACCGCCTGTTCATTCTGCTCGTTAACGTTGGTTGTTAGCGTTGAACTCATTGATAAAGCATGTTCAATCAGCAGCTTACCAACACCACTACCACGCACATCCGGATCGACAAACAAAGCATCAATATGCTGGTCGGTCAGGAGCATAAAAGCGACGGGCTCATCCTGTTCTGTCACTGCAACCCACAGAGGGGCTTCTGGTAAAAATGAACGTACCAGCTCCTCCAGCTCAATCCGATAATCCGCAGAGAGGAAATGGTGCGTGGCATCTACTGAGCGACACCAAATAGAAACTAACTTATCTCCTTCGTCCGGACGCGAACGACGAATGGTAAGGTTCATAGCATTCTCCTTTTTTCTTTACTGCACTATTCTACAGCAAGGAGCCGTGAAACTTTCTCAACTTGAGGATGCAAGCTCGACATTCGCATGATTCCTGGGTATCTTCAGCTATCTGGATGTCTAAACGTTTAAACGTATGTTGTGAGGTTATCAGGTTATGCCAATTCGCGTGCAGGACGAGCTACCCGCCGTCAATTTTTTGCGTGAGGAAAACGTCTTCGTGATGACGACATCCCGCGCTTCCGGTCAGGAAATTCGTCCACTGAAGGTGCTCATCCTCAACCTGATGCCCAAGAAGATTGAAACGGAAAACCAGTTCCTGCGCTTACTGTCTAACTCACCGCTGCAGGTAGATGTTCAGCTATTGCGCATCGATGCCCGCGAGTCACGCAACACCCCAACGGAGCATCTGAATAACTTCTACTGTAATTTCGAGGATATCTGCGATCAGAACTTTGACGGATTGATCGTGACCGGCGCGCCGTTGGGCCTGGTTGAATTTAATGATGTGGCTTACTGGCCGCAGATTAAACAAGTGCTTGAATGGGCCAAAGATCACGTTACCTCGACGCTATTTGTCTGTTGGGCGGTGCAGGCCGCGTTGAATATCCTGTACGGAATTCCCAAGCAAACCCGCACGGACAAACTCTCAGGCGTCTATGAGCACCATATTCTGCACCCTCATGCGCTACTGACGCGTGGATTCGATGATGCGTTCCTGGCCCCGCATTCCCGCTATGCTGATTTCCCTGCAGCGCTTATCCGCGACTACACCGATCTCGAGATCTTTGCTGAAACCGAAGAGGGAGATGCCTACCTGTTTGCCAGCAAAGACAAACGTATCGCCTTCGTGACGGGTCACCCTGAGTATGACGACCATACACTCGGCAGCGAATATTTTCGTGATGTTGAAGCGGGCTTATCGCCGGAAGTACCCTATAACTATTTCCCGAAAGATGACCCGCAAAACAAACCGCGGGCAACCTGGCGTAGCCACGGTAATCTGTTGTTTACCAACTGGCTCAACTATTACGTCTACCAGATCACGCCATATGATCTGCGTCACATGAATCCAACGCTGGATTAATCTTCTGTAGCAGACGATCCTTAAGCGTTTCAGCATATTGAATCAGGCACCTTCGGGTGCCTTTTTTATTTCCGAAACGCACCTCATCGTGTAATTAAATTTTATTTATATTGTTATCAATAGGTTAATTGATAATTAAATTAAAAATGGAAATTGTTTTTGATTTTGAAATTTAAATGAGTAGTCTTAGTTGTGCTGAACGAAAAGCGCACAACGATCCTTCGTTCGCATTGGGGATGTGTTTGGATCAATGACGAGGAACTACGCAATGAATCAACAGGCAACGACAACCGATGAACTGGTCTTCACCAGGCCGCGTGGCGAACAGGAACAGCAAATTCTGACCGCTGAAGCAGTGGAGTTTCTGACTGAACTGGTGACAAGATTTACGCCAAAGCGGAATAAACTTCTGGCTGCACGTATCCAGCAGCAGCAGGATATTGATAACGGTAAGTTGCCTAATTTTATTTCGGAAACAGCTTCCATTCGTGAAGGTGGCTGGAAAATTCGCGGAATTCCTGATGATTTACTGGATCGCCGCGTAGAGATCACCGGACCCGTTGAGCGCAAGATGGTCATCAACGCGCTGAACGCGAACGTCAAAGTCTTTATGGCTGACTTCGAAGATTCACTGGCTCCTGAGTGGAGCAAAGTTATCGACGGGCAGATCAACCTGCGCGATGCGGTCAATGGCACCATTAGCTACACCAACGAAGCGGGTAAAATTTATCAGCTCAAGCCTAATCCGGCTCTGTTGGTATGTCGCGTTCGTGGTCTGCATCTGCCGGAAAAACACGTCACCTGGCGTGGCGAATCTATCCCGGGCAGCCTGTTCGACTTTGCCCTCTATTTCCTCCACAACTACAAAACGTTGCTGGCGAAAGGCAGCGGTCCTTATTTCTATCTGCCAAAAACGCAGGCCTGGCAAGAAGCGGCATGGTGGAGCGAAGTGTTCAGCTATGCTGAGGACCGCTTTAACCTGCCGCGCGGCACCATTAAAGCGACCCTGCTGATTGAAACGCTGCCTGCCGTCTTCCAGATGGACGAAATTCTGCACGCCCTGCGTGACCACATTGTGGGTCTGAACTGCGGTCGCTGGGACTACATTTTTAGCTATATCAAAACACTGAAGAACCACCCGGATCGCGTGCTGCCGGACCGCCAGGTGGTGACGATGGATAAGCCATTCCTCAGCGCCTATTCGCGTCTGCTGATTAAAACCTGTCATAAACGTGGCGCATTCGCGATGGGCGGCATGGCTGCATTCATTCCCAGCAAAGATGCGGAACGTAACAACCAGGTTTTGACCAAGGTAAAAGCGGACAAAGCACTGGAAGCAAATAACGGTCATGACGGCACATGGATTGCCCATCCGGGACTGGCAGATACCGCCATGGCGGTGTTCAACGACGTACTCGGTGAAAACAAAAATCAGCTGTTCGTGACCCGTGAAGAAGATGCCCCGATTACCGCAGAGCAACTGCTGGCACCTTGTGAAGGTGAGCGTACTGAAGAAGGCATGCGCGCCAATATCCGTGTCGCGGTGCAGTACATCGAAGCGTGGATCTCCGGTAACGGCTGCGTACCGATTTACGGTCTGATGGAAGACGCGGCCACCGCCGAAATCTCCCGTACCTCCATCTGGCAGTGGATCCACCACGAGAAGACGCTCAGCAACGGCAAGCCGGTTACCAAACCGCTGTTCCGTCAGATGCTGGCCGAAGAGATGCTGGTGATTCAGGACGAGCTGGGCGAACACCGCTACAGCAGCGGGCGTTTTGACGATGCCGCGCGCCTGATGGAGCAAATCACTACCTCTGATGAACTGATCGATTTCTTGACCCTGCCAGGCTACCGCCTGCTGGCGTAATCCACCACATAACAATATGGAGCATCTGCACATGAAAACCCGTACTCAACAAATCGAAGAATTACAGAAAGAATGGACTCAACCGCGCTGGGAAGGCATCACCCGTCCATATAGCGCGGAGGAAGTGGTGAAATTACGTGGCTCGGTCAACCCGGAATGCACGCTGGCGCAGCTTGGCGCGGCGAAAATGTGGCGTCTGCTGCACGGCGAATCGAAGAAAGGTTATATCAACAGCCTCGGCGCGCTGACCGGCGGTCAGGCGCTGCAGCAGGCGAAAGCCGGTATTGAAGCGGTCTACCTTTCAGGCTGGCAGGTGGCGGCAGATGCCAACCTGGCATCCAGCATGTACCCGGACCAATCGCTGTATCCGGCGAACTCCGTCCCGGCGGTGGTTGATCGGATCAACAACACATTCCGTCGCGCCGATCAGATCCAATGGTCAACCGGTATTGAGCCGAACGATCCTCGCTATGTCGATTACTTCCTGCCGATCGTTGCCGATGCGGAAGCAGGGTTTGGCGGCGTACTGAACGCGTTTGAACTAATGAAATCGATGATTGAGGCTGGTGCAGCGGCCGTTCACTTCGAAGATCAGCTCGCATCGGTGAAAAAATGTGGTCACATGGGCGGCAAAGTGCTGGTTCCGACTCAGGAAGCTATCCAGAAACTGGTGGCCGCCCGTCTGGCAGCCGACGTCATGGGTGTGCCGACGCTGGTGATTGCACGTACCGATGCCGATGCAGCCGATCTGATTACGTCTGATTGCGACCCATACGACAGCGAGTTCATCACTGGCGAACGTACCAGCGAAGGGTTCTACCGTACGCATGCGGGTATTGAGCAGGCGATCAGCCGTGGTCTGGCCTACGCACCGTATGCGGATCTGGTGTGGTGTGAAACCTCCACGCCGGACCTTGAGCTGGCGAAGCGCTTTGCCGATGCGATCCATGCGAAATACCCTGGCAAACTGCTGGCTTACAACTGTTCGCCGTCGTTTAACTGGCAGAAAAACCTGGATGACAAAACTATCGCCAGCTTCCAGCAGCAGCTGTCTGATATGGGTTACAAATACCAGTTCATTACCCTGGCGGGTATCCACAGCATGTGGTTCAACATGTTCGACCTCGCGCACTCCTATGCGCAGGGTGAAGGCATGCGCCATTATGTTGAGAAGGTTCAGCAGCCAGAATTTGCGGCAGCTAAAGACGGTTACACCTTCGTCTCCCATCAGCAGGAAGTGGGCACAGGTTACTTCGACAAAGTCACCACCATCATTCAGGGCGGAGCTTCCTCGGTGACCGCGCTGACCGGCTCGACCGAAGAATCGCAGTTTTGATTAATGCCCGGTGGCGCTGCGCTTACCGGGCCTACGAAGGGATGTAGGCCGGATAAGCGAACGCGCCATCCGGCATGACGTTGTGCCGGATGGGAGACATTGATGACGCGTGGCCTGGAATTACTGATTGCTCAGACTATCTTGCAAGGTTTCGACGCCCAGTACGGGCGTTTTCTGGAAGTCACCTCCGGCGCGCAGCAGCGTTTTGAACATGCCGACTGGCATGCGGTTCAGCAGGCGATGAAAAGCCGTATTCACCTTTACGATCATCACGTGGGTCTGGTGGTGGAGCAGTTGCGCTGCATTACTGACGGCAAAAGTACCGACGCGGATTTTTTACTTCGCGTGAAAGAGCATTACACCCGGCTACTGCCGGATTACCCGCGCTTCGAGATTGCGGAGAGTTTCTTTAACTCCGTTTACTGTCGGTTATTTGACCACCGCTCGCTGACTCCCGAGCGGCTGTTTATTTTCAGTTCTCAGCCAGAGCGCCGTTTTCGCACGATCCCACGTCCCCTGGCGAAAGACTTTTTTCCGGATACCGGCTGGGAGTGGCTGCTGACGCGCGTCCTTAGCGATCTGCCCCTGCGTCTGCCGTGGCAGAACAAACATCGTGATATCCACTACATCATCGAACACCTGACCGAAACCCTGGGAGCGGATGTGTTGTCGGGCTGCCATTTACAGGTGGCGAACGAACTGTTTTATCGCAACAAGGCCGCCTGGCTGGTCGGTAAGCTGATTACTCCTTCGGGGACGCTACCGTTTTTACTGCCAATCCACCGGACTGATGAAGGCGAATTGTTTGTCGATACCTGTCTGACCACGACGGCGGAGGCGAGCATTGTGTTTGGCTTCGCCCGCTCCTATTTTATGGTTTACGCCCCTTTGCCCGCGGCGCTGGTGGAGTGGCTGCGCGAGATCCTGCCCGGTAAAACCACCGCCGAACTGTACATGGCGATTGGCTGTCAGAAACACGCGAAGACCGAAAGTTACCGCGAATATCTGCTCTATCTTGCCCATTGCGATGAGCAATTTATTGAAGCACCAGGGATCCGCGGCATGGTGATGTTGGTGTTTACGCTGCCGGGTTTTGACCGGGTGTTTAAAATCATCAAAGACAAATTTGCCCCGCAAAAAGAGATGTCTGCCGCCCACGTCCGCGCCTGCTATCAACTGGTTAAAGAACACGATCGTGTTGGACGGATGGCTGACACCCAGGAATTCGAGAATTTTGTGCTGGAGAAACGGCAAATCGATCCGGCGCTGATGGCGCTGTTATTGCAGGAAGCCCCGGAAAAAATTACCGATCTCGGCGATCAGATTGTCATTCGCCATCTGTATATCGAACGACGGATGGTGCCGCTGAATATCTGGCTGGAGCAGGTCGAAGGTCAGCAACTGCGCGATGCCATTGAAGAGTACGGCAACGCCATTCGTCAGCTGGCCGCCGCCAATATTTTCCCCGGCGATATGCTGTTTAAGAACTTCGGCGTGACCCGTCACGGGCGTGTGGTGTTCTACGATTACGATGAAATCTGCTACATGACGGAGGTGAATTTCCGCCATATCCCGCCGCCACGCTACCCGGAAGATGAGATGAGCGCTGAGCCGTGGTACAGCGTATCGCCGGGAGATGTCTTCCCGGAAGAATTTCGTCACTGGCTATGTGCCGACCCGCGTATAGGACCGCTATTTGAAGAGATGCACGCTGACCTGTTCAGCGCTGACTACTGGCGCGGCCTACAGACGCGCATCAAAAACGGTCACGTGGAAGATGTTTACGCCTACCGGCGTCGGCAGCGGTTCAGCGTGCGTTATGAAACCGACCGTAGGCCGGATAAAGCACTTGCGCCGCCATCCGGCAATGTGCGCCGTGCCTGATGCGCTACGCTTATCAGGCCTACAAATCTGCCCTAACCTTGGATAGCAGGCCGGGTAAGGCGTGGCCGCCACCCGGCAACCCCATCTTAGCGAAATCCGCCGTATGCCAGCGTCACTTCTTTCGCCGCTTTGATCGCCATGGCGCCAAACTCGGTCACGCGATCGTCGGTAATACGCGAAATGGGTCCGGAGATGGAAATCGCAGCGAACGGCTCGCGGTGCTCGTCATAAATGCACGACGCCACGCAGCGCAGACCCAGCGCATGTTCCTCATCATCAAAGGAATAGCCGCGCTTGCGCGTCTGGGCCAAATCCTCTTTCAGATGCACTGGCGAAACCAGCGTGGCGTGTGTATAAGCATGCAGGCCTTTACGGTGCAGCAGGCCAGTCACTTGTTCTTCGCTCAGTTGGGATAAAAACGCCTTACCCGCACCGGAGGCGTGCATCGGCAGCTTGCCGCCGATAGGCGCGGACATGCGCATCAGCTGGGTGCACTGCACCTGGTCGATAATAATGGCCTGATGGTCGCTTTGATCCAGCACGGCGAGGTTTACCGTCTCACCGGAGTCTTCCATCAGCTTGCGCAGGATCGGGTGGACAATCGCCAGCAAATTACGGCTTTGTAAAAAGCTGCTGCCGACGATAAACGCATGTGCACCGACGGCCCAGTGTCCTAAGTCACCGACCTGACGGACAAAACCCTGCTGCTGCATGGTGGTAAGCAAACGGTGAGTCGTGGAGTTTGGCAGGCCAGCCTGCTGCGCCAGCTCGGTCAACGCCACGCTGCCGTTGGATTCCGCAATCCACTCCAGCAGCTTCAGACCGCGGGTCAGAGACTGAACCTGCCCGGTTGCAGGCGCAGTAGCGGCGGCGGGTTTTCTACCGCGTTTCGCGGGGACAGTGGCTACCATGGCAGACTCCTTTTCTGTATCGTGGAAATCATTTTCGTTTTATTCAATTATAATGCAAGAATTCCTGTACTGATCGGATGAGTGAAGCTGAACATGTCTCATGTTGGCCGTTGTTCTCTTTTCCGCCTCTCAGGTTTGTGCCAGTATGACCTGTTGAGTTTTTTTCGGTCTGGTTGAGCGTTGTCGGGAGCGAGTGTGAGCAGCAAAGTAGAACAATTACGTCAGCAGTTAAATGAACGTATTCTGGTGCTGGACGGCGGTATGGGCACCATGATCCAGGGATATCGTCTGAGCGAAGAGGATTTCCGCGGCGAACGCTTTGCCGACTGGCCGTGCGATCTGAAAGGTAACAACGACTTGTTGGTGCTCAGCAAACCGGAGGTCATCGCCGCCATCCATAATGCCTACTTTGAGGCGGGCGCGGATATCATCGAAACCAACACCTTTAACTCGACGACTATCGCCATGGCGGATTACCAGATGGAATCCCTGTCGGCGGAAATCAACTTTGCGGCAGCCAAACTGGCGCGTGCCGCGGCTGACGAATGGACGGCGCGCACGCCGGAAAAACCGCGCTACGTCGCGGGCGTGCTCGGCCCAACGAACCGTACGGCGTCTATCTCGCCTGATGTTAACGACCCGGCTTACCGCAACATTACCTTTGATCAGCTGGTGGCCGCCTACCGTGAATCCACCAAAGCGCTGGTGGAAGGCGGCAGTGACCTGATCCTGATTGAAACCGTCTTCGATACTCTGAACGCCAAAGCCGCTATTTTCGCGGTTAAAACCGAATTCGAAGCGCTGGGCGTTGAGCTGCCGATTATGCTCTCCGGCACCATCACCGATGCTTCCGGGCGTACGCTCTCCGGCCAGACTACCGAAGCATTCTACAACTCCCTGCGCCACGCCGATGCGCTGACCTTCGGTCTGAACTGCGCGTTAGGCCCGGACGAGCTGCGCCAGTACGTGCAGGAACTGTCGCGCATTGCTGAATGCTACGTCACCGCGCACCCGAACGCCGGTCTGCCGAACGCCTTTGGTGAATACGATCTCGACGCCGACACCATGGCGGCGCAGATTCGCGAGTGGGCTGAGGCCGGTTTCCTGAATATCGTCGGCGGCTGCTGCGGCACCACGCCGGAACATATCGCCGCCATGAGCCGCGCAGTGGATGGCTTACCGCCGCGCCGCTTGCCGGAAATCCCGGTTGCCTGCCGCCTTTCCGGCCTTGAGCCGCTGAACATCGGCGACGACAGCCTGTTTGTGAACGTTGGCGAGCGTACCAACGTCACCGGTTCGGCGAAGTTTAAACGCCTGATCAAAGAAGAGAAATACAGCGAAGCGCTGGACGTCGCCCGTCAGCAGGTGGAAAGCGGAGCGCAGATCATCGATATCAACATGGATGAGGGGATGCTCGACGCCGAAGCGGCAATGGTGCGTTTTCTCAACCTGATCGCCGGTGAGCCGGATATCGCCCGCGTGCCGATTATGATCGACTCCTCGAAATGGGACGTTATCGAGAAAGGGCTGAAGTGCATTCAGGGTAAAGGCATCGTTAACTCCATCTCGATGAAAGAGGGGGTTGAGACCTTTATCCATCACGCGAAGCTGCTGCGTCGCTACGGTGCCGCGGTGGTGGTGATGGCCTTTGACGAGCAAGGGCAGGCCGACACCCGCGCACGTAAAATCGAAATCTGCCGTCGGGCGTACAAAATTCTTACCGAAGAGGTGGGCTTCCCGCCGGAAGACATCATCTTCGACCCAAACATCTTTGCTGTCGCGACCGGTATTGATGAGCACAACAATTACGCGCAGGACTTTATCGGCGCGTGTGAAGACATCAAACGCGAGCTGCCGCACGCACTGATCTCCGGCGGCGTTTCTAACGTTTCATTCTCGTTCCGGGGCAACGACCCGGTACGTGAAGCCATTCACGCGGTATTCCTCTACTACGCCATTCGCAACGGCATGGACATGGGGATCGTCAACGCCGGACAGCTGGCTATTTACGACGACTTGCCCGCCGAGCTGCGCGATGCTGTTGAAGATGTGATCCTCAACCGTCGTGACGATGGCACCGAACGACTGCTGGAGCTGGCAGAGAAATATCGCGGCAGTAAAACCGACGACACGGCGAATGCCCAGATGGCGGAGTGGCGCACCTGGGACGTGAAAAAGCGCCTCGAATACTCGCTGGTGAAAGGCATTACCGAGTTTATTGAGCTGGATACCGAGGAAGCGCGCCAGCAGGCTGCGCGTCCGATCGAAGTTATTGAAGGACCGCTGATGGACGGCATGAACGTCGTTGGCGATCTGTTCGGCGAGGGCAAAATGTTCCTGCCGCAGGTGGTGAAATCCGCCCGCGTGATGAAGCAGGCGGTGGCGTACCTCGAACCGTACATTGAGGCCAGCAAAGAGAAAGGCTCCAGCAACGGCAAAATGGTCATCGCGACCGTGAAGGGCGATGTGCACGATATCGGCAAAAACATTGTCGGCGTGGTGCTGCAATGTAACAACTACGAAATCGTCGATCTTGGCGTGATGGTGCCCGCGGAGAAAATCCTCAGAACGGCGCGTGAAGTGAATGCCGACTTGATAGGCCTTTCCGGGCTGATTACCCCGTCGCTGGACGAAATGGTCAACGTGGCGAAAGAGATGGAGCGTCAGGGATTCACTATTCCGCTGCTGATTGGCGGCGCGACCACCTCAAAAGCACACACGGCGGTGAAAATTGAGCAGAACTACAGTGGCCCGACGGTGTACGTGCAGAATGCCTCGCGTACCGTTGGCGTGGTGGCTGCGCTGCTCTCTGACACCCAGCGCGATGACTTTGTCGCCCGTACGCGTAAAGAGTACGAAACCGTGCGTATCCAGCATGCGCGTAAGAAACCGCGTACCCCGCCAGTAACGTTACAGGCTGCCCGCGACAACGATCTGGCCTTTGACTGGGAAAACTACACCCCGCCGGTGGCGCACCGTCTGGGCGTGCAGGAAGTGGAAGCCAGCATCGAAACTCTGCGCAATTACATCGACTGGACGCCGTTCTTTATGACCTGGTCGCTGGCCGGGAAATACCCGCGCATTCTCGAAGATGAGGTAGTAGGAGAAGAGGCGAAGCGCCTGTTCAAAGACGCTAACGACATGCTGGATAAACTCAGCACCGAGAAGACCCTGAATCCGCGCGGCGTAGTGGGGTTATTCCCGGCCAACCGCGTGGGTGACGACATCGAGATTTACCGTGACGAGACGCGTACGCACGTCATCAACGTGAGCCATCATCTGCGCCAGCAGACGGAAAAAGTCGGTTTCGCCAACTACTGCCTGTCTGACTTTGTTGCGCCGAAACTGAGCGGCAAAGCGGATTACATCGGTGCTTTCGCGGTTACTGGTGGTCTTGAGGAAGATGCGCTGGCGGACGCCTTTGAAGCCCAGCATGACGACTACAATAAGATCATGGTGAAAGCGATCGCTGACCGTCTGGCGGAAGCGTTCGCAGAATATCTGCATGAGCGCGTGCGTAAAGTCTACTGGGGCTATGCGGCGAATGAGAACCTCAGTAACGAGGAACTGATCCGCGAAAACTACCAGGGGATTCGCCCGGCACCAGGCTATCCGGCGTGCCCGGAACACACCGAAAAAGCCACCATCTGGGAACTGCTGGATGTGGAAGCGCACACCGGGATGAAGCTCACCGAATCCTTCGCCATGTGGCCAGGCGCGTCGGTTTCCGGCTGGTATTTCAGTCATCCGGACAGCAAGTACTACGCCGTGGCGCAAATCCAGCGCGATCAGGTTGAAGATTATGCCTTCCGTAAAGGGATGAGCGTGGCGGAAGTGGAGCGCTGGTTAGCGCCGAACCTCGGCTATGACGCCGACTGATTCACAAAACTGTCATCTTTCTTTACAACAAACAGGGCGCTCAATGAGTGCCCTGTCTCTTTATTACGTTTAAACCCTTATACTGAAAGGGGGCCGTTGCCGGATGGCGGCGTAAACGCCTTATCCGGCCTACATAGGGATGATTTGTAGGCCTGATAAGCGCAGCGCCATCAGGCAAATGACCCTCAAAAAACCATAAAAATAAGGAGAACCTGATTCCGTGTTAACTCTGTTACACCTGCTTTCTGCTGTATCTATGCTGGTTTGGGGTACGCATATTGTGCGTACCGGCGTGATGCGCGTCTTCGGCGCCCGTTTGCGTACCGTGCTCAGCCGTAGTGTTGAAAAGAAGCCGCTCGCCTTTTGTGCGGGTATCGGCGTAACGGCGCTGGTGCAAAGCAGCAACGCCACCACCATGCTGGTGACCTCGTTTGTTGCACAAGATCTCGTGGCGCTTACCCCTGCGCTGGTCATAGTGCTCGGCGCCGACGTGGGGACCGCGCTGATGGCGCGTATCCTGACCTTCGATCTCTCCTGGCTGTCACCACTGCTGATTTTTATCGGCGTGATCTTCTTTCTCGGCCGTAAGCAGTCCCGCGTGGGGCAACTGGGGCGGGTCGGTATTGGGCTGGGGTTGATTTTGCTGGCGCTGGAGCTGATTGTGCAGGCGGTAACGCCGATCACCCAGGCTAATGGTGTACAGGTTATTTTTGCCTCGCTCACCGGCGATATTATGCTCGATGCGCTGATTGGCGCCATGTTTGCGATTATCAGTTACTCCAGCCTGGCGGCGGTGCTGCTGACGGCCACGCTGACCGCGGCAGGTATTATCTCGTTCCCGGTGGCGTTGTGTCTGGTGATTGGTGCTAACCTCGGGTCCGGTCTGCTGGCGATGTTGAATAACAGCGCCGCTAACGCCGCAGCACGTCGTGTGGCGCTCGGTAGCCTGCTGTTTAAGCTGGTGGGCAGCCTGATTATCCTGCCGTTTGTTCATCCGCTGGCCAATCTGATGGATGAACTGCCGCTGCCGAAATCTGAACTGGTTATCTACTTCCACGTCTTCTACAACCTGGTGCGCTGCGTGGCGATGGTGCCGTTCGCCGAACCGATGGCGCGTTTTTGTAAGCGCATCATCCGCGATGAGCCGGAGCTGGATGCACATCTGAAACCCAAGCATCTGGACGTCAGCGCGCTGGATACGCCGACGCTCGCTCTGGCCAATGCCGCCCGTGAAGCCCTGCGTATCGGTGACGCGATGGAGCTGATGATGGACGGGCTGAAGAAAGTAATGCACGGCGAACCGCGTGAAGAGAAAGAGCTGCGCAGGATGGCGGATGATATTAACGTGCTGTACACGGCAATTAAGCTCTATCTGGCGCGGATGCCAAAGGATGAGCTGGCGGAAGAGGAATCGCGCCGTTGGGCGGAGATTATCGAAATGTCGCTCAACCTTGAGCAGGCTTCCGATATTGTCGAACGTATGGGCAGCGAGATAGCCGATAAGTCGCTGGCCGCTCGCCGGGCATTCTCTGTCGAAGGGCTGAAAGAACTGGATGCGCTCTACGATCAGTTGCTCAGCAATCTGCAGCTGGCGATGTCGGTGTTCTTCTCAGGAGATGTGACCAGTGCCCGTCGTCTGCGCCGCAGCAAGCACCGCTTCCGTATTCTCAATCGTCGTTATTCGCATGCGCACGTTGACCGTCTGCATCAGCAGAATGTGCAGAGCATCGAAACCAGCTCCTTGCACCTGGCGCTGTTGGGCGATATGCAGCGTCTGAACTCGCTGTTTTGCTCTGTAGCCTATAGCGTGCTGGAACAGCCGGATGAAGACGATGAGCGTGAGTACTAACGAGGACAGGTGAAATGTTGCCCGGTGGCGCAGTCCGGTAGGCCGGATAAGGCGTTTACGCCGCATCCGGCAATGTGCGCTGAACTGCCTGATGGCGCTGCGCTTATCAGGCATACAGTTATAGGCCGGATAAAGCGAAGCCGCCATCCGGCATCAGACAACAAATCAACTAAAAGCAGTGGCCCGCTTCAACGGCAACCGCTTCTTCACCCGCTTTAAAGATATACGTGGTGTTCGGGCCGCCGAGCACGGATTGACCGTTACTTACCTTAATCCAGTTCCCTTCCGGCAGGCCAATCACCGTCAGCTCTGGCGCCACAACCAGCAGCTCGCGAATACGCTGTTCACGCGTTTCGCCTTTGTGGCCTTCCGGCAGCGCGTTGGTGAAATGTGGGTTAATCTGCAGCGGGAACAGACCCAGGGCATCAAAACCTTTTGGATCGACAATCGGCATGTCGTTGGTAGTGCGGATGGTCTGGCAGGCAAGGTTGGAACCTGCGCTCCAGCCGATGTACAGCGCACCGCGTTTGACGACATCCACAATCGGCGCCAACAGACCGCGCTCGCGGCTTTCTTTCAGTAACTGGAAGGTATTACCCCCGCCGACAATCACCAGCTCTGCGTTTTCAATAGCGGCAATCGGGTCGGCAACGGTATGAATACCCGTAACGTTGACGCCCATTGGTGCAAAGATGGCAGCCGTTTTCGCCGTGTACTCATCCCAGGTTTGCGTCACGCCAGCGAACGGAATAAACACCGCCGTACGGCGACCATTCAGTTGTTCAGCAATCAGCGGCAGCGCATGTTCCATCCAGCCTTTGCCCGGCAGCGTCGAGTTACTCAATAAAAGCAGTTCCATCATTTCTCCATGTAATCAGAAAATTACAAACCGCGCTAATGCTACCACTATCAGCCAAACGCCTTACTGATATGGCTCACGATGTTGGAAGGGGGAGATAGAAGCTGAGGCTATTTTTTAAGTGTCAATTCAATGCCGAGTACCTTCATCATCAACCAGCGCAGTCGTGGGATCGTACTGAGTCAGTTTATTCATGGCGGAAGACCTCCTGATAATCCAGTGAATGGTTGGGGAATAGGGAATGCTCACTTATTACGCTAACCTTAGGCATATCATGCGCACTGCTATGGGGGGCAGAAAACGGTTCGTTCAGTGATTTTCAAAGGACATTTTGATTAATGGTTATTAGAGCGCCCATCCCTGGCGCTCTGTTCCTGCTCTCTTACCCCGCCCGCGCAAATTCTGCCGCTTCGGCGATTAGCGCGTCATCCGGGCGTACGCCGGTGTACATGGCGAACTGCTCCACGGCCTGTAAGGCAATCACCTCTGCACCGCTGATGGTCTTTTTACCTAATTGCTGTGCCAGTTTGATTACCGGTGTTTCCGGCGGCAGGGCGACGACGTCAAACACCACGCTGGCGGCAGCGACCATCGCTTCGCTGTAGGCCAGCTCATCGCTCTCTTTACCGCCAGCCATGCCGACGGGCGTTACGTTGACCAGAATATCGCAGGTAATTCCTTCCGGCTGCGGCTGCCACTGGAAACCGTACTGTTTTGCCAGCGCCGGGCCGCTCTCCCGGTTACGGGCGGCGACGATCACATCGCGAAAACCGGCATCGCGAAATGCGGCGATAACCGCTTTACCCATTCCACCGCTGCCGCGGATCATGACGCGCGCGTGGTTATCAAGCTGGTGGCTGGCAATCAGGCTTTTTACCGCAATGTAGTCGGTGTTAAATCCTGTCAGCGTACCGTTGTCATTGACGATGGTGTTGACGGAATCAATGACTTTTGCGGAAGGATCGATGGCATCCAGAAACGGCATGCAGCTCTCTTTAAACGGCATAGAGACCGCACAGCCGCGAATCCCGAGTGCGCGAACGCCTTTCACTGCGGCCTCAATATCCTGCGTAGTAAAGGCTTTGTAGATAAAATTTAACCCTAACTTTTCATACAGATAGTTATGAAAGCGTGTGCCAAAGTTGCCGGGGCGACCGGCAAGCGACATGCACAACTGGGTGTCGCGGTTAATCATGTTAAATTTCCTCGGCGTGAGACAATATGTACTGTTCGGCTTCCTGCGACCAGATCCCCTGATGACGCTCCAGGATAGCGTGCAAGGCCGGATCGTCAATCTGGGTGAGCGCAGTTAACGGCAATGCTTTTCCGGTGTAAACCAGTTTTTTACCTCCACCGACCTGCGGCAGTTCCAGCGTTGTTTCACCTGCCGCATTCAATCCCAGAATGTGCGTCACCACTTTTGCCGCCTGAACTTTCTTCTCTTCGATCAGTTTTACCGCCGTGCGCATGTCGTCGGTATTGCCGCCAGATGTCCCAACATAATGGGTGAAGGCATAGTGCACGTCGTAGAAGTTAATCGGCGCGCTAAACTGCTTATCCTGCGGACCGGCAAAGAAGTTCATGCAACCATCGGCAGCCAGCAAAGAAGAGGCCAGCGTAACCAACTGTTCGTTGGGCACAAACACAAAGATGTCATCAAACCCGTGCCCGCCGCTCAGCGCCATCAAGGTGTCATAACCTGCATCCTGGGCGTGGAGATAATGGATCAACGTTTGTGGTTCTGATGGATAGTGCTTGCGGGCGTAGTTCAACTTGTCGTGATTGGTGTCGGTTACCACCAGCAGCGCCGGGTTAACCGGACCATGCAGCGCGTAGTCGATCGCCAGTAGTCCCATCGGCCCGGTGCCACCGAGTATCAGTGTACGCCCCTGCGGACGAATGCCCATATTGTGGTTATAAGTGCCTTCCTGTAGGTGATAGTTGGCGTTGAATGCGCCAATCACGCAGGACAGCGGCTCAACCAACGAGCCTTCAAAATAGGTTTCACCTTCGTAGGCTAACAGGCAGTCCTGCTCCATGACTTCATCAGGAATGATGACGTGCGTGGCTTCACCACCTACCCACGGGAAGGAGTAGCCGGGGCAGTCCGGGCGATCCGGCAGTTGCAGGTTAGCCTGAATGACATAGCGCTGGCCGGGCTGAAACTTATGCTGCCATTTTTTGCCTACGGCAATGATATCGCCGCAAAACTCGTGACCGATGATGATCGGGTTGGTAGCCACATCGTCCGGCACCTTTTTGTGGTTCTCGCCCTGGTTAGCCTCTTTCCAGGAAGAAAGGCACAGGCTGTCGGTTACGACTGAGGCCAGAATTTCATCGTCCTGCATTTCAGGAAGATCGAAGGTTTCCAGGCGCAGATCGCGTTTACCATAAAGGCGTAAAGCTGTTGTTGTTTGCATTGTTACCACCTCTTCCTCTTTCGAGGACTATTTGTTGAAGTAGCCCCGGCATCGCCGGGGCGAAAAAATCAGGACAGGAAGCCCAGCGCGTTACCGATAATTCCCAGCGCAAACAGGGCGAAGATCAGCCATACCGGGTTAATTTTCTTGTTGAGCAGACGCACCATCAGCAGCGTCAGACCCAGCGCCAGCAGGCCGGGGCAGAGTTGGTCGAGAATGTTCTGCACGGTCATGGTGACGGTGGTGCCGTCTGCGCCAGGCGTTTGCGATACCACCAGCGGCACGTTGATGCTGGTCCATTTAGTGACCAACACCCCCATGACAAACAGGCCGAGAATCGATGCGCCTTCGGTCAGTTTCTGCAGCAGGTTGCCGCCCATGTCGCTGACGATATTGACCCCTTTACGAAAGCCAAGCTGTAAGCCGTACCACTTCATGGCAAGACGTACTGCATTGAAAATAAAGAAGAACAATAGTGGGCCGAGAATGTTTCCGGACAGCGCCAGCGATGCGCCGAGCGCGGCGGTAATCGGGCGCAATGTTCCCCAGACCAACGGGTCGCCAACACCGGCCAGCGGGCCCATCAGCCCAACTTTGATGCCGTTGATGGCACCGTCGTCAATTTCCGCACCATTGGCACGAGCTTCTTCCATCGCGGCGGTCACGCCAATCACCGGGCCGCAAACGGCAGGCGTGGTGTTGAAAAACACCAGGTGGCGTTTGAGTGCCGCAACCTGGTCCTCTTTCAGCGGATACAGGCGCTTGATGGCAGGGATCATGTCGTAGCAAAAGCCCAGCCCATGAATGCGTTCAAAGTTAAATGACGCCTGTTGCAGGTTGGAGCGAACAAACATGCTAAACAGGTCGGATTTGGTCAGTTTTTTCTGTTCCATGGCTGGCTCCATTAGTCATCAAGCTGATCGAGAGCTTGAGAAGAGGCGGGTTGCACCTGCGGTTCGGCTTTACGCCACTGTGGGTTCAACTGGATGTAGACCAGCGCGATAATCACACCAACCCCACCGAAAGCCAGCAGGCTCAAATCGAGATAACCCCCAGCGATAAACCCGAGGAAGAAGAAGGGCATCAGGTACTTCACGCCCATCATGCGCAGCACCATGGCGTAGCCGACCACCACGATAAAGCCACCGGCAATCTGCAATCCGCGGGTGACGAATTCCGGAATGGCGTTGAGCATATTGCTGACCATATCGGCGCTGACAAACAGCGAGACGATTAATGCAGGGATGGCAACGCGCAGCGCCTGTACGCCGAGAGCGGAAACGTGCAGCATGTCGATGGTGCGAAAGCGGGCGTCTTCGGCTGCTTTATCCGCCGCGTGCTGGAACACCACGGTGATGGTACGGGCGAATACCGTCAGCACCTGACCTGCCGCCGCCACCGGCAGGGCGATGGCGATACCGGTAGCAATGCTTTGCTGACCGACGATAACCAGAATGGCGGAGATAATACTGGCGAGCGCCGAATCGGGAGACTGCGCTGCGCCGACGTTCATCCAGCCAAGGGCGATTAACTCCAGCGTGCCGCCGAGCATAATCCCGGTTTTTAAATCACCGAGGATCAGGCCGATAACGGTACAAGCAATTAGCGGACGGTGGGTCTGGAACTCATCCAGCACGCTGCCTATTCCGGCAATACAGGAAAATAGGAATATGGCGATAATTTGTAGGGTACTTATTTCCATAATATGTCACCTTGTGAATGTGATCATCCCTGCCTGTTAAAGCATAAGTACACAGGCATTTTTATTTATTCAGCGAACGATTGTTCTTCTATTTTTTCGAGAATATTAATAGATGGATCGGATGCGACAACGCGTAAATCCAACGTAACACCCAGTTTATCTAACTCACGAAACGCATGAATATCGTCGTTATCTAAAGAAACGGCTTTGGTTAATTGTTTTTTACCAGGCCGCCAGGCCATGCCACCAATATTTAACGTAGCGATTTTCACGCCTTGCTTGACCATTGCTAAGGCATCCTGTGGGCGGGTAAATAGATAAAAAACGGTTTCGTTCTGGTATTGCGGATTATGGTACACCGCGACCGCCTTTTCGATATTAACGACGTTCACTTTCATTCCCGGTGGGGCGGCCTGACGTAATAATGTGCGACGTACTTCATCGTTATAAACGTCGTCATTACAGATAATAATCCGTTGAGCATTCGCCACCTTCGACCAGACGGTGGTGACCTGACCGTGGATCAGACGGTCATCAATACGAGCAAGGGTAATGTTCATCAGAAATCCTCTTCGGCCGTTTCCAGATGCTTCCAGACGACACAGGTTTGTTGAGCAATGGTCGTCAGGTGTTCGCACAGTTCATCCACATTCATATTGCTTTGGTTGTCTACCAGCTCCAGCGCCAACGGCAGTGATAACCCGCTAATGACCCGTATCGCCGGATTGTGCATCGCCAGCGTCGCGGCAGCATTCCAGGGACTGCCACACTGTAAATCGACGGCAATCAGCCATTCATCGCCAGTGTGAATACTTACTAACTTTTTTAGCTTTTCCACAATGTCGCTGGCGTTCTCTCCGGGGACAAATGCCACGGCTTCAACGTTGGCATCACCGTAGACCATCTGTACCGATTCCAGCATGGCGCAGGCCAGTTTGCCGTGAGCACAGAAGATTGCATTGACCATAAAACCTCCTTAGCCGCGCGTTTTTCCGCCCGCAATGTTAGTGGTTACTCCGGTGATGTAACTGGCGCGCTCAGATAAAAGATAACAAACAAAATCAGCGACTTCGCTTAAGCGCCCTGATCGACCAATCGGGATCGCGTTCTTGGTGTAGCCCTCGCGCAGCTGTTCGACGGTGATGTTGCGGGTCCAGGCCAGCGCTTCTTCATACTCGGGGGTCCGCAGTCCGGTTTTTTCCAGAATGCCAGGTGCAATACCAACCACGCGGATGCCGTGTTTGCCCAACTCTTTCGACCAGGAACGGGTAAAACTATTCAATGCGGCTTTGGTCGCGGCGTAACAGCTTTGACCTTCTGAGCCTTCCAGTCCGCTTTCGGAAGAGACATTCACAATCACGCCGTTACGCTGTTTTACCATTTGGCGTGCCGCTGCCTGCGACATTAAGAACACACCTTTCTGGTTGATATTAACCATTTTTTCGAAAGCAGCTTCGTTGAGTTCGTATTGCCCGGCGGGTGCTTTTTCATCGACCAGCAGACGCGGAAAATTAACGCCAGCATTATTTACCAGCCCATCAATACGTCCGTAGCGTTGGATAATTTCAGCGACAGTATGATTAACCTCTTTGGCACTGGAAATATCCGTTGGCCAGAAATGATACCCGTCATGGCTATCGTATTTACCTTCTCCACCATGAATATCTGCCATTTGTACATTAGCGCCTTGCGCTAATAACTCTTCGACAATCGCCAGACCAATTCCGGATGCACCACCGGTAACAATAATGACTTTGCCCTGCAAGTTTAACCACGTTTGCATAATAAACTCCCGATTCAGATAAGGGGATCCCACATAAAATTAATTATGGCAGGACCAATTAGAATTTATTTACTTCAACAATAATTCAGCGGTATGACTGTTGGTGACTAAACAGTTAATATAATTCCCACGTAATGCGCCTAATATCCCACTGTATTTTTCTTCACCCATTGCAATGCCAATGGAGTAACGCGCCTGTTTTAATTTATTGGTTTCGATGGAGAGCGTCTTTTCACTCATATTGGTCTCTACGGTTACACCGTTGATATCGTAAAAGCGCGAGCAAATGTCTCCGGCGACCTGGCGGGCATGCAGGTCATCACTCTCTTCACTGCCGTAAAAGGCGTGCCAGTTGGCGCCATCACGTATCGCCGGAGATCCAATCCCGACCAGCGCGATGTCCAGATTATCCCAGTACGCAGAAATCGATTTAAAATGTCGTGACTGCATGATCCCGTTACGGATCAGCGGGTTTTCCAGCAGTGCCGGGAAATCTGCCAGGTGTGATTCCCCTTTGAGCTTTGCCGCAGCGCCGTAGGTCAGCGTATTGACGTGGTAGCGGCTTTCAAGCTTGCCGGATGGTCCGCCGATAATCGGCACACAGATCAGCTGGCGCGACTGGCTGGCAGGAGATAATCCTTCCACCAGTCCCCGTACCGCGCGGCCCCATGAGAACCCGATAATGTCCCCAGGTTCCAGTAAGCGTTCCAGCAACTGTGCGCCATGTACGCCCATCATATTAAGTTGTTCATCTTCCTGCTCGCTATCGCAGGAGACTACGACCGCCTCTTTCAGGCCAAATTTCTGTTTTAGCTGCTGTTCCAGCCACAGATTTTCGTTGTAGTCGTAATTAATGGCGATGGTGACGATACCCTGCTCGCGTCCACGTTTTAGTAACCGGCTGATCGTGGTGCGATAAATACCCAGCTCGCGGGCGATTTGCGCTTGTGTCATATCCTGTTCGTAATACAACTGCGCTATTTTCACGATCAGGCGGATATCATCGCTGTTTTCCGTCGCCATTTTTGGACTCCTGCACATTTGTGCAAATCACGAAATTGCCTTCTTGATCTGATATAACCCCATCTGTTCTCCATCTCAAAGCTATTTTCACTTATTTCAGCGCCCTGAAATGACCGATTGTGTTGCACATTTGATGTGGTGATGGCGCGTTGTCGGCACAGATGTGCATACCTCTCTAATATATTGATTCTGCTTGTTTTCACTCAACAAAATTGCAGGGATGGATCGCTGACACTTTTGTGTCAAAAGGTGTGACGGATCACAAATAGCGCGTGGGTAGTCGAACACGATTATTTTTTATCGTCCGCAAGGTAGGGTATATTTCGCTGTCAAAGGAGAAACTATGCTGCCCGACTCATCCATCCGATTAAATAAATACATCAGTGAAAGCGGAATCTGCTCGCGTCGCGAGGCGGATCGCTTTATCGAACAAGGGAATGTCTTCCTGAATGGTAAACGCGCCACCATCGGCGATCAGGTGATGCCTGGCGACGTCGTAAAAGTGAATGGTCGGTTGATTGAGCCGCGTGAAGCGGAAGATCTGGTCTTTATCGCGCTGAACAAGCCGGTAGGGATTGTCAGCACCACCGAAGACAGCGAGCGCGACAACATTGTTGATTTCGTGAATCACAGCAAGCGCGTGTTTCCAATTGGTCGTCTGGACAAAGATTCCCAGGGACTTATCTTTCTGACCAACCACGGCGACCTGGTGAATAAAATCCTGCGTGCCGGTAACGATCACGAAAAAGAGTATCTGGTGACGGTCGATAAGCCGGTCACTGATGACTTTATCCGTGGGATGGGGGCCGGTGTGCCCATTCTCGGTACCGTCACCAAAAAATGTAAGGTGAAGAAAGAAGCGCCGTTTGTGTTTCGTATTACGCTGATTCAGGGGCTTAACCGTCAGATCCGTCGTATGTGCGAACACTTTGGCTATGAAGTTACCAAGCTTGAGCGTACGCGTATCATGAACGTTGGTTTGTCTGGCCTGCCGCTTGGTGAATGGCGCGACCTGACAGATGACGAACTGATCGATCTGTTCAAGCTGATTGAGAACTCGTCCTCAGAAGCCAAACCGAAGGCGAAAGCGAAGCCAAAAACCGCAGGCATTAAGCGTCCGGTGGTGAAAATCGAAAAATCAGCGGAGAAAGAGAAATCGCGCCCGGCGGCAAACGGTAAGCGTTTTACTTCGCCGGGACGTAAGAAGAAGGGACGTTAACGTCTGCCGCGCGTCGGCGTATTTGCTGACCAGGAAAACGATGCTTCCGCATCCGGTTTATAGGCCTGCTTTTTCTTCAACTGGCGGGCTTTTTTAGCTTCTGCTTCGCGCAAGGCCATCAGTTTATCGATGTACTCTTTCTTGATGCTGTTGGTCTCTGCGTTGGTCAGCAGACGACCATGTGCAATGCGCGCGCGGTCGAGCAGCGTTTTCAGTTCACGCTGTTCGCGCTCGGTCATCTCTTTTTGGGTAATGCGGGGGAGTGCCATAAGGGTGCCCTCTGTTAGCCGATATCCTCAGTGTACGGTAATCCAGAACCTGCTGATAGCGTCATGTATTGTATTATTCAGCAATACGTAATTTTCCGGCGAAGTCCTGCTGTGTATAGCCCGTTGTTCCGAATCGTTTGTCTGTGATGATGTTATCGATCTCTTTTAATGTGGCGATACACATCACTCCGTCCTGGCCAAATTTTGTATGGTCGGCAAGAATTACCGACTTTTTACTCATAGCAATCATTGATTTGGCAACATAGGCTTCATCGAAGCTTTTCACCAGCACACCATGTTGAGGTGAAATACCACCCGCGCCGATGAAGCAGATATCTGCGTGAATAGTGTTTATTTGCTGACAAACGGAGACGCCGAGATTGGCACGGAAATGGTAGTCATATTCACCACCTAATACATAAACGCGCGCTTTAAGATTATGTTCTTTTATTTTATCGGCAATTAAGGCTGAGTTAGTAATAACGGAGTAGGCCAGAGGAGGTAATTGTTCGGCCAGAATAAGATTTGTTGTACAGGAGTCAATGAATAGAGTGTCGTGCTCGCTGACCATCCCGGCGGCAAGTTTACCAATTGCCATTTTTTCTTCGCGGTGTATATCAATCCGCGCGCCAAATTCATCTTCCTGAACAACCTGCTTTTTGACGGCTCCGCCGTGAATCTTGGTAATTTGCCCTTCAGACTCCAGGATGGAGAGATCGCGGCGAATGGTCTCTGATGTGACTTTTAGCGTTTCCGATAATTTGATAACCGTCACTTCACCGAATTTATTTAATTCATCGAGGATATGTTTTCTTCTTTTAATCGGGTTCATTATTTTCCGCCAACGTCGTGCTTTGGCGCATGGTAACTGGATGTGCAGAGCAACGCAACCACTCCAGCGCACAGACAATACCCTCATCATCATTAGAGGCCGTCACATAGCTGGCTTGTCGTTTTACTACCTCAGGCGCATTCCCCATTGCAATACCAATGCCGGCGGCGGAAAACATACTGATATCGTTTTGCTGGTCGCCAATCGCCGCAACTTTATCGGCTGTTATATTTAGCTGGTGCATTAACATGCTAATAGCATAACCTTTATTTATTTCGCTACGTTGGATATCAATGTAATTCTCCCCAGTGATAGTCGCTGTATAACCATAAGGCAATTTATTATTCACGTCTGCACACAACGCATTTATTTTTAACTGCTCAGTAACGAGTGTGATTTTATAAATATCTTGTCGGTTTAAAATATTACCGGGTGCTGCAGGAATAAGTGGTAATTCAAATAAACGGGCTTCATAAGTTGTCCATGGCGCTACCTGTAGGTCGCAACGATGATAAATAGCATCGGCGCTAAAAAAGTGATGAGGGCAGAGGGAAAGTGCAATATGTCGGTCAATATCCCGAAGATTCATACAGGAGAGCGCTGCAGTATGAATATTGCGCTGCTGCGCCATCTCGAGGATCTGACCTCCGTTAAAGCCTGCGCACCAGCCAAACAGCGCATTGACCTGCTGCTGCTGTAGCAGGCGCATCATAGAGGAGACCGGTCTGGCGGAACAGGCGGCCAACAGGCCACCGCGCTGGTGGAATTCTACGAGTGCCTGACGCGTGCGTGGACTGATTGTCTTTTGCGAAGTCAGTAGTGTTCCATCCAGATCGGTGACCAGTAACATGCTTCTTTTCCCTTAATATCAATGCGCAATAAACGGTGTGACAGCCTCTTTGGCGGCGTTGCAGACCATATTGTCGATTGCCGTACCGACGACCAGAATATTGACCCCGGTATCCTTAAACGCTTTGGCATTGGCGAGGTTAATTCCGCCTTCCGCCAGCGTCGGCACGCTTACCGCGCCGACCAGTGCCCACAGGCGATCTTTAATGGCTTGCGGAATATCACCTGCGGCTACGCCTTCGTAGCTCATACCGGTCATTAAACCAATCATGTCGACGCCAATTTCCTGCATCCGTTTTGCTACGCTGGCGACCTCTTCCGGAGTGCGTGCAGGAATACCGAAGGTATGCAGGTCATCCGGGTGACCAATATAAGCATCAACGGTCAGGCCATACTGATGGGCGAGATTAACGATGTCCTGTAGATCGTCCCAGTCGGATTTATGAGTGTGTAAGCCATCGGCACCAGCACGAGCAATCTCCAGTATCTCTGTTTCCGTGAGCGGGACCGGTAACGTTTCGGTAAAGCCACCTGCGATACCGACGGTAATGAAGATATCGTCAGGAACCACATTACGTACGCCATGTACTGCTTCGGCCATCTGGCTGTTGGTGATTTCGTGGCGGATTTGTTCTGCCGCGTGCATGTTGCTTACCCCCTTATGCCCACGCGCCAGCGCCAGTGCGGGATGGTTCGGTTCGAGCAGCTTAACGCCCGCCTCACATACTGCTTTTGCCAGACGCGCATCGTCGCCGGTTATCCCTGTGCTGAGGATGGTTTGCCCGCCGTGCAGCGTGATGGCATCTTTCACTTTCTGTAACGCTTTAGCGCGTTTTTTATTCATATCGCCTTTAAACATGGTGTACCTCTGGTGTTGGTGCATTAATTAATGGGCTGACGCGGTAGATTCTTTCTGCGCGACAGCCTTAAAACGGTTGGCAATAATGGTGGAAATACAGGTCAGGCCCATGACGGTAACCATCACAATCGCCATTTGCAGCGCATTGCTGGATAAGAACGGAGAGGCAAATGCAGGGACATAAGCCACGCCTTTGACGTTAAAGAAACCCAGCATCATGCCGCCCAGACCGGCCCAAACGATCGCTGAACCAAAGACAATTTTGTTGGCAAACATGAACGGATAGGCCGATTCAACGAAGGTCCCAAAGCCGAGGTTGATAAGCAGGCCGGGCGTCGCGACGGCTGCTTCGCTTTTTTCTCGTGGTGCGATGACGTTAGCCAGGTTGATTCCTGCAGCAACCATCACCAGGCCTACCATATCGACAGCGCCGAGGAAGCTGACTCCGGATTTTTCCATTTCCAGGAGCACCAGCGGCAGAATGACTGCGTGATAGACTCCCCCCAGAATAGCTGGCCAGATAACCAACCCAGCCAGCAGGCCGGCAAGAATAGGGCTGAAGGCCAGCGTGCTTTCGATAGCCAGTTTGATGTAATTACCTGCTGACAGCGCCAGCGGACTCAGCAGATAGTGCATGATTAACCCAGCGGCCAGGCCTGAGATCCCACCCGCTACAATGTTGACGGTGGTCATCGGAAAGCGCCAATTCAGGCATAATTCGAACAGCCAACGAACGAAAATCCCGGCCATCAAACCACCGATGATCCCTCCAATCAGACCGCCTTCGACGGAAAGTACTCCGGCGACCACCCCGGCAACAATTGAGACTTCATCCAGTTCCGAAATCTGTTTTGCTGCGAGAACCGCCACTAAAACCGGTAGGCCCTTCAGTAGAATTTCAAAGATATCGTTGAGTTTTTCCAGGCCCGGAATGTGACTGAGTGCGAGCACGATTGCCATGGCAATAAAGCCCGGCAGCGCAGGGATCATTATGCTGCGAATATTGAAGCGCTTAAGCAGACTTTTTCCAGAACCGCCCTGTGAAGGAGAGGCACTGCCCAACTGTGGTTTGTATTTAACGCCCCAGTGCTTACACAGTGATGCGATGAAGGAGACTGCGCGGGTTCGGCTGGTGGTACCCGTCGTGCCCGAGGTTGCGACGACATTTGCCCCTTTTGCCGCCACTAGCGCCATTGAGGTTCCGCCGGTGCCAACAATCGGTGTTTTCATTTCAACAGCTGCGGCAAAGACAGCCTGGTTGGCCTTCACCGGATCGGCGCTCATCACGATGATCCCGTCGATCTCACCGTTACGGATCATTTCAGCAATCCTGCAATCGCTCTCAACTACCGAGTCGTTCACATCTGAAAGTTTGCCCTGAAATATCCTTTGTGGTTTTTGTTGGTTTTCTGTGGTTAGTGCAAATACCGACGCTGGCGTGTGAGCTTTGGCAACGTCCATTGAGGCTTCTGCCGCAATGAACTGCACAGCGGCAACTTCCACTCCTGCGGCTTCGCACTGCTGGTAAATTTCCTGGAGTAGCTTTTCTGGTTCAGCACCACCCAGGTTGTAGAGGTTGCCTCCACTGCTTCCAATAATCGCAATTTTTTTCATAGCGGCCTCGAAGATAGGGTAAGGGTTTATCTGTGTTGTAGTGAAATCATATTCCCAATTAAAACAAACTAAATCAACATTAGAAAAATGATTAAATTTGAATTAAAAACAGGTTTGTTTGTGTATTTTATTGAAAAATAACAATTAAATAATTATTTTGTTTTATGTTGATGTTTGTTGTTTTGTGATGGGGTTCAAATGCGGGTAGGGAGAAATGGAGGATGCCTCCTCCATTTATGAAGATTAGTGTTGTTTTACTGAGTGTGGTTTCTCTTCAATCGACTTACCGGACCAGTAGCCTGCCAACAGCGAACCGGAAAGGTTGTGCCAGACGGAGAATAACGCGCCAGGCAGGGCGGCAAGCGGGCCAAAGTAGATCTTGCCCAGCGCAGCGGCAAGTCCTGAATTCTGCATGCCCACTTCGATTGCCAACGTACGGCAGGTTGACTCGTCGAAACCAAACAATTTTCCGCCCCAGTAGCCGCTGAGCAGGCCAATGGTGTTATGTAGGATTACGGCGATAATCACCACAAAGCCGACGGATGCAATGTGCGAGGCAGAACCCGCCACGACGGCGCTGATGATTGCCAGAATGCACACCATTGAAAATGCGGGCAGATACGGTTCCACGACTTTTACGACGCGTGGGAACAGGTGGTGAATGACCAACCCCAACGCAATTGGAATGACCACGATCTGCAGGATACTCAGCAGCATACCCATCACATCCACCTGGATATGCGCGTCGACATACAGCCGTGTCAGCAGCGGTGTGGCGACAACGCCGACCAACGTTGAAACCGATGAAATAGTCACAGAGAGCGCCACATCGCCTTTTGCCAGATAGATCATTACGTTTGATGCTGTTCCGCTGGCGACGCTACCGACCAGCACCATCCCTGCGGACAATTCCGGCGGCATATTAAATGCCAGCGCTAAAATCCATGCGGCGAGCGGCATCACCAGATAGTGCAGGAAAATACCCGCCGCGACTGGTGCAGGACGTGAGAGTACGCGTTTAAAGTCGTCTACCTTCAGGTGAACGCCCATACCGAACATGATCAGCATCAGTAACGACGGCACGAATGGCCCGACAGGCGTAAAGGTGGTGGGCGTGTAATACGCAACAACAGAGAGCAGCAGTGCCCATAACGGGAACAGCCGCGTGAGAGTAGCGAGCATGTTATATTCCTTGCGATTGAAATGTGTTGTTATAAAAAAGCCGGGTTCGAGCCCGGCTATAGTTATTGTTTATTGCGTGATGAAATTTTATTCAAACAAATTATGGTGCAGCTTCTGTACCACCTGTTCGGCTTCAGTACCGGGCACCAGGAAGCACAGGTTATGGCTGGACGCGCCGTAGCAAATCATGCGGATGTTGAATGGCTCCAGTACGCCGAACACCTCTTTACCCACGCCACAGGCTTTGGACAGGTCGTTGCCAATCAGTGCCACCAGCGCCAGGCCTTCTTCCACTTCAACCCGACACAGGGCAGACAGTTCCATCAGCAGAGACTGTGTTAACAGTGTATCGCCGGTGGAGGTCGAACCGGTGGTATCCAGCGTCAGCGCCACGCTGACTTCGGATGTGGTAATTAAATCGACCGAAATGTTATGGCGTGCGAGGATGCCGAACACTTCCGCCAAAAAGCCGCGAGAGTGCAGCATATTCAGGCTATGCAGCGTCAGCAGCGTTTGCTTACGACGCAGTGCCAGCGCCCGGAACAGCGGTGGATTCGCTGTTTTATTGCATACCAGCGTACCGCCTGCTTTTGGATCCTTACTGGAGCCAACAAACACCGGGATATCGCTACGTACGGCAGGTAACAACGTTGCCGGGTGTAGCACTTTCGCGCCAAAGGTCGCCATTTCTGCGGCCTCTTCAAAGGCGATTTCATCAATACGCTGCGCCGCCGGAACAACGCGCGGGTCTGTCGTGTAAATGCCAGGAACATCGGTCCAGATATCGACGCGCGTGGCGTGCAGCGCTTCGGCCAGCAGGGCAGCCGTATAATCGCTCCCGCCGCGCCCCAACGTGGTGGTGCGGCCTTTACCTTCACTGCCGATAAAGCCCTGAGTAATCACCAGACCTTCGCTCAGACGCGGGGCCAACTGGAGCGTTGCCAGTTCGGCCAGCGCCGCGACGTCAGGTTCTGCGCGGCCAAAACGATCGTTGGTGCGCATCACTTTACGTACGTCAAACCACTGCGCCTGCACGTTGCGTTCACGCAGGATCTCGACGAACAGCAGGGTAGACATCAGTTCGCCGTGGCTGACCAGTTCGTCGGTCAGCGCGGTTGAAGTCGCCAGTGACGCCGCTTCAGCCAGCGTGGTGATGTTTTCCAGCAGACGGTCGATCTCTTCACGGATCACGTTTGGATAACGCAGGCGTTCCAGAATATTGAACTGAATTTGACGAATGGCATCGAGTTTTTCGAAGCGCGCGGTTGGCTCCAGCCCTTCAGCCAGTGCGACCAGCAGGTTGGTGATTCCCGCAGAAGCGGAAAGTACCACTACACGGACGTTAGCATCAGAAAGTACTACATCAGCGCTGCGATTCATGGCATCAAAATCCGCCACGCTGGTACCGCCAAATTTGGAGACAACTACATCAGTCATAACTACCTCGTGTCAGGGAATGAATAGAGCGACCATGGCACATAAGGCAGAACAGAAACCGGTGCAGGCGCAAATGCAAATACCGTATTTATAAATAAAATGTGTAGCTTGCACTGTCAACGCTGGGATTATGCGGATTTTTCATGCTGCAACTGCGTTGAGTAACGGTACTAATAACAACGCTGATAACCGCTATACTTTTTAGCCACGTTTGGCGGATGCCCTGGCAATGGCATTAAAACAATCACACTTTTCTGTGACTGGCGTTACAATCGATCTCAGTCACAATTCTCAAAATCAGAAGAGTATTGCTAATGAAAAACATCAATCCAACGCAGACCTCAGCCTGGCAGGCACTACAAAAACACTTTGAAGAAATGAAAGACGTTACTATCGCGGATCTTTTCGCGAAAGATAGCGATCGTTTCACTAAGTTTTCCGCGACGTTTGACGATTTGATGCTGGTGGATTTCTCCAAAAACCGCATCACTGAAGAGACGCTGGCTAAACTGCAGGATCTGGCGAAAGAAACCGATTTGGCGGGTGCCATCAAGTCCATGTTCTCCGGTGAGAAAATCAACCGCACTGAAGACCGTGCCGTGCTGCACGTGGCGCTACGCAACCGTAGCAATACGCCTATCATCGTTGACGGCAAAGATGTCATGCCGGAAGTGAATGCTGTGCTGGAGAAGATGAAATCCTTCTCTGAAGCGATCATCTCCGGAAGCTGGAAAGGCTATACCGGTAAAGCCATCACTGATGTAGTAAACATCGGTATCGGCGGTTCTGACCTCGGCCCGTTCATGGTGACTGAAGCGCTGCGTCCTTACAAAAATCACCTGAACATGCACTTTGTGTCTAACGTCGATGGTACGCACATTGCTGAAGTGCTGAAGAAAGTGAACCCGGAAACCACGCTGTTCCTGGTCGCTTCCAAAACCTTCACCACCCAGGAAACCATGACCAACGCCCACAGCGCGCGAGACTGGTTCCTGGCGACCGCAGGCGACAACAAGCACGTTGCCAAACACTTCGCAGCGCTCTCCACTAACGGTAAAGCGGTTGGCGAGTTTGGTATTGATACTGCCAATATGTTCGAGTTCTGGGACTGGGTTGGCGGTCGTTACTCCCTGTGGTCTGCAATCGGTCTGTCCATCATCCTGTCCGTAGGCTTCGACAACTTTGTTGAGCTGCTCTCCGGCGCGCATGCGATGGACAAACACTTCTCCACCACTCCGGCTGAGAAAAACCTGCCGGTGCTGCTGGCGCTGATCGGTATCTGGTACAACAACTTCTTCGGTGCCGAAACCGAAGCGATTCTGCCGTATGACCAGTATATGCACCGTTTCGCGGCTTACTTCCAGCAGGGCAACATGGAATCCAACGGTAAATACGTTGACCGTAACGGCAATGCGGTGGATTACCAGACTGGCCCAATCATCTGGGGTGAGCCGGGTACTAACGGCCAGCATGCGTTCTACCAGCTGATCCACCAGGGCACCAAAATGGTTCCATGCGATTTCATCGCGCCGGCCATCACCCACAACCCGCTGTCGGATCACCATCCGAAACTGCTGTCTAACTTCTTCGCGCAAACCGAAGCGCTGGCATTCGGTAAATCTCGTGAAGTGGTTGAGCAGGAATACCGCGACCAGGGTAAAGATCCGGCAACGCTAGACCACGTTGTGCCGTTCAAAGTGTTCGAAGGTAACCGCCCAACGAACTCCATCCTGCTGCGCGAAATCACGCCGTTCAGCCTGGGTGCGCTGATTGCACTGTACGAACACAAAATCTTCACTCAGGGCGCTATCCTGAACATCTTCACCTTTGACCAGTGGGGCGTTGAGCTGGGCAAACAGCTGGCGAACCGCATTCTGCCAGAGCTGAAAGATGGTTCCGAAGTGAGCAGCCACGACAGTTCTACCAACGGTTTGATTAACCGTTATAAGTCCTGGCGTGCCTGATAGCACACACTTGTAGGCCGGATAAGGCGTTTAGCCGCATCCGGCATTAATGAAATAAAAAGCCGATATTAATATCGGCTTTTTTATAAGAATGCTCCAGGATATCTACGTTTTAACTTCATACCTTAATTGAGCTTAATCCTAAAATAATTTTATTAATGTTATTCAATTTCTGATGTTTTCGGATTTACCGGATATTGCATTTTAATTTTTATATTTTAATTTATTGATTTATTTGTCTTTGTTATATTTTCCAATCATTTTACATTTCGTTATCTAATTATCCTAAATTCCCGCTTGGCGTAATTTGCACACTTTGGCTTGTGTATACTCGATCTCGCCCGAAATTCTTTTGGGTAAATCTCCATTCATACAATGAAGGGAATTTGTGATGAAAAAAGTTCTGTATGGCCTGTGGGCTATATCTGCGCTTGCGGCGACTTCTGTCTATGCCGCCCCCGTTCAGGTGGGTGAGGCAGCAGGGTCGGCTGCCGCGTCGGTTTCGGCAGGAAGTTCCTCCGCAACCAGCGTGAGCACCGTAAGTTCTGCAGTGGGGGTCGCCCTGGCGGCGACCGGTGGCGGCGATGGTTCTAATACCGGAACCACAACCACCACAACCACCAGTACCCAGTAATAAAGGTACGTTTAATTCTAACCACACTTCGGTGTGGTTATTTTGAATTGCCAAAAGTATGTGGGATTTGTAGGCCGGATAAGCGTTGCGCCACCCGGCAATAATGCGGAGAAACGTCGTGAAGCGACCAGCGCTCATAATGGTTTGCCTGTTACTGCAGGCGTGCTCAGCCACCACCGAAGGGTTGGGGCATTCGCTGTGGGATAGCGTGTTTGGTACTCCCGGCGTACAGATGACGGACGATGAAATCCAAAATATGCCCTACGCCAGCCAGTATATGCAGCTAAACGGCGGTCCCCAATTGTTTGTGGTACTCGCATTTGCGGAAAACGGACAGCAGAAATGGGTGACTCAGGATCGGGCTATTCTCGTCACGCAGCATGGGCGCATTGTGAAAACGCATCTCGGCGGGGACAACCTAATTGAGGTGAATAATCTGGCGGAAGACCCACTCATCAAACCCAATCAGATAGTCGATGGCGCAACGTGGACCCGCACAATGGGCTGGACTGAACATCAGCAGGTACGCTATGCCACCGCGCGATCGGTTTTCAAATGGGATGGCGCAGACACCATCAAGGTCGGCAGCGATGACACCCCGGTACGGATCCTCGATGAAGAGATAACTACCGATCAAACGCGCTGGCATAACCGCTACTGGATCGACAGTGAAGGGCAGATTCGCCAGTCGGAACAGTATCTTGGCGCGCATTACTTCCCGGTGAAAACCACGCTGATTAAGGCGGCAAAATCATGATCAAACGAGTCGTTATGGCGCTGCTGTTGAACCTGAGCGCAGCGTCTGTTTTTGCTGCGGGCAGCGTTAAGGTCTTTACCTCCGCCAGCGAAGAGCCAAAAACGCTGACCGGGGCCGAACATCTGCTCGACCTGGTTGGACAGCCGCGGTTGAGCAATAGCTGGTGGCCAGGCGCGGTTATCAGCGAAGAGCGGGCAACGACGGAGGCGGAACGTCAGCAGCAGGCATTACTGGCTCGCCTGGCGACGCTGGGCGCAGAAGAAAGCGGTGACGATGCTGCCGCTATCAACACATTACGCCAGCAGATTCAGGCGCTGAAGGTGACTGGCAGGCAGATGATTAATCTTGACCCGGATGTGGTGCGCGTCAGCGAGCGAGGGAACCCGCCGTTGCAGGGCAATTACACGCTGTGGGTCGGAGCGCAGCCAACGCATATCACGCTGTTTGGCCTGCTAAGCCATCCGGGTAAACAACCGTTTATGCCCGGGCGCGATGTTGCCAGTTATCTCGATGGGCAAAGTCGGCTCAGCGGCGCGGATCGTAGCTTCGCCTGGGTTATCTATCCTGACGGGCGCACGCAAAAAGTACCGGTCGCTTACTGGAACAAACGTCACGTTGAGCCGATGCCCGGCAGCATCATTTATGTCGGACTCTCTGATGCTGTCTGGAGCAGCACCCCGGATGAAATTAATGCCGACATTCTTCGCACCCTGACCCAGCGGATACCCGAATAATGAGAAAAACTTACCTGCTCAGCTTACTGGCGCTGGGCGTAAGCGTTGCCTGCCACGGTGAAACCTGGCCCGCGCCCATTGGACCTTCGCAGTCCGATTTTGGCGGCGTGGGGCTGCTGCAAACCCCAACCGCACGCATGGCGCGCGAGGGCGAAATGAGCCTCAATTACCGCGATAACGATCAGTACCGCTACTACTCTGCGTCGGTGCAGCTCTTCCCGTGGCTGGAAACCACGCTGCGTTATACCGATGTGCGTACCAAAAAATACAGTAGCGTGGAGTCGTTTTCTGGCGATCAGACTTACAAGGATAAAGCTTTTGATCTCAAACTACGGCTATGGGAAGAGAGCTACTGGATGCCGCAGGTGGCGGTTGGCGCGCGAGATATTGGCGGAACTGGCTTGTTCGATGCGGAGTATATTGTGGCGAATAAAGCCTGGGGGCCGTTTGATTTCTCGCTTGGCCTGGGCTGGGGATATCTCGGGACCAGCGGTAACGTCAGCAATCCGTTTTGCTCATACAGCGATAAATTCTGCTATCGCGATAACAGCTACAAGCAGGCCGGTTCTATTGACGGCAGCCAGATGTTCC
This sequence comes from Citrobacter sp. Cpo074, assembly GCF_030332745.1. Taxonomy (NCBI): domain Bacteria; kingdom Pseudomonadati; phylum Pseudomonadota; class Gammaproteobacteria; order Enterobacterales; family Enterobacteriaceae; genus Citrobacter; species Citrobacter sp. Cpo074. The sequence goes on from NZ_JAOWHG010000024.1 coordinate 34,273, forward strand.
ACGGCCCGGCATCGCTGTTTGGCGGCGTCGAGTATCAGACACCCTGGCAGCCGTTGCGTCTGAAACTGGAGTATGAGGGAAACAATTACCAGCAGGATTTTGCGGGCAAGCTGGATCAGAAGAGCAAGTTTAACGTCGGCGCTATTTATCGCGTCACCGATTGGGCCGACGTTAACCTCAGCTATGAGCGCGGGAACACCTTTATGTTTGGGGTCACGCTGCGGACTAACTTCAACGATCTGCGGCCAAACTATAACGACAATGCCCGCCCGAAATATCAGCCACAGCCGCAGGATGCCATCCTGCAACATTCGGTGGTGGCGAATCAGCTAACGCTGCTGAAATATAACGCCGGACTGGCCGATCCTAAAATTCAGGTGCAGGGCGATACGCTGTATGTGACCGGTGAACAGGTGAAATACCGTGATTCGCGCGAAGGGATCGAACGTGCCAACCGGATCGTGATGAACGATCTTCCCGATGGGATCCGCACGATCCGTATTACGGAAAATCGTCTTAACTTGCCGCAGGTGACGACCGAAACGGAGATTTCCAGCCTCAAGCGTCATCTGGAAGGCGAACCGTTGGGCCATGAAACCCAGCTGGCGCAAAAACGCGTTGAGCCCGTGGTGCCGAAAACGACCGAGCAGGGCTGGTATATCGATAAGTCACGCTTCGATTTCCACATCGATCCGGTGCTTAACCAGTCGGTGGGCGGCCCGGAAAACTTCTATATGTATCAGTTGGGCGTGATGGGAACGGCAGATTGGTGGATTACCGATCACCTGCTGACCACCGGGAGTTTGTTCGCCAACCTCGCCAATAACTATGACAAATTTAACTACACCAACCCGCCGCAGGATTCGCATTTGCCACGAGTGCGTACCCATGTGCGCGAGTATGTGCAAAACGATGTCTACGTGAATAACCTGCAGGCCAACTACTTCCAGTCACTCGGAAACGGGTTCTACGGACAGGTTTACGGTGGCTATCTGGAAACCATGTACGGCGGAGCGGGGGCAGAAGTGCTGTATCGTCCGCTGGACAGCAACTGGGCGTTTGGTGTTGATGCCAACTACGTGAAACAGCGTGACTGGCGTAGCGCGCAGGACATGATGAAATTCACCGACTACAGCGTGAAGACCGGGCATTTGACGGCGTACTGGAATCCGTCATTCGCTCAGGATGTACTGGTGAAAGCCAGCGTGGGTCAGTATCTGGCGGGAGATAAGGGCGGAACGCTGGAAGTGGCGAAGCGCTTTGACAGTGGCGTTGTGGTAGGCGGCTATGCGACCATCACCGACGCCTCGCCGGATGAGTACGGAGAGGGTGATTTTACCAAAGGGGTGTACGTATCCGTGCCGCTGGATCTGTTCTCGTCAGGCCCGACCCGCAGCCGTGCGGCGATTGGCTGGACGCCGTTAACGCGTGATGGCGGCCAGCAGCTTGGACGTAAGTTTGGTCTGTACGACATGACCAGCGACAGAAGTGAGAACTTCCGGTAATCGAGCCGTTTGCCAGCCGGATGGCGCTACGCTTATCCGGCCTACAAACTGCCTGTACTGCAGGCCGGATAAGGCATTTGCGCCGTCAGCAGGCAAGTTACAGGCGACGCAATAATTTTGCCGGGTTTCCTGCATACACGCCTTTCTCGGTGATCGATTTGGTCACCACGCTCCCCGCACCGATGACCGCGCCATCGCAGATGGTGACCGCCAGAATGGTCGCTCCACTGCCGATTGAGACATCGTTGCCAATCGAAATTCTTCCCCAACTGTTGCGGTCGGCGTTGGGTTTTCCTTCGCGAAACATATCGTTGGCGAACATCACGCCATGACCGATAAAACAGCGGGCGCCCAGGGTGACATATTCGCAGATGAAGGTGTGCGACTGAATTTTGCTGTCTGCGCCAATTTGCGTATTACCCTGGATTTCAACAAATGGCCCGACAAAAACGTTGTCACCCAATGTGCAATTATAGAGATTTGCGGGTTCATAAATTACCACGTTCTCACCGCAGGTAACGTTGCGGACAGCGGATTGTCTTAGCTGCATACTTCATCCTGTGAAATGTGTCGTGACATTCATCATTCCCCGCTGACCTTTCTTGCACAAAACATAAACAAAAAATGTAGATCTCTGTCACATTTTTGCGTTATACATGAACCTCGCCACTGAGTAAGAGGTGCTGTTATGACGTCGCTATCTCGTCCGCGAGTGGAGTTTATCTCCACCATCTTACAGACCGTGTTGAATCTGGGACTGCTGAGTCTGGGCCTGATCCTGGTTGTATTCCTCGGGAAAGAAACGCTGCATCTGGCGGATGTGCTGTTCGCGCCGGAACAAACCAGCAAGTATGAGCTGGTGGAAGGGCTGGTGGTTTACTTCCTCTATTTTGAATTTATCGCGCTGATTGTGAAGTACTTTCAGTCGGGGTTTCACTTTCCGTTGCGCTATTTTGTTTATATCGGGATCACCGCGATTGTGCGGTTGATCATTGTCGATCATAAAGCACCGATGGATGTGCTGATCTATTCTGCGGCGATCCTGCTGCTGGTGATCACCTTGTGGCTGTGTAATTCAAAACGGCTGAAGCGAGAGTAAAAGACAACACGCCGCAATCGGGCTGCGGCGTGTTGCAGGTCAGGATTACTGCGCAGAGGCAGGCTGGGTTTTCTCTGCGGCGGGTTCCCACAGTTCTTCAAGTTCTTCCAGCGTTTTGCCTTTGGTTTCCGGTACAAACTTCCACATAAACAGCGCCGCCAGAATACCCATACAACCGTAAATCCAGTAGGAGAAACCGTTGTGGAAATGGGAAACCAGCCACGAATTTTTGTCCATCATCGGGAAGGTCCAGGAGACGAAATAGTTCGCCAGCCATTGTGCGGCCACCGCAATGGCGAGCGCTTTGCCGCGAATCGCATTGGGGAAGATTTCTGCCAGCAGCACCCAGCAAACCGGTCCCCAGGACATGGCGAATGCGGCGACGTAAAACAGCATCGACAGCAGTGCAACCAGCCCGGAAGCCTGGGTATAAAACGCGGTACCGAGGCTGAACATACCAATGGCCATGCCCAGAGCGCCAATAATCTGCAGCGGTTTGCGACCAAATTTATCCACCGTCATGATCGCCAGCACGGTAAAGCTCAGGTTGATCACGCCAACAATGATGGTCTGTAACAGCGCCACATCTGTGCTGGCTCCCAGCGTTTTAAACACCTCTGGGGCGTAGTAGAGCACGACGTTAATACCGACGAATTGCTGGAAGATAGACAGCATTACGCCGATGACGATAACGCCTGCGCCAAACATCAGCAGGCGACCACCGGTTTTACGACCATGTTCCAGAGACTGATTGATCTCCTGCATGGCCTGGGTAGCGAGGGTGCTGCCCATAATTTTGCGCAGAATACTTTCCGCCTGCTCGTGTCTGCCACGCGCCATCAGCCAGCGCGGGCTTTCTGGTACGGTGTACAGCAGCAGTAAAAACAGTAGTGCGGGAATACTTTCGGACGCAAACATATAGCGCCAGCCATCGGTATTCAACCAGTTAGCGTCGCCAGAACGGGCGATAAAATAGTTAACGCAATACACCAATAGTTGACCAAAAATAATGGCGAATTGGTTAAATGACACCAGTTTTCCACGAATATGTGCGGGTGCCAGTTCAGCAATATACATTGGTGAGAGCATTGAGGCTAAACCTACGCCAATACCACCAATGATACGATAAATAACAAATTCGGGAACGTATCCGGCCAAATAAACAGGTACGGAATTATCAGGATTAATCGTCGTAAAGCCTAATTCCGGCCAGGCAGAACCAATACCGGAAATAAAGAACAGCAGAGCCGCTATTTTCAGCGAGTCCCGGCGGCCAAACCGGTTACTGCAATAGCCGCCCAGTGCACCGCCGATGATGCAGCCTATCAACGCACTGGCGACGCAAAAGCCCAACAGCGAGTTGGCGGCGGATTCACTTAAATGTTGTGGTGCGACAAACACGGTATTCAGGGATTCTACCGTTCCGGATATGACCGCAGTGTCGTAGCCGAATAATAGCCCTCCTAACGTTGCCACTAATGTAATCGAAAAAATATAACTGGAATTATATTGAGAGTTCATTCAGACCTGCCTTAGAGGATACAGCTCTTTTGATCAGTGCCGTGATGTTGAATTTAACAGGCAGGGAAGACAATTATCATTTTTTACATTGCAATTACGTTTTGTCTTTTCTGTGATCTTAATTCTGTTTGATTTATCTATATTCAGACAGGAAATAGAATTGCAGTGATGGAGAGCACGAAAGGAAATAATCGTAACAGTGATGCAAAATAACATAAAAAAAGGGCGCTCCGTAGAGCGCCGAATAACAGTCACAGGTTGGGATAACATAAGTTGAGGGTTGCAGTGGCATTGCCCGTTGCCGGGCAGGTACTTCGGTAAAACTTAACCTTTCACACCACCCGCGGTCAGACCGTTGACTAGCCAGCGCTGTGCCAGCAAGAACACCAGAGTGATCGGAATGGCTGAAAGTACAGCCGCGGCGGCAAAGTCGCCCCACAAATAGTTCTGTGGGTTGAGGTACTGCTGCATACCTACCGCAAGGGTATAGCTGTTCACATCACGCAGCAGCAGTGACGCGACCGGTACTTCGGTTATAGCGGCAATGAAAGACAGAATAAACACGACCGCCAGAATCGGAACGGAAAGCGGCAGTAGCACCAGGCGGAATGCCTGCCACGGTGTAGCGCCATCCAGCGCGGCCGCTTCTTCCAGTGAGCCGTCGATAGTTTCGAAATAGCCCTTAATCGTCCACACGTGCAGCGCGATACCGCCAAGATAGGCGAAGATCACGCCGCCGTGCGTGTTCAGGCCGATAAACGGAATGTACTGGCCCAGGCGATCAAACAAAGCATACAACGCGACCAGAGACAGCACCGCCGGGAACATCTGGAAAATCAGCATCCCTTTCAGCAGGGTTGCTTTGCCCGGGAAACGCATACGAGCAAAGGCGTAAGCACAGGTAGTGGAAAGCGTCACGATACCGATCGCGGTAATGCTGGCCACTTTCACCGAGTTCCACAGCCATAACAGTACCGGGAACGGCGGTGGCGTCACGCGGCCATCCGCGTGTTCAACGCTAAAGCCCAGCGCCAGTTTCCAGTGTTCCCAGGAGATGTTTTCCGGGATCAGGCTGCCGGTGGCAAAGTTACCTTCGCGCAGCGAGATAGCGATAACCATCAGCAGCGGGAACATGATCGCCGCGATAAAAATCAGCAGCCCTAAGTGCGTTGCGAATAAACGTAACTTTTGTGATTTCGGTTGGACCATAGCCATTGTCGTTATCTCCCTTAATCAAACTTCATACGTGTGGCTTTCAGGTTCACAATCGCCAGCGCACCAACCAGCAGGAAGATCAGCGTGGCAATCGCCGCCGCCAGACCGAAGTCCTGACCACCGCCGCCTTCAAAGGCGATACGGTAGGTGTAGCTTACGAGCAGGTCGGTATAACCGGCTGGTGTGGTGGTACCAAGACGGTCCGGACCACCGTTGGTCAACAGCTGAATCAGCACGAAGTTGTTAAAGTTAAAGGCGAAGCTGGCGATCATCAGCGGCGTCAGCGGCTTAATCAACAGCGGTAGCGTTATCTTAAAGAAGTTCTGGAACGGACCTGCGCCATCCATCGCCGAGGCTTCATACAGGTCGTCAGGAATCGCTTTCAGCAGACCCATGCACAGGATCATCATGTATGGATAACCGAGCCAGGTGTTGACGATAATAATCATCGAACGCGCGGTGGTTGGGTCGCTGAACCAGGCCGGTTTGATGCCAAACAGCGCGCTCAGCATCATGTTGATTTCACCAAAGCTCTGGTTGAATAAGCCCTTGAAAATCAGAATCGAGATAAACGACGGTACGGCATACGGAAGAATCAGCAGGACGCGGTAAATCGCTTTGCCTTTGAGAGACTCCCACTGTACGAGACAGGCCAGCACCATGCCCACGGCAACGGTCAAAATAACGGTCAGTACCGAGAAGACCACCGTCCAGACGAAGATGGCGAAGAACGGTTTCTGGATGCCCTCGTCGGTAAATACGCGGGTGAAGTTATCCCAGCCGATGGCAACGGTGTAGCCCGGGCTGAGTTTTTCGCTACCCCAGCTACCGTCAGCGTTAATCGCCTGATAATAACCAATATCGTTGTTGGCGCGGTATTTTACGCCGCTCTGGCTGTTGGTGAGCGTACCGTCTTCAGCGAGCGTATAGAGTGGCTGCGTGCCGGAAAACTGGCGCAGCGAACTCATGGTAACTTTGCTTTCATCCGGCAGGATGGCGGTCAATTGGGTAAGCGCCTGGCGATTCTGCGTGATGATACGCAGCGTTGCACGTTCGCCTGCCGGCAGCGCCTCGGCTTCTTTCAGTTGCAGTTTCTGCTCGCCGCCAAATTTAAAGGCGTCAGAAAGGTAATTCTTGCCGGTTTCACCGTCGGTGAGGGCCAGTTGCCACTCATCACCCGCCGGATACAGGCCAAAATTGTAGGTTTTACCCGCCTGATAAGAACGATCCATCAGGACTTCCTGAGCACGTTCAAATGTCAGCTGGTTGGTACTGCTGTAGTTGGTAAAGGCAATGGCGATCGTACAAATCAGTGGAAACAGGACAAACAGCCCCATACCGGCAACGCCCGGGTAAACATAGCGCCAGGCATAGGCTTTACGGTTAGCGAAAATATACAGGCCAGCAGAGCTTAAAATCAGCGTCATGATGGCAAACAGGTACTCCCCCTGAGCGTACATCAAAACAACAAGGTAACCGACCAGCAGCCCAAGCAGACCCATCACTGACCATTTCAGCGTGTCGCTTTGCCACCAGTGTTTCTTTTTAATGACATCCATGGGGTTCAATCCTCAACAACAATGAAAACCTGTTGGTCAGCGTGCCTGATGGCGCTGCGCTTATCAGGCCTACAGGGTATGTAGGTCGGATAAGGCATTTATGCCGCCATCCGGCACGTTCACAACTGCATTACTTGGTGATACGACCCTGCGCGTCTTTCAGTGCGGCATCGACGGTCTGACGGCCGCTGGCTGCGTTGATCACTGCGGTACGAACGGCATACCAGAATGCGGACATCTGTGGGATGTTCGGCATGATTTCGCCTTTCTGGGCGTTATCCATGGTGGCGGCGATACGTGGGTCTTTCGCTAACTGATCCTGGAAGGATTTCAGCGCAACGGCACCCAGCGGTTTGTCCTTGTTCACTTCATCCAGACCCTGATCGGTCAGCAGGTAGTTTTCGAGGAACTCTTTCGCCAGTTCTTTGTTCGGGCTTGCGGCGTTGATACCGGCGCTCAGAACGCCAACAAACGGTTTAGACGCTTTGCCTTTGAAGGTTGGCAGCAGCGTGACGCCGTAGTTGATTTTGCTCTTATCGATGTTGGACCACGCCCACGGACCGTTGATGGTCATCGCGGTATCGCCTTTGTTAAAGGCCGCTTCGGCGATGGAGTAATCGGTATCCGCGTTCATGTGTTTGTTCTTGATCAGATCAACCAGGAAGGTCAGACCCGCTTTCGCGCCAGCGTTATCCACGCCAACATCTTTCACATCGTACTTACCGTTCTCAAACTTGAACGCGTAACCGCCGTCGGCGGCAATCAGCGGCCAGGTGAAGTACGGTTCTTGCAGGTTGAACATCAGCGCGGATTTACCTTTCGCCTTCAGCTCTTTATCCAGTGCAGGAATTTCTTCCCAGGTTTTCGGTGGATTTGGAACGAGGTCTTTGTTGTAAATCAGCGACAGCGCTTCAACCGCGATCGGGTAGGCAATCAGTTTGCCGTTATAGCGTACGGCATCCCAGGTGAACGGATAGAGCTTGTCCTGGAACGCTTTGTCAGGCGTGATTTCAGCCAGCAGGCCAGACTGAGCGTAGCCGCCAAAACGGTCATGTGCCCAGAAGATGATGTCCGGGCCGTCGCCGGTCGCGGCAACCTGCGGGAATTTCTCTTCCAGTTTGTCAGGGTGCTCAATAGTGACTTTGATCCCGGTGTCTTTCTCGAATTTTTTGCCCACTTCAGCGAGGCCGTTATAGCCTTTGTCGCCGTTAATCCAGATAACCAGCTTACCTTCTTCAATCTTGGCGAGAGCCGAGGCGGAAAACATCATCGTCGTTAATGCAGACAATGCGAGGATGCGTGCGCCAGTTTTGATTTTCATAGTTCCCATCCTGTTTGGTGATTTTGCAGAGGTGGCTTAACGGTTACTAGTTTCTTTATACGACAACCTCTTTCCATCCTCCTTACCCCTACGCCCCACCCGCTCTTTATGTGATCTGTGTTACATAAATGTGAGTATTGCGTACTGGCGCACATAAAAACCCACCGATTTTTGCAGGCTGCATCACGAAATTCCTCTGAGGCTGGTGGCTCGGGTCTCAGACGCTGCTCTCTCATCCTCCCGCCTCCTCCCCCATAAAAAAGCCGGGGGGTGGAGGATTCACGCAGTCAAGGGATCGCGCATAGTCAGCCCATCATGAATGTTGCTGTCGATGACAGGTTGTAACGAAGGGAGAAGGGCATGGCGAGCGTACAGCTACGAAATGTAACGAAAGCCTGGGGTGACGTGGTGGTATCGAAAGATATCAATCTCGACATTCACGAAGGGGAATTCGTGGTGTTTGTCGGACCGTCAGGCTGCGGTAAGTCGACCTTGCTGCGTATGATCGCCGGACTTGAAACCATCACCAGTGGTGACCTGTTTATCGGGGAGACCCGGATGAACGACATTCCGCCCGCCGAACGCGGAGTGGGCATGGTCTTTCAGTCCTACGCGTTGTATCCCCATTTGTCTGTCGCGGAGAACATGTCGTTCGGCCTCAAACTGGCCGGAGCGAAAAAAGAGGTGATGAACCAGCGTGTGAATCAGGTTGCGGAAGTTCTGCAACTGGCACACCTGCTGGAGCGTAAACCGAAAGCGCTTTCCGGTGGACAACGTCAGCGTGTGGCGATTGGCCGTACGCTGGTCGCCGAACCGCGCGTATTCCTGCTGGACGAACCACTGTCGAACCTCGATGCCGCTCTGCGCGTGCAGATGCGTATTGAAATCTCCCGCCTGCATAAACGTCTTGGCCGCACGATGATTTACGTCACCCACGATCAGGTCGAAGCGATGACGCTGGCCGACAAAATTGTGGTGCTGGATGCCGGTCGCGTAGCGCAGGTTGGTAAGCCTCTGGAACTGTATCACTACCCGGCTGACCGCTTTGTGGCGGGCTTCATTGGTTCGCCAAAAATGAACTTCCTGCCGGTGAAAGTTACCGCAACGGCGATTGATCAGGTGCAGGTTGAATTACCAAACCGCCAGCAAGTCTGGCTCCCGGTAGACAGCCATGCGGTACAGGTTGGCGCCAACATGTCTTTAGGTATCCGCCCGGAACATCTGCTGCCCAGCGATATCGCCGATGTCACCCTCGAAGGTGAAGTGCAGGTGGTCGAGCAGCTTGGTCACGAAACACAAATTCATATCCAGATCCCCGCCATCCGTCAAAACCTGGTTTACCGCCAGAACGACGTGGTGTTGGTAGAAGAGGGTGCCACATTCGCTATCGGCCTGCCGCCAGAGCGTTGCCATCTGTTCCGTGAGGATGGCACTGCATGTCGTCGGTTGCACCAAGAGCCGGGCGTTTAAGGTCCCCATAAAAAAACGAAACGCAAAACCATTCGCAGTTTTAGAAGGTGGCAGCGTTTAAAGAAAAGCAATGATCTCAGGAGATAGAACGATGATTACTCTGCGCAAACTCCCTCTGGCGGTTGCTGTAGCAGCAGGCATTATGTCTGTTCAGGCAATGGCTGTGGATTTCCATGGTTATGCTCGTTCCGGCATTGGCTGGACAGGTAGCGGCGGCGAACAACAATGTTTCCAGGCAACAGGTGCACAAAGTAAATACCGTCTCGGTAACGAATGTGAAACCTACGCTGAAATTAAATTAGGCCAGGAAGTGTGGAAAGAAGGTGATAAGAGCTTCTACTTCGACACCAACGTCGCCTACTCCGTTGCACAGCAAAATGACTGGGAAGGGACTGACCCGGCCTTCCGTGAAGCCAACGTGCAGGGTAAAAACCTGATTGAATGGCTGCCAGGCTCCACTATCTGGGCCGGTAAACGTTTCTATCAGCGTCATGACGTCCACATGATCGACTTCTACTACTGGGATATTTCAGGTCCTGGTGCGGGTCTGGAAAACATCGATGTAGGCTTCGGTAAACTGTCTCTGGCTGCAACCCGTTCTTCTGAAGCGGGCGGTTCTTCCTCCTTCGCCAGCAACAGCATTTATGATTACACCACCCGTACCGCGAACGACGTGTTTGACGTTCGTTTAGCGCAGATGGAAATTAACCCAGGCGGTACGCTGGAACTGGGCGTTGACTACGGTCGTGCAAACCCGCGCGATGATTATCGCCTGGTTGACGGCGCATCTAAAGATGGCTGGATGTTCACCGCTGAACACACCCAAAGCATGCTGAAAGGCTACAACAAGTTTGTGGTTCAGTACGCTACCGACTCCATGACCTCTCAGGGTAAAGGTTTGTCCCAGGGCTCTGGCGTGGGCATTGATAGCAACTCCAACTTTGCTTACGACATTAACAACAACGGCAGCCTGCTGCGTATCCTCGACCACGGCGCGATCTCTCTGGGCGATCGTTGGGACCTGATGTACGTCGGTATGTACCAGGATATCGACTGGGATAACAACAACGGCACTAAGTGGTGGACCGTGGGCGTTCGTCCAATGTTCAAATGGACGCCAATCATGAGCACCTTGTTGGAAGTGGGCTACGACAACGTCAAATCCCAGGAAACTGGCGATACCAACAACCAGTATAAAATTACTCTGGCACAACAGTGGCAGGCTGGCGACAGCATCTGGTCTCGTCCGGCTATCCGCGTCTTCGCAACCTATGCTAAGTGGGATGAGAAGTGGGGCTACGACTACAACGGTAACCCATCTAATAACGCGAACTTCGGTAAAGCAGTTAAAGACGGCTTTAACGGCGGCTCCTTTGGCCGTGGCGACAGCGATGAATGGACCTTCGGTGCCCAGATGGAAATCTGGTGGTAATCCAGCACTAACCTGACGTAAAGACCGAAAGAGGGGCGCAAGCCCCTCTTGATTACGGTTTAGCGCGCTATTGCCTGGCCACCGCTGAACCCATGCTATCTGAGGTGATAACAATGAAAATGAAGAAAAGTCTCGTTGCCCTTTGTTTATCTGCAGGGTTATTTGCCAGCGCGCCTGGCATCAGCCTGGCCGATGTAAATATTGTTCCGCAGAACACCACCGCGGCCCCAACAATCCCCACTGCTGCGCTGCAACAGTTAACCTGGACGCCGGTTGATCAATCTAAAACTCAGTCCACACAGCTTGCCAATGCAGGTCAGCGTTTAGATGTTGCTGGTATTACTGGCCCGGTCGCAGCCTATAGCGTACCGGCGAATATTGGCGAACTGACCCTGACGCTGTCCAGTGAAGTCAACAAACAAACCAGCGTATTTGCGCCAAACGTCTTAATTCTTGACCAAAACATGACGCCATCTGCGTTCTTCCCCAGCAGCTATTTCACCTACCAGGAGCCCGGCGTGATGAGTGCCGATCGTCTGGAAGGCGTAATGCGTCTGACGCCAGCGCTGGGCCAGCAAAAACTGTATGTTCTGGTCTTTACCACAGATAAAGATCTCCAGCAGACCACGACCCTGCTCGACCCGGCAAAAGCCTATGCCAAGGGGGTGGGTAATTCCGTGCCGGATATTCCTGACCCGATTGCCCGCCATACCACCGATGGCCTGGTGAAACTGCAAGTGAAAACCAACAGTACATCCAGCGTACTGGTCGGGCCGCTGTTTGGTTCTTCCGGTCCTGGCCCTGTTACGGTTGGTAATACCGCCGCGCCTGCAGTGGCCGTTGCTGCTCCGGCGGCAGCCGTTGCTGCTCCGGCACCACAACCCGTGAAGAAAAGCGAGCCAATGCTGAACGACACGGAAAGCTATTTTAATCAGGCGATTAAGGATGCCGTGGCGAAAGGCGATGTTGATAAAGCGCTGAAGCTGCTTGATGAAGCGGAACGTCTGGGATCCAAATCTGCCCGATCCACCTTTATCAGCAGTGTAAAAGGCAAGGGGTAAACATCTCCCCACATTGTTGATTTTGCAACAACTGGTGCGTCTCCTGGCGCACCTTTTTTTATCAATTCTAAACCACCTCCTATGGAGGTGGTGATCGTTCATCTGGGGCTTTGCCCGTAGAATGCCCATGCTAAATACTGCCCCGGTTTGTTACCAGCAAATCAAGGAGTAAATAGCATGAGCAGATATGAATCCGCTTCCCACGTCTTCTATCGCTGTCAGTATCATCTCGTATGGACCCCGAAGTACAGATACAAAATCCTCAAGGGCAACCTTGGTAAAGAGCTTTACCGTAGTATTTACATCTACTGCAGTATGAAGAAATGCACGGTAGTAGAACTAAACGTGCAAATAGATCATATACATCTGGTTGTCAGAACCCCACCGAGTTTAAGTGTTTCCGAGTTAATGGGATTTGTGAAGGGGCGAACGGCCATCAGGCTGTTCGCGAAGTTTCCTTATCTCAGGAAGCACAAGCTTTGGGGTAATCACTTTTGACAAAGAGGATATTTTGTGGATTCAGTAGGGGCAAACGAAGAAATAATCCGACGATATGTGCGGTACCAGGACAAGGTAGCTAAAGAGGAAGAAGAAAGACAAATACAGCTGGGGCTGGAAGGGTAGTATTTAAGCCCCCTTTTAGGTGGCTTTTTACATCTGTAATAATTTGGCATATGTATATAATTTGATAATTTTTTTACTCTGCAATAGCATGTAATCTGAACGTTTTCTGAATTTGTGCTTATTTTATCCAAAATGCTTTTCCCTGCATTATTCGGGACGTATGGTTTTCTGCAAACGTATCAATACGTCACGGAGAAAATCATGTCACAGCAGGGCCTGCGTTTTACGCTGGATGTTGACGGATTAACGCCGACGGCAACCGCTGTCGTCAGCTTTACCCTCTACCAGAATATCTCCACGCCCTTTTTGCTCACTGTCGATATTGCCAGCGACTGGTCCGGCCTCACCGCCGTCAGTTTCCTCGAGAAAAACGCCACGCTGACCATCTGGCAGGGTAACACCCCACAGCGCTATCTCCATGGCATCATCACCGGGATGGAAACCGGGGAAAACAACGGCTGGCAGATGAACTACAGCCTGACTATTTCGCCTCCGCTCTGGCGCTGTGGCCTGCGACAGAACTTCCGTATCTTTCAGCAGCAGGATATCCTGGCCATTTCCACCACCCTGCTGACTGAAAACGGCGTCACCGACTGGGTGCCCTCCTTTTATGAATCCCACCCGGCGCGGGAGTTCTGCGTTCAGTACGGTGAAACCGACCTCGGCTTTCTCATCCGACTGTGGGCTGAAGAGGGCATTTTCTTCTTTGACTGGTTCCACCCGACCAGCCCCGACCAGAAACTGGTGCTCTGTGATGACGTGGCCGGGGTCTCCACGCTGGGTGAGATGTCCTTTAACCCGAATACCCGCGAAGTCGCCACGGAATGCATCAGCGAGTTTCGTTACCGGGCGCAGGTACGCCCTTCCTCGGTGGAAAACCAGGATTACACCTTCAAAGCTCCTGGCTGGCCGGCTTACTTCAGCCATCACGCCCCGAACCTGAACGGTCAGCGCACCCAGTATGAAATCTTCGACTGGCCGGGACGCTTCAAGGACGAGCAGCACGGTCAGGACTTTGCCCGCTACCAGGCAGAAGGCCACCGGCAGGATGCTGAAACCGCTGCCTGCGAGAGTAACTCCCCGAAACTGTGGCCCGGAAAACGTTTCACCCTCACCGGCCACCCTTCATTAACGCTGAACCGGGAGTGGCAGGTCACCGGCAGTGTGCTGAAAGGAAAGCAGCCACAGGCGCAGCATGGCCACCAGGGTGAAGGCACCAAGCTCAGTAACAGCCTGGACGTCATCCCGGCTGACCGGACTTGGCGAGCTTCCCCCCTGCCCAAACCCGCCGTTGACGGCCCACAGAGTGCCATTGTCACCGGCCCGGC
>NZ_JAOWHG010000025.1:0-251629 GCF_030332745.1 Citrobacter sp. Cpo074
CAGAGAGGATAATACAAGGCCGGATAAGGCGTTTACGCTGCCATCCGGCAACACCTTTGCCCGATGGCGCTTTGCTTATCAGGCCTACGAAGCGCACACTTTTGTAGGCCGGATAAGGCGCAGCTGCCATCCGACGAAGTTATGCCTGATGCGCTTCGCTTATCAGGCCTACGGAGCGCATACTTTTGTAGGCCGGATAAGGCGCAGCCGCCATCCGGCAAAAATATGCCTGATGCGCTTTGCTTATCAGGCCTACGAAGCGGACACTTTTGTTGGCTGGGTACGCCATCCAATCACATGTTAAACAACGCCGTGGCATTACGATACAGCGCGTCAGCGATCACGTCCGCAGGTTCCGGGCGCAGTTCGCATAAGACGTCAAAGACTCTGACTACCTGCTCCGGGCGATTGGGCTGCCCCTGAAAGCCGTTGAGCGGCATATCCGGCGCGTCGGTTTCCAGCAACAGCGATTCCAGCGGCAGTTGCGCTATTACCTCGCGGGTTTTACTGGCGCGCGGATAGGTAATAGTGCCTCCCACGCCAATTTTGTATCCCAGTTGCACAAAGCGCTCTGCCTGCTGCACGCTCCCGGAAAAACCATGCACCACGCCAGTTCGTGGCAAAGTATGACGTTTCAGGTGCATCGCCAGCTTGTCATGGGTACGCCGCGAATGCAGGATCACCGGCAATTCATACCGCTTCGCCAGCTTTAGCTGCGCTTCCAGCACCCGCTCTTGCTTATCGAATTGCGGATCGTCCCGATACAGATCCAATCCAATCTCGCCTAGCGCCACCAGCTTTTGTGGGCGCTTATCCAGCTCCTGTCGCAACTGGTCCAGGCTGTCATCGCTATGTTGTTCGATAACAATGGGATGCAGACCAAGCGCGGCAAACAATGGAGGATAATTTTCCGCTAACGCCAGTACGCGGGGAAAATTCGCCGCCTGGGTGGCCGGAACGATAATGCTCTGTACACCAACCTCCACCGCGCGCTGAATGCTGGCAGATTCATCTCCGGTAAACGGCGGGAAATCAAAGTGACAATGCGTATCGATAAAACGATAACTCACGCCAAATCCTCATTATCAAACGTCGTGTCGTTCGCCTGAGGCGCATTGGTCACCACTGGCACATGGGCATCGTTGGCCACCGGCGCGGGAGGAACTACCACCGGTCCCGGCACTACAATCTTCGGCGTCTGACGAGGCAGCGGCGCATTTTTCGCCAACAGTTTGCCAACTGTCGCCAGAAAGTAACGACCGCACAGGCGTCCGGTTTTGTAATCTTCCCGCAGTGCCGGAATACGGCTGCCCAACGCCATGCTATGGAGTGGTTTTGGCGGATAGATCTCAAAAATACGCAGCTTGCCCGGCGGCTTCTCAATAAAGCTCTGGATAGCACGATAGCTGGTCTCATGATGCTGCACCAGATTCAGAAACGGTTGCAGGCTACTTTCACCCAACCAGCGCTCCATACGTTTGAACCACTGCGGGGTGTAGTACATTTGCGAAGGCACAGTGCGAATCACTACCAACGTTTTTGCCCCCTGCTTCGCTGCCTCCTGCACAGGTATGGCATCACTAACTCCTCCATCCAGATAGTTCACACCGTCCAATACAACCCCTGTGCGGTAGAACCCAGGAATCGCGCTGGAGGCTCGAATGAGGTCGAGCCAGTTTTGCCGGTTCGGCGAAAAATAGCCGGGCGTGTAATCATCGCCCCGACAGGCGCACATATAAAACGCTTTCCCTGCGGCAAACAGACGCTCGGCGTTATCCATTGCCAGCGGCATCTGGGACGCAGTCGAATCCACCAGCCAGTCGAGATCGATTAAGTTTCCCCCGCGCACAAAGCGCACCGGGTCAAAAAATTCGCGTCGGGTAGTGTATCGCATAATAACTTTGCGGCCGTAACCGGGCTGGTTACAGAGATAGGCTGAAAGGTTTTGCGCGCCAGCGGACGTCCCGTAGAAGAGCTCAAAAGGATTAAACTGCGCGCGCATGAATTCATCCAGTACGCCAGCGGTAAAGATACCTCTTTGTCCCCCACCCTCGCACACCAGCGCCATATTGCCTGGTTGAAACGGACGTAACGATAACGGCGCAATATTACCGAGCGTGACGGGTATTCTCTGCCCCACCTCTGCCTTCCTGTTGTTTTTGTAATAGAGCAACAAAGTAACGCAAATTGCCTGACGCTAAAACCGTAAAAGCCAGTCCAATGGACTGGCTTAGTAGCAATTTTTCTTTACGGCTATGGGCTAGGGTCGTTTACGCCCGGTAAACAGGCTGACCAAAAACAGAATGATCCCCACCACAAACACAATTTTCGCTGCGCCGGCTGCAGTACCCGCCAGTCCACCAAAACCGAGTGCGGCGGCAATTAACGCGATAACCAGAAATATGATGCCCCATCGAAACATATGCTTCTCCTTTACCATAGTTAATTTCACCGCTTGATATGAGCGCTCAGGCTGCCCATCGGCGATATTTTCAGTGTGGTGCACAACACGCCTCCCGACAAACGTCAGGAGGACGAATTAAGTCTAATTACTGAGTTTTGAGATCGTTTTTGACGCTTTTCACGCCATCAATCG
Source organism: Citrobacter sp. Cpo074 (assembly GCF_030332745.1). Lineage (NCBI taxonomy): Bacteria > Pseudomonadati > Pseudomonadota > Gammaproteobacteria > Enterobacterales > Enterobacteriaceae > Citrobacter > Citrobacter sp. Cpo074. Next base: position 2,597 of record NZ_JAOWHG010000025.1, read on the forward strand.
CTTTGGCGATGCTCTCAGCACGATCGCTTTGAGCCTGTGAATCGACGGTGCCTGAAAGTTGCACTACGCCCTCGGTGGTCTCAACTTTCACCTTCCGGGAAGGGACGATATCATCGGCCAGCAGCTTGGCTTTTACCTCACTGGTGATTGCCGTATCGCCCGCATAGCCTTTAACGGAGGTTTCTTTACTATCACGCACGTGCAGTTTGTCGCTAACGGAGGTCACACCCTCAACGCCTTTCGCCACTTTCACCGCTTCTTCGGCCTGTGCCTGGCTTTCAACAAACCCGCTTAGTGTCACCACCTTTTGATCTGTTTTGACGGAAATATCGGTGCTCTTAATGCTTTCGTGGTCCACCAGCGCGGCTTTTACTTTCGCGGTGATGGTGCTGTCATCCATGAAATTACCGACTTTGTTCATAGAGCTATCGACTTTCTGCCCCGCACTTTCGACGCCGGATTGCGCTTTATCCATCGTGGCGTTTTCTGCATAAGCAGAACCCGTTGCAACAGCGGAGGTCAGCATCACGGCCAGCAGCGTTTTAGAAATCTTAAGTCCTGTCATTGTCATCGATGTATTCCTGTATGTTTTGCTAAAAGCTATGCTCTGCCGTTACACGGCCTGAACCAGCAACTAATCTTGTAAGTGGAATAAATATCAGCAATAGACGCTGCAACAGGCAGCCTAAAAAGCATTTAACGCCGATATTTATGTCATCACATTGTTAAATATAGTTCACGATTTCGTGATCGCAGTCAGAATTGATTAAAAAACAGGCAAACAAAAGAAAAACGCGAGGTTTTAAGAACATTCCGCAAGGGATTTAAAAGACAGGAAAAGTTGCAGGACACGGCGGATACCGTGCCCTGGAAGGTCGATTAGTGTTCGCGTGTTTTACGGAACTGAACGTCCGGGTAACGTTCCTGGGTGAGATTCAGGTTAACCATGGTTGGTGCGATATAGGTGAGGTTATCGCCGCCATCCAGCGCCAGCTGAATTTCGTTCTTACGCTTAAATTCTTCGAATTTCTTCACGTCAGAACATTCTACCCAGCGCGCAGTCGCCACGTTGACAGATTCATAAATCGCTTCAACGTTGTACTCGCTCTTCAGACGTGAAACCACCACGTCAAACTGCAGCACACCCACCGCGCCCACGATCAAATCGTTATTGGCGATCGGACGGAATACCTGCACAGCGCCCTCTTCTGACAGTTGAACCAGTCCTTTCAGCAGCTGTTTCTGCTTCAATGGATCCTTCAGGCGAATACGACGGAACAGCTCCGGTGCGAAGTTCGGAATACCGGTGAACTTCATCATTTCGCCCTGGGTAAAGGTATCACCGATCTGGATAGTGCCGTGGTTATGCAGACCGAGAATATCGCCCGGATACGCTTCTTCCACATGAGAACGGTCACCGGCCATAAAGGTGAGTGCGTCGGAGATCACCACGTCTTTACCAATGCGCACCTGGCGCATTTTCATGCCTTTCTCATACTTGCCGGATACCACACGCATGAACGCCACGCGGTCACGGTGTTTCGGGTCCATGTTGGCCTGAATTTTAAACACGAAACCGGTGAACTTCTCTTCTGAGGCTTCGACGACGCGGGTGTCGGTTTTACGCGGCATCGGCGCAGGCGCCCACTCCACTAAGCCGTCCAGCATATGGTCAACGCCGAAGTTACCCAGCGCGGTACCGAAGAAGACCGGGGTGATTTCGCCCGCGAGGAACAGCTCATGGTCGAACTCATTGGACGCGCCCTGCACCAGCTCCAGCTCGTCACGCAGCTGCTGCGCCAGGTCTTCACCCACGGCAGCATCAAGTTCCGGGTTGTTCAGACCTTTAACAACACGCACTTCCTGAATGGTGTGGCCTTTACCGGTCTGATACAGGTAAGTTTCATCTTTATAAAGGTGATAGACACCTTTGAACAACTTACCGCAGCCAATCGGCCAGGTGATTGGCGCACAGCCGATTTTCAGTTCGTTCTCGACTTCATCCAGCAGCTCCATCGGATCGCGGATGTCACGGTCGAGTTTGTTCATAAAGGTCAGGATCGGCGTATCGCGCAGACGGGTAACTTCCATCAGCTTACGGGTACGATCCTCGACGCCTTTTGCGGCATCGATAACCATCAGGCAGCAGTCCACCGCCGTCAGAGTACGATAGGTATCTTCGGAGAAGTCTTCGTGCCCCGGGGTGTCCAGCAGGTTCACCAGGCAGTCATGATACGGAAACTGCATCACAGAGGTGGTAATGGAGATACCACGCTGCTTTTCCATTTCCATCCAGTCAGATTTTGCATGCTGGCTGGAGCCACGGCCTTTTACCGTACCGGCGGTCTGAATGGCCTGTCCGAATAACAGTACCTTTTCAGTAATTGTCGTTTTACCGGCATCCGGGTGAGAAATAATGGCAAAAGTGCGGCGTTTGGCCACCTCTTGCAAATAAGGAGACAACGTCATAGTCAAATCTTCTTAGGTAAGCACGGCAACGGGCCGGGCAAGTTGAATACGAAAAATTGCGGCTATTTTACCCATCAACGGGGGGGAGGCAATCAGTGTTTACACAGGAGCTGCTCCAGTTCGCTTAATGACGCTACGGTCCAGGTCGGCTGAATGCCCGCTGGCTGCTCGCGGTGGTGCGTATTTAGCCAGCAGGTGGATAGCCCGGCGTTAATGCCGCCAAGAATATCGGACTCTGCGGTGTCACCCACCATCAGCACGCGAGAACGGTCAGGATTACCCGCCTGCTCCAGCGCATGGTCAAAAATACGGGGGTCGGGTTTTGCCACCCCAACCTGCTCAGAAATCACCAGCAGGTCGAAATAGTCGCGCAGCCCCGTCCGCTCAAGGCGGATTTGCTGCAACGCGGTAAAGCCGTTAGTAATGATGCCTATTTTCGTTTTATCACGAATCGCATTGAGCAGAGAAACCGCCCCCGGCAACGGTGAGCAGATCTCCGCCATCGCATTGATGAATGCGTCATTAAGCTGGCCCGGTTCAACCTTCAGGCGTTCGGCCCAGCTCTGAAAACGGGCATGCTGCAGTTGTAATGAGGTAATCGCGCCGTTTTGGTAATCCACCCACAGCGGTTTATTCACGGCCTGGTAGTCCTGAAAATCTTCAGCGGTAAAGGTAATGCTATAGTCGAGAAACATCCGCTGTAAGCCGGTAAACGAGTCAAACGTAAACAGCGTTTCGTCGGCATCAAAGAAAATCCAGTCCCACTTCTTCATCATTACACCTTGTCTTACATGCTGATTGGCAACGCCATGATGATGGCGTCTTCGTGACCATCGGCCGTTGGATAGTAGTTGCGACGGATCGTCGCCTCGTTAAAGCCTAAGCTTTCGTACAGCGCGATAGCGGCCGCATTCGAGGCGCGCACTTCAAGCCACAGGGTCAAAATGCCACGCTTTTCCAGCTCATCGATCAGGTGCTCCAGCAGCTCACGCCCCAGGCCCCGGCGCTGAAAGTCAGGATCGACGGCGATATTGAACAACGTCGCTTCATCCAGTACGACCTGCGTAATTGCAAAGGCGGCCATCACGTCGTCAACCCTCAACTGAAAATTGAGGTAGCGATCGCCCTGGTTGCTGGCAAATGTTTTTTCACTCCACGGAAAAGCGTGGGCGCGTTTTTCAATCTGAAATGCTGCGGGTAAATCAGTCGGCTCGAGGGAAGAAATCGTGTTCATATGCGCAGATTTGTTGCCATAACGCGGCGCGTGCCGCTGGGTTTTCCCGTAATTCATTAAACGCAGGACTCTCGACCTGAGCGCCCTCCAGCAGCAGCGGCTCTTCGGTTCCCAGCCGCCAGCTATTACAGCGACTGCCTTGCGGCAGCATGGCGACACGGTCAGGCGTCAGTTGTAAAACCTGATCCGGGCTAACGGTTAATGCACGTAAAATATCGCTGATCAACGGTTCGGTTAGCGCGGGTAACTGTGCAGCAACCATCACCAAACGGACATGCGCAGGAATGGAAATCGCGATCTCGCCCTGCAGTGCGCCAGGACGACGCAACGACCACTGCGTAATGCCCAGTTGCTGTAACTGCCAGTCTCGTCGGGATGTCATAGCGAAACACTCCTGTCTATCAGGGGCGCAAATATAGCAAATTTGTCGAATCCGTGCCATCAAACAACTATAATCCCCCGCTGTACAATTTAAGGAGCATTCCATGTCTGCTTTTACCCCGGCAAGTGAAGTCTTGCTGCGCCACAGTGATGATTTCGAACAAAGCCGTATTCTGTTTGCCGGTGATTTGCAGGATGACCTGCCTGCCCATTTTGAAAGCGCCGCAAGCCGTGCGCACACCCAGCAACTTCACCACTGGCAGGTGCTTAACCGCCAGATGGGCGACAACGTCCGCTTCAACCTCGTCGCGCAGGCCGATGACGTTGCCGATAGCGATACGCTGATCTACTACTGGCCGAAGAATAAGCCGGAAGCCCAGTTCCAGTTGATGAACATTCTGTCGCTGTTACCGGTGGGCACCGATATTTTTGTTGTCGGTGAGAATCGCAGCGGTGTACGTAGCGCAGAGCAGATGCTGGCCGAATACGCACCGTTAAACAAAGTCGACAGCGCACGTCGCTGTGGCCTGTACCACGGTCGTCTGGAAAAACAGCCGGTCTTTGATGCAGAAAAATACTGGGATGAATACCAGACAGAAAATCTGACCATCAAAACGCTGCCGGGCGTCTTCAGCCGTGACGGTCTGGATGTTGGCAGCCAACTGCTGCTCTCCACGCTGACGCCGCACACCAAAGGCAAAGTGCTGGATGTCGGCTGTGGCGCAGGCGTTCTCTCCGTCGCCTTAGCCAGCCACTCGCCGAAAGTGCGCTTAACCCTGTGCGATGTTAGCGCAGCCGCCGTTGAAGCCAGCCGCGCAACGCTTGCAGCTAACGGCATTGAAGGTGACGTCATCGCCAGTAACGTCTTTTCTGACGTGACGGGTCGATTTGATATGATCATCTCCAACCCGCCGTTCCACGACGGAATGCAGACCAGCCTTGATGCCGCACAAACGCTGATTCGTGGCGCAGTGCGTCATCTCAACAGCGGTGGTGAACTGCGTATCGTGGCAAACGCCTTCCTGCCTTATCCGAAGGTTCTGGATGAAGTGTTTGGCTTCCATGAAGTTATCGCGCAGACCGGACGTTTCAAGGTCTATCGCACCGTGATGACGCGCCAGGCGAAAAAAGCCTAACTGCTCCAGGCCAGATAAGGCGTTTACGCCGCCATCCGGCGTGACACCGAGCAACGCCGGATGGCGCTATCGCTTATCCGGCCTACATAAAACGCCAAAAACCGAAGAAACGCCTTTTTTTTCGGCAATCACGTTAAGTTCGAAAATTAACTGTTGACGCCCTGCATAAAATCTCTAGAATTCGCCCCCGTGGTAACGATACTTTTTGAGTGTCGATGGTATGCGAAGGTGGCGGAATTGGTAGACGCGCTAGCTTCAGGTGTTAGTGTCCTTTCGGACGTGGGGGTTCAAGTCCCCCCCCTCGCACCATAATCCACGTTGATATTGCTCGCACTGGGCGAAGGTGGCGGAATTGGTAGACGCGCTAGCTTCAGGTGTTAGTGTCCTTAGGATGTGGGGGTTCGAGTCCCCCCCCTCGCACCAACGAGGCGATATCAAAAAAATAAGATGACTGTGCGAAGGTGGCGGAATTGGTAGACGCGCTAGCTTCAGGTGTTAGTGTCCTTAGGATGTGGGGGTTCGAGTCCCCCCCCTCGCACCAATTATCTTATTTCCCTCTCGATTTCCTTCTCTGTTTTGTTCATCCCTGATTCCAGTTCATCATTACCAAAACAATGCCACCAATCAGTGCCGCGCATGAAGGTAACAAAACAAAGTGCCGTAAACGTTTGTGGTACAGCATGAGCGAAGTCAGCAGTAATCCTAATACAATCATCACCTTCCATACGTAGACCGACAGGTCGCTATATGCCATCCCGGCAATCAGCATTCCCGGCAGCAGAACACCCCATCCACTGCCCAGCGTACGTTGCAACATGATTTCACCTATGACATTGATAATGATAACCAATATCATATGATAAAATTTCTCATTTGTCAGCCGTGAAGCACTATCAATTATATGAGTTTTACTTAACGATTGATGACATGAATAATCCAAGGTGATAAATTGCTCAGCGGTTAGCTCTTCAACTAAAAACAATAAAAACCTCTGCGAATGATACCCCGTTCGTTATTTGTTTTATTTACCAACACACCTTCGTACATTGCAGATAACTAACAATATTTACCTATGACAGTACAATCCTGGCGAACTCTGCGCACAAAAAAATACCAACTCTCTTTACGACTGTTTCTACTGCTCAACGCAGTCTCCGCGCTGTTTACGCTTTTTTTCCCACTGTTTGCGGTCAAAGCCTTATCAGTACCGGCGTTGCTGATGCTGGTGATGAGTACACTGCTGCTGGTATGGCATGGGAAATACGCGGATAAAAGAATTAATCTCCCTTTTATTTCAATCGTTTTTGGCTTGTTATGGGCGTTACATATATTCTTGAAATATAACGCTCTAGGTCAGAATGATTATTATTTCCTGTTAATAGCGCTGCTCAGCGTACTGTTTATTGGCTCTATCGCTTTTGCCAATAATATCATCGCGTTTACGCTCCACTCACTCCCCTCCGTCGCCGTTTGTTTATGGCTTAACGGCAGCGAACATGGTTTGCGGATTTTCTATTTTATGGCGCTGCCTATGGCCGGTATCGCCATCCAGCATGTGATACAAAAGCGCTACGATGGATTCGCTCAGCAACTGATGTACAAACTGCTGGAGGAAAGGGAAACCCTGAACGGGCTCAGCATGCTCGACCCGCTAACCGGTTTGTATAATCGCCGGGGGCTGCAACACCGGCTCGATACGCTGTTGGCTCTGAGTAATTCGAGGCACTTCGTTCTGCTGCTGGATATCGACCATTTCAAATCCTATAACGATCATTACGGACATATGATGGGCGACCAGGCGTTGATCCGTGTTTCTGCCGCCATCCGAGACTCCGTACGCTCCCGGGACGTGGTGGCGCGTTTTGGCGGTGAAGAATTTATGATTTTGCTGACTGCGGTCGATCCACAGCAGGCCCAGGCTGCCGCCGAACGTATCCGCCAGAAAGTGTACGACCTTAAAATCCCTCACATGTTTAATGAGAGCGTGGCAACCAACGTAACCGTCAGTATCGGCATTGCACCTCTGGTAGAACAGGATATTGATGCTGCTATCGCCAAAGCGGATAAAGCCCTTTACGAGGCCAAGAATCTTGGGCGTAACAATACCCTGGTCAGCGATGAGCTGCGGGTAAACTGCCCCTCTACCTGAGCTTTCTGTGCGCTGCCGCTCGGGATGGCGACAAAGATCTTGCCATCGCTCAATGTCAATTATAGGATTAGCAATCATTATCATTAAGATTAACATCCTTATATCGACATGGCTTATCGTTCCGCACCGATCGTTGAAGATGTCATCTGGCGTAGCCATCTCCCCTCAGAGATGCCCTCGCTGGCTGCTGCCGTACGCGCAACGATAGCCAAAACTCGCGAGCACCTGCTGGACTTCATTCGTCTTGACGAAACGCCTGTACCAGGTGCAATGACGCTGCATGAATGGACGCAACCGGCGACGCTTAGCTCGCTGCTGGCCGTTTATTCAGACCATATCTATCGCAACCAACCCACGCTACCCCGCGAAAATAAGCCCCTGATTTCTCTTTGGGCGCAATGGTATATCGGCCTGATGATGCCTCCGTTAATGGTGGCCCTACTGACGCAAAAAGAGGCTATCGACGTCTCTCCTGAACATATGCGCGTAGAGTTTCACGAAACGGGCCGTGCGGCCTGCTTCTGGATCGACGTCCATCAGGATCACCAGGCAACAGCTCTGTCCCCTCAACAACGCATGGAAACGCTGATTCTCTCAGCGCTGACGCCGGTTGTGCAGGCGCTGGAAGCGACGGGCGAGATCAACGCGAAGCTTATCTGGAGCAACACCGGATATTTAATTCACTGGTATTTAACGGAAATGAAGCCGTTGCTAGGTGAGGAACTGCTGACCACGCTGCGCCAGACCTGCTTTTTTGAGAAACAACTCTCCTGCGGTCAGGATAACCCTCTGTGGCGAACCGTTGTTCCGCGCGAGGGGCTGTTAGTACGCAGAACCTGCTGCCAACGCTATCGCCTGCCTGACGTTCAGCAATGCGGAGACTGCACGCTGAAGTAAGCGAGGAGCCGTAGCCCCTCGCCAGATATTTATGCAACCTGCTGGTTTTCCTCTTCCATACGCTGCGCTTCTTCTTTTTCCTGCGCCAATAGCTGCTTTTCGTAGACCTTAAAGAATGGGAAGTAGATAACGGCCGACACCAGCGCCAACAGCACCACCAGAATAGCCGCACGATAATCCCAGCCTAATGCCCATGCCGCGCCAACCGGTGCCGGTGCTGTCCAGGGAACCACTGAAATGACCCGCCCAATTAAATCCAGTTTCATCGCCGCCCAGGCCAGTACCGCATTCACCATTGGGGCCAGCAGGAAGGGGATAAAAAACACCGGGTTCATGACAATCGGCGTACCAAAAATCACCGGTTCGTTAATATTAAAAATGCTGGGGACTACGCTCAGACGCCCAATCGAGCGTAGATGAGCCGAACGACTACGCAGATAGCAAATCACCAACCCCATCGTTGCACCTGACCCTCCGACCACAATAAAGAACGTCCAGAACGCTTCCATAAAGATATGCGGTAACGGCGCGCCCTGCGCCAGCGCCGACTGGTTCATCCCAAGATTAGTTAGCCAGAACATTTGCAGCATTCCCGACACAATTGCCGCGCCGTGAATACCCGCAAACCACAATAGATGTCCAATCAATACCGCCAGAAGTATCGCCGGGAGAGAATCTGCAGCCGACACCAGTGGTTTAAAGATGGCCATAATGGCCTGAGGGATCAGCATGTCAAACTGCGACTGTATCACCAGACTCAGCGGGTACAGCGTCAGTACTACCACCAGCACCGGGATCAGCAGATCGAAAGAGTTTTTGATCATCGGCGGCACCTGATCGGGTAAACGGATGCCGATGTTGTGCGCCTTCAGGAAGCGCATCATTTCAACACAGTAAATGGCCACCAGGATGGCGGTGAAAATCCCCGTTCCTCCCAGGCTATCAACCGGCATTGTGCCTTTGGTTTTTGGCGCGGCAATCAGCAAAAAAGCCATGATTGATAGCATCGCACACATAAACGGATCTAACTGATGCGACTTCACATAGTGCTTGCCCAGGTTATAAGCAATAGCCGCACATATGTAGACCGACATAATCCCCATCGTCATATCAAACGGTGTGAGGATTTGGCCTTCAAACTGTTTTGCCAGATCCAGCCACGCGCGGGCGAATCCCCAGGTGGTATCCGGAGAAAACGGCGGATAGGCAAAAACCAGCAGAAAAGAGCCTACAATCATAAAAGGCATCGCCGAAATAAAACCGTCGCGAATGGCCATTACATGTCGTTGCGAAGAGATGCGCCCGGCAACAGGGCTGACGTAATTTTCAACAAAGCGGAAAATCACGTTAAACACAGCATGGTTAGTAGACATAGCCGTTCTCCCGTTGTGCAAAACCCTGCAACCGTGCTGGCATCAACACCGCCACCACGTAAAGCCCATTACCACTTTTCGCAACCGTGCCGGGAGGAACACCAGCGCTACCGCTTTTCGAGTTAAGTTTCATAGATGGCTCTTATTATGTGATACAGAGGAAGTGACAACTTCAGTATTAATCGTCATTTCAGCATTCTGCAACCGGTTACTGTAACCGGTTTCTTTGATTGTGAAGACGATCGAAAAACTGCTAATGTTGCTATGTTGTTACAATAAAATATTTACAGTGTGGTTGCCCCTATGACAAATTACATCCTGCAGTTTTCTGCTGTGCAGGGCTATCTGTAAGCGATAGGGAGAGAAGAATGAGTTTGCAATCAGTACGCCAATTCCTGGCGCAACATGCACCAGATATCGAGATCATCGAATTAAACCAGAGCACAGCAACCGTTGATCTGGCAGCAAAAGCCCATAACGTTGAACCTGGCCAAATAGCTAAAACACTTTCACTAAAGGTGAAGAACGATATCATCCTGGTCGTGGCAAAAGGCGATGCCCGACTGGATAATAAAAAGCTAAAGAGTACGTTCGGCGCCAAAGCCCGAATGTTAAGTAGTGATGAGGTCGTGAACGCGACGGGGCACCCCGTTGGCGGCGTTTGCCCCTTCGGATTAGAAACACCGATATCAGTGTACTGTGATGTTTCTCTGAAACACTACGCTGAAGTGCTGCCTGCCGCAGGTGCCATCCACAGCGCAGTTCGCATCACGCCTGAAAGGATGGCTGAACTGACTTCTGCCACCTGGGTTGACGTGTGTCAGTAATGTTCCACGCACTAAACCGGCGACCAAGCCCGGCAAGAAACACGTCAACGTTGCCCGTCACGAAACCGCCTGCATAAAAGGCGCTGGCTCGCCAGCACGCAGATACAGCAGGATGTCGGCGGCATCCAGTAACCCGGCATCCGAGCTGACCCCCAGTTTGGACATCACATTGAATTTGTGTGCCCGAATGGTTTTGATGTTCCGTTCAAGCTGAACAGCAATCTGTGGCATCGAATAACCATTCGACATAAAGCGCAGTATTTCTCGTTCTGTCGGGCTGAGCATACGGCTTTGATTAATATACCAATGGTTTTTCGTGCCTTCGGTTCCCCGGCCAGGGCTGCTTAACGCCGTAAATAACGCGTCCTGCAACACCGTTAACGAAGAAGCTTTACTCACAACGCCATCTAACGGCAAGGGGGACAGGGAACCAATTAAACGCGCTTCAGCGTCATCATCGGCAATCACCACACGGCGAATCCGCGGATAATTTATCGCCAGCTCCGTTAAATAGGTCAACCCTGCTCTTCGATCGGTTCTGATTGCAGAGAGGGAAAAAATAACTGCCGAAAACGACATCTTTAACATTGCCTGGCTAAAAGCGGGCTGGTTTGAAAAGAGATGAAGTTTATATTGGTCATCCGGCATGGTATTAAATAAACTCTTAATACCCACGCTGCTCATCGTGCACTTTTCTACCAGTGCAACGTTTCTTTTGATGATTCTGCTTTCCATTCCGTGGTTTCTCCATAAACTGAAGGTAAATTAAGTTCTCGCGATCCTTGAGAACTATTTATCCAGGCATACATTTCTGCATTGCTATTTATCGACAAGCGACGCATAGCGCTATTCTTTTGGGCACTGATTGTTTTATTGCTTTTTTTCAGCAACGCCGCAATCTGGTTAATCCCCCATCCTTTCCCAAGGAGGCGCAATACTTTTCTTTCAGAGAGAGTGAGAACGATAGATCGTGCGCTATGGTCTAACAATTGCGGCATAGCAGGCGGAGAGAGCAGCGCCTTGCTTATCCTCTCTGCTCGTGTATTTCCCGCGTGAATGACATTCACTAAACTTTCAATCGGCTCGGCGTCAGAGAGCAGCGAGCTGACAGGACACATCAGTAGTTCAACCGCCAGAGGATAAAAGATACGAGATACGAGAAATACCCAGTGAATATCACGGTATTGAGATAATAAAGAATAATATTGTTCGCAAACTGCACGTGGATGATTGCAGTCTCCGGTTAAATCAGCAATTACCAAATCAGCACACCGTAGCTGTAATAACGTCAGTTCTTCAACAGAACGACAGTAGGTAAGTTCGTAATCGGAGAACTTTCCCTGCATTATACCTTTAAGCCCAGTTTGTATAATCGGTGATTTACTAATAATAATTGCGTTTTTGCAGCGTCCTGGCAACATATCCCCTCCACACTCACCAGTCCGCAATCGTACTTAATTAAATTCTCCCGGGTGGATTAATAATCTTAACTCACAGGAAAATACTCCGAACAATAAGCGGGGTGAATTGTTATCCTTGGTATTTATTTCAAAAAGTATTGACGGCACCATCCAAATAGTGCCAAATTCTAAGCTATTATTGCACAATTACGTATAAATACATTATCTGTACAATTATAATAACTACAATAGATCGTTAGCATGGCTTACGTATTTGCCATCCGGGAAAATAACGCTACATTTCAATCATGTCTCCCCCCTCGTAACTTAGCGAACGGGAGCGTTAAGATGCCACAACCGTATCACCTGTGTCTTTTTTCGACACAAAGATTGATCTTAGCCAGAGCCAGCGGGCTCACGCTTCATGATAAAAAGAAGACATTCGTCACTCAAAGAGATCCTTTTCAGTCAGAGCGAGCCATGCAAACAGAGCAGTCGTCACAGCGAACGGTTACACGGTTATGTATTCAATGCGGACTTTTTTTACTTCAGCATGGGGCAGAAAGCGCTCTGGTTGACGAGTTATCCACCCGCCTCGGGCTGGCACTTGGCATGGATAGCGTAGAAAGCGCCATCTCCTCTAACGCTATCGTCCTGACCACTATTAAAGACGGGCAATGCCTGACATCAACGCGAAAAAATCAGGATCGCGGCATTAATATGCACGTCGTGACGGAAGTGCAGCACATTGTCATTTTGGCGGAACATAAACTGCTGGATATTAAAGGGGTAGAGAAACGCTTTAGCCAGATTAAGCCGCTACGCTATCCAAGATGGCTGGTCGCCTTCATGGTCGGCTTGTCCTGCGCCTGCTTTTGTAAGCTCAATAACGGCGGATGGGATGGTGCGGTGATCACCTTTTTCGCCAGCATGGTGGCAATGTATATCCGCCAGATTCTGGCGTCCCGGCATTTGCACCCGCAAATTAACTTTTGCATCACCGCGTTTGTGGCGACAACGATTTCTGGTCTGCTGCTGACGCTACCGACGTTTAACCACACCCCGACCATCGCCATGGCCGCCAGCGTGCTGCTGCTGGTTCCGGGCTTTCCGCTGATCAACTCCGTCGCGGATATGTTTAAGGGACACATTAATACCGGGCTCGCCCGCTGGGCGATTGCCAGTTTGCTTACACTGGCGACCTGCATTGGCGTAGTCATGTCGATGACCTTATGGGGGCTGCGCGGATGGGCGTGATCGATTTCATATTGGCGTTAATGCAGGACATGATCCTGTCGGCGATCCCGGCGGTAGGCTTTGCCATGGTATTTAATGTCCCTCATCGGGCGCTCCCCTGGTGTGCGTTACTCGGCGCGCTCGGCCACGGTTCGCGAATGGTAATGATGAGCGCAGGGTTTAATATCGAATGGTCGACCTTTATGGCATCGTTGCTGGTCGGCTGCATTGGGATCCAGTGGTCGCGTTGGTATCTGGCACATCCGAAAGTCTTTACCGTTGCGGCAGTGATCCCGATGTTCCCTGGGATCTCCGCCTACACCGCCATGATCTCGGCGGTAAAAATCGGTCATTTTGGCTACAGCGAAGCGCTGATGATCACCCTGCTGACCAATTTCCTGAAAGCCTCATCGATCGTCGGCGCGCTCTCCATCGGACTATCCGTGCCAGGGTTATGGCTGTATCGCAAACGCCCGCGCGTTTGACGGTGCACTTTCTTTAATGCCCTGCAGAGAGGGGAATCTCCCCCTCATCTGCTGCTCTCCTTCTTCTCTGTGTTACTATAAAAGCAGTCCCCTTCTCGGTTGTTGTTCAGTATTGAGAAACATTATGCCCTGCAAAATTTTGACGCCAGACGTCACTAGCATTGACGCCTTACTACACGATCACCACGCCGTGCTGGCCAAGTCTGCGGGTGGCGCCGTAGCCGTATTCGCTAACAATGCGCCAGCGTTTTACGCGGTGACGCCTGCGAGACTGGCTGAGCTGTTGGCGCTTGAGGAGAAACTGTCACGCCCGGGAAGCGATGTGACATTAGATGATCAATTTTATGAAGAGCCGCAAGCCGCTCCCGTTGCCGTACCAATGGGGAAATTTGCGATGTACGCTGCCTGGCAGCCTGATGCCGATTTTCAGCGTCAGGCTGCTTTATGGGGCGTAGCGTTGAGAGAGCCGGTTACTGCTGAAGAGCTGGCCTCATTTGTTGCCTACTGGCAGGCTGAAGGAAAAGTCTTTCACCATATTCAGTGGCAGCAAAAACTGGCGCGCAGCATTCAGATTGGAAGGGCCAGCAATGGCGGAATGCCAAAGCGCGATGTGAACAGCGTCAGTGAACCTGACAGCCACATTCCACCGGGTTTTAGAGGATAACGATGAAAAACGTTGGCGACCTGATGAAACGTCTGCAAAAAATGATGCCACCTAATGTCGAGCCCGCCTTTAAAACGGGCGAAGAACTGCTGGCATGGCAAAAAGAGCAAGGTGAAATTCGTGCCGCAGCGCTGGCCCGCGAAAACCGGGCTATGAAAATGCAGCGCACATTCAACCGTTCCGGTATCCGTCCGCTGCATCAGAACTGTTCGTTCGAAAACTATCGGGTAGAGTGCGAAGGTCAGATGAACGCCCTGAGCAAAGCCCGCCAGTATGTTGAAGAGTTTGACGGCAACATCGCCAGCTTTATCTTCTCCGGCAAACCCGGCACCGGCAAAAACCATTTAGCCGCCGCCATCTGCAACGAACTGCTGCTGCGCGGCAAGTCGGTGTTGATCATTACCGTGGCCGATATCATGTCGGCGATGAAAGAAACGTTCAGTAATCGTGAAACCAGCGAAGAACAGCTGCTCAACGATCTGAGCAATGTGGATCTGCTGGTGATCGACGAGATCGGCATGCAGACCGAATCCCGCTATGAAAAAGTGATCATTAATCAGATTGTCGATCGCCGTTCGTCCTCAAAACGTCCGACCGGTATGTTAACTAACAGCAATATGGATGAAATGAACAAGCTGCTGGGTGAGCGCGTGATGGATCGTATGCGCCTTGGCAACAGTCTGTGGGTCATTTTTAACTGGGAAAGCTACCGTAGTCGGGTAACCGGTAAAGAGTATTAACGTATTAGGACCACTCCTAAGACTGCCAGCGCTATACTGCGCTGAAAAGGCATAACACGAGTTGCATATAATGATGAAAACTACCAAACGTCTGCTGTGCTGTGCGCTTGCCGCCAGCACGCTCATCTCCACCAGCGTTTTCGCCGCCTCCTGGCAGGATTCGCTCTCCAGCGCGGCCAGTGAGCTGAGCAAACAAAGCTCCGGCTCGCAAAGCAGCTCGTCGCTCTCTTCCCTGACCAGCCTGCTGAACGGCAGCAATCAGTCTTTGACCTCCAGCAGCATGAATAACGTCGCCGGGATCCTGGAATACTGCGCTAAACAGAAACTGGCCTCGGTCACCGACGCGCAAAACGTCAAAAACCAGGTGCTGGATAAACTGGGACTCAGCGCGCCAGAGCAGAAACAAGATACCAACTATATGGACGGTATTCAGGGTCTGCTCAACGCCAAAGATGGTCAACAGCTGAACCTGAGCACGATCGGTAACAGCTCACTGGCACAGCAGGTAAAAACCAAGGCTTGCGATCTGGTGTTAAAACAGGGCATGAACTTCATTTCCTGACGCACGACATGCCGCGTATAACCTGCGCGGCATCTATTTATTTTCGACAATACATTCACATTCCAAATAAACAGTATTTCTCCACAAAAACGCGCATATCTAAACCAATTCTGAATAACAACGTAATTTAATGTCACTACAATTGCAGCAATGTAACAACGCTATTACATTGTTCTCTCACCAAATGATTAGCCTGCCAGGCAATTGCCCGGTTTACTGAGGATCGACCGTTGTCAGAATTAATCTCCATCACTCTGTTTCTCGCTTCAGTGCTGATTTATGCCTGGAAAGCGGGTCGCAACACCTGGTGGTTTGCCGCCACGTTAACGGTGCTGGGGATTTTTATTGTCTTGAATATCACGCTTTATGCCAGTGACTATTTCACCGGCGACGGGATCAATGACGCGGTTCTCTATACGCTGACCAACAGCCTGACCGGCGCAGGCATCGGCAAATATATCCTGCCGGGCGTTGGGATCGCGCTGGCGCTGACTACCGTTTTTGTCGCTCTCGGCTGGATCCTACGCCGCCGTCGCCATCATCCACATCATGTGGGTTACAGTCTGCTGGCCCTGCTGCTGGCGCTGGCCTCCGTTGACGCCAGCCCGGCGTTTCACCAGATAACCGAACTGGTGAAGTCGCAGTCACGCGATGGCGACCCGGATTTCCCGACGTATTATAAAGAGCCATCGAAAACCATTCCCAATCCGAAGCTGAACCTGGTGTATATCTACGGTGAGAGCCTCGAACGCACCTATTTTAATAACGACGCGTTCCCGGATCTGACCCCGGAACTCGGCGCGTTGAAAAACGAAGGTCTGGATTTCAGCAATACCATGCAGCTGCCGGGTACGGATTACACCATCGCGGGCATGGTCGCCTCCCAGTGCGGTATTCCGCTGTTTGCGCCGTTTGAAGGCAACGCCTCTGCGTCGGTTTCAAGTTTCTTCCCTAACAATATTTGTCTGGGCGATATCCTGAAAAACTCCGGCTATCAGAACTACTTTGTGCAGGGTGCCAACCTGCGCTTTGCTGGCAAAGACGTGTTCCTGAAATCTCACGGCTTTGACCATCTGTATGGTGCGGAAGAGTTAAAAAGCGTGGTAGCGGACCCGACCTATCGTAACGACTGGGGCTTCTACGACGATACCGTGCTGGACGAAGCGTGGAAAAAATTCGAAGAGCTTTCGCGCTCGGGCCAGCGTTTTTCACTGTTTACCCTGACCGTGGATACCCATCATCCGGATGGATTTATCTCCCGTAGCTGCAACCGTAAACGTTATGACATCGACGGGAAGGCCAACCAATCGTTCAGCGCGGTCAGCTGCAGCCAGGAAAACATTGCCGAATTTATCAATAAAATCAAAGCATCGCCGTGGTTTAAAGATACCGTTATCGTGGTGTCTTCCGATCATCTGGCGATGAACAACACCGCATGGAAGTATCTGAACAAGCAGGACCGCAACAACCTGTTCTTCGTACTGCGCAGCGATCAACCGCAACAGGACACGCTGGCGGTAAAGCGTAACACGATGGATAACGGCGCAACGGTACTGGATATTCTCGGCGGCGATAACTTTATCGGCCTTGGCCGCAGCAGCTTGTCGAGCGAATCCGTCTCGGAAGTGTTCCTGAACATCAAAGAAAAAATGCTGGCGTGGAAGCCCGATATCATTCGCCTGTGGAATTTCCCGAAAGAGATGAAAGAGTTCACCGTCGACCAGGACAAAAATATGATCTCTTTCTCCGGCAGTCATTTCCGCCTGCCGCTGCTGCTGCGCGTATCGGACAAACGCGTCGAGCCGCTGCCGGAAAGCGAATACTCGGCCCCGCTGCGCTTCCAACTGGCAGATTTCGCCCCACGCGATAACTTCGTCTGGGTCGATCGCTGCTACAAAATGGCGCAACTGTGGGCGCCGGAGCTGGCACTCTCTACCGATTGGTGCGTATCACAGGGGCAACTGGGCGGACAACAAATCGTACAGCACGTCGATAAAGCCAAGTGGAAAAGTAAAACCGTATTTAAAGACACGGTGATCGACATGGAGCGCTATAAAGGTAACGTCGATACGCTGAAAATTGTCGATAACGACATTCGCTACAAAGCAGATAGCTTCGTTTTCAACGTGGCGGGCGCGCCGGAAGAGGTCAAACAGTTTAGCGGCATTTCACGCCCCGAATCCTGGGGACGCTGGTCCAATGCGCAGCTCAGCGAAGAAGTAACGATTGAGTACAAAGCCCCGCTACCGAAGAAATTCGATCTGGTCATTACCGCGAAAGCCTTCGGTGACAATGCCAATCGTCCGATCCCCGTGCGCGTTGGCAACGAGGAGCAGACGCTGGTGTTAGGCCATGACGTCAGCACCACCACCTTACATTTTGATAACCCGGCGGATGCCGATACGCTGGTAATTGTTCCACCCGATCCGGTCGCCACCAACGAGGGCAATATTCTCGGTCACTCACCGCGTAAGCTGGGGATCGGGATGGTTGAAATCAAAGTCGTGGCTCAGGGTTCGTAACATGAAAGGCCTGATAGCGCTTTGCCTATCAGGCCTATCGTAAACCGAATGTATTGTCTGAAAAAAAACAGCGCCCAACACCACACCGGGCGCTGCATGGCAACCTTATTCCAGACCGTTCACCGCCTGGCGCATACCCTGCACCAGAATCATCTCCAGATTGGCCGTCACCTGCCCGGCAAGGCCAGGTAGCAACGTCAAATCCTCTCCCCAGTGTGCCGCATCGCCAAGCACGGCATCCACCAGTTCACGCAACGTTAAATCGTTGCCAACTCGCGGCCACAGGCTGGCATAGAGGCTTACCCACTGCTCATCATCCTGTATCGGATAGCGTTCCCCGTCGCGCTCTGCACGATAAAACGCCAGCAGCGCAGCGAGGGCAAACGTTAACCGCACGGGCCAGCGCCCATTGTGCTGACCCGCCAGCAGCTGCGGCAAAATTCGGGTGCGGAATTTGGTCATCCCGTTAAGCGCAATGGAAAGCAACTGGTGGCGAATGTAGGGGTTCTGAAAACGCCCGCTCACCGCATCGGCAAATTCACGCAATTCGTCCGCTGGGAGATCCAACACCGGAATAATCTCCTCACTAATCGCCCGCTCGACAAAGCGGCGGACATCAGCATCCTGCATCGCCTCGCCAACGGTCTCCAGCCCGCACAGCCACGCGACCGGCACCAGAGCCGTATGCGCACCATTGAGGATAGCGACCTTGCGCTCTTTGTACGGTTTGATATCGCTCACCACACGGATATTCAGCGGACACTGCGCCAGCTTCAGCTCCTCTGCCAGCCACTGCGGCCCCTGGATCACAAACAGGTAAAAATGCTCCGCGGTATCGAGAAACGCATCGTGATAGCCAAGCGTCGCTTCCAGCGTAGCGGCTTCTTCGCGCGGGTAGCCGGTGACAATACGGTCAACCAGCGTGGAACAGAACGTGTTTGCCGTCTCCACCCAGTCGGCAAATGCCGGAGGAAGCTGCCACTCCTGCGCATAGCGCAGCACCAGGGTTTTGAGCGCCTCACCGTTATAGTCGATAAGCTCGCAGGGGATAATTACCCAGCCCTTATCCACCGCGCCCGCAAAGTGGTTAAAACGCTCCAGCAGCAGGCGTGTCAGCTTGGCCGGAAAACTCACCGGCGGCTCATCATCCACACGGTCAGCTGCGTGATAGCTAATTCCGGCTTCGGTGGTATTCGAAAACAGAAAACGGATGTCTGCATTGTGCGCCAGCGCCAGATACGCCGCGAAATCCTGATACGGATTGATTTCGTTATTCACCGAGCGGATAAGCCGTGCCTCACTCACGGCCTCACCCTGCTCGTTTAGCCCGCGAATAAGCGTGGTATAAAGCCCGTCCTGGGTATTCAGCGACGGCGGAAAATCGGTATTGATCGGGCGAACGATGGTCACACCAGCGTTCAGATCGGTTTGCTCGTTGAGGATATCCAGTTGCCAGTCAACAAACGCCCGCAGGAAGTTACCTTCACCAAACTGGATCACGCGCGTTGGGTAGCAGGCCCCCGGAAAATCACGTCGATTCAATGTCTTCATCGCATTTCTCCTCTCAGAACGTGATCACGCCTTTAATCAGCTCACGGTTGTTAATCACATCCCGTTCGTAGATTTCTGCCAGTGTGGCAAACGCGTAACGGTGCGTGAGCATCATGTCGGCGGTAAGTTTGCCTTCCGACATCAGACGGCCCACTTTGGCGAAATCTTCCGGCGTGGCGTTGCGACTGCCCATCATGGTGGTCTCTTTCTTGTGGAACTCAGGGTCAGAGAACTGCAAATCGCCTTTGAACAGCCCAACGAAAACGATGCTGCCGCCATGACGAATCAAATTCACCGTGTTATTCATCGCATGCTGATTCCCCGTGGCATCAATAACCTTTTGCGCCAACGAACCGCCAAACTGAGCGCGCAGCTGCGCATCAAAATCTTCAGCGGATGGGTCGATAACCGGGAGTCCCAACCGGGAAGACACGTGCTCCCGGCGTGCTGGACTGGTATCGGCGACCACCACCTGTGCGCCATCGGCTTTGGCAATCGCTGCCGCCCCCAGACCAATCGGACCCGCGCCGACCACCAGCACCTGCTCACTCGGAGCCACCGCCGCCCGGCGTACCGCATGAGCGCTGATAGCGTAAGGCTCAATCAGCGCCGCCGCCTGCGGGTCAATCCCCTGCGCATCCAGCAGGTTGGTCACCGGAACGGACAGATATTCACTGAAACCGCCATCCTGGTGCACGCCAATCACTGAAATCTTCTCGCAGCAGTTGGTGCGCCCGCTCAGGCATGCCGGACACTGCTGGCAGGCCACGTAAGGAATAACCGCCACCTGCTGACCATTTTTCAAATTCTGTATATTCTTACCCAGACCGACAATTTCCCCACATATTTCATGCCCTAATACACGCGGGTAGCTGAAAAAAGGTTGATTGCCACCCCAGGCATGAATATCGGTACCACAAATTCCTACCGACTTAATTTTAATTAATGCTTCACCCTCACCCGGAATAGGTATTTCGCGCTCTTTCCAGACTAATTTTTTAGGTTCCTGGCAAATCAACGTATTCATCGTAGACATGATTCTGCTCTCCTGTTTTTTTGTTGCCTCAGATATCAACGAAAATAAAAAAGACGGAGAAAGCAGAAACACAATCTGTGAATTCCAGCGCATAAAAATGTTTTAAATCGGGTTTTAATAGATAAAAAGGAGAAGCCATGAGCCGTTCGCAGAACTTACGCCACAATGTGATTAACCAGATAATCGATGATATGGCGCGTGGTCATATCCCTTCCCCACTCCCCTCACAAAGCGCACTGGCGGAGATGTACAACATCAGCCGCACCACCGTGCGCCATATGCTGAGCCACTTAGGCGAGTGCGGCGTGCTGACCCAGGTCGGCAGCCACTATGTCATCGTGCGAAAACCCGACCATGACGACGGTTTTGCCTGCACCACCGCCTCCATGACCGAGCAAAACCGGATTTTTGAGCAGGCGTTTTTCACCATGATCAACCAGCGACAGCTGCGTGCAGGCGAGAGCTTCTCCGAACTGCAGCTTGCCAGAGCCGCAGGCGTCAGCCCGGTGGTAGTGCGGGAATATCTTTTAAAATTCGAGCGTTACAACCTGATTAAAAACGAAAAACGCGGTCAGTGGAGCATGAAGCAATTCGATCAGGCCTATGCTGAACAGCTGTTTGAACTCAGAGAGATGCTGGAAACGCATTCTCTGCAGCATTTCCTCAATCTGCCCGATGATGACCCGCGTTGGTTGCAGGCTAAAACGCTGCTGGAGCGCCATCGGATCCTGCGCGACAGCATTGGCAGCAGCTTTCGCATGTTCTCGCAGTTAGATCGTGAGTTCCATGCTTTGCTACTCTCTGCTGCCGATAATGTATTTTTTAATCAATCACTTGAAATCATCTCCGTGATTTTCCACTTCCACTATCAGTGGGATGAGAGCGATCTCAAGCAGCGTAATATCATTGCCATTGATGAGCATATGACCATCCTCAGCGCGCTGATATGCCGCAGCGACCTGGATGCCACCCTCGCGCTCTGTAACCATTTGAATTCAGCCAAACAATCGATGATTCGCTCCATCAACCAGGGTTGTAATGTCGCTCATTAAGTACCGATAAAAAACAGCAAATCATTACCGGGAGCACGATTTTATAAAAATAAAAACGCCTGAAAAATACCTCTTGCCTATGCTCACGCTAAGTCGACTGCATTAAAAACTTTTGTGAGCGGTGATGAGCAAATTGATTCATCACTGGTATTTTTTCAATACTGCACAGTCCTGCTGTGTGAAAAATAAATTATTGAGGTTCAGGAGTCCGGCGTGGAAAAAAATAATATTACCCTCGACCCAAGTTCTTCGTTTGGCACGTCGTCATCTGCGGATATTAATGTTCCGCCTGAGGGCATGGTGCAACGCAGTAGCCGAATTAAACGTATCCAGACCACAGCAATGATTTTATTATTTTTTGCTGCGGTGATTAATTACCTTGACCGTAGCTCACTGTCTGTCGCCAACTTAACGATTCGTGAAGAACTGGGGCTGAGCGCCACGCAAATCGGCGTGCTGCTGTCGGTATTCTCTCTCGCTTACGGTATTGCGCAACTGCCCTGCGGTCCGCTGCTGGACCGCAAAGGTCCGCGCATTATGTTGGGACTGGGGATGTTCTTCTGGTCGCTGTTTCAGGCGATGTCCGGCATGGTGCACAGCTTCACCCAGTTTGTGTTGGTGCGTATCGGAATGGGGATCGGCGAAGCGCCAATGAACCCGTGCGGCGTAAAGGTCATCAACGACTGGTTTAACATCAAAGAGCGCGGCCGCCCGATGGGATTATTCAACGCCGCCTCCACCATCGGGGTTGCCATTAGCCCGCCGATTCTGGCTGCCATGATGCTGGTAATGGGCTGGCGCTGGATGTTCATCACCATTGGCGTGCTGGGTATTTTCCTCGCCATCGGCTGGTACATGCTGTATCGCAACCGCGAGCAAATTGAGCTGAGCGCCACGGAACAAGCGTACCTGAACGCCGGTAGCGTCAATGCCCGCCGCGATCCGCTGAGCTTTGCCGAATGGCGCAGCCTGTTCCGCAACCGTACCATGTGGGGCATGATGCTGGGCTTTAGCGGCATCAACTACACTGCATGGTTATACCTGGCCTGGCTGCCGGGCTACCTGCAAACCTCCTACAACCTGGATTTAAAAAGCACCGGATTAATGGCGGCGATCCCGTTCCTGTTTGGCGCAGCCGGCATGCTGATTAACGGTTTTGTCACCGACTGGCTGGTGAAAGGCGGTATGGCACCGATTAAGAGCCGTAAGATTTGTATTATCGCCGGGATGTTCTGCTCCGCAGCCTTCACCTTCGTCGTGCCGCAGGCCACAACGTCAATGGCCGCCGTGTTACTGATCGGTATGGCGCTGTTCTGTATCCACTTCGCAGGTACCTCGTGCTGGGGTCTGATCCACGTCGCCGTCGCCTCACGTATGACCGCTTCCGTGGGCAGTATCCAGAACTTTGCCAGCTTTATCTGCGCGTCGTTCGCACCGATCGTCACCGGTTTTATTGTTGATACCACCAACTCTTTCCGCCTGGCGCTGATCATCTGCGGCTGCGTCACCATGGTGGGTGCCCTCGCCTACATCTTCCTGGTTCGCCAACCCATCAGCGATCCGCGTAAAGATTAATCCTCCAGATGCCCGATAACACCACGTTTATCGGGCATGTTATGCTCCTCGTATGAACATCACCTTGCGCGCTACTACTCTGGCAGACACTGCCGCTCTTCCCGCCATCGAACGATCTGCGGGGCAACGTTTTTTACGCATCCCCGAACTGGCATGGATTGCTGAAGACCAGATGTTATCCGCTGCTCAGCATCAGGCTTTTGCCGCTGCAGGCATGAGCTGGCTGGCGCAGGTCGATGCGCTTCCGGTCGGTTTTTTGGTTGCCGAAACGCTGGGGTCATCGCTGTTTATTGCTGAACTGTCGCTGCATCTGGAGTGGCAGGGAAAAGGAATTGGCCGCAGATTGATTGAGTATGTTGCCGAACAGGCGCACGCGAAAGGTTATACGTCGCTCACGCTGACCACCTTCCGCGATGTGCCGTGGAATGCGCCATGGTACGCGCGACTGGGATTTGAAATGCTGGCTGACGAGACGCTACCTGCAAAGTTGCGCCAGAAAAGAGAAGAGGAAGCGGCGCATGGACTGGCATTTGAATCGCGCTGCGCCATGCACCTGATGTTGCGCTAATTGCCCGATGGCGGCTACGCCTTATCAGGCCTACGTAACATTCCCGGCAACCACGTAACTTTCCCGTAGGCCGGATAAGCGATAGCGCCATCCGGCATCACAGGCTTAGAACGTTTCCCAGTTATCCCCGGCATCCGTTACCGCGGCTTTGCGCGGCTGGACCGTTGAAACCGGTTTAGCGGCCGCAACGTCACGCGCGCGCTGTTGGTCATGCTGGATACGGAACACGGCAACGGCCTGAGTCAGGCGGCTGGCCTGCTCTTCCAGCGCCGCAGCGGCGGCGGCGGATTCTTCCACCAGCGAGGCGTTCTGCTGCGTCACGCGATCCATCTCGGCAACGGCCAGACCCACCTGGTCAATACCGCGGCTCTGTTCATCAGAAGCAGAGGCGATTTCACCCATGATATCGGTCACGCGGGTTACCGCATTGACGATCTCATCCATGGTTTCACCGGCGCTTTCTACCAGCGTTGAACCAACATCCACGCGGCTGACCGAGTCTTCAATCAGGCTCTTAATCTCGCGCGCGGCCTGCGCACTACGCTGGGCCAGGTTACGCACTTCACCCGCAACCACCGCAAATCCACGGCCCTGCTCACCTGCACGTGCTGCTTCTACCGCGGCGTTGAGTGCCAGAATGTTAGTCTGGAAGGCAATGCCGTCGATGACGCTGATAATGTCGGCGATTTTCTGCGAACTGGACGCGATGTCACGCATGGTTTGCACCACGTTATCCACCACTTTGCCGCCTTTCTGCGCGGTTTCAGAAGCACTCAGCGCCAGATGGCTGGCCTGACGCGCGTTTTCGGCGTTCTGCTTCACGGTCGCCGTCAGCTGTTCCATGCTGGCTGCGGTTTCTTCCAGAGATGCAGCCTGCTGCTCGGTACGGGAGGAGAGATCGTTATTGCCCATCGCAATCTCGCTGGCCCCGCTGTAAATCGCGTTGGCGCCGTTACGCACATCACCCACGGTGTTCATCAGCTCACCCTGCATATGGCGCAGACTTTCCGCCAGCTGTCCAATCTCGTTGGAACCTTCCACCTCAATACGCTTCACCAAATCACCGCTGGCGATATGACGAATGCTGTCGATCAGACGGTTCATTGGGGAGATAAGGGTCAGTTTGATACCAAACCACACCGCAATAATCGCCGCCAGTACGGTAATCAGCACACAAACCAACACCCACATCGCCTGGCTGTAAGAGCTGTTGTTATCTGCCACCGCGATGTCATACAGGCGATCGTTCTGCTGCATGTAGTTGATATATTGCTTCTCAAAACCATCCTGATAGCTCTGTGTCGGTTGATCAAAGAATGCGTTGATCTTCCCGTCACCCAGTAACTGGATCAGCTCCGCCAGCGCACCATGATAGATGTCATAGGTGCGGTTAATCTCCTGGAAAGCGGCTTCGCTTTGGCGTGGATCGCGCGGGAGCGACTCGTAAATCGCCCAATTTTTTTCCGTCAGCTTCAGCGCCGTACTCGCCACCTGCATCAGCTCGGCAACGGTCGCGCCGCTGCCGATATTGCTCTGATCCATCATGTAGCGAATGCCTGCCCGGTTCAGGGTGTTACGCGTTTGCAGCAGCTCAACCCAGGTGGCGTTCAGCGCAGACTGTTGCTGGCGAATGGTTTGCAGAACGGTAAAGTTCTCTTTGTCATTCTTAAGTGAGTTAAAAAACAAGCCGCCCGAGGCGAGCTGTAAAAGGCCAAATAGCGCCAATACCAGCAGTAAGCTGGTAACAATCTTCATTCGTTTTAACATGTTTTCTCTTTCCGCTAGACAGATGTCAGAATTTTCGGCCTGGAAAGGGAAAACTTTATGAAATTTGTGCTAGTTGAATCAATCTCAGCATCGACGATTCGTCGATCCACGCCGTTTGCCAAAGCGCTAAGCGGGTTCATTAGTGATCTCAATCACATAAATTTCCCCGTTCCCCCCGCAGTTTACCGCTCACTGACACTTGGGACCGCTTAAGCTGACATACAACCGCTCACTTATTTACCTTACTTTACGCGCGTAATTCTCTGGCAAGATCCCTCCAACATAGCAGTCAATTTACCTCCTCAAACACAAGATCAAACCCACGCGGCTTCGGCCAATTATTAATTAGATACCAGGTTTTACTATGGATACGAAAAAGATATTCAAGCACATACCCTGGGTGATTCTCGGAATCATCGGTGCATTCTGCCTCTCGGTAGTGGCATTACGTCGGGGTGAACACATTAGTGCCCTGTGGATCGTGGTCGCCTCAGTTTCTGTTTATCTGGTGGCCTATCGTTACTACAGCCTGTACATCGCCCAAAAGGTGATGAAACTTGACCCAACGCGTGCCACGCCGGCGGTCATCAACAATGACGGTCTGAACTACGTTCCAACCAACCGTAACGTCTTGTTTGGTCACCACTTTGCCGCTATCGCAGGTGCTGGTCCGCTGGTTGGGCCGGTACTGGCTGCTCAGAT
The DNA here is from genome assembly GCF_030332745.1 of Citrobacter sp. Cpo074. Classification (NCBI taxonomy): domain Bacteria; kingdom Pseudomonadati; phylum Pseudomonadota; class Gammaproteobacteria; order Enterobacterales; family Enterobacteriaceae; genus Citrobacter; species Citrobacter sp. Cpo074. The sequence goes on from NZ_JAOWHG010000025.1 coordinate 28,923, forward strand.
GGGCTACCTGCCTGGTACACTGTGGCTGCTGGCAGGCGTCGTGCTGGCCGGTGCGGTGCAGGACTTCATGGTGCTGTTTATCTCTTCTCGCCGTAACGGTGCATCTCTGGGTGAGATGATCAAAGAAGAGATGGGCCCAATACCGGGAACCATTGCGCTGTTCGGCTGCTTCTTAATCATGATCATCATCCTCGCAGTACTGGCGTTGATCGTGGTGAAAGCGCTGGCAGAAAGCCCGTGGGGTGTGTTCACCGTCTGCTCAACCGTACCTATCGCGTTGTTCATGGGGATCTATATGCGATTCCTGCGACCGGGACGCGTGGGCGAAGTGTCGGTGATTGGTATTGTGCTGCTGGTTGCCTCTATCTACTTCGGCGGCGTGATTGCGCACGACCCGTACTGGGGCCCGGCGCTGACCTTTAAAGACACCACCATTACCTTTACCCTGATCGGCTACGCATTTATCTCTGCGCTGCTGCCGGTATGGCTGATCCTCGCCCCGCGCGACTATCTGGCTACCTTCCTGAAAATCGGCGTTATCGTCGGTCTGGCGGTGGGGATTGTTATCCTCAACCCGGAACTGAAAATGCCGGCAATGACGCAGTACGTTGATGGTACTGGCCCACTGTGGAAAGGCGCTCTGTTCCCGTTCCTGTTCATCACCATCGCGTGTGGTGCGGTATCTGGCTTCCACGCGCTGATTGCTTCCGGTACCACACCGAAGCTGCTGGCCTGTGAAACCGATGCGCGCTTTATCGGTTACGGCGCGATGCTGATGGAATCCTTCGTCGCAATTATGGCGCTGGTTGCCGCGTCTATCATCGAACCAGGTCTGTACTTCGCGATGAACACCCCGCCTGCGGGCCTTGGCATCACCATGCCGAACCTGCATGAAATGAGCGGCGAAAACGCACCGCTGATTATGGCGCAGTTGAAAGACGTCACCGCACATGCGGCAGCGACTGTCAGCTCCTGGGGCTTCGTCATTTCGCCTGAGCAGATCCTGCAAACCGCGAAAGACATCGGTGAACCGTCCGTTCTGAACCGCGCAGGTGGCGCACCGACGCTGGCCGTTGGTATCGCTCACGTGTTCCACAAAGTGCTGCCGATGGCTGATATGGGCTTCTGGTACCACTTCGGTATTCTGTTCGAAGCGCTGTTCATCCTGACCGCACTGGATGCCGGTACCCGTTCTGGCCGCTTTATGCTGCAGGATTTACTGGGTAACTTCGTGCCGTTCCTGAAGAAAACCGACTCCCTGGTTGCGGGTATCATCGGTACTGCGGGCTGCGTAGGCCTGTGGGGTTACCTGCTGTATCAAGGCGTTGTTGACCCGCTGGGCGGCGTTAAGAGCCTGTGGCCGCTGTTCGGTATCTCTAACCAGATGCTGGCTGCCGTGGCACTGGTTCTCGGCACCGTGGTACTGGTTAAAATGCAGCGCACCAAATACATCTGGGTTACCGTTGTTCCGGCTGTATGGCTGCTTATCTGCACCACCTGGGCGCTGGGTCTGAAACTGTTCAGCACCAACCCGCAGATGGAAGGCTTCTTCTTCATGGCGAATCAGTACAAAGAGAAGATTGCTAACGGCGGCGAACTGACCGCTCAGCAGATTGCCAACATGAACCACATCGTCGTCAACAACTACACCAACGCAGGTCTGAGTATTCTGTTCCTGGTGGTGGTGTACAGCATCATTTTCTACGGGTTCCGTACCTGGCAGAAAGCCCGCGCCATCAACGGTCGCTCTGATAAAGAGACACCGTATGTACCGGTGCCGGAAGGCGGCGTGAAGACCTCTTCACATCACTAAGATGTATTCAGCCCCGCTCCGGCGGGGCTTTTCGCTTATCAGGATTGTTTATGTTTGGTACTTTAGGGCAAGCTAAAAAATATCTCGGTCAGGCGGCGAAGATGCTGATTGGCATTCCGGACTACGACAACTATGTCGAGCACATGAAGACCAACCATCCCGATAAGCCGTACATGACCTACGAAGAATTCTTCCGCGAGCGCCAGGAAGCCCGCTACGGTAGCGGCGGAAGCAGTTGCTGTTAGAAGGAGAAGTGAATGACCCCGATTGCAGTTACCCTACTCACCGGTTTTCTTGGCGCGGGTAAAACCACCCTGCTGCGCCATATTCTCAACGAGCAGCACGGTTACAAGATTGCCGTTATCGAAAACGAATTCGGCGAAGTCTCGGTGGACGATCAGCTGATTGGCGATCGCGCCACGCAGATCAAAACCCTGACCAACGGCTGTATTTGCTGTACCCGCTCCAGTGAACTGGAAGACGCATTGTTAGATCTGCTCGACAACCTCGACAAAGGCGCCATCAATTTCGACCGTCTGGTGATCGAGTGCACCGGCATGGCCGACCCCGGCCCGATCATTCAGACCTTTTTCTCCCATGAAGTGATTTGCGAACGCTACCTGCTGGACGGCGTAATTGCGCTGGTTGACGCGGTACATGCCGACGAGCAGATGAACCAGTTCACCATCGCCCAGTCGCAGGTAGGCTACGCAGACCGGATCCTGCTGACCAAAACCGACGTCGCAGGTGAAAGCGAAAAACTGCGTGAGCGCCTGGCGCGCATCAACGCCCGTGCGCCGATTTACACCGTGACACATGGTGATATCGACCTCTCCCTGCTGTTCGATACCAACGGTTTTATGCTGGAAGAGAACGTAGTCAGCGCCAAACCGCGCTTCCACTTTATCGCCGACAAGCAAAACGATATCTCCTCGATCGTCGTCGAGCTGGATTACCCGGTCAACATTAGCGACGTGTCGCGAGTGATGGAAAACCTGCTGCTGGAATCCGCCGAGAAGCTGCTGCGCTACAAAGGTATGCTGTGGATTGAAGGCGAGCCAAACCGCCTGCTGTTCCAGGGCGTCCAGCGCCTGTACAGCGCCGACTGGGACCGCCCGTGGGGCGACGAAACACCGCACAGCCTGCTGGTGTTTATCGGCATTAACCTGCCGGAAGACGAGATCAGAGCTGCGTTTGCGGGATTGAAGAAGTAATCCCCTGCTGAATTGCCCGGAGGCGCTACGCTTACCGGGCCTGGAAATAGCACTTTCCCGTAGGCCGGATAAGGCACAGCCGCCATCCGGCACTCACAGCCCCGGTATATTCTGACTATTTCTTATTTTGCTCGCGCAGCATCGCTTCGCGCAAAATGGCATTCAGCCGCGTCTGGTAACCCTTCCCGGGGCGTTTTAGCCACTCCATCACATCGGCATCAATGCGCACCGATGCTTGCGTTTTCAACGGACGGAAAAACTTACCGCGATTAGCCTCTGACCACTGCTCATCTTCGGTCACGGGAATGTCGCTGTAATCAATATCATCATCCGGTTTATTCGCCAGCGCCTTCAGTTCAGCCTCATGCTGAGCACTCAGCGCGGATACGCTGCCGCGTTTATGTTTAACCATGCTCATAACGATTCCTCTCTTTACTGTCTGCCTTTCTGGCACTGATGATACGAATGACTTCAACGCCACTTTCAAACCTAACGCTATGGGCAACCAAAATAACCACAATGCCATGAACAATACCGATGGTCTGCCACCGATACTCACCGTTCTCATAACGTTCCTGTCTGGACATATGCCGTGGATCGTCGAAAACCAATACTGCGTCCTCAAAGCGAACACCATGTTTACGGTGGTTACTTTGTGCCTTGTTTGCATCCCATTCAAACTCCATTGGCATGTATTTCATTCCTAATTGTATATACAAAAACGTATATACAATTATCTTACGATTATACCTCGGTTGTTGGAAATAGCTTCACAATTAGACGATCAGTGATTGAATTTCGTAGGCCGGATAAGGCGCAGCCGCCATCCGGCATCTTTCCTCAATCATTTATCGCATTCTTGCAGAGCGAGAATGCTGTTTTTCCTCTCTCCTAAAAACATTCATTAAAATGATCTTTAGCGATAAATGATCACTTGAAATTATAAAAACTCGTTATAAATGATCAACTTACAAATTTATGGTAAAAAGGAGACTATCTACCCGAAGAAAAAGTAAGCCTCATCACAGAGGCCAGGAAAGTATTTATGACATCAGGAAATTTCACCCAGACGGCCGCTTTTCTTTGGTCGGTCGCCGACCTGCTGCGCGGCGATTTTAAACAATCACAGTATGGCCGCATTATTCTCCCCTTTACCCTGCTGCGCCGACTGGAGTGTGTACTCGAAGACAGCAAAGAGGCCGTACTTGCTCAGGCAGAAAAAATTAAAGCACTCAATTTGCCGGAAGAAGCGCAAGAGAAGATGCTCCTGCGCGCCGCAGATGGCCTGACGTTCTTTAACACCTCGCCTATGGATCTCAGCAAAATGGGGCAAAACGGCATCAAGGCCAACCTGGAGAAATATGTTCAGTCCTTCTCCACCGATGCCCGTGAGATTTTCGAACACTTCAAGTTCAGCGAGTTTGTCGGCCAACTGGAAGAGGCCAACCTGCTGTATAAAGTGGTACAAAAGTTCTCGAATGCAGATTTAAGCCCGAGCGCCATTTCCAACCATGATATGGGACTGGTGTTTGAAGAGTTAATCCGCCGTTTTGCGGAAGGTTCGAATGAGACAGCCGGTGAGCACTTTACCCCACGTGATATCGTACGCCTGACCACTTCGCTGGTATTCATCGGCGACGACGACGCGCTCACCAAAGACGGTATTATTCGCACCATCTACGACCCAACGGCGGGCACTGGCGGCTTTCTCTCCTCCGGGATGGAATATCTGCACGAGCTGAACCCTAATGCGGTGATGCGCGCTTTTGGCCAGGAGCTAAACCCGGAGTCATACGCCATCTGTAAAGCAGACATGCTGATTAAAGGCCAGGATGTCAGCCGTATCAAACTCGGCAATACGCTTTCAAACGATCAGTTGCCCGCCGAGAAATTCGATTACATGCTCTCCAACCCACCGTTCGGCGTGGACTGGAAAAAGATCGAAGGCGAGATCGGCGACGAGCACGCACAGAAAGGTTTTGACGGACGCTTTGGCCCCGGCCTGCCGCGCGTCTCCGATGGATCGTTGCTGTTCCTGCTGCATTTGATCAGCAAAATGCGCGACGCCCATAGCGGCGGCGGTCGCATTGGTATCATCCTTAACGGTTCCCCGCTGTTTACCGGCGGCGCGGGCAGCGGTGAAAGCGAGATCCGCCGTTACATCCTCGAAGCTGACCTGCTGGAAAGTATCATCGCCCTGCCAACCGATATGTTCTACAACACCGGCATCGCCACCTACGTGTGGATCCTCTCCAACAAGAAAGCGCCGGAGCGCAAAGGCAAAGTCCAACTGATCGACGGCAGCAACCTGTGCGGCAAAATGCGCAAGTCGCTGGGTTCGAAGCGGAATCTGATGGGCGAAGACGATATCCGGCTCATCACCCAAACCTTCGGCGATTTTGAGGCGATAGAGGCCACGACGCTGGTAGCACTGGGACTGGAGAAAGCGCCGGAGCCAAAATCCAGCCGCGGCCGCCAGGCCACCACCGCGAAAAGCGAAGCGCCAAAAACCTTCGCCAGCAAAATCTTCAACAGTACCGATTTCGGCTATCGCCGCCTGACTATTGAGCGCCCGCTGCGCCTGTCCGCGCAGATCAGCGATGAAGCCATTGCCGCATTACGCTTCGCGCCCAAGCCGCTTAACGCGCCGATGGAATGCTTGTATGAAGCATTCGCCCCGCAATGGCAGGCAACAGGCTACGGCGACTTCACCGATCTGGAAACCGAAGCCCGCGCCATTATCAAAGCCGAGTTTGCCGAGCTGAAAGAGAAGCAAATCAAAGATCTGCTCGACGGCAAGCTGTGGCTGGCCCAGCGCGAGTTGATGGAAAAAGCCCGGCATATCCAGGCAGCATTTGGCGACAGACTCGGCGGTATTTCCCATATCAGCAATGACTTCAATCAGTTCCAGATTGACTTAAAAAGCGCGCTTAAAACCGCTGGCGTGAAGCTGGATGCCAAAGAGAACAAGCAGTTTATCGACGCGGTAACCCGCAAAAACCCGGACGCCGAACCGGTGGTGAAGAAGGTATTAAAAGAAGACGCCCAGCCGCTGTACGGCGCGTTTGCCTATCGTGGGCAGGTGGTGGAGTTTGAGCAGGACGGCGACCTGCGGGATAACGAGAACGTGCCGCTCAACCCTGTCGTTTCCACCAGCGATCTGATCGAGGGCTACGTCAAAGCGGAAGTGTTGCCGCACGTTCCCGACGCGTGGATCAACGCCGACAAGCGCGATGCGATCGACGGCGAGATCGGCATTGTCGGCTACGAGATCCCTTTTAACCGCCATTTCTACGTGTATACGCCGCCGCGATCGTTGGAGGAGATTGATGCTGATTTGGATGCGGTAAGCGTCGAGATTATGCAGTTGCTGCGAGAGGTGCATTCCTGATGGCTAAGTATAAGGCGTATTCGGAGTATAGGGATTCTGGGGTGGAATGGTTGGGTAATGTACCTACCAAGTGGTTAATAACTGAATTAAAAAGATACTCTTGGGTTAAAGGGGGATATGCATTTGCGAGTGATTTATTTATTTCTTTTGGTGAACCAGTCATCAGAATCGGAGATATTAGTCAAGATGGTTCGATTAATTTAGCAAACTGCAAATATGTTTCTCGCACTATAGCTAAACAAAGTCAGTCATATATTGTTCAAAACGGTGAACTGCTAATGGCAATGACGGGGGCAACCATTGGGAAGGCTGGCTTTTATGAAAACAAATCTCCTGCTTTAATCAATCAGCGAGTTGGTTTATTTAAAACTTTAGATAAGTTAATGAATTATCGTTTCTTATGGTATACATTAAAAAGTAGTGGCTATCAGGAATATATTAAATTAACAGCTTTTGGCGGTGCTCAACCCAACATAAGCGATGCAGGAATGGTTGGATATAGAACGACTATCCCTTCATTGCAGGAACAAGTTTTCATTGCATCCTTTCTCGACAACGAAACAGCAAAAATCGATAGTCTAATCGAGAAACAACAACAAATCATTGAACTGTTAAAAGAAAAACGTCAGGCAGTGATTAGTCATGCAGTGACCAAAGGGCTAAATCCTGATATGCCGATGAGAGATTCGGGTATTGAGTGGTTGGGGAAAGTACCGCAACATTGGCAATGTACAAAAATAAAATATATAGCAATATTAACGCCTAGAAAATCATCCATTCGTTTTAAATACAATGACAAATGCACATTCATCCCAATGGAAAATTTGAAAAGGAACTCACTTTTTACTGATGAAAACACATTAATAAATAAAGTAATAAACAGCTACACTTACTTTGAGGATAACGATCTCCTTTTAGCAAAGGTAACTCCATGTTTTGAGAATAAAAATATCGCCATTGCAGATGGACTAACTAATGGTATTGGCTTTGGTTCTACAGAAATATATGTTTTAAGAACTACAAAAAAAATTAGAGCAGATTACTTATTGTATCGACTTCAGGAGGACAACTTTATGCGAGCAGCAACAAGTGCAATGACTGGTGCTGGCGGATTAAAACGCGTTCCTTCAGAATTTCTGCTCAATTACCCCATAGCTCTTCCACCACAATCTGAAATTGATAAAATTGTTGAGAGTCTCAGTAAGCAAGAGTCTCACTACAATTTGCTGGAACTGAATGCAATGCAAGGCATCCAACTCCTCAAAGAACGCCGCACCGCCCTTATCTCCGCCGCCGTCACCGGTAAAATCGACGTCCGCAACTGGCGCGCTCCAGACGAGCAAACCACAGCCGAAGCGGAGGCCGCCCAATGACCTCCGACATCACCCGCGAAATCAACCTGCAAAACGACATCATCCACCAGATGTCCGCCAACGGCTGGATTGTCGGCAAAAGCGACGGCTACGATCGCGAACGTGCGCTCTACGTTCAGGACACGCTGCAATTCGTGCAAACCACCCAGCCGCAGGAGTGGGAAAAGTTTGCGAAGGTTTACCCCAACGACACCGATCGCCATTTTCTCGATAATCTGGTCACTCAGCTGCAAAAAGCTGACCTTAACGCTACCGATATGCTGTCGCGCAGTTGGGGCACGCTCGGCGTACTGCGTCATGGTCTGAAAATCCGCAACGCCCGCTTTTTTCTCTGCCAGTTTAAACCGGAGCACACACTCAACCCGGACACCCTCGCGCGCTATCGGCAGAATCTCTGCCGGATCGTGCCGGAGCTGGTCTACAGTCCGTACGCCAGTGCGACCCAAGAAAACGATCTGAAGGCCAAACGCTGGCGTATCGATCTGGTGCTGTTTATCAACGGCCTGCCGGTTGCCACGCTGGAACTGAAGTCCGAGTTTAAGCAGGCGGTACAGAACGCCATCACCCAGTATAAGAAAACCCGCTTACCGAAAGATCCGCTCACCAACAAACCCGAACCGCTGCTGACCTTTAAACGCGGGGCGCTGGTGCACTTCGCCGTCAGCCAGTTCGACGTCTATATGGCGACCAAACTCGCGGGCGACGACACCTTCTTCCTGCCGTTCAACAAAGGCACTAAAGAGGGCGGCGCGGGTAACGAGATCCCGGAAGACGCGGGCCGCTATGCGACCGATTACCTGTGGAACGAGGTGCTGCTGCCGGATAACCTGCTGAAAATCCTCGCCAGCTTTGTGCATCTGCAAATCGAAGAGAAAGAAGACTGGAACGGGCAGAAGTACAAAAAAGAGAGCCTGATCTTCCCGCGCTATCATCAGTGGGACGTGGTCAACAGACTGCTACAGGCCGCGGTGGTCGAGGGCACCGGTAACAAATACCTGATCCAGCACAGCGCCGGTTCCGGCAAGTCGAACTCCATCGCCTGGACCGCGCACCAGCTTTCTCGCCTGTATGATGACAGCGGCGAGAAACGGTTTCACTCGGTCATTGTGGTCACCGACCGCACGGTCCTTGACGATCAGTTGCAGGACACCATCTACCAGTTCGAACATGCCGACGGCGTGGTCGGGCGCATAAATAACAAAGAAGGCGATGGTTCCAAATCGGAAAAGCTGGCCAGCGCGCTGGAACACTCGCAGCCGATTATTATCGTCACCATCCAGACCTTCCCGTTCGTACTGAAAGCGATTGAAAACAGCGTCAGTCTGAAACAACGTAAATATGCGGTGATTGCTGATGAAGCGCACTCGTCGCAAAGCGGATCCACGGCGCGGCAGCTAAAAGAAGTGCTGATGAGTGAAGAGCGGGACGACGACACGGTACTGTCGTCAGAGGACAGCCTCAACGCCACCATTGCTGCACGTCGCAACAGCGGCAACCTGAACTATTATGCGTTCACCGCCACGCCGAAGGCCAAAACGCTGGAGCTTTTTGGTCGCCTCCCGCATCCAGGCGAACCAGCATCGGCCACCAACAAACCGGCGGCATTCCACGTATACACCATGCGTCAGGCCATTGAGGAAGGCTTTATTCTCGATGTACTGAAAAACTACACCAGCTATAAAGTGGCGTATCAGTTGCTGCAAAAGCTGGAAGATAAAGACCGCGAAGTGGACAGCAACCGGGCCAAGGTCAGGCTAAACCAATGGGTGACGCTGCACGATTACAACGTCTCGCAGAAGGTGAAAGTGATCGTCGAGCACTTTCGCAAGCATGTGATGAACCTGCTCGGCGGGCAGGCAAAAGCGATGGTGGTCACCAGCTCACGCAAGGCGGCGGTACGTTACAAACTGGCATTTGATAAGTACATCGCCGAAAACCGTTATACAAAAATCAGCGCCATGGTGGCGTTTTCCGGCGAGGTCGAGTTTCTGGCGAGCGACCATAACAGCGAAGCATTACTGAACCAGAAGTTCACAGAAGCAAACATGAATCCGGGGCTGAAAGGCCGGGATATGCGTAAAGCGTTCGACAGCGATGATTACCAGGTAATGCTGGTCGCCAATAAGTTCCAGACCGGTTTTGACCAGCCTAAGCTGTGCGCCATGTATGTCGATAAAGCGCTCGGTGGCGTCGAGTGCGTCCAGACGCTTTCGCGCCTGAATCGTACCTATCCGGGCAAAGCGGAGTCCGGCACTTTTGTGCTCGATTTTTATAACGATCCGCAGGATATTCTGGATGCTTTCCAGCCCTACTATCAGACCGCCGAGCTGACCGATGTCAGCGCCCCCCAGCAGGTATTTGATCTGTTTGAGAAACTACGTGCCAGCCAGATTTTCCAGTGGAACGAGGTGGATCAGTTCTGCGACGCGTTTTTTACGAAAAACAAATCCAACGCCGCCATCAGTAATATCTGCCGCCCGGCCGTTGAGCGCTGGCAGAAGCGCTACGCCCTCGCTATCGACGCATATCTGACCGCCAAAGAGATGTTCGAAAGAACCAAAAAAACCGGTGATGTGGTGCTGATCACCAATGCCGAAAACAGCTTTAAAGCCTGTAAGCAGGAAAAAGATCGGCTGGAAATTTTCAAGAAGGATCTCGGCAGTTTTGTGCGTTTTTACGAGTTTATGTCGCAGATCGTCGAATACGATGATAAAGATCTGGAAAAACTCAGCCTATTCGCCCGCCATCTACGACCTTTGTTGCACGAACAGCGGCTGGAGGAAGACGAGATCGATCTCAGTAACGTGGAGATGAGCCACTACCGCTTATCGAAGATCCACGAACAGCATTTGAAGCTACAGGAAGATGCTGCGGAATATACGCTCGATCCCAGCAACGACGTGGGTACGGCAAAACCAAAAGACAAGAAAGAGGAATTTCTGTCGCATATTTTGTCGCGCATGAATGAGCTGTTTATCACCGACCATCTGACGGATAAAGATATGCTCAGCAGCGCAATGACCGTGTTTAATAAAATCAGTGAGAATGAAACTGTGATGAAACAAATCAGGAATAACAGTCCCGAGCAGGCGATATTAGGCGATTTTTTCAAGGCGGTGGACGACGCGGTGATGGACAGCGACGAAGCGCGACAAGAATTTATGCTGCAGTATTTATCGAACCCGCAGTGCGCTAAGGGCTTTGCCCGCTTGATGTTTGATATGGCGACGGGTCATTTCGCGTTGCCTGCATAAGGTGTTTATAATGTGCAAGCCGTTCGCGAGTAAGCGATAGCATATGCAGGAAAATAACAGGAAGGATCCATGAGCGATATACAACTGTTCCGCCACTGCGCCGGAAGAGTACAAGAACTACCGGGCAAGGCCGCGGCTGTCGAAAAAGATCTGCAAAGGCTGATTGAATCACATATGGAAACCTTTCTTGGCGTTAGGTTTCTCGACACTGAATACAGTACGGGTAAAACACACCGTGGCCGGATTGATACATTAGGTCTCGATGAAAATAGCTGTCCGGTTATTATCGAATATAAACGACATAGCAATGAAAACGTGATCAATCAGGGCCTATTTTATCTCGACTGGCTACTCGACCACAAAGCGGAGTTTCGCTGGCGGGTGATGGAGAAAATGGGTAAAACTACGGCCGAAGCCATCGATTGGTCAGGCACGCGATTAATCTGTATTGCTGCTGATTTCAATAAATACGATGAACATGCTGTTCAACAAATTAACCGTAATATCAGTCTGATTCGCTACAAGCTATTTTCCAGCGACCTGTTGATGCTGGAACTGGTGAATGCCGTAGTAGAAAATAGCCCTCAGCACGACGTGCAGGACATCCCAGCCAGCAGCAATGGGAAGCGTCATACCCGCACACAGCGCGAACAGCTATCTTCTGCTTCTCCAGCACTACTTTCACTCCACGAGCACCTAAAAAGCTATGTGCTGTCGCTTGGCGATGAAGTCCAATATAAAGAGTTAAAACTCTACGATGCCTTCCGTCGTATCCGTAACTTCCTGTGCGTTGCGGTTTACCCAATAACCGATCCCCACCTTCGCCTATGGCTGAAGATAAGCCCGCAACATGTCCAGTTTGAAGAGGGATTTAGTCGGGATGTGACCAATATTGGTCATTGGGGAACTGGTGATGTGGAACTCATCATTCGTAATGAATACGATCTTGATAAAGCTAAGCTTTTGGTTGAGAAAGCATATCAGGAAAATTAAACGACTTTACCCAATACATCGCCACATTGAACTCCCGTTTTCACCAGATAGGCCAAGCCTCGGACACAGGCAATATTGTTCTGATGCCCGGTGGCGCTACGCTTACCGGGCCTACAAATGGCACTTTCCCGTAGGCCGGATCAGGCGCAGCCGCCATCCGGCACTCACTGCCCACTCACTCGGTAATCACAAACCGCGTCGCGGCAAAGCAGTTCAAAACCCGGTGCACCAGAAATACCATGGTGAGCGTTACCACCAGCGCGACGGTGACGGAAGTGATACGGTACAGATCGCTGAATACCAGGTCCTGATCCGGGTGCAGGTTCTGGCCAAACATAATGCCGATAGTAGTGATACTGGCAAAACCCACGCCCGCGCCGACTTTTTCCATTACGTGCAGGCGGGCGCTGAACGCCAGCCCGAGGCCAATCAGCGGCATCATCAGCAGCATATGGTTGCTGAAATCATAGATAAGCAGCTGCACCAGCAGAATATACAGGCAGGCCAGCACCACGCCGACCACGCGCCAAATCGAGCTGATCACCGCGCCGCGGTAGTGCATCGGAAACAGGATCAAAATGCCGGCCATCAGCGCCGACAGCGAATCACTCAAATCGCAGATCTGGAAGACCACAAAAATCATCGTCGCCACCGTGCCGGAAAGCAGCGATTCATGGCGCACCCGGGCGGCATCTTTCTCAATGCTCGGCGGTGGCTGGCGGGGTTCCACGTCCGGAATCAGATAATGCAGCAGCGCGCTCAGCGCCACCGCCATGACGCAGGCTTCCATATTGGAGAACATCAGCGTATGCCAGTTGGTGGTGGGATAGCTCATAAAGTTGAGCATCGTACTCTGGCACACCACGCCCATCGAACCGAGCAGAAACAGCGGTCCTTTGCTCATAAAACGAAAACGCATCACATACAGGCCGAACACCACCAGTGTCATAACCAGCGGCCACTGTGAAAGATAACCAACGATCAGCACCATTTCGACACAGTTCACCGCCGCGCTGAACATGAACTGTGTTGCCACATGGCGGTTGAATACTGGCACCAGCGACAGCAGCATCAGCGGATAAACCACAAAGAACACGCCGTACTGCACGTTGTAGAAGGTCGAAATACTCAGCGCGATTGTCCCGGCAACGGAGATACGCAGGGTCTGGCGAAAATCATTGGCGGTGTAGACAATATTCCCGTGCGGCGTAAAGACGTGGGCCAGTGTGTTAATAGACATAATGCAGCCAGCTAACGAGGTGGATCTGCGCCCCGGCAAAGGTGCGGGCGAACACGCCCTCGCTGTTATACAGCTGTACCGTGGCGCGCGCCCCGGTCGGTAACGGCGTGTCAAGCGGTTCGTTCAGCGCGACGTGAATGCGCATACGCTGGGCATCGCGCACCCAGCGGGTGGATTGTTCCGGTTGCGACAGCTGGCCATTAACCTGTTCCTGGCCCGCCAGAATACCGGCATCGCTGCTGGTGACGCGGGCAGAGAAAACTTTGCCCGGCATGGCATCGAACACCACGGCGGCATCGGTCTCCACTTTAGTGTGGCGCAGACTTTTCTCGCGAAAGTCGGCCACGATATCGGTCTGATGGCTGACCAGCGCCAGCAGCGGCGTGGCCGCGGTGGCGTAAAGCCCTGGGCTAAGCTGGAGATTACTCACCGTACCGTCGGTCTGGGCATATACTTTGCTCCAGCCGAGGTTCAGTTGCGCCTCTTCCAGCGCGTTACGGTATTTTTGCAGCGTTACGTTACGTTTGTCATCGCGCTCTCCGCGCTGGATCAGCAGGTTCTGAATACTGGCATTCAGCGCCGCCACCGACTGCTCGCTGGTCTGCCAGGCAGTACGCACCTTGTCGAGATCGGATTGCGACACATTTTGCATTGCGCTCAGGCGCTGATAGCGGTCTAAGGTGGTCTTATCGTTGCGGGCGTTGAATTGCGCGGTGCGCAGGTTGGCGCGGGCAGAGACGATCTGCGCATCCAGCTGTTGGTTACTCAGCTTCGCCTGCTCAAGGGCAATTTGCGCAGCCTCGACCTTATTGATAAATGGCGTCGGATCCAGTTCGTACAGCAAATCGCCCTTCTTCACCTGGCTATTATTGTGTACATGCACCTGCGAGACGTAGCCGGAAACGCGTGAGGAAACAGGCGTTACCACGCGCATCACCGTGGAGTCCGGCGTCAGCGGGATCCAGATATCGGCAACGATAAACCAGGCGAATATTACCAGGAAAGCGGCAATACTCACCCTTACCCAACGGGCAAATTTTTGTTCTGGGGTCATCATAGTTTTTTAGATCTTGTTATCTTCTTCGCGGATTGTCCGCAGATTGCAGGCGATTTGATTGAGCGTGGCGCTGAAGGAAGCGAGTTCCGCCTCAGGGATGGTGCAGGTGACGCGATGTTGGTATGTCTCTATCACTCGGTTGAGTTCGTCCAGCCTTGCACGGCCTTGCGCGGTCAGCGCCAGCAGGCGGATGCGTTTGTCATAGGGCGATGTGGAACGCAGCAGATAGCCCTGCTTTTCCAGCTGCGAGAGGGTGCGCATCAGCGGCGGCAGTTCGATGCCCTGCATTTGTGCCAGTTCACTGACTGAGACGTTGTCTCCCAGTTGATACAGTTGCATCAGTACCGTCCAACTGGACTGCGTCAGGCCAGTATCGGTGATGGCAGCATCAATAATGGCCCGCCACTGGCGCACCACCATTGCCATGCGCATCCCCATCGGGCGGCGGGCAAACAGTTCATCTTCAGTCATCTTACTTTCCTCTCATCGCTGAAGAGAAAATAATACTTATCAGGATAAGTATCAAGAAACGGACTAACCAGAAGCATGAATTGATAAATATCGTGAATGTAAAAGAGGCTGGGGCGATAACCCCCAGCCTCTGTCGATGAAAGAAAATCACTCCACCTGATCGCGTCGCAGCCCGACGTCCCGCAGCCGCTCATCGCTCATCTGTTGCAATAGGCGCCGCGTTTGCGCTCGCAGCCGCCACGCCTTGTATGCCCGCCAGATCAGTACAAACCCAATAAACGGCTGTTTTGCTTTATTCTCGTGAAATTCCATACCTTGCCTCCCCACCTTGCCAGAGGCTTTATCTTCACGGATCTGGCCTAAAACAATACAGAATCACAAAGTACTTTTATTTAACATACAGATTGGTTAAAAAGAGTTCTGCATCGCTTTTTTCACGCCAATCTGTACTGATTTTTTAATCTGTATGGTACCCATGAGGGATACAGCATGACGCGTTACCAACATCTGGCCAATCTGCTGGCCGAACGCATTGAGCAAGGGCTGTATCGCCATGGCGAAAAACTGCCCTCGGTTCGCAGCCTGAGCCAGGAGCATGGGGTCAGCATCAGCACCGTCCAGCAGGCGTATCAGACGCTGGAACAGCGCCAGCTGATCACGCCCCAGCCACGTTCCGGTTATTTTGTCGCGCCACAAAAAGCGCAGCCACCCGTGCCACCGATGTCGCGTCCGGTACAGCGTCCGGTCGAAATCACACAGTGGGATCAGGTGCTGGATATGCTAAAGGGCAACGCGGACAAATCGATAATCCCGTTTAGCAGCGGCGTGCCCGATATTAATCAACCCAGCCTGAAGCCGCTGTGGCGCGAACTCAGCCGCGTGGCACAACATAATCTGCGCGCGATACTGGGCTACGATGAAATCTCCGGATGCCGTGAACTTCGTCAGCAGATTGCGCGGCTGATGCTGGACGGCGGTTCGGTGGTCAATGCAGATGATATTGTGATCACCAGCGGCAGTCAGAGCGGAATGTCGCTGGCGCTGCTGACGGTCTGCCAGCCCGGAGATATTGTCGCCGTTGAATCACCGGCCTACTACGGCACGATGCAGCTACTGCGCGGCTTAGGGATCAAGGTGATTGAGATCCCAACCGATCCGGATACCGGGATCAGCATTGAAGCGCTGGAGCTGGCGCTGGATCAGTGGCCGATCAAAGGTGTGCTGCTGGTTCCCAACTGCAACAACCCGCTCGGATTCATTATGCCGGATGCGCGTAAACGGGCGGTGCTCGCCCTCGCCCAGCGTCACGACATCGTCATTTTTGAAGACGATGTGTATGGCGAACTGGCCACAGAGTACCCACGCCCGCGCACGATCCACTCCTGGGACAGCGACGGCCGCGTAATACTCTGCAGTTCGTTTACCAAATCCGTCGCCCCCGGTCTGCGCGTGGGTTGGGTGGTGCCCGGTCGTTATTACAACAAACTGCTGCACATGAAGTACGCCGTCATTGGAACTAACGTTCCCGCTACGCAACTGGCAGCGGCTTCCTTTGTGCGCGAAGGTCATTATCATCGACATATTCGTCGTATGCGCCAGATTTATCAGCGCAATATGGAGATCTACACCTGCTGGGTACGGGAATACTTCCCCTGCGGGATCTGCGTCACCCGACCGAAAGGCGGCTTTATGCTGTGGGTCGAGCTGCCGCTCCAGGTCGATATGGTCTGTGTCGCTAAGCAGCTCTGTCGCCTCAAAATCCAGGTTGCACCGGGTTCTCTGTTCTCCGCATCGGGGAAGTATCGCAACTGTGTGCGCATCAACTGCGCATTGCCGCCAAACGACAAGCATCGGGAAGTAATGCAGAAGCTCGGAGAGGCGGTAAAAACGGCAATAGAGTAGATCGAGCTGCCCGGCGCTTCCGGGCGGGCAATTAGGCAGTTTAAGCTATATCTAATGGCTTAAACCCTGAATATCTTCAGCGGAAAGTCGGGTGATTTTTTGTACCGTGCTGATATCGATGCCATCTGCCAGCATGGTGCGGGCAATACGCAGTGCCTCATCACGTCGCCCCTCTCGAAGCCCTTCCAGCCTGCCTTTTTGTAGTCCTGCCTCATGTAATCTGTCCGCGATCGTCATCAATTGCTCCTTGTGCTGCGGTGAACGTTCGGCAACCCCGCGAATAAACTCACTGAATCGAGGTGCATCGCCAGTTCGTAAAATATAATTAAACAGCGTCTTTATCTGGCTGTCATTAGTCAGTCCGGTAAGTAGCAGGGAAACAATTTGCTCGACCAGCCCCATAAGATCGCGTTGACGGATATGTTTTTGGATTAACTCCAGCAGCGCCATACGTCGATGCTGCACAATTTCGTCATCCGGAATAACCGTAATATCCACCAATGGAAACGCCGCAGCATACAGCTGACGAGCCAGCTTCGGGTTGGCAAACTCATCCAGCCAGCACAGCGAATAAGGGTACGGGCTTTTAGCGCCGTGATAAAACAGCATCGGCACTACCAGCGGCAACTGCTGATGCCCGGCATCTAAATGTTTCTGCATGGCCGCTACCGCATAGCGCATCAGTCTGAATGCCATATGCGCATCCGGTGTGCTTTGGTGTTCAATCACTACATAAATATATCCATCCCCATCCGTCGTTTTCACCGACCACAGCACATCGGAATAGTACGCACGTAAATTCTCTTCGATAAAACTGTCTGACTCGAGTTTAAGCGTCTGAAGATCGCAAAGCTCGCGCAGCGAAGCGGGAAGATGTATTTGCAGAAAATCCCGTGCAGTCTCAGGGTGACGTAAAAATGTTTTAAAAACCGCATCATGCGGTGTTGAAGCGGAAGCTTTGTTCATGGCGATCCTTCACCTGAAAATAAGATGCCATGACTGTAGCGCCGGAAAACCACATCCTCACCTGCAACTTTCTCTCTTTGCGAGGCGATTTCCGGGATAACAACGCCCTTATGTAACGTCTACATTTGTCTGGAACACGTCACGCAGAATCGCCATCTCAATGCGCATTCCCACTTTTTCACCTCCCGGCCTGTGCTATAACAAACCATCACTTTCAGGGAGGACACGATGTGACGCATACCCGAGATATTCCACAATCGTTCTGGCGTGATGAGCAGTTGCCGTGGCTGGAGCTGCGCAGCACCTGGCAGAGCCAGCAGGCCTATAAGCGGCATCACCACTCTCAGCTCTCGATTGGGGCAATTCTCGAGGGGGAAACGTGCTGTCTGTGCGATGGCGAGGAATACCATCTGCAGGTGGGCGATCTGATTGTGATACCGCCGCTGGCACCTCACAGCTGTAATCCTGTTAACGGACAGTTTCGCAGCTATCATATGCTTTATCTTGATACCCAGTGGTGTCTTGCTAATCTGCCTGCACAGAACACCAATAAGCGACTTTGCACGCCTGCTCCCGTTATCCGCGATGCGCAATTATTCCAGCGTTATATGCACCTTGTGGCGCTCATGCCGCAACGCCAAACCGCGCAAATAACGGATGCCGCACAAGCATTGCTGCACACGCTGCCGTTGCAGTCGGTCACACCAGAAAACCTAAGCGCCACCAGCCAGTATCTGCGCGAACGGTTGCAGTCCAGCCTGCTCGCGCCGCCCTCACTCGATGAGCTGGCACATGAGTGTCATATGCGTAAAGAGACGCTGATCCGTACCTTTAAGCAGGACACCGGGCTGACGCCAGGAAGTTATCTGAACATCATACGGATTGACTATGCTCGCCAGCGGCTACGGGCCGGGGACGAAATTGCCGATGTCGGCTACCAGAGCGGGTTTGCCGACCAGAGCCATTTCCATCGCACCTTTGTTCGGTACACCGCTGCCACACCGCGCCAGTACGCGTTGGGACGATCAATATCAGACAATAATTAGCGCTGCGTAAGGCGTACGGTGATCTCAGATTCATTCTCTGAGGTCGCTATGTCGCTGCTTTCTGTACTTTTTCCTTCTGCTTTTCCCGCGCTGGCGCTGGCGCATTTCGTCGCATTGCTTAGCCCCGGGCCGGACTTCTTTTTACTGGTCGGTTACGCCGCACGATACCGGATGCGCGGCAGCGCCGGGTTGTGCGTGGGGATCGCTTTCGGCAACGGGCTGTATATTCTGCTGGCAATTATCGGTTGGGGGATCCTGCGCCAGCTTCCCCTGTTGTTTACGGTTATTGAGCTGCTGGGCGCGCTCTATTTATTGTGGATTGGCAGCCTGCTGGTACGCAGCCGCCCGCAAACGCTGACCGGAACAGACGCCCTGTCTACCTGTCCAGGATTTGGCAAACAGCTACTACTGGGATTGGGTTCGTCACTGCTCAACCCAAAAAATGCGCTGTTCTATCTGGCGCTAATGACCGCCCTGCTCGGCCCGTCGGTGACGCTGCTGCAACAAACCATGAGCGGGATCTGGATGACCAGCATAGTGCTGTGCTGGGATCTGCTGATCGTGATGTTCATTGGTTTACCGCAGATCCAGCGACGGTTATCCAGAGGGATATTATGGGTAGAACGTATCGCTGGCGGTGTATTAATTATCTTCGGTTGTGCCATCGCTCTGCGGTTTTTGCAGAGCATCGTAGTCTGATTTGCAGGGCGATTTTCTGCACATAAACCGGATAAACTCGTTTAATTAATATCCAATCCGCATTACACTGCGGATGGTTATTACCCGTTCAACTTACTCTTCCTGAGGTGCGATGTGCTGATTGTTACCTGTAATCGTTACGTTTTCTGACCCCGCGTCAGTGAGCGTATCTTCTGTTTGCGCTTCGCGCAGACAGCGTTTTTGATTACATGAAATTCAGTACATTTGCAGTCTGCTTTTTTTCTGTCATCGGTCTGACGTCTCAAAGACGGTATTGAATTTCGCTATTCCCGTTGAGGGTTTTCTCCCGACAAGGAGCTGTTTTATGCAACGGATTCTCGCGTTTTTCTCCCAACGCGCCACAACGCTTTTTTTTCCTGTCGCATTGATTTTATATGACTTCGCCGCCTATCTGTCGACGGACCTAATCCAGCCCGGCATCATTAATGTCGTACGCGATTTCAACGCCGACGTCAGCCTGGCGCCCGCGGCGGTCAGCCTCTATCTGGCTGGTGGTATGGCGCTGCAATGGCTGCTGGGGCCGCTTTCCGATCGGATTGGCCGCCGTCCGGTACTGATTGCGGGAGCGCTAATTTTTACGCTCGCCTGCGCTGCCACATTGTTCACCACCTCGATGACGCAATTTCTGGCCGCCCGTTTTGTGCAAGGCACCAGCATCTGTTTTATCGCCACCGTCGGCTATGTCACGGTGCAGGAGGCATTTGGGCAAACAAAGGCCATCAAGCTAATGGCGGTAATCACCTCTATTGTGCTGGTGGCACCGGTTATCGGCCCGCTCTCCGGAGCGGCGCTAATGCACTTTGTACACTGGAAGATCTTGTTTGCCATTATCGCCGTCATGGGGCTTATCGCACTCATTGGACTCACATTAGCAATGCCAGAAACCGTCCAGCGTGGCGCGGTGCCGTTCAGTGCGCGCAGCGTAGTGCGTGATTTTCGCGACGTTTTCCGCAACCGGGTGTTCCTGTTTGGCGCAGCCACGCTGTCGTTAAGCTATATCCCGATGATGAGCTGGGTGGCGGTCTCACCGGTTATTCTGATCGATGCTGGCGGCATGACCACATCGGAGTTTGCCTGGGCACAGGCCCCGGTATTTGGCGCGGTGATCGTCGCCAATATGGTGGTCGTCCGCTTCGTGAAGGATCCGACCCGGCCACGCTTTATCTGGCGAGCGGTTCCCATTCAGTTGAGCGGGCTGGCGGTATTGATTGCTGGCAATTTACTGTGGCCGCACGTGTGGTTGTGGTCAGTGCTGGGGACCAGCCTGTATGCGTTTGGCATTGGAATGATCTTCCCAACGTTATTCCGCTTTACACTATTTTCCAACAACTTACCGAAGGGTACGGTTTCGGCGTCGTTGAATATGGTGATCCTGACGGTGATGGCGGTTTCTGTCGAAATTGGGCGTTGGTTATGGTTCAACGGCGGCAGGATTTCGTTTCATCTGCTGGCGGTGATGGCTGGTATTGCCGTCGTGTTCACGCTGGCAGGCTTACTAAAGCGCGTACGTCAGCATGAGGCCACCGCATTAGTCACAGAGAGTTAACCTCCTATGAACCGCCCCCATTCGCGAACACTGGTTTTGTGTTTAGCGGTCGGGGGCAATCCATCATAGTGCATCAACTTTTAATCATCTGACGAGAGATAACGGAACTTCCGCATCGGGTTCATGCGTGATCCGATTACGCAGGTCACGACGAATCATTTCAATGACCCAAAACCAGAAAATATGTCCAATAATTTCCGACACATATTCATCAAATGGTAGCTGAGACAAGGGCGGCGAAAGATGAAGGGCGGGAATGAAGATGCCATGAACTGCCACCGTCACGATTAAACCTGCCAGTACCCCCTGCCAAAGTTTAACTTTTGGAAAAATTTCAGCGGCAACGCAATATCCGACTGCAAACACTAATGAAAATATGATGTGCGTGACCATAACCGGATTAATCACATGTTCAGAAAAGGTATAGACCGTTTGCGTGGGGTCAATCCCTAAATAGTCTCGGAGAAAAAGGTACGGAGGATTAAACTCATTTCTTCCCAAAGAAAATGTCCTGGGTGGAAGCGGAACTTCGGCTCCCCACTTAACAAATGCAGAAAGTACGCCAGAAACGATACCGACTAACACGGCAACGCCATAATGGCGGCGTTCCGTCGGTGTCCTTGAGAATAAATCTTTCAGCTTCATAACTCATCATCCCTTATATGCCATAACACTTAAAACCAGTGGCTATGCTACCCAGGAGGGATGCTGAAAATTGTGACAAAGATTACTTTTGATAAAAAATGATCTTAAATGACTACTTGTGAGTTAATTTGATTGTGAATATAGCGTCATCGCGAATGTCGTACAGGCGTTTTATCCGGCCTACTGGGTTACGTAGGCCGGATAAGCATCAGCGCCATCCGGCTACGCTCACATCACCTTACGCAATGCGTGCAAATCCCGCGTCCAGATCGGCAATCAGGTCGTCGATATCCTCAAGGCCGATATGCACCCTGACCAGCGTGCCGCTGAAATCTACCTCTCCAGCCGGGCGAATGCTGTTCAGCTCTTCCGGCTGGTTCGCCAGAATGAGCGACTCAAATCCGCCCCACGAATAGGCCATATGGAACAGCGAGAAGTTATCGAGGAAATTCGCCATCTGTTCGTCGGTCAGTCTCTTTTTCAGCACAAACGAGAACAGGCCTGAGCTTCCGATAAAATCACGCTGAAAATACTCATGGCCCGGACATTCCGGTAATGCCGGATGATTCACCCGTGCCACTTCCGGCCTTGCCGACAGCCAGCGGGCAATATGGATGCTGCTCTCCTGATGCTGCTTAAGGCGTACCGCCAGGGTGCGCAATCCGCGGCTGCCGTTGTAGGCCGTATCGGCATCCAGCGTTTGCCCCATCAGATAGGAGTTCTCACGTAAACGATCCCAACAACGGGCGTTCGACACCGCCGTGCCCAGCATGGCGTCCGAATGGCCGATGGTGTACTTCGTTCCCGCCTGAATGGAAATATCCACGCCATAATCCAGCGCTTTGAACAGCACGCCCGCCGCCCAAGTGTTGTCGATCATAATGACAATCTCCGGATTCACCGCGCGGATAGCCTTCACCATCCCCGGCACGTCCTGGACTTCCATGGTGATAGAACTTGGTGACTCAAGGAATACAACCTTTGTTTCCGGACGCAGAAGATCGACGATACCTGCACCAATCAGCGGATCGTAATACGTTGTTTCCACGTTGAATTTACTCAGGATCTTATTGCAAAAATCCTGGGTTGGTTCATAGGCCGCACCCGTCATCAGAATATGATCGCCACCCTGAACAAACGCCAGAATCGCATTGGTCACCGCCGCAGCACCACATGGGTACAGCGCGCAGCCAACGCCGCCCTCCAGTTCGCTCATTGCCTTCTGGAAGGCAAAGTGGGTATAGGTTCCGCGACGACCATAAAACAGCTCGCCGTTCGCGCGATTGGCGGTGGCAAATTTCTTGTCCTTCACGGTATCAAATACCAGTGAAGAGGCGCGTTGGATAACCGGATTCACCGCTCCCTGGGTATAGCGTTTGTCGCGACCAGCAACAACCAGGTGCGTTTCAAGCTTCATTGCGTCTTTCATAACATCTCCTGTTCTTAATCCGTGTGAAACCTATACCACCGCAGCAGTAGAGTTTATTTCAGTGTTGGTCTGCTTTTTTCCAGCGAACCGTTCAACAATCTGCGCCGCATTCAAATCATGGATAACGTTAATCAGTGTGGCCGGCGCATCGGTAATGGTGCCCAGCACCACCAGCATAGGGATTGCTTCCATCGGCAGGCCCAGCGTGGTGACGATAAAGATTTCACCGAGGAACGCCCCGCCCGGCACGCCACCAACGATAATGGCGGAGAGCACCGCAATCAGCATCGTCAGGAAGAAGGTTTCGGTGGTGAATTCCATGCCCAGCACGGAATAGATAAAGACAATTTTTAGCGCGGCAATCATCGCCACGCCGCCCTTGTTGAGGTTAACCAGCAGCGGAATGGAGACATCAACGATTTCCGGGTTGATCCCCATCGCCTTACCGGCACGCAGCGTCACCGGGAGCGTCCCCAGTGAAGAGCAGGTACCCAGCGCGGTCGCAGACGGTTCAATCGCGTTACGCCAAAAGGCTTTGACCGCCGGAATACCGCCGCCAATATACGAATAGAGAATCGAGCCAAAGACAAAGTAGACCAGCGTAGCAACCATAAACAGGCCGATGGCGCGGGCAAAGGTTAACAGTAGTGCAGAGTCCTGACTGGCCATGGTGGCGGCGAAGTAGCAGCCCAGACCAATCGGCGCGACCTTCATAATGATTGAAACGATCTTCATGATCACGGTATTGGCGTCTTCCAGCAGCGACGCAATACGTTTACCGGCCTGATCCGACTGGCCAATTGCGACACCGGCGATGATCGCCATTACGATCAGCGCCAGAATATTGGACTTAGAAAACAGTCCGATAAAGTCGCTGGTGGTGATCATACTGACAAAATCCATCTTACCGCTGCCCGCCTGCACCGACTGCGAGAGATCGATAGTGACGCCCTGCGCCGGGTTATACCAGAGCGCCAGCGCGACGATCCCGGCGGCTGGAATAAAGGCCATGGCGATCGAAACAATAAAGATAATCGCCATAATGCGCCCCAGCCTTTTCAGGTCGGTCATACTGGCGATCGAAGACATAACGCTGATACCCACCAGCGGCACAATAATCATAAATAACAGGTTTAAGAATATCTGGCCTATTGGCTGGAGTTTACTTGCAAACGATGGGGCATAAATACCTAATAAGCCGCCAATTACCAGAGCAACTAATAAAATAATCGACGATTTGTAGGGTTCGAGTCGTGACCACATAATCGGTACCTTTAGAATAATAATTAATGAGATTAAATTCACAATGTGATGAGTTTCCGTTTCGCCTCCTTTTATTTTGTGACGCAACTCACCTAAGTTGTTATTTTTTCATTTTGCCAGCAAGTTGTTTCCTGTGATTCAATAGTTGCATGTTTAAAACGCGAATGTAACGGCCTATTCGTACCGTTTTTGCAAATCACTTGTGAATTAAAGGAAACTATGAGTACGCCGATTTCACTCAAGCATCTGGAGTTTTTTACTAAAATCGTCGACTGCGGAGGATTGTCAGAAGCCGCGGCACAACTCAACGTATCGCCGTCTGCGGTCAGCAAAAGTCTGGCTGCGATGGAAGACACGCTGGGCACGACATTAATTAAACGCACCACCCGCAGTATTACCCTGACCGACGCCGGGCAATATCTCTTCAACCGCGCTAATAAGCTTTTGAAAGAATTCGATGAAACGCTGAATACCACTTCCGGTTATTACCACAGCCCGCAGGGTGAATTACGCATAACCTGCTCAATTGCGTTTGGTTATTCCCGGCTGGTGAACCTGGTGGATAAATATCGCTCCCAGTTCCCGGATGTAAATCTGTATATCGATCTCAACGATAACTTTGTGAATCTGAACGAAACAGATTTCGACATCGCCCTGCGCATCTCCACCGCACCGCCGCAAAACTATGCGATGCGCAAGCTGGTGCCTGTTCGCTGGGCGTACTGTGCCTCACCCGGCTACCTCGCCAAAAAAGGCATGCCCCAGCGTCGAAGCGATCTGGTGGATCATGATTGTCTGGTTTATCCCGGCCTCACACCGGTGCTCAAGGTGGCGGATGAACAGGATCGTCTGCATCAGTTGAAACTGCATATGCCGATCCAGGCCAACAGCAGTCTGGTATTGCTGAAGTCAGTGTTAGAAGATCAGGGAGTGGCGTATTTACCCACCTATCTGATTGGCGATCATATTCAAAAAGAAGAGATAACGCCGCTGATGCTCGACGGCACTATCACCTGTGAAACTCACGCCCTGTATGCGCTGTACTTTCCCAGCAAGTACAGCAATCCTAAGGTGCGATCGTTTATCGATTTTCTGGTGGCGGAACTCGGCCCCTTGCCCGCCTGGGACAACTGGATCCCGGAGTAAGCCCAGCCCACCTGAAAATGGGAGGCGCTCCACATTTTTTGCGCGATCCCCCCGTCTGGCTCTATCCTTAAGCCTATGAATAAAATTGCTGAACTCAAACGCGCCAAGCGACTGGCGCTCTCATTGCTGCTGATTGCCGCTGCCACCTTCGTCATCACGCTTTTTCTGCCGCCTAATTTCTGGGTACTGGGGATCAAAGCGATCGCCGAAGCGGCGATGGTGGGCGCGCTGGCGGACTGGTTTGCCGTGGTGGCGCTTTTTCGCCGGGTGCCGATCCCGTTTATCTCGCAGCACACGGCGATTATCCCGCGCAATAAGGATCGGATCGGCGAAAATCTCGGGCAATTTGTCCAGGAAAAATTTCTCGATACCCAGTCGCTGGTCGCGCTGATCCGCCGCCATGAACCGGCGCTGTTGATCGGCAACTGGTTCAGCCAGCCGGAAAACGCCCAGCGTATTGGCCAGCATCTGCTGCAGATCATGAGCGGTTTTCTCGAACTGACCGACGACTCGCGCATTCAGCGGCTGATCAAGCGGGCGGTGCACAAGGCCATCGACAAGGTCGATCTCTCCGGTACCAGCGCGCTGATGCTGGAAAGCATGACCAAAAACAATCGCCATCAGGTGCTGCTCGACACGCTGATTGCCCAACTGATCGCCCTGCTCCAGCGCGACAGCTCGCGAGCGTTTATCGCCAGACAGGTCGTGCACTGGCTGGAAACCGAACATCCACTGAAAGCGAAGATCCTGCCAACCGAATGGCTGGGCGAGCACAGCGCCGAGCTGGTGTCTGATGCCGTTAACTCCTTGCTGGATGACATCAGCCACGATCGCGCACATCAGATCCGCCATGCCTTCGATCGCGCCACGTTTAAGCTCATCGATAAGCTCAAACACGATCCGGAGATGGCCGTGCGGGCCGAAAGCCTGAAAAGCTATCTGAAAGAAGATGAAGCCTTCAACCGTTATCTTGGCGAGCTGTGGGCAGACCTGCGTCAGTGGGTGAAAACCGACATTAACGCCGATGATTCCCGCGTGAAGCAGCGCATCGCCAGCGCCGGGCAGTGGTTCGGCGAAACGTTGGTAGCCGACAGCGCCCTGCGCGCCTCACTGAATGGGCATCTGGAGCAGGCCGCACATAAAGTGGCGCCAGAGTTCGCCACCTTCCTGACGCGCCACATTAGCGACACGGTGAAAAGCTGGGATGCACGCGATATGTCACAGCAAATCGAGCTGAACATCGGTAAAGATTTGCAGTTTATCCGCGTCAACGGCACGTTGGTTGGCGGTTCTATTGGGCTGGTGTTATATCTGTTGTCGCAAATTCCTTCCCTGCTGACGCTGGCGAATTTTTAAGGAGAAAAATTCAATGACGATGAACATCCGCATTTTTTCCCTGCGCGAAACACCGGAAAAACTGCACGAGGTCACCGCTTACTTTCAGCAACAATGGGCCTCGGAAGACTCCATGAGAGTTTACGAGGATGCACTGCATCGTTGTATTGGCGCAAAGAACCCGCTACCGCAGTGGTACTGGATGCAGGACGGCGACAGCATTGTTGGCTGCGCCGGATTGATCACTAATGATTTTATCAGTCGCGGCGAACTGTGGCCGTGGCTATGCGCACTCTATATCGATCCTCGCTATCGTGGTCACGGTCTGGCGTTTCGCCTGATTGAACATATTGCGCAGCAGGCCAGACAGTTAGGCTTCATGCGGCTTCATTTGTGTACTGACCTGGAAGGCTTATACGAGAAAGCGGGATTTTACTTTGACGGGCCGGGCTATCATCCGTGGGGGGAAGTCTCACGGGTCTACAGCCGTAATCTTTGACAGCATTAGGCCTTGCGCTATTTTACTTTTCATTATCATTTACGCATGTAATATAACAATTATCAACTAACAGCGCGAAATGAGAGTCCGTATGTCCCAGGGAAGCCCAGATTCAAATCGTCATGCCATCAGCGTCGCGCTTTTTGGCATGCTGGTCTTAACACTGGGTATGGGAATTGGGCGCTTTCTGTATACACCAATGCTGCCGGTGCTGCTGTCGGAAGGTCAATTTACGTTTGACCAACTCTCCTGGATTGCCAGCGCCAACTACGCCGGGTATCTGGCAGGAAGCCTGCTCTTCTCCTTCGGGCTCTTCCATCTTCCCTCTCGCTTACGCCCGATGTTGCTAACGTCCGCGCTCGCTACCGCAGGGCTGATTCTGGCGATGGCCAGCTTTACTCAGCCCGCACTGGTGATGCTGATCCGCTTTCTGGCGGGCGTCGCCAGTGCCGGTATGATGATCTTTGGCTCAATGATCGTTCTGCATCATACCCGGCATCCCTTCGTGATCGCGGCGTTGTTCTCCGGCGTTGGTGCAGGTATTTTGCTGGGCAATGAATATGTCATTAGCGGTCTGCATTTTGCGCTTTCATCGCACACGCTCTGGCTGGGCGCAGCGGCAGCCTCGGCTCTGTTCTTCGTGCTACTGGTTATACTCCTGCCATCTCGCAACCACGTGCTCCCCGCTGCGGCCCCGGTAAAAACAGAGCATCAGCCTATGTCCTGGTGGCTGCTGGCTCTACTGTACGGGCTGGCCGGATTTGGCTACATCATTGTCGCCACCTACCTGCCGCTAATGGCGAAAAGTGCCGGTTCGCCGCTGTTGACTGCCCATCTCTGGTCGCTGGTCGGCATATCGATAATTCCGGGGTGTTTCGCCTGGCTGTGGGCCGCCCGACGCTGGGGAGTATTGCAATGCCTGACGGCGAATTTGCTGATTCAAAGCGCCTGCGTGGTCATGACGCTCGCCAGCGGCTCCTTGCCGCTGCTGGTGATAAGCAGCATGGGGTTTGGCGCAACGTTTATGGGAACCACCTCACTGGTGATGCCGCTTGCCCGTCAACTAAGCGTACCGCGCAATATTAATCTGCTGGGCCTGGTCACTCTGACTTACGGCATTGGGCAAATACTTGGTCCGCTATTAACCAGCCTGCTGGGAAGCGGCGCGCAGGCGATCGTTAACGCCACGGTGTGCGGCGCGGTCGCGTTGTTTATTGCGGCACTTATCAGCCTCACGCAATTATACAAACAGCGTTTCGCCTCGCCAAAAAGGGTATAACCGGCTAACGTCTAAAGAAGATATATTCGGATTAGTCCGCAATTAAATGTCAGCATTTAATAAACCGCAAATAATCGGCAATTACCCGCCAGACAATTTATAATTCCCGGCTGTTCATTTATAAACTCAATTTAAAATGCGTAAAAATGGACATATTAATTCAACATCAACACCATCTTCGGGAAAGGCACATGTCGTGGTTTAAAAAAATACTACTGGGGTTAATTATTTTGGCGGGTTTAATTGGCACGCTAAAGGATTATAAAGACTTTGGCCTGTTTGGCGCACTGGGATTGTTTATTATCTTCCTGTTATCAACAACATTCTTATGGCAATGGGCCTCTGGCAAGTTACCAGAGATAACAAAGTTACATGCCATACTTATTTTACTGGCCAGCGCTGTAGCCTCTATTTTTGTTATCAATATGGCAATTGCCGGAAATTTGCATGTGGATTTAATGGAAGTCATGCGCGTTACCATTACCCATAATCCGCTTTTTTATCTGATCCTCTGTGTGGTCGCATGGGTAAAAGTGGGCATCTGGCAATGGCTGTTTAGCGGTGTACAGATGAAAGAAAGTCAGCCGATTTAAACTCCAACAGATGTAAAAAAGGCGTCTTAACCAAGACGCCTTTTTCGTACTAGTATAACTACTTAGAACTGATAGGTCAGACCCGCAACAACCTGATTGTCGCCGTCTTTGCCATCGAGCAGGTTAATTTTGTAACCCACATCAGCAACCATGTTTTTGTTGAAGTAGTAGTCTGTGCCCAGCGCAACGTATTCGGTCAGATCAGTGTTGTTGTTATCACGCGCATGAACGTAAGCCACGTTCGGACGCAGACCAAAATCAAACACATACGCCGCCATCGCTTCAAAGTGCTGCGCTTTGTCCGCATCCTGAATCAGGTTGTGGGATTCGCCGTACATGGTCGCAACGTAGATAGCGTTTGCATCATATTTCAGGCCAGCACCCCAGAATTCTGCGTTTTCGCCATCCCAACCATTTTGTTTCTGCTGAGCAGTCACAGAACTGTTGGTGTAGGCTGCAATGGCAGATACGCCGGAATCCGCGATATTGTCATAACCCAGGGAGAAGCCGTAGCCGTTGCCGTGCTGTTTCGTCGGATCCGTATTGGTATCGTCCTGCCCCTGATATTGCGCGCCAACGTTCAGGCCATCAACGGCACCAAACAGATTTTTGGTACGGAGTGTTGCAACGCCAGAAGTGCGTGTAGTAAGGAAGCGGTCAGTATTTTCAAAGGAGTCACCGCCGAACTCTGAGAGAGTGTCAGTGTAAGCTCCCACGTCGTAAGCGATACCGTAGTTACGACCGTAGTCAAAGCTAACGTCATGGCCGTAATCCAGGCCAGCAAACGCCAGACGTGTGTTAACGCCATTCTGAGAACCTTCTGCTTTAGAGGCATCAAACTGACTCTCAAATTGGCCATAACCGGTCAGTTGATCGTTGATTTGTGTCTCACCGCGAAAACCCAGACGCGCGTAGGTACCATCGGCATTAGTGCCGTCACTCCAGGAATGGACCGCTTTGACTTTGCCGTACAGATCCAGTTTGTTGCCATCTTTATTATAAATTTCCGCTGCCTGAGCGGAGGTTACCCCTAATGCCATTACAGCTAATGCCACTACTGACTTTTTCATATTATTACTCACTTTTAATTGTGAATTTTGCTATCAACTTTGTTATGAAGGCGGAATGCCCACATAAAAAAGTCCCCTCCAGATAAGGGGAAACACCAATAACACACCGAAAAAATATACCAATAAAGGCAATAATGAAGTGGCAAGACCTATTTCAATTTTGGGTTTTAAATAAAACCCGAACAGAGAGTAATTACTTAGATTCTTCGCTTGTGCTCTCATTAATAGAGCGATGCAACATTAATGCCTCGGCAATAATGTCTTGTTTACTTTTACGGGTTTCAAATGCCAGCGTCCGAACATATTCCCATAGAGAAGTATCGACACGGGCACTTAATAGAACCATATCTTTTGATCGGGTTCCCCTGGCTTTTCGGATATCAGGGTAATCTCGAGAGGGCATAGTCATCTCCTGAACGCAAACACGCTTATGGCGATGAAATATGCAGTCAGTGTAAAAACATGTCAACGGCAAAATACAGTCACAATAGTAATGAAACTGTTAATAAACAAAGAAAAACTGGAACACTATTTCAAATGAAAGATAACTTGATTATAGAATAATGTGTAATGTTAGCTTTACACATATTCGTTTTTATTCATTTGATTAAAAAGGCATGAATCATTCACATGTAAAATGACATGCTTTCAAAACATCATTGCTGCCAATAGGTTACATATCGTTATTAATGTCTACTTTTACGCAAACCACGTGTTTTTATGCGCTGCTATGCCAGGCGGCCCTGCCCTAACCGCAGCGGAAATCACTTTGATTCTCACTTAATACAGACCAGTTTTGTCTAAAAATACGCACGAAAAGGTAAAAATAAGGTAAATAGCGCATTTTTTCGCAAGCAAAAATAAGTTGTTTTTAATTGATGAAAATCAATTTACATCACACAGGGCGGCGAAAAAAATGATCACTGAAGACTATGGAAACCATTTTTTACATGAGGTTTAAGACGTGAAAAGAAAGGTTGCTATGCAATGCCGAGCGGGCCGGAACAGCCCGCATGAGAGGTGGTAAAATCAAGCGTTAACTTTATCCAGCGGCCAGGAGTCAAACAGATAGCCATCGAAGTCGATGTCATCAACATTTGAAAACTCCAGCAGGCGCTGTTTGACGTTTTCCAGATGCTGCCACATCGCCAGCTTGGCCGCGCGGGCATCCTTTTTGATTAACGCCGCCAGGATCTGTTTATGGTCGCCCATCCACTCTTTACGATAGTGGGTATCATCGAGATGGCTATGAAGCTGGATCCACATCGGGTTGTTCTCGCGCCACTGCCATGACTGGCGAAACAGCTCCACCAGCATGCTGTTATGCGTGGCCTCGGCGATAGCGAGATGGAACTGCATGTCACCGCTTTCAGAACCGTTCGGTTCGCTGGAGGCCAGCTCCCGCTCTTCCAGTTGCAACGCCTGGCGCATTTTGACGATATCTTCGCGGGTGGCCTGCAGCGCGGCAAATTCGGCGATGTTGCTTTCCAGCAGCTGTCGCGCCTGGAGCAGCTCAAACGGGCCTGCATCATTGCAATGATTCACATCCGAACTGTCGATGGTCTGAGCTTCTGCATTGTCGAGCACGTAGATCCCGGCGCCACGACGCACGTCCACCAGACCTTTAATTTCCAGCATGATTAACGCTTCGCGCACCACCGTGCGAGTGACATTGAGTCTCTCGGCGATTTCACGCTCCGGCGGCAAGCGCTCACCAGGCTGGTACGGCGTCTGGACAATCAGATCGCGGATCATTGCACCCACTTCCTGGTAGGGTCTTTGCTGAGAAGTGTTTGATTTCATCGTGTTATGTCCGTCAGATGCGTCAATTCAGAATCCGGAGGCTGGATGACTGCGCACACCTTATCCGGCCTACCAATAACGTTTTTTCGCCTGAACTATAGCATTTGCGGGAAGCCAAAAACAGAAAACGGGTCAACCAAATTAGTATTTTGATTGACCCGTCATACCTGGGAGGTTATGCGTCAGCGCTTAACGCTGCAACGCACTCGCGTGCGCCGTGTTCACACAACTGTTGATACGCTGCGGTAACCGTCGCAACAAAGTCGGCGTTTTCCGCCAGATCATGACCAAAAATGCCGCTCAACCCCAGCAGAGCAGTCACGCGTTCGGCTCCCTGGAACTGTTGGTTAATGCGCTGGAATTCGGCCTGCATTGGGTCGACAACATCAATGACCTGCCCCTGTTCATCCACACCGTGGGTGTAGCGCATCCAGCCCGCGATGCCCAGTGCCAGATGACGCCAGCCGCTACCGTTTTGCAGATGCAGACGCACCGGATCCAGCAGACGCTGTGGCAGTTTCTGGCTGCCGTCCATCGCAATCTGCCAGGTACGGTGGCGCAGAGATGGGTTGCTGAAACGCTCGATCAGCAGCGTCGCGTAGGCGTTGAGCTCGGTACCTTCCGGCATCGACAGCGTTGGCGCTTGCTCCTGCATCATCAGTGCAAACGCCGCTTTGCGGTATGCTGGATTGGTCATGGTGTCAGCGATGGTTTCATAACCGCCGAGATAGCCCAGATAAGCGAGGAAAGAGTGGCTTCCGTTGAGCATGCGCAGTTTCATCATTTCAAACGGTACTACGTCAGCAACAAACTGTGCGCCGACTTTGTCCCAGTCAGGGCGACCGTTAACAAAGTTGTCTTCAATCACCCACTGGCGGAACGGTTCGCAGGCGATAGCGCACGGATCGTAAACGCCCAACTGGTCGGCAATCTCCTGCAACGTTTCTGGCGTTGCCGCCGGAACAATGCGGTCTACCATGGTGCACGGGAAAGTGGCGTTTGCTTCAATCCACTGCGCCAGCTGCGGGTCACGCGCCTGCGCCAGGCCCAGCACCGCGACTTTCGCCACATGCCCATTTTCACGCACGTTATCGCAGGACATCACGGTAAAGGCCGCCAGCCCCTGCTCACGACGCAGATGCAGCGCCTGTACGATGTAACCAATCGCCGATTTCGGCGCGGCTGGATTTGCCAGATCGTGTTTAATCAGCGGGTTATTGAGATCTAACTGGCCGCTGGCAGCATCGGTGCAGTAGCCTTTTTCCGTGACCGTCAGCGAGACAATTGCCGTCTGCGGGCGCGCCATGGCCTGTAAAATACCATCACAGCCGTCAAGCTCCGGGTGCAGCGCTTCTTTCATCGAGCCGATCACTTTCAGCACGGTGTTGTCCGCGCCTTTTTCTGCCACGGTATACAGCAATTGTTGCTTGCGCAGGTTTTCAATCAGTATGCAGTCATTACCCGGCATCAGGTTAACTTCACAGATACCCCAGTCGCTGTCGGCGGTTTCCAGCAGATGGTGGGTGTACAGCGCCTGATGCGCGCGGTGAAAAGCGCCGCATCCCAGGTGAACAATGCGGGATTGCAGACGAGAGCTGTCCCATGCAGGGCGTGCAACCGGCAGGTTGCTATTGGCAATTGTCGTTGTCATCGTGAACTCCAGATCCCGTCGGAAATACCAACGGAGAGAAAAGAAAAAAGCCGGCCAGACAGGCGACCGGCAACACTGCTTTAGCGGCTAAAGAAAGCGCGCTGGATAGCCATCTCAACGCCACGCACTTCCGCCAGGCCTTTCAGGCGACCAATCGCGGAGTAACCTGGGTTGGTTTTCTTTTTCAGGTCGTCAAGCATCTGGTGACCGTGGTCCGGGCGCATAGGGATCAGATCTTCTTTGCCCTCGGCTTTACGGCGCTGTTCTTCCTCAACGATCGCTTTCACCACTTCGTACATGTCAACGTCGCCATTTAGATGCGCCGCTTCATGGAAGGTTTTCGGGTTATCTTCACGCAGCGTGGAGCGCAAATGGGTGAAGTAAATGCGCGGGCCAAACTGTTTGATCATGTCGACCAGGTCGTTATCCGCACGAACGCCGTAGGAGCCGGTACACATGGTGAAACCGTTCGCCATGCTGTTGACCGTATCGACCATCCACTGCATGTCTTCCACGGTGGAAACAATGCGTGGCAGGCCAAGGATTGGGCGCGGCGGATCGTCAGGATGTACCGCCATACGCACACCGACCTCTTCTGCTACCGGAATAATCGCCTTCAGGAAGACGGCAAAATTCTCACGCAGCGCAGCTTTATCGATATCCTTATAGCGTTCAAGATGCTGGCGGAACTGGTCGAGCGTGTAGCCCTCTTCCGCGCCCGGCAAACCGGCAATGATATTGCGGGTCAGACGTGCTTTGTCTTCTTCGCTCATGGTGGTGAAGCGTTCATTCGCCTGCGCAATCTCTTCGGCGGTGTAGTCCGCTTCCGCGCCAGGGCGTTTGAGGATATGCAGCTCAAAGGCGGCAAATTCAATTTGATCGAAACGCAGCGCTTTGGAGCCGTCCGGCAGGACGTATTCCAGGTCGGTACGGGTCCAGTCGAGAACCGGCATAAAGTTGTAGCACACGGTACGAATGCCGCACTCGGCCAGGTTACGCAGGCTTTGCTGGTAGTTGGCAATCCACTGCTGATAGTTGCCGGAACGGGTTTTAATGTCTTCGTGGATCGGTACGCTTTCGACGACCGACCATACCAGGCCCGCCTGCTCAATAATGGCTTTGCGTTTCAGGATCTCATCAACCGTCCACACTTCCCCGTTCGGGATATGGTGCAAGGCAGTGACAACGCCCGTTGCACCCGCCTGACGCACATCCGCTAAGGTGACCGGATCGTTAGGACCATACCAGCGCCATGTCTGTTCCATGTTTTATTCCTCGTTTACGTTATGGACTCGACGATATGGCACATAAATTCCTCCTTTTGGTATTACATGTCAACCTGAAGCGATAAATTGGTTAACCAAATCACGATATCTGCTGACCATACCGCTAATGAACGGCCATACAACCCAGTATTAATGTAAACATGTAACGCAATGTGACATCCATCGCATCATAGGTTGACCAATATATGTAACATCTCAACCAAAATCATAATAGTTCAACCAAAGTAAGGTAGACGTTATATGCACGTTCTCAATATTCTGTGGGTTGTATTCGGCATCGGCCTGATGCTGGTGCTCAATTTAAGATTCAAAATAAACTCGATGGTCGCCCTGCTGCTGGCGGCACTCTCGGTCGGTATGCTGGCGGGAATGGATTTAATGGAACTGCTGCATACCATGAAATCCGGCTTTGGCAGCACGCTAGGTGAGCTGGCGATTATCGTAGTATTCGGGGCAGTCATCGGTAAGCTGATGGTTGACTCCGGCGCGGCGCATCAGATTGCCCATACTCTGCTGGCGCGACTCGGTCTACGTTACGTGCAGCTGTCGGTGATCATTATTGGTCTGATCTTCGGCCTGGCGATGTTCTATGAAGTGGCGTTTATTATGCTGGCACCGCTGGTGATCGTCATTGCCGCGGAAGCGAAGATCCCGTTCCTTAAGTTGGCGATTCCTGCGGTTGCCGCCGCCACCACCGCCCACTCACTGTTCCCACCGCAGCCGGGTCCGGTCGCGCTGGTTAACGCCTACGGCGCTGACATGGGCATGGTTTACATCTATGGTATCCTGGTGACCATTCCGAGCGTGATCTGCGCCGGACTTATCCTGCCGAAATTCCTCGGCAACCTCGATCGTCCAACGCCGTCATTCATGAAGGCCGACGTACCGGTTGACCAGAACAACCTGCCGTCCTTCGGCGTGTCTATTCTGGTGCCGCTGATCCCGGCGATCATCATGATCTCCACCACCATCGCCAACATCTGGCTGGTGAAAGGGACGCAGGCGTGGGAAGTGGTCAACTTCTTAGGCTCCTCGCCGATTGCGATGTTTATCGCCATGGTTGTCGCCTTCGTGCTGTTTGGTACCGCGCGCGGTCACGATATGCAGTGGGTGATGAACGCC
Source organism: Citrobacter sp. Cpo074 (assembly GCF_030332745.1). Classification (NCBI taxonomy): domain Bacteria; kingdom Pseudomonadati; phylum Pseudomonadota; class Gammaproteobacteria; order Enterobacterales; family Enterobacteriaceae; genus Citrobacter; species Citrobacter sp. Cpo074. The sequence goes on from NZ_JAOWHG010000025.1 coordinate 65,030, forward strand.
TTTGAAAACGCGGTGAAAAGCATCGCCATGGTGATCCTGATCATCGGCGCGGGCGGCGTACTGAAGCAAACCATTATCGATACCGGCATCGGCGATACCATCGGCATGCTGATGTCGCACGGCAATATTTCTCCCTACATCATGGCGTGGTTGATAACCGTGCTGATTCGTCTGGCAACGGGTCAGGGCGTGGTCTCAGCCATGACGGCGGCGGGGATTATTAGCGCAGCGATCCTCGACCCGGCAACCGGTCAACTGGTGGGCGTCGACCCGGCGTTGCTGGTGCTGGCAACAGCGGCCGGCTCCAACACCCTGACCCATATCAACGATGCTTCGTTCTGGCTGTTTAAAGGCTACTTTGACCTGTCGGTGAAGGATACGCTGAAAACCTGGGGTCTGCTGGAGCTGGTAAACTCCGTGGTTGGCCTGATTATCGTGTTGATCATCAGCATGATTGCATAACGTCGATACCGCTCTGGCCTATAGCGCCAGAGCGGTTTTCCATCCTGCCTCAACAGTCCTTAATAATCAGATACACCGCTTTCACCGGGCCATGCACCCCAACCACCTTGATAAGCTCAATATCCGCCGTCGAGCTGGGTCCACTGATGATATTAATGCACGATGGCATACGCTCACCGGCCTGCGCTTTCTGATGCAGTTTTTCTGCCAGCTGCGCCACGCGCGGCAGAATGGAGCTTTTACGCAGCACGAAAATCGAGGACTCCGGCAACAGACTCAGGGAGCGCCCGCGCTCTGGTGCGGAAAACAGTACCACGCCGCCGGACTCGGTCAGGCCATACTCGGCATACACCACGCCCACTTTCGCCTGCTCGGCCTGGGTAATATTTTCGCTACCACGCGCCGGATCCCAGACCACGGCGTGGCATTCCTGCTGCAAGCGTTCGGTGATGCCCAGCTCCACCAGCCGACTGTCGCCGCTCAGCACCACAGGCTGCTGACCCAATTCTTTACACAGGCGCAGCGCCGCGTCTGCGGCCTGGTCCTCGCTGGTCAGTTCGCAGCGGGCCAGCATCACTTCGCTGGCAAACTGGATAAACGCAGAGCAGCGCTGCTCGGGGCTAAGCTCGGTCAGGCGCTCGTTGGCATAGTTGTTAACCGGCGCGGCATCTGCTTGCGGCTCGAAGCGCAGCGGGCGACCCAGCGCCTGGGCGATGGTGTTTAAAAACGCGGTACGGTTATCCATTCTTTTTCTCCTGCGCCTGATGTTTCTTAAACCAGCTACGGAAGCTCTCGCCGTCAGCATCAGGCAGATCGCGCGCCTCCATCCAGTCACCAATCGCACCAACCTTGAGCGGGGTTTTGCCGCCATTGATAAACCAGCTCGCCGCATGCGCGCCCGCCATCATCCCGACTTTCCACAGCCCCGGATGGCTATTGGCATAGGCGAACATCTTGATCGCCCGTCGCTCGGCTTTCGGCGTAATGCCCTCCTCGGCCATCACCCGGCGATGACGCAGGATCAGTTTTGACAACGGAATACGCACCGGGCAGACGCTGTCACAAGCCGTGCACAAAGAACAGGCGTACGGCAGGTCTTTAAAATCTTTATAGCCGCCGAGCAGCGGAGAAATCACCGCGCCGATAGGGCCGGGATAGATAGAGCCATAGCCGTGTCCGCCGATGTGGCGGTACGCCGGACAGGTATTCATACAGGCTCCGCAGCGGATGCAGCGCAGCACATCGCGAAACTCTGAGCCCAGCACCTGCGAGCGACCGTTATCGACAATCACCAGATGGAACTCTTCCGGTCCGTCAACGTTATCCGCCTCACGCGGGCCGGTCAGCCAGGTGTTGTAGCCCGTCAGACGTGCGCCCACGGCGCTGCGCGCCAGCATGGTGATCAGCACATCCACCTCGGCAAAGGTCGGCGCGATACGCTCCATGCCCATCACCGCAATGTGCGTTTTCGGCAGCGTGGTGCACATGCGCGCGTTGCCTTCGTTGGTCACCAGACACACCGAGCCGGTTTCCGCCACGGCAAAGTTACAGCCAGTAATACCGATTTCGGCACTGAGGAAATCCTCGCGGATCTTCTGACGAATGAACAAAGTCATAGCTTCCGGGGTTTCCGGGCCGTCGTACCCCAGACGTTCGTTCAGCACGCGGCGGATCTGGTAGCGATCTTTATGAATCGCCGGGACCACGACGTGCGAAGGCGGATCCTGATCCAACTGCAGGATATATTCCCCGAGATCGGTTTCGATCACCTGGATTCCGGCATCCTGCAGCACATGGTTGACGCCGATTTCTTCGGTCACCATCGACTTGGACTTCACCACCTTCTTCGCATTTTTACTCTGCGCGACCTGCAAAATGTAGCGAGTGGCATCTTCTTTGGTTTTGGCGAAATAGACGTGTCCGCCGTTTTCCGTCACTTTCTCGGAGAGTTGGTACAGGTAAGCGTCGAGGTTGCTCAGAACGTGATCGCGGATCTGGCTGGCACGATCGCGCCAGTCTTCCCAGTGGCCTAACTCATCGACCATTTTTTGCCGATTCGCGCCGATACGCTCCTGCGCATTAGCCACGGCTTTGCGCATGATCGGATCTTCTATCTGCTGACGAATACGCAGTTTAAATTCTACATCGCTGGTTTTTATCGACATCTCTTTCCCCTCAGCGGCTCATCAGCACTTCAGCAATATGCATCACTTTGACCGGCTGGCCTTCCCGTTGCAGTCGGCCGCCAATGTTCAGCAGGCAGCTAACGTCTGCGCCAATCAAAAATTCCGGCTTTGCATCCATCAGATGTAAGACTTTCTCTTTCACCATCTCACCGGATATCTCGGCCATCTTGACCGAGAACGTCCCGCCAAAGCCGCAACAGGTATCCTGATCGGCAAACGTCAACAGCTCCAGTCCGCGCACGTTTTTCAGCAGCGTAAGCGGCTCTTCCTTCACTCCCAGTTTGCGGGTCAAGCTACAGGAAGGATGATACACAGCGCGCCCCTGCAGGCTGGCACCAACGTCCACCACGCCCAGTTTGTTGACGATAAAGGAGGTGAGATCCTGCATACGCGCGGAAACTTTCTCAGCACGCAGCGCCCATTCCGGTTCATCGGCCAGATACGTCGGGTAGCTTTTTACCGCGTAGGTGCAGGAGCCCGCCGGGGAGATAATCGGATCGTCGTTGTCTTCCAGCGCGGCGATCAGGTTTTTCATCCCGGGGATCGCCTCTTTGATGTATCCGCTGTTGATGGCTGGCTGACCGCAACACCCTTGCTTCTCGGGGAAATTCACGCGACAACCCAGTTTTTCCAGCAGCAATACGGAGTCTCGTGCCATCCGTGATTTCAGTGCGTCACCAATGCAGGTAACAAAGAAATTTACATTCACAATAACTACTCCATTGCTTCATTTCTGTTTATTGCGCTTGATATCGCGATATCAAGCAAAGATTCAGCTGTATTTCACGCCCAGTTTTTGTATTTGCTTGTTTTACTAATGTCTGGGCTCATTATGATGCACGGATCGTTTTCCTTTGATAGCGACTCTCCTCTTCTTATATCAGGACAATCGCAAATGTCTGTATTTTCATTTGTATGACAAAATCAAATAATCCCCTAATCAACATGCATATGCAATACCCATGTTTATTTATTTCGGACTTGCTCACATTTTTATATTGAAAACAACAGTGTTATTAACATCTTATAAAATAGTTTCGAATGATTACTACCTTCGTCACTACCATTATTAAAAATGTTATTAAATAACCACTTATGGGTATTTACCTTGCTCTTAAGTATATTTATCTGGCATTGAATTTTAATTAAAAGATTACAATAGTTACAAAACCATAAATCATAATTACTTTATTCACTGAAGCGATTCAGTTTACATATTTTATTTACACAGCAATGTAGCCTTCCCGCCATAAATATAAATCAGGTTTAATGAACCAATCAGGAATAGCAATGAACGAATATTTTATGTTTGCCCTGGCACTCTCTCCTTTACTACTTATGGTATTTTTAATACTGAAATTAAAAATGCCCATCCATTATTCCGTACTGATTTCTTTGGTATTCACCGCTGCACTATCGGCAATATTCTGGGAAATGCCCGTACAAAATCTGAAAGCCGCGATAGGCTATGGCGCACTGAAGGGACTATGGCCGATCGTGATTGTGATCCTCGGCGCTATCTTCAGTTATAACGTCATGCAGGCGACCAAAGCGCTGGATATTTTGCGCGATATTCTCGCCAGCATTAGCGAAGATAAGCGTATTCAGGTGCTGCTGATTTCATGGTGTTTTGGTGGATTTCTTGAAGCCGCAGCGGGCTATGGCACGGCGGTCGCTATTCCGATCGGCATTCTCATTGCGCTGGGATTCAACCCGCTGAAAGCAGCGATTGCTTCTCTCGTGGCGAATACCGTTCCCACCGCATTCGGCGCGGTCGGGATCCCGGTTTCTATTCTGGCTGAACAGGTTAATCTGCCGGTTTATACCTTAGGCGGAACCATTATTTTGCAGCTTGCGCTGTTTAATATCCTGCTGCCGTTTGTGATTGTCTGCATTATTGGCGGCGGCCTGAAAGCCATTCGCGGCGTATTTCTGCTCACGTTGATTTGCGGTATTTCCACGCTGGTTCCGCAATATTTTGTCGCCATCCATCTTGGCGCGGAATTACCCGCTTTTGCCGGTAGCCTGGTCAGCCTGTTTGCCGTGGCGATGGTCAGTCGCCTGCGCAAAGGAAAAACCGATCCCGAGTGGCGCATTGAGGTCAGCCATACCCGCGAAACCACGCCGCGCTCGGCAAAAGTGCTGTTCCGCGTGGGCTCTATCTATCTGTTTATTTTTGTGTTTATCCTGCTGTGTTCGCCGCTGTTCCCGACAATAAAAGGCGCGGCGTCCCAACTGGCTTCGGTGCTGCATTTCACGTTGGCTGACGGCAAAACGATGGCACTGAAAGTTGAATGGGTGACCACACCAGGTATGCTGATCATCTTTGCGACCATTATCGGCGGTTTTATTCAGGGGGCGTCCGCACGCGGGATGCTGGAAGTATTTATCAAAACGATTTTCCAGCTTAAAAACTCTATCGTCGCAATTATGGCGATCGTCGCGCTGGCCACGGTGATGGATCTCAGCGGGATTATCTCCACGCTGGCGCAGTCGATTGTCGATCTGACCGGCAGTTCGTACGTCTTCCTCGCCCCGGTGATTGGCGCGCTGGGCACGTTCGTTACCGGCAGCGATACTAACTCGAACATTCTGTTCGGCAAGCTGCAAACCATTGCTGCCAGCAAGTTGCATATCGATCCTAACTGGCTGGCCGCGGCCAATACCTCTGGCGCTACGGGGGGGAAAATGATTTCGCCGCAAAGCATCGCCATCGCGGTTTCTGCCACCAAAATGGACGGTCAGGCCAACCAGATTATGTCTGGCACCATGAAATACTGCTGCGCCTACATTGTGATTCTCGGCCTGAAAGTCGGTCTCTTTTATTACTGGTTTATGGCGTAAGCCATTGTCAACCCCGTCAAATTCGCGGCAATCGTATTTGACGACACAGTGACCAAAAAGGTTTACACCGTACCAGGAACGGAACAAGGCGACAGGCTTTACGATTTGTCGGCGCTGACTAAAATAGCGCCGATGTTTCAAATCGAGGATTGTTGTTATGTTGTTCTGGAAAAAGATGGTGAAGAAGTTCGACGCCTTTTCCGCGTTGATTCCACCACGCTACTTCCGCGTGTAATACCTGGCACTTATGCCTGATGGCGCTTCGCTTATCAGGCCTACATTTCACACTCATTTGTAGGCCTGCGTTTCACGCTCATTTGTAGGCCGGATAAGGCGCGAGCCGCATCCGGCAGCAACAGTAGCGTAAAATACTCACCCCTTCCTCTTACGCAGACCGCATGCTCTTAACACCGCCACCCACAGACGAAGCCACGCGAAACGGTAAACCAGAGGATGCTGAAGCCGCAGCAATGTCAGAAACATAGAGCCCCCTCGTGGCGCTACAGTACCGCTGCCCGATAGCTAATTTGCGGATCCATTATCTGGTGACGCGCATCTATCAGTCGCAGTTCATACGAATCATGTTCTTTTGTCAGTCGCATCACCGCATCGACGACACTGGTGGTCCGCTCCAGCGCCTGCTTGTCCTCATAACCATTGAGCAGTGAGGCCAGCATCACGCTGCAAATCAGATCCCCAACGCCCACCGGCATTTTGGCAAAGGTATACAGCGGCCGGGCAATGTGTAACGTCTGTTCCGGCGTCACCAGCAGCATTTCAAACGCCTGTTTGTCCCGCGAACAGTCGCCGAGATGCTTCACCAGCACCTTCTTCACACCCCACGACACCAGCTGCTGCGCAGCTTCCACCACCTCGTCAAAACCACGCAGTTGTCTGCCCGTCAGCACGCCCAGCTCATAGAGATTCGGTCCCATGATGTCGGCCAGTTGAATGGCATCATCGACAAAAAAGGACTCTACGCCCTGCGCGACAATGCAGCCTTTTTGCGGATCGCCCATCACCGGATCGCAAAAATAGAGCGCCTGCGGATTACGCTGACGAATGGTGGTGACCGCGTGCTTCACCTCTTCACAATGACGCTTATCTCCAAGATACCCGGACAGCACGGCATCGCATTGCGCCAGCTTTTGCAGGTCATCCAGCCCACTGATGATGGCACTCAGCTCGCCGTGCGGCATCGCCATGCCCTGCCACATCCCGTACTGGGTGTGGTTGGAAAACTGTACGGTGTAAAACGGCCAGACATCGATCCCCGAAAGCTGCATCGGCAGCACAGCGGCTTTATTTCCGGCATAGCCATAAACGACTGACGACTGAACAGACAACACGTTTTTCATTTTGACTCCGTCTAACGAAACGTTGGCAGCAGACCAAATACGTCCAGAACAACCGTCAGATAGACAACCGCTCCACAGACAATCACCAGGTTAAGTACGGTGTTATTACAGGGCGCGGTATAGCTGGCGGTCGGAAAACGTTTCCGCGCGGCTTTCACCAGGAACGGCGGCAGGATCACGCTCCAGATGGTAAAGGCCAGACCGGCGTAGCCAATCGCGTGCACAAAACCGTTCGGGAAGAAGAAGCATACTGCGGCTGGCGGGAAGTAGGTCACCAGCGCGGTTTTCAGTCGGCCCATGCCGTCATCCGGGAAGTGAAACAGGTCGGCGATGTAATCGAACAAGCCAAGCGTCGCCGCCAGCAGAGAACTGGCTACTGCGAAGTTGCCGAAGAAGGTCAGGATCAGATCCATATACCGGCTGGTGAACAGCTCGCTGATGGCCTCAACAAACACGTCGATATTGCCGCCTTTGGCGATAATTGGCGGGAACGCGGAACGGCTGATGTTACCCATCGTGACGCCCAGCCAGAAGATGTACAGCAGCAGGGCAAACAGCGTACCGATGATAATCGAACGCGTGATATTCGAGACCCCACTCTTGCCATACAGCTTGACCAGACTTGGCACGTTACCGTGAAAACCAAACGAGATAATACAGAACGGCAGCGTCATCAGAATGTAAGGCAGGTACTGTGAGTTGGGCAGCGCCACCGCCACACTGTCGACAAGTTTCGCCACTTCAATATGACCAACCAGCCCGGAGAAAGTAGCAAAGAACGCGATAAACTTACCGATAATCAACACGGTAGTGATGCGTCCGACCAGCAAAGAGCTGTACCAGGCAATCGCGCCGACCAGCATACTGACGATCACCACCGAGATATTCGCCGGAAAGCGCACGCCGCTGTATTTGAACACGGTTTGCGCCATCACCGCTGACGATCCGGAAATATAGGCATAGGTCAGAATATACAGCACAAAGCCGAAAGCGATACCGACAACGATATTCCACTTACGACCTAATAAATCCTGAGTAAAGGTATTAAAACTGGCACCGGCGCCATAATGCAGGTTGACTTCAACCAGCATCAGACCGGTTAATAACATCATGATGGCGATAAACAGAAGAATAACTGACGCACCGGGGAACCATACGCCGGCCATCGCAATCGGCAGGGAGAACATCCCGCCACCCACTACGGTCGCGATAACCAACATGGTTCCGCTAATCAGTCCGGGTGTACTACTCTGTCGCTCAATGGCATTAATATCCATGATAAATGTTCCTGTAGACTATTCGTTATAATTACAGCTGTCATTTGTACATCATGCGGATAATAAAAATGTCGGAGTCAGGGTTTACTTCTTTTAGTTATGTCACGGTAACGGGCACCGCAAAGGCTTCCTGTTCATGGAAAAGGAATACAAAAAAGCCCCATCACGTGATGGGGCCATAACTATTTTTTAGATGTAATCAAAGCGTGCAGTAAAGAAACGTAACTGCTTCGGCTCGTAAATAAACTTCAGCCCGCGAATATCTTCTTTGTGCTGGTAAAGTTTAATAATACCGTCAGCCACGACATCCATATGTGCGTAGGTATAAACACGGCGTGGAATAGTCAGACGCACGGTTTCCAGTTTCGGTCTGTGGTGTTCACCGGTCACGTTATTACGGCCCGCAGAGATAATTCCACGTTCCATACTACGTACACCGGTTTCCACATAGATGCTGGCGGCCAGACTTTGTGCCGGGAACTCGTCCTGCGTCAGATGCTCGCAGAAGCGACGCGCATCGAGGAATACCGCGTGACCACCCACCGGTTCAACAATCGGTACGCCAGCGGCTTTCAGCTTATCGCCCAGGTAGCGAACCTGCTTCACGCGGTGCTCGATGTACTCGTACTGCATGGCTTCGCGCAGGCCAATCGCCATCGCTTCCATGTCGCGTCCGGCCAGGCCGCCGTAGGATGGCATACCTTCGTAAACTACGACTAACTCTTTGGCAGAAGAGAACATTTCGTCATCGTTCATGCACAGGAAACCGCCGATGTTCACCAGACAGTCTTTTTTACCACTCATGGTACAACCGTCGGCGTAGCTGAACATCTCATGCACGATCTCGGCGATGCTCTTGTTCTCAAATCCCTGCTCTTGCTCTTTGATAAAGTAGGCGTTTTCTACGCAGCGGGTAGCGTCGTAGAACACTTTAATGCCGTGCGCTGCCGTCAGTTCACGCACCGCACGCATGTTCGCCATCGAGACCGGCTGCCCGCCCGCGAGGTTAACCGTCACCGCCAGGCAGATATACGCAATATTCTCTGCGCCTTTTTCATCAATCAGTTTTTGTAATTTTTTAAGATCGATATCACCTTTAAACGCAATATTCAGACCGGCATCGTGCGCTTCGTCACGAACGATATCGACAAACACCGCACCATTTTTTTCCTGATGATAACGGGTGGTAGTGAAATACATATTCCCGGCAACATATTGCCCTGGTTTAATAGCCAGTTGCGATAACAGGTTTTCTGCGCCACGCCCCTGGTGAGTCGGAACAATATGTTTAAAGCCGAACAGTTCCTGCACGGTTCTTTCCAGATGATAGAAGTTTTCGCTGCCCGCGTACGCTTCATCACCCATCATCATTCCGGCCCACTGCTTGTCGCTCATTGCGTTGGTGCCACTGTCGGTCAGCAGGTCAATATAAATATCTTTCGAATTTAACAGGAAAGTATTGTAACCCGCTTCCTGCATTTTCTTAAGGCGCTCATCACGCGGGATCATAGATACAGTTTCAACGCTTTTAATACGGAAGGGTTCTGCCGGATAATTCATTTTGTTTCTCCAGTAACAGTGGTCATGTACGTATTAATGTGAAGTAAATCATACCTGGTTCATCAATAAAGTCTGATGAAATATAACTATTCGCCTCCTGAGCCAGGGGGAGAAATAATGTGGAGGCACTATGCAAGATTTGATTGATTATGGAAATAGCCCGGTCAACATTAATTACTGGCAATAATTTAAAAAGCTGTAAATGTGAGTGATGCAAATCACACGTCATTTTTTTACCCGTTCATATTCAACGAGTTTTTTTTGCGTGTTGATTTGCCCTTGACCGTTGCATGTCACTGGAGAAGGAAAATACTGAAAACTTAACTTTCCAGGCTGTTCTCATAATGTATTGCTCAATGAGTACACCCCAATTTGTGAGAGTCGGATCACTTCGCGGGTTTATATTTGTGATTTACATCACTAAAAGTGTAAAGCAAAGTGTACAATTAAGCGTTGTTTCAGAGTTTGCTATTTGCTTCAGTGAGTTAGATCGCATTTTTGGTCTGATGCCGACAGGCGTTGTTTTCTGGAGCGTGGGGATATTCAGGCGCGAGAAAGATAATGAATAAATACGATGAATAATACCGGATTTATTGGGATGAAGGCGTTTTCTATTTATTCCAAAAGCATGCTATTCGCGCTTATTTCATCTTATTTACATCTGGACTTACCGAAGATTACTGGGGAAATTTACAGGGGTTTTATTAGCGCGATACGAAGGTGCGCCAACACCTGCGCATCGCTAATCACAGTAACTATTTATATAAACGTATAACAGGAGGGACATCATCCCTCCTGTTATCGCGATAATACCAATAATTATTTCACTAACGCAGATATATCCTTGAACAGCGAATGGGCTATTTCCACACCGTCACGAGTTGTACGCGTACGGGAATGATAGCGACGCTCGCCCGGCAAACGCGCTCCTTGCCGCTGCATATCTGCAAAGAGTCTCTCGGCACGCGCCAGATGCTGCGGAGCCTCCTGTCCCAGAAAGCGGGCCGGGTCCAGGGCCAGAATCAGCTCGCCACCATAGGGCAACCCGCCAGCCCCCTTATCCCACGCCAGCGATTCCGCGCTGGTCATATCGCCGATGAGCGGTCCGGCAAGCAGTTCCACCATTGCCGCCAGTGCAGACCCTTTATGCCCGCCAAACGTCAACATCGCACCGTCGAGGATCGCCTGCGCGTCGGTGGTGGCCTGACCGTCACCGTCAATCCCCCACCCTTCCGGCACCGCTTTTCCCGCCCGTTGATGGAGTTGGATCTCTCCCCGTGCCGCCGCACTGGTGGCCATGTCGAAGATAAACGGGGGTTTTTCTTCACGCGGCCAGCCAAATGCTATCGGGTTAGTGCCAAAAAGCGGCTGCGTCCCGCCTGCGGGAGCAACCCACGCATGGCTGGGCGTCGTCGCCAGCGCCACCAGCCCCGCCTCCGTGAGCGGCTCAACGTCGGCAAACAGCGCCGAAAAGTGCACACAGCGGTTAATCGCAAGGGCTGCAATACCGCTGTGGCGCGCCTTTTCTATCAACAGTGGAAGCGCGCGCTCGAATGCCAGCAGGGAAAATGCCCCACCGGCGTCCACCTTCACAATGGCCGGCGCGGTATCGGTGATAACCGGCTCAGCGTCAGGTGACACCTTTCCTTTACGTCGCGTCTCCACAATCCCCAGCAACCGCCACAAACCATGCGAGGCACAGCCATCACGCTCACCGTGGGTCACGTTTGTCGCGATCGCCACGGCATGCGCTTCACTGAATCCGTTCCCGCGCAGCACCTTATATGCCAGCGCATAAGCCTCTGTTAACGAGAGGTTTACCATCTCCATGACCGACTCCTTTACTCTTCTTCATCACCGGTAAAGTTAGCCCGCGGCAGACAGGTTCGCTCACCCCAGTAGTAAATTCCCAGCGACATCACCGCTACCACCACCGTATCCCACGGATGACCAATCACCCCTGTGCCCCCAAAACTGCCCAGCCAGGAGAAGAGCATAATCAGCGCGTAGAAGGCGATAAGCCACAGAGACGATTTCACCTGCTGCGCCAGACTCACGGTGTGTACCGGCACTTTTGATTTGCAAAGCACATAGACGACAAACATCACAATCTGCAGTCCCAGCAGCCATGACAGCGTGCCCCAGCCAGACCAGAATACAATCAGCGCCGAAATCACAAACGACACCGGACCGATAATCCCGAAGGCACGCACGCGGAATGGGCGCGGCAAATCCGGTGCATTACGACGTAGCCCCGCCGCCGTGACCGGGGCAATGGTGTAGCTCAGTACCAGCGCCGCCGACACCACGCTTATCAGCTGTTCCCATGACGGGAACGGCAATGTCCAGAAGATAGACAATGCAAAGGTCAGCCACAGCGCCGGACGCGGAATGCCAGACTCTTTATCGATGTGGGTAAACGTCTTAAAGAAGGTGCCAGCTTTCGCCCAGCCATAAATCACGCGCGGCGTGGCGTTCATGTAGATATTGCCGGTACCACTTGGGGAGACAATCGCGTCGCACACCACCATAAACGCCAGCCAGCCCATACCGAGCGTAATGGCGATATCCCGGTACGGCAGCGAAAATTGCTTGCTGATCTCCGCCCAGCCGCCACCCAGCATATCGGTCGGAATACTGCCAAGAAATGCCAACTGCAACAGCACGTAAATAATCGTCGACAGCACCACGGATAAAATCAGCGCCACCGGGATGGTACGCTGTGGATTCTTTACTTCACTCGCCACCGAAATAATTGGCGTCAACCCCAGGTAGGCGAAGATGATCCCACCGGCGCTAATCGCAGCCTCAACGCCCGACATACCAAAGGGTGCAATTCCCTGAACGTGCAGGTTCTCAGGTTTGAAAAAGGTAAAGAGCGTCACAACGACCGCCAACGGCACCAAAAATTTCAGAATACTGATGATGTTATTGGAACGGGCAAACGTTTTTACACTGTAGTAATTCAGCCCGAAGAACAAACACAGCAGCAAAAACTGCACTACCCATCCCAGCAACGTTGGGTCGCTTGAACCAGTTTGAGTCAGCATCGGGAACCATGCTGCCGCATACTGCCGTGCAGCAACAATCTCTATGGAGATGAGGCTTGAAAACGCAATCAGCGTAATAAATCCAAGCAGATACCCCATCAACTCACCGTGGGAAAAGACCGGATAACGGATAATCCCCCCGGCACGAGGCAGTGCCGCGCCCAGCTCACAATAGACAATCCCTAACAGCAGAACGGCAATCCCACCGATGACCCACGAGGCAATGCCCGCAGGTCCGGCAATCGATGCCACATGGCTTGCGGCAAACAGCCAGCCGGAACCGAAGATAGCCCCAAGCCCAATAAACGTCAGGTCGGTTAGCGTTAGCTGCTTTTTAAATTTACCCACCTCAGCAACGCGGGCCTGTGTTTGGTGCGTAGAGTGAATCGTCATGGTCATGCCCTTCAGTCAACAGAGGGGGAAATGGCTTCCCGGGTCCACTGCCCGTTAATCAGGCGCAGCAGGTTCAGAGGGTTGTCATCCTGGACAGCAGGCGGAAGCAGCGCGGCAGGCACATTTTGCAGGCATACCGGGCGTAAAAAACGGTCGATGGATTGCGTCCCTACCGAGGTACCGCGAGCATCGGTGGTGGCAGGCCACGGACCACCGTGCACCATGGCATCACAAACCTCGACACCGGTCGGATAACCGTTAAACAAAACGCGTCCCGCTTTTTCGGTGAGGGCTGGCAGCAGGCGCTGCGCCAGCGGCCCATCATCAGATTCGGCGTGCACAGTAGCCGTCAGTTGGCCCGGAATCACGCGCAAAATGGACTGCAACTCCGCCTCATCGGCCACCTCGACCAACACCGCCAGCGGGCCAAACACCTCCTGCTGTAGCAGTGGATCCTGTGCCAGCAGCAGCGAAGCCGGAGCCTGATACAACCGGGCCTGCGCGCGGCCGATAACCGATTCATCAGACCCTGCCAGACGCTGAATATGCGGATGTGCCTCAAGCGCGCTGACCCCCTCTTCATAATGGGCGAGCGTCGGGGCATTCAGCATGATCTGTACCGGGGCCTGGTCAACCGCAACCTTCAGCGCCTGCGTGAAGCGGGACATACCTTCGCCGCGTAAGACAAGGATCAGCCCCGGCTTGGTACAAAACTGCCCACATCCCAAAGTGAAAGAGGACACCAGCTCATTGGCCAGCGTTTCTGCCCGCGTGGCGACGGCCTGCGGCAGAATAATCAGCGGGTTAATGGCCGACATTTCCGCAAAGACGGGGATCGGCTGCGGACGCTGCTGCGCCAGCTGCCAGAGCGCCTTACCGCCGCGCAGCGAACCGGTAAAACCCACCGCCTGAATTGCCGGATGGCGAACCAAATCCGCGCCAATATCGGTGCCGAAAATCATGTTAAAAACGCCCGCAGGCAGGCCAGATGCCGCGACCGCACGCACAATCGCCTGGGCAGTCAATTCCGCCGTCGCCATATGTCCGGGATGGGCTTTCACCACCACCGGACAACCCGCCGCCAGCGCGGATGCGGTATCGCCTCCCGCCGTAGAAAAGGCCAGCGGAAAATTGCTGGCCCCGAACACCGCCACCGGGCCAAGCGCGGTCAGATACTGACGCAGATCCGGACGTGGCAGGGGCTGGCGGTCAGGGAGTGCGGTATCAATGCGTACGCCAAAGGCATCGCCCCGACGCAGCACCCCGGCAAACATGCGCAGCTGATTACTGGTACGGGTGCGCTCTCCCTGTAACCGCGCCAGCGGTAGTGCCGTTTCCTGGTGGGCTATGGCGAAAAAATCCTCGCCGAGCAAATCCAGCTCGTCGGCAAGGGTGTCGAGAAAGCGGGCACGCACGTCCGGCGCTGTCTGTGAATAGACAGGAAACGCCTGGTCAGCCGCCTCCGCCGCGGCGGCGGCCTCCTCACGAGAGGCCGGGTAAAAATGGTATCCGGTCAGCTTGCCGTCAGCGGCACGCAGGCTTGGCAGCGTCGCCTCACCGCTTGCCACGCGGCGTCCGGCGATAAACTGCTGACCCGAAACAGAGAGAGGTAGCGTCATCATCACTCCTTTACTTAAAGGCCAACATCCGGCAGCTGTGGACGGGTCGCCAGCGCCTTCTCAACAATCGCCACCACTTGCGCACGGGTATCCCCTTCCAGCGCCAGACGCGGTGGACGGGTAATGGCGCTGCCACGCCCCAGCAATTCTTCACAGAGCTTGATGCACTGCACCAGATCCGGGCGCGCATCCAGATGCAGCAACGGCATAAACCAGCGGTAAAGCGCCATCGCTTCCTCATAACGCTGTTGTTTCGCCAGGCGGAACAACGTCTCCCCTTCACGCGGGAAGGCGTTCGACATTCCGGAGATCCAGCCTTCCGCCCCAACGGCAATGCTCTCGACCACCACATCATCCAGCCCAGCGAACAGCACAAAGCGGTCGCCAACGGAGTTGCGCAGGTCGATAAAACGGCGGGTATCGCCGGAGGAGTCTTTGAAACAGACGATGTTGTCGCAGTCGGCAAGCGTCGCCAGGATGTCCGGCGTCACGTCGTTTTTGTAAATCGGCGGGTTGTTGTACACCATGATAGGCAGGTCGGTAGCCGTAGCCACACTGCGGAAGTGGGCCGCTGTTTCATGCGGTTTTGAGGAATACACCAGCGCAGGCATCACCATAATACCGTCGACGCCCACGCGCTCTGCCTCTTTCGCCATCTTCTGTGCAAACGCGGTGGTGAATTCGGCCACCCCCGCAATAACCGGGATCTGACCGCCCGCAGCATCTTTCGCTACTTCGATGATCTGTAGCTTTTCCTGCGTGGTCAGAGAGGTGTTCTCCCCCACGCTGCCGCACACCACCAGGCCAGAAACACCATCCTTGACCAGGTTTTTCATCACCGTATGGGTGGCATCCAGATCCAGGGAATAATCGCTACGAAACTGGGTGCTGACTGCCGGGAATACACCGCTCCAGTGAATGGCTTTCTTGCTCATGTTCGGTTCCTTGTCGTCAATTTGTTAATTTAAAGTGAATAAATGGTGAATATTCACTGACAGATTGACGTTTCAGGCGACCGACTGCTTGGTGGTTTTCTTCCTCTTTGATGACGAAATTAGCACAGTGAGTGTGTCTTACCCGGCAAGCGTAATGCGAAAATCACGCGGCGTAGAGCCCGTCATCGCCTTAAACTGGCGGCTAAACGCGCTGTGATCGGTATAACCGCACTGCAACGCAATATCGGTAATCGGCGTATCGCCCGCCAGCAGTTCGGTGGCTTTTTCCAGCCGAACTTTGTGGATCATCTGGCGCGGAGTGAGATGAAAAATACGCTTACAGTAGCGCTCAATTTGCGCCACCGACATGCCACTCAGGGCGGTTAGTTCTTCCATCGCGATGGGACGGTGATAATGGTTGCGGATATGATCGTCGACGATCGCCAGTCGCTGCCACGCCGGGTGACGCGCCTGCGCTTCCTGCAGATCATGTGAAATCCCCGCCATACCGATGACCTGGCCCTGCGCATCCCGCAGCGCCAGCTTCTGGGTCAAACACCAGCCGCGTTCACGACCGTTGTAGAGATGCATTTCCAGCTGATCGCGCAGCGTTACCCCTTCGCGCAGCACCCGCATATCCTGCTCGGTATAGCCCAGCCCAAGCGCTGAAGGGAAAACATCAGCAGAGGTTTTACCCAGCAGAGAAACGACCGTCTTAAACCCGCAGCGTCGTGCCAGGGTCATATTGACCATTAAATAGCGGGCCTGCACATCTTTGATAAAAAAAACCACATTCGGAATGGCATTGAGCAGCGGCGCAATCAATGCCATCGCATGGAGCAACGTCTGGATATTGTCCGGACGCTGACGCGCCAACCCCTCACATATCTGGCTAAGTTCAGCCACTTCAGGCACCGGCGACGGGGCCCGCACATCATTAATCACACAGGACATCACGCTTCCTCCCGATTAGTGATCTGAATATTTATTAACTTTTTGTTAACTCAGCAAGCATCCTTACTGCGTTTTGCGATCCTGCCGTAGATTTATAATTTCCCCTTTTCCAGCCACTGGCGCGGTTGCCATTTTTGGTTTACCACACCACTAACAAAATGATTAATAACAAATAAATATGATATCACCTTAACGATGACAGCGGCCATTATGCTGATTTCGTCATTTACGGTGACGAAAGCGATCAAGCAGGGACGCAAGGCTTGCGTCAGCATTTAGCAACAAAACATTAACTTTCCGGAGATCCTATGACAGCACAGTACAGTGAACTGAGAGTGATTGATTCTCACACCGGCGGTGAACCCACTCGCCTGGTCATCGACGGCTTTCCGGATCTGGGAACGGGGAACATGAGCGAGCGTCGGGAGCGTTTTTCCCGCGACTACGACGACTGGCGTAAAGCCATTATTCTTGAGCCGCGCGGTAACGACGTTCTGGTCGGTGCATTGCTCTGTGAGCCAGTTTCGCCACAGGCCACGGCGGGAGTCATCTTCTTTAACAACTGCGGCTTTTTGAACATGTGCGGTCACGGCACCATCGGGCTGATTGCCTCGCTGGCATGGCTTGGGCGCATTCAGCCCGGTAAACATCTGATTGAAACGCCGGTGGGCGATGTGACCGCCACGCTGCACGAAGACGGCAGCGTCTCGGTCGAAAACGTGCCGGCCTACCGCTGGCGTAAGCAGGTACAGGTTGAAACCATCCACGGTACGGTAACGGGTGATATCGCCTGGGGCGGCAACTGGTTCTTCCTTGTCAACGATCATCCGTTCGCGGTCTCGCCGGAAAAGATCCCTGAATTGACGGAGTACGCATGGGCAATCCGTGAAGGGTTAGATCGTGCAGGCATCCGTGGCGAACATGACGGTATTATCGATCACATCGAACTGTTTGCAGAAGATGATCGCGCGGACAGCCGCAGTTTTGTACTCTGCCCCGGAAAAGCCTGGGATCGGTCGCCCTGCGGCACCGGCACCAGCGCTAAGCTGGCCTGTCTGGCAGAGGACGGAAAACTCAAATCCGGAGAATCCTGGCGGCAGGCGAGCATCATCGGCAGCGAATTTACGGCGCATTTCGTGCCGCATGGCGACAAGATCGTCCCGACGATCCGCGGAGAGGCATGGATCTGTGGTGATAACAAGCTGATCCTCAATCCTGAAGATCCGTTCTGCTGGGGGATCTCGCTGTGATCGAAAGTGACGTCATCGTCATCGGTGCCGGGATTATCGGGGCCGCCTGCGCCTGGCAACTGGCCGCTCGCGGACAGCGAGTCACGCTGGTCGATGACGGCAATGCGGGCGCGACGGCGGCGGGTATGGGTCACCTGGTGTGCATGGATGACGATCCTGCGGAGCTCGCACTCTCCGCCTGGTCTCTGGAGAGCTGGCGCAAACTGACACCCCGGATGCCGGAAAGCTGTGCCTGGCGCGGATGCGGCACGCTGTGGCTGGCGGAAACGCCGCAAGAGCTTGCGCTGGCAGAAGAAAAAAAACAACGAATGGCACAATACCAGGTTGTCAGCGAAATGCAGACCCGCGATCGGCTTGCCGCACGCGAACCGCTGCTCACCGCCGGACTCGCTGGCGGGCTGTGGGTTCCCGGCGACGGGATAGTTTACGCCCCAAACGTCGCCCGCTGGTTTATTAACGATGCCGATTTAACGCACCTTCGGGATAGCGCCCTCACTGTTGATGCCCCTTACGTCACCCTACACAGCGGCAAACGACTGCGCGCGCGCGCCATCGTCATCGCCAGCGGTCTGGGTTCCAACACGCTGCTGGGTGAAAACTGGCTCAGACCCAAAAAAGGCCAGTTGGCGATTACCGACCGCTACGGCCCCTTGCTCAGCCACCAGTTGGTAGAGTTGGGATACGGTGCCAGCGCCCATGCAGGCGGCACCTCAGTGGCATTTAACATTCAGCCACGCCCCACCGGACAGTTGCTGATTGGCTCCTCCCGCCAGTTTGATAACACCGACCGCGAGGTTGACCTCCCCCTGCTGGCACAGATGCTGGCGCGAGCGCGCCATTTTTTACCCTCTCTGGAGACGCTAAATATCATCCGTTGCTGGAGCGGTTTTCGCGCGGCATCGGCTGACGGTAACCCGCTGATTGGCCCACATCCTGCGCGTCCGGGTATCTGGCTGGCGCTGGGACATGAAGGACTCGGCGTCACAACCGCGCCAGCAACCGCCGAGTTACTTTGCGCCCAGATCCTTGGCGAGCGCCCGGCGGTGTCCCCGGACGCCTGGCTCCCCGCACGTCTGCACAAGCAGGAGGCCATCGCATGACGACCCTGAACGTAATTATCGACGGCCAGACCTGTGAGGTTCCCGTCGGAATGAGTATTGCAGCAGCACTGGCCCTGGTGGGCAACGGCGTGACCCGTCGTTCAGTGAGTGGTCAACTGCGCGCGCCCTTCTGCGGAATGGGGGTGTGCCAGGAGTGCCGCGTCACGGTGAACGGACATCGGGTGCTGGCCTGCCAGACGGAATGCCAGCCCGAAATGGTGATTGAAAGGAGCCATCATGCAAAGCGTTGACTGTGAGATCCTGATCCTTGGCGCAGGGCCTGCCGGATTGTCGGCGGCACTGGCTGCCGCACGCTGTGGAAAATCAGTGATAATCCTTGATGACAACCCGCGCCCCGGCGGGCAAATCTGGCGCGACGGGCCGCAGGTCTCACTCCCCCGGGACGCCAGACGGCTTCGTCAGGCGGTAGCTGAACATCCCCACATTACGCTGCTGAGCGGTGCCCGGCTGATTGCCCGCCCCAACCCACATTCCGTAGTCTTCGAAACCGCAGACGACTGCGGCGAAATCCGCTGGCAGCGGCTGATTTTATGCTGCGGCGCCAGAGAACTCTCGCTGCCTTTTCCCGGCTGGACGCTACCCAATGTGACGGGGGCCGGAGGCCTGCAGGCGCAGATAAAACATGGCCTGCAACTCAAGGGGGAACGCGTGGTCATTGCAGGCAGCGGTCCTCTTCTGCTGGCGGTCGCCAGTACGGTGAAACGCGCTGGCGGAAATATCGTCGCCATCATCGAACAGGCCCCGATAACCGCACTGGCCCGTTTCGCAACCGGGCTCTGGCGCTGGCCTGAAAAATTGCGTCAGTTCGGCGAGCTCTTTCCAGCCCGCTATCATCCGGCAAGCCAGGTCATCCAAGCGCAGGGTGATACCTGTCTGCAGTCAGTGACCGTGCGCCACCAAGGGCAAACCCGCGAGATTGCTTGCGACAGGCTGGCCATTGGCTATGGGCTGGTACCGAATATAGAACCTGGCGCAATCTTTGGCTGCAAAACAGAAAATCAGGCTATTTGGGTCGATGCGGATCAACGCACCAGTGTGCAGGATATCTATGCGGCAGGAGAATGCACCGGCTTTGGCGGCAGCGAGCTGGCGTTAGCCGAGGGAGAAATTGCCGGCTATGCCGCCGCAAATTGTCCGCAAAAGGCCCAAAGCGCCATCTCCGCGCGCGCCCGCTGGCAGCGTTTTGCCCAGGCGTTGCATACGACGTTTGCGCTGCCGGAGTCGCTAAAAGCCGCGACCACCGCAGATACGCTGCTCTGCCGTTGTGAGGATATTCGTTGTGGCGACGTGCAAAACGCCGAAAGCTGGCAGGCGGCAAAGCTCGCCACACGCTGTGGAATGGGGGCCTGCCAGGGAAAAGTCTGCGCCACCAGCGCCCGCTGGCTGTACGGCTGGCCGCTGCCGCAGCCGCGCGAACCGCTCTCCCCCGCGCGTGTCGACACGCTTATCCATCTCGCAAAGCCTGAGGGGTGATGGTCAGGTATAAAGGCGCCCACTGGCGCCTTTTTTGATGTGTTGTATCCGTAGACCGTTTCGTCGTGGACCGAATTTGAGCGGAGCGATATCGCGTTACTGATAGCGCCAGGCGAGTGTCGCTTTTTTTAACCAATAATCGACGCTGACATACCTGCCGCCACCGTAGATCAGCAACACCAACAGCATGATGAAATAGGTCGCAGAGAATTCAATGCCGTTATTCAGGATAATCGGGTCACCCAACTGCGTAATATAATTATAACGCCCTGGGAAATTCTCCATTAACCACTGAAGAAACGCAGACATACGTTGGCTGGATTCCATACTGTTACTGGCAATCGCCAGCCAACCGTGCGACCAGTGCACCATCAGGCTGGCAACGCTCATAACTATCATCATGGGAATGGCTATAATGCGTGTGAAAAGTCCCAGCGTAATACAAATCAATCCCAGTACTTCGGTCGACGTTGCCAGAAACGCCAACAGCCAGGGAAAAGGTAATCCCAGTCCCCCCTCTGCGGTAGGTTGTGAAAACCAGGCCACCGTTCCGCTAAACCCCATAACCTTTGAGTGCGCACCTGCAAAAATCACTGGAATTAAAAAAAGGCGAATCAAAAGCAGCGGAATAAAGTCTGCTTGCATTAATTTTGATACCACGAGCTTGTACCACGACATTACGGTTATCAACATAGCATCACCCTATATATTTTAAAGACAAGATTTCGTCGTTATTGTTGGTTTCCAGCCACGAGCGTAAAGATATATCCGCTAAAGAAAGTGCCGGGTTATTTAGCATTTGCTCTGCCGAAATAATCTGTTCGTGAATTGCCGATAACAGCTGCACATCTAACTGGCTGAGTTGCTTCTGGTACAGCGTATTATTATGTTTGCGATACAGTGCGTAATAGTTCAACTGTTCACCATCCTCATAACAGGGTTCCCCTTCCTGAATCAGAAAGGGCAGAGCCACCATCTTCAATGTAGGATTGCACGCCACATCAACCTCAGCAGCATTTCCCAACGGCAGCGATATTTTCTGCGGAAATGGAACGTTGCTATCATCAATTTCCACGGCATACATCAACCATTCATATTCGAGCAGCGCCAGATCGTGAGGCGAGATCGGATAGTGTTGACGCATAAAAAGCAGCAATTCCGTCGCCACCTGATGAAATTCCGGCTGGCTGGCCGAATGTCGGGAGAGATAAACCTCCACCAGTTCCCGTATTTCAGCCTCATTGAGACATCGACAAAATAAGGGAAAGACACTGCGCAACACCCCGCCAATATTGTCTCTGATGATTTTCCTGTACAGCGACATACCGGATGAGCATGTCCCACCTATTGGTGTTCTGGCTCGTAGTTGAGCGGAAAATTCAGCTTCCATTTCAACTAACAATGCAGGTACTACAGTATTTGTCGCCATGGGTGCTCCCTTGTGAAAGATACTCCCTGATTTGCGTTAATTCGGCACAGAGCGCGTCCAGCGGTGGAACGTTGTTATCTCGTTCCAGCAGCAACGGTCGGGCACCATGAAACTCAACCGTTTGTTTTGCCAGCGCTAATACCTCTTCTATGACTGGCATACCATGCGTGTCGAGCCTGAATTCGCCATACTCCAGGTGACCAGCGATGTGGTAATAAACAACCGATGACGAAGGAATGCTGCGGATATAGTCAAAGGCATCAAATCCGTGATTACAGGCATTCACATAGACGTTATTAATATCCAGCAGCATGCCGCAACCGCTCAGATGAAGGAGTTCTCCCCAAAACTCCGCCTCCGGCATTTCACCGGCGTAGCGATGATAAGAAGAGATATTTTCAAGAACCAACTGCCGCCCCACTATGTTTTGTACCTGCTCGATACGTGCCGCCAGATAAGGCAACACCGCACGAAAACCGGGGATCGGAAGCAGGTCATGGAAATACCCCTGAGCATCCCGTGAGAAACACAAATGATCGCTGTAGATATCAATATGGTACTCATCAAGAAAACGCCGAATATCATGCATATATTCTTCGTTTAAGGGACACGTATCTCCAATGGATAAACTCAGTCCATGCGCCAGTAACGGATATTTTTTCCTGATATCGGTTAACTGTTCCCGCTTCGCTCCGCCAAGGTTCATCCAGTTATCCGGGGCCAGTTCGAGAAAATCGATATCCTGGCGGCAGGGCTGCTGCAACAGCGTTGCGATATGCTCGCTACGCAGGCCAATGCCCGCTCCGTCTGCACTTATTTCCCGCATACGCCACTGACACACTTTTCAGCATTCAGCGGCTGAGAGGCTTCATTTTTAGCGATACCGGCCCCTGTCAGACCACATTTCCCATCTCTGGCACGCACCAGTTGATCCTGAGGATCATGTTGAAGGGTCGCCTGGCTGTAGATCTTCTCTGTTCCACATTTACCACTGGCACATTTACCGCTACTGGTTGGCGCTTTACTCTGAACCTGACTGGCCTTGCCGCTTGCCTCTGCTGCGCAGGCGGTGTTGACCATTCCTGCGGCTACAAGGGAACCCACGACGATTGAAAGTACGATATCTTTTTTCATCGCTTATTCCTTCGTATTAGCTAATGAAATGGGGAAACAGGAGAGATCGCGGCTGCTATAGACCGGACCGTGGTAATACTGCTTCACAATATCAATCGATTGATCTTTAAGGCGTAGTCCTTTGCCCATAAAATGATTCAACACCAGTACCTTGGGATTGATTTGCGCAGCCACCTTGCCCACGACGTCCGGCGCAGCATGAATAAATTTCGAGGTGTCATCCGTGTCTTCATCAATGGCTAACGGCATCACCAGCATATCCGCGCCTTTGGCGAAATGAATAAATGCGCTATTACTGCCATTCTGATCGGCGGAAACAACAATCGTGCCTTTCGCCGTATCAATACGAAATGCCAGGCAAGGAACATCGCCATGAGGGATTCCCAAAGCGGTCACTTTCATTTCATCGTCCTGATATACCAACTGTGGTTCAGAAGCAGTGTAATTAATGTCCTTAATATTCATCGCCAGCTGTAAGCCATCGGTTGCGTTATATAGACCGTTCAGATAGGCGTAGGCCCCCTTTTCTTTTTTAAACAGCGCGTCAAAATATTGCGTCATGGAGGGGAATGCGCCACCGCCCTGTGGGCCCGCGAGATTAATACTCTCCTTCTCCTTCAGGAAATATCCCCCTTTTAAAATTGGTGCCAAATCTGAGACATGATCCGTGTGGAAATGGCTGATGGCGATAAGTTTCAAATCCTCCAGCCGGGCACCTGATTGACCAAAGCGTAAAAAAATCCCCCCGCCCGCATCAATAAGAATTGCTGATTTCCCATTTAACCAAATAACCTCTCCCGATGATGCCCGCTGATCGTCTGTAATTGGCCCACCGGTACCCAGCGTTTGCAAAGTGAAATCCTTATTTTCACATTGCAGTCCTGCCGCCAGCACATTGACAGAAAAAAACATCGACAATGTGAGTAATAGCGCCTTCCTTAAAGGGAATAATTTTTTATCTTCATCCATATCTATTTCGCTCTGTGTATTGGAAACCGAGTATCCTATTTCTGCAAAATCTCAAAAATGTAAAAAGAATGTAATGCATGTTTAAAATATGATAAAACCAATATTTCAACTTACCGATATCGATTTTATTAATAAACAGTAACTAGCATAACAACCCAGGGAATAACCTTTGTTTTTTCGTATAGTTAGCTAAAATAACATTAATAAAATAATGGTTAATTTTTATAAATAGACCGGTATAAATAAGCATGAATAGCTTAAAAACAACATAGCGATAAAAGTGTTCTATTTAATCTGGGGATTCGATAAAGAATATCGTTCTAGTGTTAGCCGTAATAGATACAGCAACGCTTGATTAAGTGATATTTTGCGAGCATCATCGCAATTATTTACCCGAAAATGAAATCAATGACTTCCAGTAAATCCCTGCAACAGGCAATTGCCGACATCACCATCTGGCGTAAAGGCGAGCAGCGTGCGCCGCACAAGCCTCTGCTGCTGCTTCATGTACTGGCGGGGTATCAGCAGGGTCACGGTCGCCTGTTTGACTACGGGTCGGAAGTTCGCGACCCGTTGCATAGCCTGCTGGAGCGATTTGGGCCACAGCGCGCGCAGTACCGCCCCGATATGCCCTTCTGGCGCTTACAGGGAGATGGGTTCTGGGAGCTACAAAACTCCGAGCATTGCTCAACATCCGGCAGCAGCAAACAGCCTCCTGCCGGAGAACTGGTGGCGCATAACGTTGCCGGAGGCTTTGATGAACAACATTTTGCCCTGCTGAAAAAGAGCAACAACCTCATTAACACCCTGGCACAGCAAATTCTCGAGGCTCACTTCACCGAAAGCATCCAGGAAGAGATCGCGGATGAACTGGGGTTTGATATCCTGCAAATCCGCAAACAGCGGGACCCATTGTTCCGCCAGCAGGTTCTGCGAGCCTATAACTATGAATGCGCCATTTGTGGCTTCAATATGCGCCACGACAGCACTTCGGTTGCCCTGGAGGCCGCCCATATTAAATGGAAACAGCACGGCGGCCCATGCGAGATTTCAAACGGCCTGGCGCTGTGTGCAATCCACCATAAAGCATTTGATAAAGGTTCGATTGGGCTGGATGAGAGTATGCGAGTACGAATTTCGTCTGCAGTAAATGGCAGTAATATTGTCTCCAGGCTATTTTGGGACTTTTCAGGAGTTCAGATTCATCTTCCAAAAAATAAAGAGGACTATCCTCAAGACAAATTTATTGAGTGGCATCAACAAGAAGTTTTCAGGACATAAAAATATTAATCCATTGATGGTGATCAACATGTCGTTTCCAAGTTATAAAGAAATAGAAATCCCCCTGCTTTTAAATATTTACACCAGAGGGGGAGAAGTAAGTTCCTCCTCATGTTACGAGCCGTTGGGCAAGGAGTTCGGCCTGACAAACGAAGAAATGAACATGTTACTCCCTGATGATACTAATCGACCTCAATGGAACAACATGGTCCAATGGGCGAGAAAAAAGCTTGTTGACTACAAGTATCTCTACAATGCAAAAGAATCAGGCCCTGGTGTCTGGAAGCTCACGCCAGATGGCATCAAAAAGGCAGAATCGCTTTCCACCCGAGTAAATATCGATTATCCAGATGATGTTCCAGAAACCTTTTACGAAGGTGCCGTAAATCAAATCAAAGTTAACAAATACGAACGTAGTAAAACGGCAAGAGACAAATGCATAGATCACTACGGCTGTCAGTGCAGCGTGTGCAATATGGATTTTGAGGAAACGTATGGTGAAACCGGGAAGGACTATATTCACGTCCACCATATTACTCCGCTGTCTGATATTGGAGAGCGCTACAAACTGGATCCCGTAAAAGACCTTCGCCCTGTCTGCCCCAATTGCCATGCCATGATCCACAGACAAAAACCCTCACTTACTATTGAGGCATTAAAAACCTTAATGAAAAAGCACAAAAACAGGAACAAGTGAGTACTGCCTGTTAAACACAGAACAATAAGTGGGGCAGGTAGTTGATAACATACTTACAAAATAGTGAGTTACATTAAATTCTGACGATTGAATGTACAACTGGAGAGAGGTAGCATGCACTGATGCCTCCTCCATTAACGGATTATCCTAATACGTCAGCATCCCAAAGGCTGGCCTGAACGCGGAACGTGCATGAACAAATCCAACTTCGATTTCCTGAAAGGCGTAAACGATTTCACTTACGCCATTGCCTGCGCGGCGGAAAACAACTACCCCGACGACCCGAATACGACACTGGTAAAAATGCGCATGTTTGGCGAAGCTACGGCCAAACATCTGGGGCTATTACTGGATATTCCTCCCTGCGAAAACCAGCACGACCTGCTTCGTGAGCTGGGCAAAATCGCCTTCATTGACGATAGCATCCTTTCCGTTTTCCATAAGCTGCGCCGTATCGGTAATCAGGCCGTTCACGAATACCATAACGATCTCGATGATGCCCAGATGTGCCTGCGTCTCGGATTCCGTCTTGCCGTTTGGTACTACAGGCTGGTGACCAAAGATTACGATTTCCCGGTGCCAACGTTTGTGATGCCTGAGCACGGCGAGGATCGCTACCACGCCGAGGTTCTCACTCTCAAACAACAGCTGGAGCAGCAGACACAGGAAAAAGTACACAGCCAGGCAGAGCTGGAAGCTCAGCAGCAACGCTTGATTGCACTCAATGGCTACATTGCCGTTCTCGAAGGTAAGCAACAGGAAACCGAAGCCCAGACCAAAGCCCGCGTGGCTGCCCTGGAAGCACAGCTCGCTGCCAAAAATGCCGAGTTAGCAAAACAGACCGAGCAGGAACGTAAGGCCTATCACAAAGAGATCACCGACCAGGCTATCAAGCGCACGCTGAATCTCAGCGAAGAAGAGAGTCGCTTCCTGATTGACGCCCAGTTGCGTAAAGCGGGCTGGCAGGCTGATAGCAAAACGTTACGCTTTGCCAAAGGCGCTCGCCCGGAACCCGGCGTCAACAAAGCGATAGCCGAATGGCCGACCGGTACAGATGAAACGGGTAAAACAGGCTTTGCCGATTATGTGTTGTTCGTTGGCCTTAAGCCCATTGCCGTCGTTGAAGCAAAACGCAAAAATACCGATGTGCCCAGCAAGCTCAACGAATCTTACCGCTACAGCAAATACTTCGATAACACCTTCTTACGCAACACACTGCTGGAGCAATACGCTCCCGACGACGTACACGAAGCCGTGCCGGAGTATGAAATCAGCTGGCAGGACACCAGCGGTAAACAGCGCTTTAAAATCCCTTTCTGCTACTCCACCAACGGGCGTGAATACCGCGCGGCGATGAAGACCAAAAGCGGCATCTGGTATCGCGACGTCCGCCACACCACCAACATGTCAAAAGCGCTGCCGGAATGGCATCGCCCCGAAGAGCTGTTGGATATGCTGGGCAGCAACCCGCAGAAACAAAACCAGTGGTTTGCTGATAACCCCGGAATGAGCGAACTCGGCCTGCGCTATTACCAGGAAGATGCCGTCCGCGCGGTGGAACAGGCTATCGTAAACGGTCAGCAACACATCCTGCTGGCAATGGCGACCGGTACCGGTAAAACCCGTACCGCCATTGCTTTAATGTTCCGCCTGATCCAGTCGCAGCGTTTCAAACGCGTGCTGTTCCTGGTCGATCGTCGCTCGCTCGGCGAACAGGCGCTGGGATCGTTCGAAGATACGCGCATTAACGGCGACACCTTTAACAGCATTTTCGATATCAAAGGGTTAACCGACAAATTCCCGGAAGATAGCACCAAAATTCACGTCGCCACGGTGCAGTCCCTGGTCAAGCGCACGCTGCAATCTGATGAACCGATGCCGGTCGGTCGCTACGACTGTATCGTCGTCGATGAAGCGCACCGCGGCTACATTCTCGATAAAGAGCAGACCGAAGGCGAACTGCAGTTCCGCAGCCAGCTGGATTACGTTTCCGCCTATCGTCGCATTCTCGACCACTTCGATGCGGTAAAAATTGCCCTGACCGCCACGCCAGCCCTGCACACGGTGGATATTTTCGGCGAACCGGTTTACCGCTACACCTACCGTACGGCGGTGATCGACGGCTACCTGATCGACCAGGATCCGCCGATTCAGATCATCACCCGCAACGCGCAGGATGGGGTCTATCTATCCGAAGGCGAACAGGTGGAACGCCTGAACCCGCAGGGCGAGCTGATCAACGACACGCTGGCCGACGATCAGGATTTTGAGGTCGCCGATTTTAACCGTGGCCTGGTGATCCCGGCGTTTAACCGTGCGGTATGCGGTGAGCTCACCAACTACCTGGATCCCACCGGGCAGCAAAAAACGCTGGTATTCTGCGTTACCAACGCCCATGCCGATATGGTGGTTGACGAGTTGCGTACCGCGTTTAAGAAAAAGTACCCGCAGCTGGAGCACGACGCGATCATCAAGATCACTGGTGACGCCGATAAAGACGCGAAGAAAGTGCAAAGCATGATCGTCCGCTTCAACAAAGAGCGGCTGCCCAATATCGTGGTCACCGTCGACCTGCTGACCACCGGCGTGGATATCCCGTCTATCTGTAATATCGTGTTTCTGCGCAAAGTCAAAAGCCGCATTCTCTACGAGCAGATGAAGGGCCGCGCCACGCGTCTGTGCCCGTCGGTGGGCAAAACCAGCTTTAAGATTTTCGACTGCGTGGATATCTACAGCTCGCTGGAAAGCGTCGACACCATGCGTCCGGTGGTTGTGCGTCCGCAGGTGGAACTGCAAACGCTGGTCAATGAAATTACCGACTCAGAAACCTACAAAACCATCGAAGCGGATGGCCGCAGCTTTGCCGAACATAGCCATGAACAGCTGGTCGCCAAGCTGCAGCGGATTATCGGTCTTGCCACCTATAACCGCGATCGCAGCGAAACGGTGGATAAGCAGGTCCGCCGTCTGGACGAACTGTGCCTGGATGCCGCTGGCGTTAACTTCGGCGGCCTGGCTTCGCGCCTGCGGGAAAAAGGGCCGCACTGGAGCGCCGAGATTTTCAATAAGCTTCCCGGCTTTATTGCCCGCCTCGAAAGGCTGAAAACCGATATCAACGCCCTGCGCGATGCGCCGATCTTCCTCGATATTGACGATGAGGTGGTGAGCGTCAAATCGTTGTACGGCGATTACGACACGCCGCAGGATTTCCTCGAAGCGTTCGATGCGCTGGTGCAGCACGCCCCGAACGCGCAGCCAGCGCTGCAGGCGGTGATCAATCGCCCGCGCGACCTCACCCGTAAAGGGCTGGTGGAATTGCAGGAGTGGTTTGACCGCCAGCATTTTGAAGAGTCCTCTCTGCGCAGCGCGTGGAAAGCGACGCGCAATCAGGATATCGCCGCCAGGCTGATTGGCCACATCCGCCGCGCGGCGGTGGGCGATGCGCTCAAACCGTTCGACGAGCGTGTCGACCACGCGCTGGCGCGTATCAAAGGCGAGAACGACTGGAGCGACGAACAGCTAAGCTGGCTCGACCGTTTAGCGCAGGCGCTAAAAGAGAAAGTGGTGCTCGACGACGACGTGTTCAAAACCGGCAATTTCCATCGCCGCGGCGGTAAGCCAATGTTACAGCGCACCTTTGATGACAACCTCGACAGCGTGCTGGATAAGTTCAGCGATTACATCTGGGACGAACTGGCTTAAGAGGGTATCATCCCCGTTTTCGCCGGATGGCGGCGATGCCTTATCCGGCCTACACGCAACCCTGTAGGCCTGATAAGCGAAGCGCCATCAGGCATCTGAAACGCTCAATCACTTTTGCGACCCACAATGGTGGTCGCCATGTCAAATGGGATCTTCAATGAACAATAACGATCTGGTCGCCAAGCTGTGGAAACTGTGCGACAACCTGCGCGACGGCGGCGTCTCCTATCAAAACTACGTCAATGAACTCGCCTCGCTGCTGTTTTTGAAAATGTGTAAAGAAACCGGCCAGGAAGCGGACTACCTGCCGGAAGGCTACCGCTGGGACGACCTGAAATCGCGCATTGGCCAGGAGCAGTTGCAGTTCTACCGTAACCTGCTGGTGCATCTGGGCGCGGACGAGAAAAAGCTGGTGCAGGCAGTGTTCCAGAACGTCAACACCACCATCACCCAGCCAAAGCAGCTGACCGAACTGGTCAGCAGTATGGACTCACTGGATTGGTACAACGGCGCTCACGGCAAGTCCCGCGATGACTTCGGCGATATGTACGAAGGGCTGCTGCAGAAGAACGCCAACGAAACCAAATCCGGCGCGGGCCAGTACTTCACCCCGCGTCCGCTGATTAAAACCATTATCCATCTGCTGAAGCCGCAACCGCGTGAAGTGGTGCAGGACCCGGCTGCAGGTACGGCGGGCTTTTTAATTGAAGCCGACCGTTACGTGAAGTCACAGACTCACGATCTGGATGACCTTGATGGCGACACCCAGGATTTCCAGATCCACCGCGCGTTTATCGGCCTCGAACTGGTGCCCGGCACCCGTCGTCTGGCGCTGATGAACTGTCTGCTGCATGATATTGAAGGCAACCTCGACCACGGCGGCGCCATCCGTCTGGGCAACACGCTGGGCAGCGACGGCGAGAATTTACCGCAGGCCGATATTGTCGCCACCAACCCGCCGTTTGGCAGCGCCGCGGGCACCAACATCACCCGTACTTTCGTGCACCCGACCAGCAACAAACAGCTGTGCTTTATGCAGCATATTATCGAAACCCTGCGCCCCGGCGGCCGCGCGGCGGTGGTGGTGCCGGATAACGTGCTGTTTGAAGGCGGCAAGGGTACCGATATTCGTCGCGACCTGATGGACAAATGCCATCTGCACACCATCCTGCGTCTGCCGACCGGCATCTTTTACGCCCAGGGCGTCAAAACCAACGTACTGTTCTTTACCAAAGGCACGGTAGCCAATCCGCATCAGGATAAAAACTGCACCGATGACGTGTGGGTGTATGACCTGCGAACCAATATGCCGAGCTTCGGCAAGCGCACGCCGTTTACCGAGCAGCACCTGCAGCCGTTTGAAACCGTCTACGGCGAAGATCCGCACGGCTTAAGCCCGCGTACCGAAGGCGAGTGGAGCTTTAACGCCGAAGAGAGCGAAGTCGCCGACAGCGAAGAGAACAAAAACACCGACCAACACCAGGCCACCAGCCGCTGGCGTAAGTTCAGCCGCGAATGGATCCGCACGGCCAAATCCGATTCGCTGGATATCTCCTGGCTGAAGGATAAAGACAGCATCGACGCCAACAGCCTGCCGGAACCGGACGTGTTAGCCGCAGAAGCGATGGGCGAGCTGGTGCAGGCGCTGGGCGAGCTGGATGCGCTAATGCGCGAGCTGGGCGCGGGGGATGAAGCGGATGCGCAGCGCCAGTTGCTGGATGAAGCGTTTGGTGAGGTGAAGGTATGAGTGGGGGGAAATTGCCGGAGGGGTGGGTAAACTCTAAATTTACAGACTTAATGGATGTTCAAGGTGGAACTCAACCGCCCAAATCTGAGTTTATTCCAGAAGCTCAGAACGGGTACATTCGCTTATTACAAATCAGGGATTTCGGTAAAAAACCTGTTCCAACATATATTCCTGAAACGAAAAAATTAAAAACATGTCGTGAAGAGGATTTATTAATAGGTCGCTATGGTGCCTCTCTTGGGAGAATATGCACGGGACATGCCGGAGCATACAATGTTGCTCTTGCAAAAGTAATCTACCCTCATGAGTTCGAAAGATCATTCATTCGGTACTACCTTGAGTCTGAGATATTTCAATTTCCTCTAAGACTGCTATCTCGCTCTGCTCAAAATGGATTTAATAAAGAAGATCTTAGTAGATTCGATTTTCTACTTGCACCTCTTGCCGAACAAAAAATCCTCGCCGAAAAACTCGATACGCTACTGGCGCAGGTGGACAGCACCAAAACACGTCTTGAGCAAATCCCGCAAATCCTGAAACGTTTTCGTCAGGCGGTGCTAGCTGCAGTAGTAAATGGGAAATCAGTAAATACCGATATTGATGAAAACATTTTAACAACTCTCGGGAATATCGCTAAGAATATAAAATATGGAACATCTAAGAAGTGTTCTGAAACGCAGGGAAGTACAGCCGTATTGCGAATCCCTAACATCGGACCTGGTTATATAATTAACAGCAATCTTAAATATGCCGATTTTGATCAGAAGGAATTAGTAACTCTAACGTTGAAAGAGGGGGATTTACTTTTAATCCGGTCCAATGGTAGTGTCGATCTGGTCGGCAAGGTCGCAGTAATTTCGGAAAATGATACAGAATATTTATATGCAGGATATCTCATCCGAGTAAGACTGAATAAGGAAAGAGCTGCGCCCAAGTATATTTCTTATTGCCTGCAAAGTCCCCAAT
Organism: Citrobacter sp. Cpo074; assembly: GCF_030332745.1. Lineage (NCBI taxonomy): Bacteria > Pseudomonadati > Pseudomonadota > Gammaproteobacteria > Enterobacterales > Enterobacteriaceae > Citrobacter > Citrobacter sp. Cpo074. Next base: position 97,437 of record NZ_JAOWHG010000025.1, read on the forward strand.
TACGACAAGTAATTGAGAATATTGCACGTTCAACCTCTGGGGTGAATAACATAAATAGCAAAGAACTGGCCTCTCTAGAAATACCACTACCACCACTCCCAGAACAACACGAAATCGTCCGCAGCGTCGAACAACTCTTCGCCTACGCCGACACCATCGAAAAACAGGTCAACAGCGCCCTGACCCGCGTCAACAGCCTCACCCAGTCGATCCTGGCAAAAGCCTTCCGCGGCGAGCTGACCGCCCAGTGGCGTGCTGAAAACCCGGATCTGATCAGCGGTGAAAACAGCGCCGCCGCGTTGCTGGAAAAAATTAAGGCCGAACGCGCCGCCAGCGGCGGTAAAAAAACCTCGCGTAAAAAAGCCTGATACTTATTTCAAGCGCACCTGACCGGTGCGCTTTTTTACACTTCATCCTTCAAGTTGCCTCGGCGTTGGCAGCGTTCGCTCACCCCAGTCACGTATTTATATACGCTCCTGGGGACTCGTTCTCTTGCCGCCTTGATGCAACTCGAATGATTTTGTGTATATTATTTTCCCGCAATCATAACCATCAAAAATATATCCAGTTTATTCCTGAACATTCCCATTACAGTCTATTTTCAGCTGGACTTTTCTTTTATTTACTGATGATATGTACAGGTATTTAGCGCGATATGGCCGTGCGGGAACACGGCCATATCGCTCATCACAATCACTATTTATCAGGAATAGCCATTATGACTACCGAGCATTCTATTGCAGATCCGTGCGATCCAGAAGTCCTGCCCGCAAATAACCGTATGGGTACTGTCAGTTATGCGAGTCGTTATCCGGATTACACCCATGTTCCGTCGATTATTATGAAAGGCCAGTGGCTGGCCGCCGCCGGTTTTACCACCGGTACCAGATTCGATGTCAAAGTGATGGCTGGCTGTATCGTGTTAACGGCAACGCTACCGCAGCCGGAAGAGCCCGCCTTGCTACAGTCGCTGCGTCGGGTCTGTAAGCTGTCCGCCCGTAAGCAGCGGCAGGTACAGGAATTTATCGACGTGATTACCGGTAAACGTACCACCTGACGCACACCGCTCCCGACAGCGAGTCGGGAGCGGTGTCCCTTACGCTGCCATCACCTCCACCAGCACATCCGTTGCCCAGCTTTCTTCGCTGTTAAGCACCTTGCCATCCTGACAGGCCAGCGCCATATTGCCTAACTGAAAGGAAACGTCATCGCTGAAGTCAAAGTAATACCATTTCGATGCAAAGTTGATACGCCAGTAGCCCATCCCCTGATCAAAACGAATCTTTAATACCTGACCATTCTCAAATGTCACCGTCAGTTTACGATGGTGGGGAATGTCGCGCAGCGAATCGAATACTCTTAGCGCTACCGCCCTGCCCATTGCCGCGGCAAACCACTGGTCGGCGAAATCCTGAAAATCCGCGTCGCTCATCCAGTCATGGAAAGGCCGGTTACCGGCGCGATCTTTAGGTTTGAATAATGTATCAATCGCCACCTTAGCTTCCTCAGTCAGTAACGGCTTCAGCGGTTTCAATAACGCCGCCAGCAGCACCAGCGCAACCGGGTTTTGCAGATAGCGATCGGTATAGTGAACGCCGATGATCCGCTGATTTTTCATCAGCGACTGCGCCTCTTCATGGTCGTTAAACAGCACGTCCCAGAAGCGTTGTCCGAACAACGAAAGCGGGCCGTTCAGCTCTTTATGGATCGCAATATCTTTGACGCGTTCAACCGCGCTCGTGGCTTTCCCCGGCAGAACAAACTCGTTCAGTTTTACCGTTTTATAGCCGAGGCTGCGAACAACCAGTTCGTCATTCAGATGCCAGCCCGGTCCAGGGATCGTTGCCTGCTGGCTGCGTGAAGCCAGCGTCATGACCCGATCGGCAAAGGCGATTTGTGCCACAATCGGCAGGTCCGGAGCCTGTTCGCTATGACACAACCGTACACCCAGAGCAGTAAACTGCGAAAGCTCGTGCATCAGTTCAGGGTCATCGACGCCTGCCGGGATGACGAGATCAACCGCAACGTTATCTTTTACCCGGTAGTTCTGAATAGCCGCCCGGAATTGGCGGGCATAGAGATCCCACTCATTGAGCGGCCCGTTCATCCACAGCGTGAGTTTTTCAGCTCCTTCGTTAATCGCCCGGCGAAGGGTGTCGCTAATGGCTCCCGGGCAGTAGCGGGCATCCGGCAGCGAGAATGTCTCCGTATCCGGCAAACCAACATAGTAGACGAAGTCATCCCCAAGCCAGGCCAGTGCCGCTTTTCGGTCCAGTAAATCGTGATCGTGGCGAGTCTGGGAGTCGAGCAGGCATTCACTGCAGGAGGTATCACAATGATGACACCCTAGCTGTTTGACCATTCCCTGCAGAATAGACTCAATATGCAATGGCGCACTGGAGGCAAAACCAGCCCCACCACTGATCACATCATACAGCTGAACGGCTAATACCGATTGCCCGTCCTCCAACCGGACCGGACGCACAGCGTAGCCCAGCTCTGCGGCAGAGATACCCAGAACACCCGCCAGCGCCTGACGCAGCGCAACTGCAAGGGTCATGGCGACAACCCGCCCCTCTTCAGTGTTATCCGGCAGATATTCACCGTTTTGCGGCTTGCGTAGTACCATTTCAAAGACATCCGTTCGCGCCAAAGCCCCCAGCGTGACGTTCTTCATAAGCGCCGTCGAACCGGGACAAATTAGACGTTGATTCTGGCTATCGCGATCCGATTTTCCCGGGCGCGGTGGGTAGTGTGCTTCCATACTCTTCGGTGCGTCGTTAGCATTCAACATCGACTCTGCACGACCACAGCTCAGACATAACGCGTAACCATGCCCACCTTCTCCCAGGCTTTGCTGGAAGACATGCCCGTCAGCACCAGAGGTCATATATCCCATTATTGGGTTAGGCAACGGCATTGGTTCGGCTTTAACAAATACCCATGCAGGGACCACCGGGATGAATTTCATGGTTTCAATATTGTTGGTCACCGGTGCATGCGCATCGGTCACAAATCCGGCAGGCTGCAGCACCTGACGGCGATTTTCAGTGATAATTTTTTCACCACACGCGCTGTTGGTGCAATAGAGCGTCCCGGAGTTGCTCATCCCCTCTTTATAGCCAATCGTACCGCATTTGTGGCAGCGCCAGGCGCAATCCAGACGCTGGGCCTCATTGGTATCAGCGTTAATATTGTGCCAGTGCAGCGAGACACCGGCGGAGCGGAAGACCCGACCATCAAGAATGATCTCTGCGCCTGGCGCATATTCCCGGATGGCGACTCCCAGGTTTCGGGAGGGCAGCCCTTTGTAGCGTGACACGTTATCTTCGCGATCTTTTTTATCCCGGCTTTTCCGCGATTTTTCACGGATATAGTCCTCCATAGTGAAGTTATCAAACGTCACCACATCCGTCGGGAAGCCATAACCAGGCAGGAAGGTTCTGGCTGCCAGATCGCGCAACAAATACTCGCCACAGTGCCGTTTTTTCTCCAGTTCGATACGCTTGCGATAAGGCGTTTGCGGCTGTGATTCGCGCTCTTGAGCCACAAGATCGCGATAGACGGAAAGCCATCGCTGTTGCAGGAAAGTAATCGCGTTAATGGTTTTATCCCGCAGCAGGTCGGGTCTGGCTCCATGCAGCGCCGTACCTTTCACCAGCCGTTCCAGCGCCGCGTCGATATCAAGAACCGGGCGCTCCAGCCAGACTTTAAAGCGCTCACATTTTGACTGCCCGTCGTCCTCACCAAAAAACCAGAGACTGTCGAGGCTGGTTTTTTCTTTCTCCGTTTCACCAATAACGTTGCATAAGAAGTCGGACAGTAATAAGGCATTGACGTGGCGTTGTACCAGCCGGGCAGAATTCATCGCCACCATCGGGGCCGGGATCATGGTTTCAAACGGCCACAGCGGATTGGCAAAAACCTGCTGGTCATGCGGGTTCCCTTTACATAGCGTATAAGAGATCGCTCGCGATTCCTTACTACGCCCGGCCCGCCCTGCACGCTGTAAATAGTTGGCCGGATGCGGCGGTACGTTGTTCATCACCACGGCAGTAATACCGCCAATATCAACCCCCATTTCCATGGTGGTAGAACAGTTGAGAACATTCAGTTGCCCATTCTTGAACATCTTTTCGTAGCTTTGCAGACGTTCCGATGATTGCTGGGCTGAGTGCTCAGCCGTGCGGTAATAGAAGCCTCCTTCCACAACACGATCGTTGATATCCGTCCAGACGTTTTCCGAACGTAATTGCGCGATCAGCGGCTCCTTGCTGACCCAGTCACGTACTTTCGCCAGACCTGCCGCGTAGTCTTCTTGCGAACGGTCCAGCTTCCAGATTTCCGGCATGGTGACCTTTTGCGCGATAAACGTGTCGAACTGCACCTGGCTAAGATGTTCAAACGAAATATGGGTTGGCAGATAAGGGGTTAAGCCTTTAAAGGTGGTATCCAGAATTTTATTGGTTACCGGGCAAATCCAGCCATCCGTGATTAAAGAAAAAGTCAGGTGCTCTTTTGGCAGATAGAAACGGTTACCATCAGGCTTCAGTACGGCAAGTGGCCCGGTAAGTTGATTCCATGCTTCTTTCAGCCACGCGTTGATAATATCAATCGTCGCCGTATTTGCTGTTTTGAAACCCGCTCCCAGCATCAACAACTTCACTAAACGATGGGATAAGTTGCCATTACGGATTTGCGGCCAGCGTTTGTTCTGATTATCTTCAGGATCTTTCGTTTCCGGGTTACGGACGAATTTCGATGAAAAACGACTACCAATCCAGTTTTTCAATTCATCGTCCAGTTGCGTGAAGTTGCTTTCACGAACGTATAAATCCAGCGTAACCTTAAGAAAATCCTGCCAGTCGCCCTCCGTCAGCCCTTTTTCATGCCAGTGCACCGGGAGTTTAATTATTTTCTCCAGCCCCTGATAACCAACCTGGACTAGCCCTTGCGTTTCCAGACTGTTAGTTCGTTTAGGGCGACGCATGAACTCCCGGAAAAGCAACATTTCTGAAAGCTTCAGCGGGCCTCCGTTTTCATTGAAAATCTCAGGCTTCAGATAGTGGTTATATTGTAGAATCGGACCGCGAATATCAGCCTTCTCTTTAAGTTCATTAACCATTTCCGTCCAGGTCCGGGACAGCAGAACAGTTGCTGCTTTGCCACCGGTCGCAACCTGAATAGCCTGTTCAAGCTGTTCAGCTTGCGCTTCTGCCAGTTTTGCTTGTTCCGGCATTCCCCAGCTTCTATATTCTTCTGCCTCATTTCGGGCCTGTTTTGCCCTCGCGGATAACTTTTCAAGATCGGCACTGGCATTCGGTGTGACAGTAGTCTGCGTTCGTTGATGCCAGCTCAGGATTTCCACCACGCTGCCGCGTAAACGACTGCGCTCAGCTTCCTGCTGCATGCGCACCGCCATTCGGGCCGTTCCTTGCCGGCTATCGGTAAAGGTAATCAGTCGACGGCCTCGACCTGGTAGCGAATCAGGTCCGACGCCCTCTTTTCCTTCTTCACTAATAAAGTCCTGACAATACTCCAGAACGGTGGGCACAATGTTGGTGACATAAAATGGCCCCCCCAATAAAGCGCGACGGAAGGGTTGTTTCCCGCTCGTCCCTCTGTAGCCACAGCCACTGGCGCTGCAAACTTGCTCAATATCATTAATAACTAACGGGATACTGTCATTACTACCCACGCCAATACGACGCGTCTGGCGATCCAGCCTTTGGATGGTATACCCCATCTCACTGGTCTTTTCTGCGGCAATAATAAGCGGGGGCTGGAAAGTACTCTCTTTCTCGACTTTATCTTCTACGCCGTCATATTCAACATGCGTATCATCCTGCAACGAGAACTCATCGCCGCCTTTATTTTCCCATTGGACCAGTTTGCCCTTTTTGTCCCGCGCCAAAAGATGTGGCTCGTTACATTCATTACAGAATGCCAGTTCGTAGATCGGGCTTCCGCAGTCACAATTTTGCCGTTGATTCACATACACATAGCCAAAGGGCCAGCCCTTTTCCAGCGGAGTGCCGTGCTTTTTTCTGCACTCTTTATCAACGCAAGCCCACACACCCTGGGTGTTGCGCTGGAAGATATGCGCTCTTACCTTCAGAAATGCCGGATCTTTAGTATTAGGTTGAGTGCCGGAGCAAACATCGATCCAGCGCAGCACATCCTGCTGGCTATAATGTTGCCTGGTCAGCGTATTCAACCGCTGCGTCATCGTATCCAGCTTCATTGGATCCGGCTGAGTGACTAACATCTCACGCAAGTAATGCGCTTCAGGTGAATGTGTAAGTGCCTCAAAGCGCTCTGGGCTTACGCCCTTCATGTCTGTATCAGGGATTTGCTCAATTTCTTCTAACGGAATATAAACGTGTTTGCACGGTTCTAGTTTCGGAATCACCCGGGTTCCGTCCAGTACGTCAATACGCTCCTGCGGTATACCGGATAATTCAGAGAGGAATTTTTTCAGCTGTTTTTCGGCATCGCCTCCGGCAATAGTTGCAGATGTTGCCACGAAACGCACATCATCGGGCGTCACGCCAAATGCCGTCATCACGCGACGTAACTGTAGCGCCAGTTCAGCGGCCTGCGAACCGACATAGGTATGCGCTTCATCCAGTACTATCCAACGTAGTGACTTTTGTGCTTTGGATTGCTGAATAATCGGGGCGTCGACTTGGCGTACCATCATATATTCCAGCATTGTGCCGTTGGTCACCAGAATCGGAGCAGGTTCTTCACGCATCTTTTCACGCGAGAGCACTTCATTCGGCCTTTTTATCTGCTCACTTTTTACCGCAGCGTGGAGATTTTCAGTATTACCGTTATAGAGGCAGTATCGGATCCCGGTGCCAAAACCTCGTGTCCATGCATCCAGGCGCTCACGCTGTGAATTAATCAGCGCGTTAAGTGGATAGAGGAAAAGGGCTCTGACACCAACCAGCGGATTGTTGCCATTTTCATGCAGTTCCCGGTAGAGATCTTCCAGCACCGGCACCATAAAACATTCCGTTTTGCCTGAACCCGTACCACTTGTCACCACCACGGAATGTTTCTCTTCCAGTAAAGCCTTCCAACTGGCCAGTTGGTGAGTGAAAGGTTTCCAGTCAGCACCAAAACGGTAGCGACCATTGTTCTGAGCATCAAGCGAATCAACAACGGCTTTACTTAGTAATGCCTTGCCTTCAGTCAGGCTGCGCATCGTGTTATTTGACTCTTTCCAGCCAAACATTTGCTGGAATACCGGTGCAGCAAGAAATGAGCCAGACTCCCCACAATCGGCGCCCATTTGCTGCGCGAGGTGTTCACGCAACTGCGGGTTTGTGACCCCCATGATACTCAGCGTTGCTTCTGTAGAACGAGACAACGATTGTTCAATAAGTGACGAAAAATAGCGTGTAGTCATTCTTATCCCTTTTTTATTTTTCGGTAACATTACACAATAAGCAGTACTGGAAAATGGCGTTAAACCATCGTGAGTCGAAATCTCTAACCTGCCTCAAAAAAAATACGGCACCGGGCTTATTTTCAAAAACACTGCCAAATGTTGTTTTTCCGCTTGCAACAGCAGCAGCAAATACGGGGAGCAAGGTAACGGAATATCGGTAACTGGCATCAGGTGAAATATCGATAACCGGATTTTGTTGCGACATATACCAACGGAAAAGGCCCGGACCACCAAATTCTGGCCAGCGAGATTCACCATGTTCGCGTAGAAGTTCCTGATACCACCCTTGGATAATACCTTTCATCACAAACTCCGGAAAAACCGGTGGTAATTTCCCTTGACTCAACCATAATTTCACCTCACTGGCATAAGTCGGGAACACTGTGCCCAGCTGCTGATACATTCTGTCCAGCAACTTTATCTGCATTTCCCCAGGCGCACCTTTATGAGTCAAAAAAGTACGAAAATGTGTGGCGGCACGTTTAACTTCTGTAATAGGTAAAAACTCCCAGAAAACAGGAAACTCGCTTTCAATACGGCTGAGATAATCAATGGACATTTCAAATTTGAATAGCGACATCGCCAACGCTTGCGGATGCTGAACAAGCGCCCGCCATACTTCAAAGGTAGCCAAAGGTAAATATCCAAACTGATCGTATAAATTGCGTAAAAACTGCCAGCCTGAATGTGCAGGGTCGTTCGCCATTTGTTCCAGAACTAACGTAATTGTATTTACATCCGACCGGGGATTAAAAAGCTGCGTTGCTTTTTGCAAGGACTGTATTGTTGTCGTGTCGCTTTGAATCACCGACTCGCCAGCAATGTAGCATGGCCGAAATGAAGCTTCTTCACCTTGTTTTGGCAACACCAGCCATGGGCCATTATTTTGTATTGTCGAACTTAATTCGAATTCCCCAACCGGTACACCTTCGCTCATTCTTGACATCAGCGGTATGGGTTTTCTCTCCGGTTCGCTGAGTAACATAATTACGGGCGAAGGGATCTGTCCTGTACGATTACTTATTGAGTTTGCGAAAAGAATCTGCCTTTCCCGATCATAGTCCAGACTATATTTGTAACGTCGAATCTGCCAGGTAAAAGAACTACCACCTCCTTCTATACGCATATCAACTATTTGATCAATTCCCTCTTCCAGTGAGAGTAAATTATCAATATGTTCCCTTAAGCTGTATAACGTAAGCTCTACCGGACTTTCTCCCGCACTATAGTGCCACTCATACCAAGCCTGCATTCCACTACGGGAATGTAAACGTAGTTCAAGCTGGTATCGCGTAGGCTCTCCATTTTTTCCGAAAAGGTATGCTCTGGCTCCCAGAAGATCGTTAATCGTTAAATTTTTAGGTAGAGGCTTCTCGTCTTTATCGAACGCAAGACAGCCTCGTGCAGGAAATGGTAACCAAATAACAATTGGGTCCGCAGTGAGGTTTGGCGTTATTTGTAATGAAATCGATGCAGGAGGTATCCCCTCCGCCTTCATCATTATTTCTGTACTACCAGGCAACCGCTCCCGTCCAACTTCAAGTGTTTTTTCCTTCAAACGATACAAACAAGGATGCTGAGTAGTAATAATGACCGAACCTTCGTTTGCCTGTTCTCCGTTTTTTATTTCCAGGCTAAAATCATTGGGGAGAATACCTATTTTCTTACGCAGTAAAGTTTCATTACTTTCGTTACGCACCGAAATAAACTGTGCTCCCATTCTCTCTTGCACATCGCAATCATCTATAAACGTACCGTTGAAAAAGCGTTTATAATGATGCTTTGAGAGATTCTCAGGATTTTTGGTAATTCCGGGAATACCAAGGAAGACTTCATCCGGGTAGCTTGTCCAATTCAATCGCTTTCCCTGGAAAGAAAATCCAGTCTGGATAATCTGCTCTCTTCCTGTCTTTATCCGGTACGTTTCGTCGCCTTCAATAATGATATCCTGCCGACCTTTGATAGTCAGAGTTCGGCAGCCCAAAGCCGAAAAGCTAGAGTCACAATCCTCATGTTCCGAAGCCAGACAGCCATCCTTTGGTAGTACGATAAGCACATGACTGCCACGCACGCTGCAAGAGGCTTGTCCCTGTAACAGCCATTCACTTTTATCAGAAACAAAAACCAATGGAACATCGCCAACGGCAACTTCACTACCTTCTAAAAGATTGGAGCCGACAAACATTCCCCCAGCTCTCGCCACAATAAACAAACTTACTGCGGGATTTCTTCGGCAAAATTTAATCTCGCGCTTACGAACTCTTATTTTTGCCTGGGAGTTACTTAACGTGGCGTAAGCAGGTCCCAGACTTGCGATTTCGTTACCATCTTCATAGATAGCAAGCTCGAAGCGCGTTGTTGAAGGCTCACTATCAATTGAAAAGCTCAGCTCCTCAGGCAGAGAAATAATAGCCTGGACGGCTTCAGGGTTATTTTCTGACCATAAAAACTGACAGAGAGTGGTTTTATTCTTTTGAATGCGGGGTTTTGATTCAGTAGAAGCTGTTCGTAAAAGTCCATTAAGGAAACTAGTACCCGTATCATCCTCTAGAGGAACAGGGAAACTGTCCCGCCACTTTGGATGAACACGCTCAAGTTCTTTTACGGGTTCGGTATGATTACTCAAATCATAAATTTGAACAAGAGATACTAACTGTTCAGCCATTCGACTAATAAGTTCAACTGAAGTATCCTCTTTGAAAACGACTGGCAGGGATGATTTTTCTACCGCTGCATGAACCAACGCGTACGTGGAAATGTTAGAGGATTTAGCCTGATCGTATTGGTTTAAAATGAGAGAAAACATTGACTGAAAACGGCTATCAGATTCCTTCAGCAACCTGAAAGGTAAACCGCCTTCACTGAATAAGGACCCTAAAAAATTCCGCCTTTCAGTATCATAGAACCGCACTGGGCGTCCCCAGTACCCATCCAGACCTTTAGGGATTATATTCCCCATTTCAGAAGAAGGTAGCAATATACCAAGAGTTTTATAAATAGGTTCCCACGTCCATCCACAATCTCGCTCGTAATCCCTTCTGTACCACTCAGAGCAGAACAAAGTGAAGCAGGCTGCATACCCTTTATCACTTTTGTAACCATCGGGTAGCCCTATAGCTCGCAACAGCCGTTTCAATTCATCATATTCATCACACGTTGCGTGATATTCATATAACGGGCGATGATCTGGTTGCTTCAATCCTCTACGAGCGAGGAATTTATCTAGCCACGGGGTACATTTTAGGATCGACGTGTATTCTGACTGATTCAAAGCATGCTCCTTGCAAATTGACTGCGTAAACAGACTGATCCGACAGGAATAATTCATAAAAATAGCTAGCAAAACAGATAATAATATTACCCCTCACAAAGATGATCATCTATTAGCATTTTAAAACGCGAAGTTAGTCACAATAAAAATAGACCTGTAAATTTAATACACTTCAGAATCAATAAATTAAACATACTTAATTAGTGTAATTAATTCAACAGGATGAAGCACCTATGATTTGTTGCTTTGTCAGAGGGATATATAAGCTGAGTATATGATTCGGAAAAAATGACACAAAAAAAGCCACCCTTAGGTAGCTTAATCTTGCATTATTGGTGCCGAAGGCCGGACTCGAACCGGCACGTATTTCTACGGTTGATTTTGAATCAACTGCGTCTACCGATTTCGCCACTCCGGCACGGAAGGGATGCGGAAAACGTTGTGGATTATACCTGTCATGCGCCACCATGCAAGCGCCAGCGTGTGTCTGGCTCGCTAAGTGTTGAAAATTTCAGCATTACCTTTCTTAGCTGTAACCATCATCACAGTTTGCCCCCTCCTTAATCCCCCCTTCTGCGAAGCGTCCCGTTTCCCCATGCTCTACACTTCCAGTTCAACACCACACTGAGGGAAACACGATGTCGATGATAAAAAGCTACGCTGCAAAAGCGGCGGGCAGCGAACTCGAACTCTATGAATATGATGCGGGCGAGCTTAAGCCGGAAGATGTCGAAGTCCAGGTCGATTACTGCGGTATCTGCCATTCTGATTTGTCGATGATAGACAACGAATGGGGATTCTCTCAGTATCCGCTGGTTGCCGGGCATGAGGTGATTGGTCGCGTGGCGGCGCTCGGCAGCGCGGCGCAGGATAAAGGTCTGAAGGTTGGTCAGCGCGTCGGCGTTGGCTGGACGGCGCGCAGCTGCGGGCACTGCGACGCCTGTATCAGCGGTAATCAGATCAACTGCCTTGAAGGGTCTGTTCCCACAATTCTTAATCGCGGCGGCTTCGCCGAGAAGCTGCGGGCCGACTGGCAGTGGGTAATCCCTCTACCGGAGAGTATCGATCTGGCGGCCGCTGGCCCATTACTGTGCGGCGGCATCACGGTGTTCAAACCGCTGCTGATGCACCATATCACCGCCACCAGCCGCGTCGGGGTGATCGGCATCGGCGGCCTGGGGCATATCGCCATTAAGCTGTTACACGCGATGGGTTGCGAAGTGACCGCGTTCAGCTCCAATCCGGCGAAAGAGCAGGAAGTGCTGGCAATGGGGGCGGATAAGGTCGTCAACAGCCGCGATCCGGATGTGCTAAAAGCGCTGGCGGGCCAGTTCGATCTCATTATTAACACGGTTAACGTCGATCTCGACTGGCAGCCCTATTTTGAAGCGCTGGCCTACGGCGGTAACTTCCATACCGTCGGTGCGGTGCTGAAGCCGCTGCCGGTTCCGGCGTTCACCTTAATAGCCGGCGATCGCAGCATCTCCGGTTCGGCAACAGGTACGCCGTTCGAACTGCGCAAGCTGATGAAATTTGCCGGGCGCAGCAAGGTGTCGCCCACCACCGAACTGTACCCGATGTCGCAAATTAACGAAGCAATCCAGCACGTGCGTGACGGTAAGGCCCGCTACCGCGTAGTGCTTAAAGCCGACTTCTGATCGTCTTTGCCGGGTGGCGTAAGCTTCCCGGCTATTCTCCCCGCTATTCCAGACAGGTTAAATTCTCCTCACAATCTCCGTAATTTAGCGGTGAAGAGTGCGTCACGGTTGCCTATACTCCAGGCAGGATAAATGGAGGAAATCTCAATGAGCGCACCCCTGCTAATTGCCCGCACGCCGGACACCGAACTGTTTTTACTGCCAGGCATGGCTAACCGTCATGGGCTGATTACCGGCGCGACCGGGACCGGTAAAACCGTCACGCTACAGAAGCTGGCCGAATCGCTGTCCGAGATTGGCGTGCCGGTATTTATGGCCGATGTGAAAGGTGACTTAACCGGCGTGGCCGAGGAAGGACAAGCCTCTGAAAAGCTGCTCGCCCGCCTGAAAAACATCGGCATTACCGACTGGCAACCGCATGCTAATCCGGTCACGGTGTGGGATATCTTCGGCGAAAAAGGTCATCCCGTGCGGGCCACGGTATCTGACCTCGGTCCGCTGCTGCTGGCCCGTCTGCTGAACCTCAACGACGTGCAGTCCGGCGTGCTGGATATTATCTTCCGTATTGCCGATGACCAGGGTCTGTTGCTGCTCGATTTCAAAGACCTGCGGGCTATCACCCAGTACATTGGCGATAACGCTAAATCCTTCCAGAATCAGTACGGCAATATCAGTAGCGCCTCGGTCGGGGCGATCCAGCGCGGGCTGCTATCGCTGGAGCAACAGGGCGCGGCACACTTCTTTGGCGAACCGATGCTGGACATCAAAGACTGGATGCGTACCGATGCCAACGGCAAAGGGATGATTAATATCCTCAGCGCCGAGAAGCTCTATCAGATGCCCAAACTGTACGCCGCCAGCCTGCTGTGGATGCTCTCCGAGCTGTACGAACAGCTGCCGGAAGCGGGCGATCTGGAGAAACCAAAACTGGTGTTCTTCTTCGATGAAGCGCACCTGCTGTTCAACGATGCTCCGCAGGTGCTGCTGGATAAAATCGAACAGGTGATCCGCCTGATCCGCTCGAAAGGGGTCGGCGTGTGGTTCGTCTCGCAAAACCCGTCGGATATTCCGGACAACGTGCTTGGTCAGTTGGGAAACCGTGTGCAACATGCCCTGCGCGCATTCACGCCGAAAGACCAGAAAGCGGTGAAAAGCGCGGCGCAAACCATGCGCGCCAACCCGGCATTTGATACCGAAAAAGCCATTCAGGAGCTGGGAACCGGTGAGGCGCTGGTGTCGTTTCTGGACGCCAAAGGCAGCCCGTCCGTGGTTGAACGGGCGATGGTGATTGCGCCATGCTCACGGATGGGACCGGTGACGGACGACGAGCGCAACGGGCTGATTAATCACTCTTCTCTGTACGGTAAATATGAAGAAGAGATCGACCGCGAGTCCGCCTATGAACGTTTACAGCAAGGCGTGCAGGCCAGTACCGAGCAGCAAAATACACCTCCCGCCAACGGTAAAGCTGTCGATGTGGATGGCGGTATTCTCGGTGGGTTGAAGGATATTCTGTTTGGCAGCACCGGACCGCGCGGCGGTAAGCGCGATGGCGTAGTGCAGAGCGTGGCGAAAAGCGCGGCGCGACAGGTTACCAATCAGATAATTCGCGGCATGTTGGGGAGTTTGATGGGCGGGAGAAAACGCTAGCCCCGTGTTACGTTGCCGGATGGCGGCGGAAACGCCTTATCCGGCCTACGGGTCCGGAGTAGGCCTGAAAAGCGCAACGCCATCAGGCCTACGATTACTGTGATTACGACTTACGTAGCATCAGCCACAGGCTAATCAGGAAGAAACTGGCGCTTGGCAGCAGCGCACCGATAATCGGCGGAATGCCGTACACCAGCGTCAGCGGGCCAAAGATTTGGTCCAGCACATAGAACACAAAGCCAAAGCTAATCCCTGTCACCACGCGCACGCCCATCGGGACGCTACGCAGCGGACCAAAGATAAACGACAGCGCCATCAGCATCATGACCGCCACCGACAGTGGCTGGAAGACTTTGCTCCACATATTGAGCTGGTAGCGTCCGGCATCCTGGCCGCTCGACTTCAGGTACTTCACGTAGTTATGCAGACCGCTAATCGACAGCGCATCAGGGTCCAACGCCACAACGCCGAGCTTGTCGGGTGTCAGGTTGGTTTTCCAGGTGCCGCTCACCGTTTGCGAGCCGGTGATTTGCTTCGGATCGGTCAGGTTGGATTCATCTACCTGCGACAAACGCCAGACCTTCTGCTCCGGGTCAAACGTCGCGCTCGCAGCGTAGCGTACAGACTGCAGACGGCGCTTGTCGTTAAACGAGTAGATGCTAATCCCGCCTAATTCGGCGTCGCCTTTCACCCGCTCGATGTAGACAAAGCTGTCACCGTCTTTCGCCCACAACCCCTGCTGAGTAGAGAGCAGCGAGCCGCCGTACATCTGCTGCGCACGGTAGTTACGCGCCATCTGTTCGCCTTGTGGCGCGACCCATTCGCCGATAGCCATCGTCAGCAGCACCAGCGGAATCGCGGTTTTCATCACCGACAACGCCACCTGCATGCGGGTAAAGCCGGAAGCCTGCATCACCACCAGTTCACTGCGCTGGGCCAGCATGCCCAACCCCAGCAATGCCCCCAGCAGCGCCGCCATCGGGAAGAAGATCTGAATATCTTTCGGCGCACTGAGCAGGGTATACAGCCCGGCGCCCATCGCATCGTAGCTCCCCTGCCCGGCTTTTTTCAGCTGGTCAACGAACTTGATGATCCCGGAGAGCGACACCAGCATGAACAGCGTCATCATGATGGTGGTGAAAATGGTTTTACCGATATAGCGGTCAAGTACACCAAAAGGCTGCATTATACCGCTCCTTTACGCATAAAACTGGCACGCAAGCGGCGCATCGGCACCGTATCCCAGAGGTTAAGCACAATCGCCAGCGCCAGATATGCCAGGTTAACCGTCCACATCCAGAACACTGGATCCAGCTTACCTTTACCGCCGTTCGACTTCAGCGACGTCTGAACCAGGAAGAACAGCAAATAGAGCAGCATTGCTGGCAGCATCGACAGCACGCGCCCCTGACGCGGGTTCACCACGCTCAGCGGTACGACCATCAGCGCCATCATAAATACGGTGAATACTAACGTGATACGCCAGGTCAGCTCCGCGCGGGCACGATCGGTGTCGGTCGTCCACAGCGTACGCATGTTCATCTGGTCGGTATCGTTTGGATCCAGCGCCACGGCCTGATGACCGATAATCGCCTGATAATCCTGGAAGTCGGTAATGCGGAAATCGCGCAGCAGCGCAGTACCTTCGAAGCGCGTCCCCTGGTTCAGCGTCACGACCTGAGAGCCATCACGCATCTGGGTAAGATGTCCGGAATCGGCTACGACGACCGAAGGACGAGCGTTGCCTTTCGGGCGGATTTGCGCGAGGAACACGTCTTTGAAATTGCTGCCGTCAACGCTTTCGATAAACAGCACCGAACTGCCGTTGGTCGCCTGCTGGAATTGCCCCTGAGCAAGCGCCGCCATACCGGGGTTCGCTTTCGCCTCCGCCAGGACTTCGTCCTGATGTCTGGAGGACCACGGCCCGGCCCACATCACGTTGACCGCCGCAATAATACTGGTAAACAGCGCCAGCACCATCGCCGCTTTCACGAGCACTGCCTTGCTCAGCCCGCAGGCGTGCATGACCGTAATTTCGCTTTCGGTATACAGTTTGCCCAGCGTCATCAACAGCCCGAGGAACAGGCTTAAGGGCAAGATAAGTTGCGCCATTTCTGGCACGCCCAGCCCCAGCAGCGAGAGCACCAGATTTGCCGGGATATCACCGTCAACCGCCGCACCAAGGATCCTGACCAACTTTTGACAAAAGAAGATCAAAAGCAGGATGAATAGGATCGCAAGTTGGCTTTTGAGCGTTTCCCGAACCAGATATCTTATGATTATCACTTTAAATACGCCCGTAAAAACCCGTCTTTTGCCGGAATTTAGCTTGTTTCATGGCTTAAACGTCATTTATTCTCTTGAGTCGTCGAAATCGTCGCTAAGATCATTATACTCAACGGATCCACCTCTCAGAAATTGTTCTGACGTGCCAATGCCGTAATAACGTTAAGATTAACACGAAGTCACCGCAACAGCGGGTATGAGTTACGAAAGCTTGCAATTCTATCCGTAGCCACCGCCGTTGTCTTTAAGATTCAGGAGCGTAGTGCATGGAGTTCAGTGTAAAAAGCGGTAGCCCGGAGAAACAGCGGAGTGCGTGCATCGTCGTGGGTGTCTTTGAACCACGCCGCCTCTCTCCGATTGCAGAGCAGCTCGACAAGATCAGCGACGGGTACATCAGCGCACTGCTGCGTCGCGGCGAACTGGAAGGCAAACCGGGTCAAACCCTGTTGCTGCACCATGTTCCTAACGTTCTGTCTGAGCGAATTCTCCTTATTGGGTGTGGCAAAGAGCGCGAACTTGATGAGCGCCAGTACAAGCAGGTCATTCAGAAAACCATCAATACCCTGAATGATACAGGCTCAATGGAAGCCGTCTGCTTTCTGACTGAGCTGCACGTCAAAGGGCGCAATAACTACTGGAAAGTGCGTCAGGCCGTTGAGACGGCACAGGAAACGCTGTACAGCTTTGATCAACTGAAGACCAACAAAAGCGAGCCACGTCGCCCGCTGCGTAAAATGGTCTTCAATGTGCCGACCCGCCGCGAGCTGACCAGCGGTGAGCGTGCGATCCAACACGGTCTGGCGATCGCCGCCGGCATTAAAGCGGCAAAAGATCTTGGCAACATGCCGCCGAACATCTGTAACGCCGCCTACCTGGCCTCTCAGGCGCGCCAGCTGGCAGACAGCTACAGCAAAAATGTTGTGACCCGCGTAATCGGCGAGCAGCAGATGAAAGAGCTGGGCATGCACTCTTATCTGGCCGTCGGTCACGGCTCGCAGAACGAGTCGCTGATGTCGGTCATCGAGTACAAAGGCAATCCGTCCGAAGACGCGCGTCCGATTGTGCTGGTCGGTAAAGGATTAACCTTTGACTCCGGCGGTATCTCCATCAAACCAGCCGAAGGCATGGATGAGATGAAATACGACATGTGCGGCGCGGCAGCGGTATACGGCGTGATGCGCATGGTGGCCGAGCTTCAGCTCCCCATCAACGTTGTCGGTGTGCTGGCGGGCTGTGAAAACATGCCGGGTGGCCGCGCGTATCGCCCAGGCGACGTGCTGACCACGATGTCTGGACAGACCGTTGAAGTGCTCAATACGGATGCCGAAGGCCGTCTGGTGCTGTGCGACGTGTTAACCTACGTCGAGCGCTTTGAGCCAGAAGCGGTGATTGACGTCGCGACCCTGACCGGCGCGTGCGTGATTGCGCTGGGCCATCACATCACCGGCCTGATGTCGAACCACAACCCGCTGGCGCATGAGCTGATCGGTGCGTCCGAGCAGGCTGGTGACCGCGCGTGGCGTTTGCCGCTGGGTGATGAATACCAGGAGCAGTTAGAGTCCAACTTTGCGGATATGGCGAACATCGGCGGACGTCCTGGCGGTGCCATTACCGCGGGCTGCTTCCTGTCACGCTTTACCCGTAAGTACAACTGGGCGCACCTGGATATCGCTGGTACCGCATGGCGTTCAGGGAAAGCCAAAGGCGCAACCGGTCGTCCGGTCGCGCTGCTGTCGCAGTTCCTGCTCAATCGTGCCGGTTTTAACGGCGAAGAGTGATGTAAAACGCCGGGTGGCGGCTTCGCCTTACCCGGCCTACAACGTCACTCAACCGTAGGCCGGGTAAGCGTAGCGCCACCCGGCTTTGCATTTAAATCCACAACAAGAAGCCCCATATCATGAGAAACGCAACGTTCTATATTCTGGACAATGACAACACCGTCGATGGCTTAAGCGCCGTTGAACAACTGGTGTGTGAAATTGCCGCAGAACGTTGGCGTGCTGGCAAGCGCGTGCTGATCGCCTGTGAAAACGAAAAGCAGGCTCTTCGACTGGATGAAGCTCTGTGGGCAAGACCGGCAGAAAGTTTTGTTCCGCATAATCTGGCGGGAGAAGGCCCCAGAGGTGGCGCGCCGGTAGAGATTGCCTGGCCGGAGAAACGCAATAGCAGCCCGCGCGACCTGCTCATCAGTTTGCGCGTTGGCTTTGCAGATTTTGCCACCGCTTTCACAGAAGTGATAGACTTCGTTCCTTACGAAGATTCTTTGAAACAATCGGCACGCGATCGCTACAAAGCTTACCGCGTGGCTGGTTTTAACCTGAATACGGCAACCTGGAAATAATGGAAAAGACATACAACCCACAAGATATCGAACAGCCGCTTTACGAGCACTGGGAAAAGCAGGGCTATTTCAAACCTAACGGCGATGAAAGCAAAGAGTCCTTCTGCATCATGATCCCGCCGCCGAACGTCACCGGCAGTTTGCATATGGGTCATGCTTTCCAGCAAACCATCATGGATACCATGATTCGCTACCAGCGCATGCAGGGTAAAAACACCCTGTGGCAGGCCGGTACCGACCACGCGGGTATCGCTACCCAGATGGTGGTTGAGCGTAAGATTGCCGCTGAAGAAGGTAAAACCCGTCACGACTACGGTCGCGAAGCGTTTATCGACAAAATTTGGCAGTGGAAAGCGGAATCCGGCGGCACCATTACTCGTCAGATGCGCCGTCTCGGCAACTCCGTTGACTGGGAGCGCGAACGCTTCACTATGGACGAAGGTCTTTCCAATGCCGTGAAAGAAGTCTTTGTTCGCCTGTACAAAGAAGATCTGATCTACCGTGGCAAGCGTCTGGTCAACTGGGACCCGAAACTGCGCACCGCTATTTCTGATCTGGAAGTGGAAAACCGCGAGTCTAAAGGCTCCATGTGGCACATCCGCTATCCGCTGGCTGACGGCGCGAAAACCGCAGACGGTAAAGATTACCTGGTCGTCGCCACCACCCGTCCGGAAACCGTACTGGGTGATACCGGCGTAGCCGTTAACCCGGAAGATCCGCGCTACAAAGATCTGATCGGCAAATTCGTTGTCCTGCCGCTGGTTAACCGTCGCATTCCGATCGTCGGCGATGAACACGCCGACATGGAAAAAGGCACCGGCTGCGTGAAGATCACTCCGGCGCACGACTTTAACGACTACGAAGTCGGGAAACGTCACGGCCTGCCGATGATCAACATTCTGACCTTTGACGGCGACATCCGCGAAACCGCGGAAGTTTACGACACCAAAGGCGAAGAGTCCGACGTTTACTCCAATGAAATCCCGGCTGAGTTCCAGAAGCTGGAACGTTTTGCTGCGCGTAAAGCGGTGGTTGCCGCCGTTGATGCCCTGGGCCTGCTGGAAGAAATTAAACCGCACGACCTGACCGTACCTTACGGCGACCGTGGCGGCGTGGTTATCGAGCCGATGCTGACCGACCAGTGGTACGTCCGTGCCGACGTGCTGGCAAAACCGGCGGTTGAAGCGGTTGAGAATGGCGACATCCAGTTCGTACCGAAGCAGTACGAAAACATGTACTTCTCCTGGATGCGTGATATTCAGGACTGGTGTATTTCCCGTCAGCTGTGGTGGGGTCACCGTATCCCGGCATGGTATGACAACGACGGCAATGTCTACGTTGGCCGTACCGAAGACGAAGTGCGTCAGGAAAACAACCTCGGCGCCGACGTTGCGCTGCGTCAGGACGAAGACGTTCTCGATACCTGGTTCTCTTCTGCACTGTGGACCTTCTCTACGCTGGGCTGGCCGGAAAATACCGACGCGCTGCGTCAGTTCCACCCAACCAGCGTGATGGTTTCCGGCTTCGACATTATCTTCTTCTGGATTGCCCGCATGATCATGATGACCATGCACTTCATCAAAGATGAAAACGGCAAGCCACAGGTTCCGTTCAAGACCGTCTACATGACCGGTCTGATTCGTGACGACGAAGGCCAGAAGATGTCCAAATCCAAGGGTAACGTGATTGACCCGCTGGATATGGTCGACGGTATCTCTCTGGCAGAACTGCTGGAGAAACGTACCGGCAACATGATGCAGCCGCAGTTGGCTGAGAAAATTGCCAAACGTACCGAGAAGCAGTTCCCGGACGGCATCGAGCCGCACGGCACCGACGCCCTGCGTTTCACCCTGGCAGCGCTGGCCTCTACCGGTCGCGATATCAACTGGGACATGAAGCGTCTGGAAGGTTACCGTAACTTCTGTAACAAGCTGTGGAACGCCAGCCGCTTCGTGCTGATGAACACCGAAGATCAGGATTGCGGCTTCAACGGCGGCGAAATGACCCTGTCTCTGGCGGACCGCTGGATCCTCGCTGAATTCAACCAGACCATCAAAGCGTACCGCGAAGCGCTGGATAACTTCCGCTTCGATATCGCCGCGGGCATTCTGTACGAGTTCACCTGGAACCAGTTCTGCGACTGGTATCTGGAGCTGACCAAGCCGGTCATGAACGGTGGTTCCGAATCTGAACTGCGCGGCACTCGCAATACGCTGGTTACCGTGCTGGAAGGTCTGCTGCGCCTGGCGCACCCAATCATTCCGTTCATCACCGAAACCATCTGGCAGCGAGTGAAAGTGATTTGTGGCAACACTGCAGATACCATCATGCTGCAGCCGTTCCCGGAATATAACGCCGCACAGGTTGATGAAGCGGCGCTGGCCGATACCGAATGGCTGAAGCAGGCGATCGTCGCCGTACGTAACATCCGTGCGGAAATGAACATCGCCCCGGGCAAACCGCTGGAGCTGCTGCTGCGTGGTTGCAGCGCTGATGCGATGCGTCGTGTGAACGACAACCGCAGCTTCCTGCTGAACCTGGCACGTCTGGAAAGCATTACCGTGCTGCCAGCCGATGACAAAGGTCCGGTCTCCGTGACCAAAATCATCGACGGCGCCGAGCTGCTGATCCCGATGGCTGGCCTCATCAACAAAGAAGATGAGCTGGCGCGTCTGGCGAAAGAAGTGGCGAAAATCGAAGGTGAGATTGCCCGTATCGAAGGCAAACTTTCCAACGAAGGTTTCGTTGCCCGCGCACCGGAAGCAGTCATCGCCAAAGAGCGTGAGAAGCTGGATGGTTACGCAGAAGCCAAAGCGAAGCTGATTGAACAGCAGGCGGTCATCGCCGCGCTGTAATTGCCTATGCCGGATAGCGCTGCGCTTATCCGGCAAACGGGCACCGTCATCGTAGGTCGGATAAGCGTAGCGCATCCGACACCACAGACGATAAAGCCTCTGACGCATATGCTCAGAGGCTTTTTATTGAATTATCCTCGCTTGCGCTTCCCCTCGCCGCAGTGGTATTAACTGCATATGTCTCACTTTTATGTCATGAGTTCGCTATGAGTGCCATTACCTCCGTCGCGGCAACGCTGCGTCGAATTTCTGCCGATGATAACGCCGCAATTGCCCGCGTTATCCGCAAAGTTTCCGCTGAATACGGGCTTACCGCCGATAAGGGGTATACCGTTGCCGACCCTAATCTGGACGAACTGTTCCAGGTTTACAGCCAGCCGGGCGCGGCCTACTGGGTGGTTGAGCAAAATGGTGAAGTCGTGGGCGGCGGCGGTGTTGCACCATTAGGATGTAGTGAACCGGACATTTGCGAGCTGCAAAAGATGTACTTCCTGTCGAGCGCGCGCGGTCAGGGGCTGGCGAAAAAACTGGCGCTGATGGCGCTCGAACATGCCCGCGAGCAGGGTTTTAAACAGTGCTATCTGGAGACCACAGCGTTTCTGACAGAGGCAATCCGCCTGTATGAGCATTTAGGCTTTGAGCATATCAGCGAAGCGCTGGGCTGTACCGGGCACGTGGATTGTGAAGTGCGGATGTTAAAGCCCCTCTGACCTTACGCCGAGAGGCTTTAGCCGCGTTACTGCATCTCGGCTGAGAGCATCAGTCGAATAACGCCAGCCGCGCGGGCGGTTGGCAGCTTCAGTACCTGTGACCAGAGATCCTGCACTATCTCACAGGCAATCTTCTCTTTGCCGATCGCTTTAGTCGGATCGGCCATGATCTGAATATCCGGCCCATAGCGCTGTACTAGCCCAGGACTTATTGCTTGCAGATCCTGCAGCGCCAGCTGTTTCTCTTCTGCCGTGACCGTATGTTTGTTCGGACCATAGGCAGCACGCATCATACTCATATCACTCGCCATACGACGGTTCATGATCTCATGCGGAACCAGACGTGCCGGGTTAATCCCCCCTTTCACTGCCGGAAACAGAAAGCGGAAGCATTCGTCATCACCGATTTTGGCCACAGCAGCGATCTGCTCAAGGTTAATTTTCATATATTCAATGACATTGGCATCTGGCGCCTGCTGCAATCTTGCCATTTGCAACTGAAGAATTTGCGGCTGTATCGCGTCGATAACCTGCTGTTCGCTACTCCCTGCTTTCTTCATCTGCGCAGCCTGGCTGATAATTTTTTGTGTCAGCTCAGGTTCCTGCTCCTTAATCACCTGAAACGCCGGATTGGAGAGCATCGCCTTTTCAAACTGCTGCTCTTCGGTCAGACCATAATCCGGGCTTTCGCGTGGGATCAGGTAGTGCACATCAAACAGATTCCACGCGATAATCGCCACCACAAAAACCACCGCGCCGGAGATCTTGCCCAGCCAGCCTTTTTTGCGAAACATGCCGACGACGATAGCAATCACCGCCCCGATATAACCTGCCAACAAAACGTGTGCCCAGTTCATTAACCATCCTTATGCCAAATCATCTCTGTTACGGGGATATATTTCCCCTTCGTGTGTTTTGATTATTACGGCAGCAGCGAGCGATTTCCAGCCACCAGATTTTGCTAACAGAAACAGGAAGGATTAATCCGCGCGGCGATGGACACCGCGCGTCAAACAAAGGAACTAAGCTGGCACACCGCTGTGGAAGCGGAATTCATCGTCAGGAGAGGTGATCAACGCGGCTTCTACTTCGCCAAAAAACCGCACCCGGCTACTGATATCATCGGCTGAAACCTGCTGCGCCAGCGCCAGGTAATCCTGATAGTGCCGCGCCTCGGATCGCAGCAGCGACAGATAAAACGCCTGCAAATCGTCATCCAGATACGGCGCCAGCGCGGCGAACCGTTCGCAGGAACGCGCCTCAATGTAAGCCCCGCAAATCAGTTTATCGATTAGCGTTAAAGGCTCATGGGTGCGTACCTCTTTGAGCATGCCTTTGGCATAACGGCTGGCGGTAATCTTGATATAGGGAATGTTGCGGCTCATCATCGCCTCACGCACCTGCCAGAAGTGATGCAGCTCTTCTTTGATAAGCAAAACCATGCTGTCGATAAGCTTGCGTCCCCACGGGTCGTCGGTTTGCGGCATCACGCTTTTGCTTATCTGTTTATTCAGCGCGATAAAATCCGGCTCATCTCCTTCTCTGAAAGCAAACGCTTCATAGGGTTTCAGCCAGTCCAACAGCGCCTGCGATCCCTGTTTATCCGCAACATACTTACGCACCAACAGCATCGCCGTTTGCGCCGCTTTCAGCTCACAGACGAGGTGATCGGTCAATAACAGAGGCAGATTCGCCGGGTCTCGCGCTTTATCAAGCCAGGCCTGGGGTGTTTTACAGTGCAGGAAGTTGTGGATCGGGGAGAGTATTTGCAGGTAATCCATACGTTGTCCTTGGCCTGCGGCAGCCTGGGCTACCGCAGGTCAGTTGATGACTTAGTGACGCACGCCGTCATCATCTTCGTCGACGAGGTCTTCATCGTCGCCGTCTTCACCTTCTTCGCCGTTCGGGTCTTCAAAATAGGTGCCCCAACCGTCATATTCCACATCGTATTTTTCAGCCAGGTTCATCAGCTGCTCAACCTGAGCATCGATCAACTCCGCATTCAGTGCACATTCGCTCAGAATGTCACAGCAAATAACCGTGTCGCCTTCTTCCACTTCCAGCTCTTCCGGCTCGGTCACTTCATAACCCAGCTTGAAGGCTTCTACTGCCGCTTTTTCCAGGGTTTCGAAGTCATCCGCGGAAAGGTGATGCTCGATGGTGTACAGCGCGTCTGGATCGCTGCCATCTTCGAGTAACTCTTCAATAATCAAGCGCGTTTCTTCACGCTGTTCTTCCAGTAGTTCCGGGTTTGCCATGGCTCGTTCCTCATAATGTCCTGCCGATACTCTTATTGTCACATACCGCTGTCATTGCCTCCACCTTTCCAGGAAAGATTTGTTAAACAAGGTTGCAAATGAATAAACATACATATAAATTGAATTTTAATTCAATAAATGGCCTAAGCCATGTGAGGGAACCATGTCTGCGTTTTATCAGAAACATTTTTTGAAACTGCTTGATTTCACCTCTGCTGAACTCACGTCACTGCTTCAGCTCGCCGCACAGTTGAAGGCGGATAAGAAAAACGGCACTGAAGTCGCAAAGCTCACCGGTAAAAACATCGCGCTCATCTTCGAAAAAGACTCAACCCGTACCCGTTGCTCTTTCGAAGTTGCCGCATACGATCAGGGCGCGCGCGTGACATATCTCGGGCCGAGCGGCAGCCAGATTGGCCATAAAGAGTCGATCAAAGACACCGCCCGCGTGCTCGGCCGCATGTACGACGGTATTCAGTATCGGGGCCACGGTCAGGAGATTGTCGAGACGCTGGCGGAATATGCCGGAGTTCCGGTGTGGAACGGATTAACCAACGAGTTTCATCCCACCCAGCTGCTGGCGGATCTGTTAACTATGCAGGAACACCTGCCGGGTAAAGCGTTTAATGAGATGACGCTGGTCTACACCGGCGATGCCCGTAACAATATGGGCAATTCCATGCTGGAAGCCGCCGCGTTAACCGGGCTGGATCTGCGTCTGGTCGCACCGCAAGCCTGCTGGCCGGAAGAAAGTCTGGTTGCGGAGTGCAAAGCGCTGGCACAGAAAAACGGCGGCAATATTACGCTGACCGAAGATGTCGCCACGGGCGTGAAAGGCGCGGACTTCATCTATACCGACGTCTGGGTATCAATGGGCGAGGCAAAAGAGAAGTGGGCCGAACGTATTGCGCTGCTGCGTAAGTACCAGGTTAATAGCGCGATGATGGCGTTGACCGGCAATCCGCAGGTGAAATTCCTGCACTGCCTGCCCGCGTTTCATGACGATCAAACCACGCTTGGCAAACAAATGGCACAGGAATATGGTCTGCACGGTGGAATGGAAGTGACCGATGAAGTCTTTGAATCCTCCGCCAGTATCGTATTTGATCAGGCAGAAAACCGGATGCACACCATCAAAGCGGTGATGGTGGCGACGCTGGCGAAGTAAGAGCATGGATGAAAAGAATGCCGGATAGCGATGCTAAGCATCTTATCCGGCCTACAACCGCGCTCCCGTAAGCCGGGTAAGGCGAAGCCGCCCCCGGCAAATACGCTTATGCCACCCGCATTTTCACCACGGCTTTGCGTACCAGCGCTGGTGCACCGACCGCGCACAGCGGTTTATGCACTTCGCCCGGATAGAACACCACGAAATCACCTTCGTTCAGCACCACCGTTTTTTCCTGTACCCCTTCCGGTAGGAAGGCGATATCTTTATCCGCCAGCCAGTCAGTTTCCGGCGCGCCCGCAGGCTGCGTGCTGAAGGTCATGCCTTCCTGACCTTTGAGCAGGATCTGAATATCCAGATAGCGCGCGTGATACTCGGCGCGGCGCTGTGCAAACGGCTCCGTCATATCTTCAGCAATCAGATAAAACAGACGATCGCCGTCGATGTCGTGCTTACCTTTTTCCGTCTCATCCGTCACATGCGCTTTAATGTGTTCAATCGCCTGACGCAGCTCTTCCGGCAGCCAGGCATCCAGGTTGTGAATATTGCCGACAATCATCTCAAACCCCTTAATTAAAACATCGTTTCATTTTAGTTGTTATACGAAAAAACGGTCTGCCATACTACTGCTATTTGCCGATATTTTGCGTCAACGCATGTTTATCTCATTGTTGCTGTTTGGCACTCAGGGTGAATGAATATTCATGAGAATCGTTTGCGATGAATAATTTGTGCATTTTTCGCTTGATCCCATAACGGAGCTGAGTATAATCGCGGACAATTTGCCGGGAGGATGTATGGTTCAGTGTGTACGACATTTTGTCTTACCGCGTCTGAAAAAGGACGCTGGCCTGCCGTTTTTCTTTCCGTTGATCACCCATTCCGAGCCCCTCAATTGAGGGGCTTTTTTTTTGCCCAGGCGTCAGGAGATAAACATGGCTAACCCGCTCTATCAAAAACACATCATTTCCATAAACGACCTCAGCCGCGATGACCTCAATCTGGTCCTCGCAACAGCGGCGAAATTAAAAGCTAACCCACAGCCGGAGCTGTTAAAGCATAAGGTTATCGCCAGCTGCTTCTTTGAAGCCTCAACCCGCACCCGTTTATCCTTTGAAACCTCCATGCACCGCCTGGGCGCCAGCGTGGTGGGTTTCTCTGACAGCAGCAACACCTCTCTGGGCAAAAAAGGTGAAACGCTGGCCGATACCATTTCCGTCATCAGCACCTATGTCGACGCCATCGTAATGCGCCATCCGCAGGAAGGCGCCGCGCGTCTGGCTACGGAGTTCTCCGGTAACGTTCCGGTACTGAACGCAGGCGACGGCTCCAACCAACATCCCACCCAAACGCTGCTGGATCTGTTCACCATTCAGGAAACTCAGGGTCGCCTGGACAATCTGCACATCGCCATGGTGGGTGACCTGAAATATGGCCGCACCGTCCATTCCCTGACCCAGGCGCTGGCGAAGTTCGAAGGTAACCGTTTCTACTTCATCGCCCCGGACGCGTTGGCCATGCCACAATACATTCTGGATATGTTGAATGAAAAAGGTATCGCCTGGAGCCTGCACGGCACTATTGAAGAGGTGATGGCGGAGGTCGATATCCTCTACATGACCCGCGTACAAAAAGAGCGTCTGGACCCGTCCGAATACGCCAACGTGAAAGCGCAGTTTGTTCTGCGCGCCAGCGATCTGAACGGCGCCAGAGCAAACATGAAGGTACTGCATCCGCTGCCGCGTATCGATGAGATCACCACCGACGTCGACAAGACGCCGCATGCCTGGTATTTCCAGCAGGCTGGCAACGGCATCTTCGCCCGCCAGGCGTTACTGGCACTGGTACTGAATAGCGAACTGGCACTGTAAGGGAGAAAAAGAGATGACACACGATAACAAACTGCAGGTTGAAGCCATCAAACGTGGCACCGTGATTGACCATATTCCCGCACAGGTTGGTTTTAAGCTGCTGACGCTGTTCAAACTGACGGAAACCGACCAGCGTATCACCATCGGTCTGAACCTGCCGTCAGGCGAGATGGGCCGTAAGGACCTGATTAAAATTGAAAACACGTTCCTGACCGATGAGCAGGTAAACCAGCTCTCCCTGTACGCGCCGCAGGCAACGGTAAACCGCATTGACGATTACGACGTGGTGGGTAAATCACGTCCGAGCCTGCCTGAGCGTATCGACAACGTACTGGTTTGCCCGAACAGCAACTGTATCAGCCATGCTGAGCCGGTTTCCTCCAGTTTTGCAGTGAAAAAGCGTGCCGATGACATCGCACTCAAATGCAAATACTGTGAAAAAGAGTTTTCGCATTATGTGGTGCTGGCCAACTAATTGGGGTTGGTTATGAGATCCCGGCTCCCTATAATGAGCGGGAACATTCTACTACCGCTGTAATTCAGGAGAAATCATGAGCAAGACTATCGCGACGGAAAATGCACCAGCAGCAATCGGCCCATACGTTCAGGGCGTTGACCTGGGTAGCATGGTAATCACTTCCGGTCAGATCCCGGTCGATCCGAAAACCGGTGCCGTAGCGGAAGACGTGTCCGCTCAGGCACGTCAGTCGCTGGAAAACGTAAAAGCTATCGTTGAAGCAGCAGGCCTGAAAGTGGGCGACATCGTAAAAACGACCGTTTTCGTTAAAGACCTGAACGATTTCGCAACCGTAAACGCGACCTACGAAGCGTTCTTCACCGAACACAACGCGACCTTCCCTGCGCGTTCTTGCGTAGAAGTTGCCCGTCTGCCGAAAGACGTGAAAATCGAGATTGAAGCGATCGCCGTTCGTCGCTAAGTCTCCTTGTGCCGGATGGCGGCTTCGCCTCGTCCGGCCAATGCACGGGTCGTTTACAGGCCCGGTAAGCGTAAGCGCCACCGGGCATTTATCACATCACGCCAAACAGTTTCGGCAGGAACAGCGAAATCGCCGGAATGTACGTCACGAGCATCAGCACCAGGAATAGCACAAGGTAGAATGGCAACATCGCCTTCACCACCTGCTCTATTTTCTGTTTACTCACCGCACTGGCCACAAACAGCACCGAACCTACCGGCGGCGTAATCAGGCCGATCCCTAAGTTCACCAGCATGATCATGCCAAAATGGACCGGATCAATGCCGAGCGCGTTGGTCACCGGCAGCAGAACCGGCGTCAGAATGAGGATCAGCGGTGCCATATCCATCAGCGTACCGATCAGCAGAAGCATGATGTTAATACACATCAGGATGACGTATTTGTTGTCCGAGATGCTGGTGAAGGCTTCAGTGATACGCATCGGCAACTGCATATAAGTCATGACAGCACCGAACGCGGCGGCAAAACCTATCAGGATCATGACGATAGTGACCGTTTTCACTGTGCGGAACATCAGCTTCGGCAGCTCAGACCATTTATAGTCACGATAGATAAACATGGTGACAAAGAAGGCCCACAGGCAGGCAATTGCCGCAGACTCCGTTGCGGTAAAGATACCTGACAGGATACCGCCCATGATGATCACAACGGTCATCAGGCCCCACAGCGTATCGACGAAAATCTTCAGCGCCTGGCGAAACGGTACACGTTCTCCTTTTGGATAACCGCGCTTGTGCGCAAAAGCCACGCACATCACCATCAGGCTGAGGCTTAACAGCAGCCCCGGCAGGATCCCGGCGATGAACAGCGCGGCAATCGACACCGTGCCGCCGGTCGCCAGCGAGTAAATAACCGAGTTATGGCTGGGCGGCGTAAGAATCGCCTGTACCGAACCGCTGGCCGTTACCGCTGCGGCAAAGTCACGCGGATAACCTTTTTTATCCATCTCCGGGATCATTACCGAACCGATGGACGCGGTATCAGCCACAGACGATCCGGAAATTGCGCCAAAAAAGGTTGATGCCACAATATTTACCAGCGACAGTCCGCCGCGGATAAAACCAACAAAAATATAGGCAAAGTTCACCAGTCGCCGCGCAATTCCCCCTTCGGCCATAATAGCCCCGGCCAGAATAAAGAATGGGATCGCCAGCAGCGAAAACTTATTCACCCCACTGGTCAGTTGGATCATTACCGCTTCCAGCGGAATATCTATGTACCAGGCCCCAATGATGGCGCTAATGCCAACCGCGTACGCTACCGGTACCCCAATCGCCAGCATAATGCCGAGCGTAAAGACGAGAATAAATGCATCCATCTGCTTTCCTTTCTGAAATGGGGGCGGTAACTAGCTGGTCGATCCCAGCATGACAACGGGACGTTGGTACTGCGGACCACGGAAAATCTTTTCAGCGATAAACAGCAGCGTTATGGCAGAGCCTATCGGCAACGGAAGATAGTTTTGCCCGGCGCTTAAAAGCGGGAATTCCGCCACGGGCTGGTCCCACAGTTCAAGACAGAGATTGGTTCCGTACCACAGAATGAACAGACTTATCGCCACCAACATAACGTCAGCGATTACCGAGCAATAACGGCGGGAAGCATCCCCCAGACGGTCAATCACCATGCTCACCGCGATATGCGAGCCTGCACGATAGCTCACCGCCGCGCCAATAAAGGTGAATGTCACCATACAGAGAATAGCGACGGGTTCAGGCCATGACAGGGCGTTATTCAGAACATAACGCGCGAATATGCCAATGGGGATAATGGCGACCATGACCAATAATGCGATACCGGCAATCCACATTGACACCCGATAAAGAAAATCCATTACCGATGAATAGCATTCACCCATAATTATCACCTCGAATTAATCAAAAGATTCAGGCGGAGGGTTGATATCCTCCACCTGATGAATTACTTCACATCCTGAATACGTTTGATCAAATCCTGGTGGTCTTTACCATAATTATCCCGCACTGACTGCGTGGCTTTATAGAAATAATCCGTATCAATATCGTGGAACTGAACGCCGTTGGCTTTCATGGTCTCCAGTGATTTCGCATTATAATCCTGCCAAAGTTTTCGTTGCTCTATCTGTGCTTCTTTGGCGAGTTTAATAATGAGATCCTGATCTTCTTTTTTCAACTTATCCCATTTAGCTTTCGAAAACAGAAAAAGCTCAGGAATAATAAAGTGTTTGCTCCAGGTATAGTTTTTCACGACCGGCAAATAGTTATGCGCAACAAACGTTGGCGGGTTATTTTCCGTGCCATCAATAACGCCGGTCTGCATGCCGCTAAATACTTCACTGACGCCCATGACAACGGAGTTAGCGCCCATCGCTTTCAGGGTATCCAGCGCTATCGGACTTCCTTGAACGCGGATTTTCATACCGTGTAAATCTTCCGGTTTCACCACCGGATTTTTGGTGATCAGGTTACGCGTGCCGGCATCCATCCAACCGAGAAACACCAGCCGCGATTTGGTATTGGCCGTCAGACGATCGCCAATTTCCTGCCCGATCATGCCGTCGAGAACCTTATGCAGATGGTCCTCATCGCGGAAAATATATGGCAGTGTAAACACGTTAATTTCAGGGAGAATGGCGGCAACAGGCGTCATTGAGACACGAATAATATCGATAGCGCCTAATTGCGCCTGTTCAATCATCTGTTTTTCATCGCCTAACACGCCACCAGGAAATGTTTTAATCTCCAGACGGCCGTCGGTCGCAGCGCTAAGTTTTTCCCCCATATGTTTCACTGCGACAACGTTCGGGTAATCAGCCGGATGCACATCTGCGGCGCGAAAAGTTTGTGCCAGCGTTGCATGACTCGCCAGGAATACAGACGCGCCAATACACAGACTTAACAGGTTTTTTGTCAGTTTCATTTGTCCTTCTCCAGAAGTTCATAATATCCATTAACAGGAATAGCTTGCAGAGCAAATGACTGCCGGAATTAAAAACGGGCAGCGAGAAACTTTCTTAACGACGTTACCTGCGCAGACTAACTGGTGTAACAATTTATTTCGATGACTGCGTTCACAAAAAATCGCAGATGCTTAAAATTTTTAGCACGCTGTTTCATTTTTGCAATGCAGATCGTTTTATTGATAAAAAAACAACGCAAGGAAGGCGATTTGATACTAATAACACCCGTTAGCATTTCAATAAAAATAAAACACTAATGTTGCGAGGTAATATCTTCGAATGAAAATGAGGAATGCAGGATGGTATTAACACCATCCTGCTGAGGCCTTTGATGTTTACTGCCAGCCGTAGCGACGGCTATAAAAACCTTTCACTAATTGAGTCAATGTCATGTAACCCGCCAGAATCGCAATCAGCCACGGGAAGTAGCTCAGCGGCAATGCCTGCAATTGCAGATAGCTGGCCAGCGGCGAGAACGGTAATGCAATGCCGACGACCATCACCACCAGCGTCATCAGCATCAGCGGCCACGCGGCGCGGCTCTGGATGAACGGCACGCGACGGGTACGGATCATATGCACAATCAACGTTTGCGACAGTAGGCCCACCACGAACCAGCCAGACTGGAACAACGTCTGATGTTCAGGCGTATTGGCATGGAAGACGAACCACATCAGGCAAAAGGTCAGAATGTCGAAGATCGAGCTGATCGGTCCAAAGAAGATCATAAAGCGGCCCAATTCGCTGGGATTCCAGCGCTGCGGCTTTTTGATCTGCTCTTCGTCGACGTTATCAAACGGAATCGCCACCTGGGATACATCGTACAGCAGGTTCTGAATCAGTAAGTGCAGCGGTAACATCGGCAGGAACGGTAAGAAGGCGCTCGCCACCAGCACGCTAAACACGTTACCGAAGTTTGAACTGGCCGTCATTTTGATGTACTTCAGCATGTTAGAGAAGGTACGGCGTCCTTCAATCACCCCTTCTTCCAGCACCATCAGGCTCTTTTCCAGCAGGATGATATCCGCCGCTTCACGCGCAATATCAACCGCGCCGTCAACGGAGATACCAATGTCCGCCGCGCGCAGTGCCGGGGCATCGTTTATACCATCGCCCATAAAGCCGACCACATGGCCTTCGCGCTTGAGCAGCGTGACAATGCGCTCTTTGTGCATTGGCGTCAGACGGGCAAACAGCGTGGTGCGCTGAGCAAGCCGAGCCAGCTCATCATCGCTTAACCCTTCAATGCTGCTACCGATAACCACATCGCCCGCATCCAGGCCCACTTCATGACACACTTTTGCCGCCACCAGTTCGCTATCGCCAGTGAGGATTTTCACCGTAATGCCGCTGGCTTTCAGCGCTTTAAGCGCAGGTGCGGTGGTCTCTTTCGGCGGATCGAGGAACGCAATATAGCCTTCGAGGATCAGATCTGATTCATCAATACGCTGGTAATCACCCTCACGCGCTGGCAGGTATTTCGTCGCCACCGCCACCACACGCAGCCCCTGGCGGTTCAGCGTGTCCGTAACGCGTTTCACCCGACGCAGCATGTTGTCATCTAACGGGACTATCTCACCGTTGTGACGCACCTGGGTACACACGCTGAGGATCTCCTGTAGCGCCCCTTTACAGACCAACTGGTGCACATCGGTTTCTTCTGCCACCACTACCGACATGCGGCGACGTTCAAAATCAAACGGGATCTCATCGATTTTCTGCCAGCGAGTCGAGAGCTGGCGGGCTGATTCTTCGTCCACACCTTCCAGCACCGCCGTATCCAGCAGATTCTTCAGCCCGGTCTGATAATGGCTGTTCAGCCACGCAGAATGCAGGACATGTTCGCTGGGCTTTCCAGAGATATCCGTATGATTCTCAAGTACAATTTTATCCTGAGTCAGGGTGCCGGTTTTATCGGTGCACAGGATATCCATCGCACCAAAGTTCTGGATAGCGTCGAGATGTTTAACGATAACCTTTTGTTTTGACAGCTTCACCGCCCCACGCGCCAGCGTTGAGGTGACGATCATCGGCAGCATTTCTGGAGTCAGTCCCACCGCCACAGACAGGGCAAACAGCGCCGCTTCCCACCAGTCACCTTTGGTGTAACCGTTGATAATAAGCACGATGGGCGCCATCACCAGCATAAAGCGGATCAGCAGCATGCTGACGCGGCTGATCCCTTTCTGGAAGGCATTCTGCTCGCTTTCCTGCTCGCTGACGCGACCGGCCAGTTGCCCAAACCAGGTATTGGCTCCGGTTGAAATCACGATGGCCTGCGCCGTGCCGCTCACCACGTTGGTGCCCATAAAGCACAGGGTATCGCATTCCAGCGGGTTGCTTTGCTGT
This sequence comes from Citrobacter sp. Cpo074, assembly GCF_030332745.1. NCBI lineage: Bacteria > Pseudomonadati > Pseudomonadota > Gammaproteobacteria > Enterobacterales > Enterobacteriaceae > Citrobacter > Citrobacter sp. Cpo074. Next base: position 131,249 of record NZ_JAOWHG010000025.1, read on the forward strand.
GGATCGCGACTGGTTGCCACTTTCTCCACCGGCAGCGATTCACCGGTCAGTGAAGCCTGGGCTACGAACAGGTCACGCGCCTGCACCACGCGCAGATCGGCTGGGATCATATCCCCTGCCGCCAGCTTGATGACATCGCCGGGAACCAACTGGTCGATCGGCAGTTCAACCCAGCCGTTCTCCCCTTTCTCGTTGATGACGCGCAGCACCGTGGCGGTGTTGCTGACCATCGCTTTCAGCGCATCAGCCGCTTTGGTGGAACGCGCCTCTTGCACAAAATTCAGCAGCGTAGAGATGACGACCATCAGGGCGATGACGCCAGCGGCAAACAGATCTTCGGTGGCATAGGAAATCGCCCCGAGAATGGTCAGCAGTATATTAAACGGATTGCGGTAGCAGACCCACAGATGCACCCACCAGGGCGACGGCTTCTGCGCCGGCAACTGGTTCTCGCCATGTATTTCGCGGGCGTTTTCGACTTCTGCGGCGTTTAAGCCTTCCGGATGAGCGCCGAACGTTTTCCACAGCGCGTCTTCGTCCATCAGCGCCATTTTCAGGCAATGTTCGCTTAGCGATGGCGGGATCGGCGTGCTGGCAACGGTCTGAGCATTCGGCAATGGATCACGATGCACCAGACGATGCGGTAAATGGCGGTTTAGCCGGGCAAACAGCTGGCGGGTCATATTTTTGAACATAGGCAGTCCCTCTGCACCTGTATAAACAGGCGCAGTAAATCCTTCAGGCGTGGCAAAGCCTTGCCTGGTGGCAATATTAAAATCACAACAGGGACGTCAGAACGTCACTGTCTTACTGCTCCGGTAAGACAGTGAAAGACAGGCTTACCGGAAAGGGTTGTTTCTCCATCTCGGGAGAGGGGTGGGATCGGGATCCATATAGCCTCCGGTAAGTGAATGAGTTGCGCCGCGGATTATACGCAGAAAACCATAAGGTTTGTGGCAATTATGGCGGTATGATAAACCATGGAAACTAAACCAAACGTATACCAGACTTTGCCCATTGCGCCGCGCTTGAGTAAAGTTATTCTCTATTTGGCATAACTTCACACGCAACACGGGAAAACAGGATGCAAAATCGGCTGACCATTAAAGACATCGCCCGCTTAAGCGGTGTGGGAAAATCAACCGTTTCCCGTGTGCTCAACAATGAAAGCGGCGTGAGTGAACGCACCCGCGAACGCGTTGAGGCGGTGATGAATCAGCACGGTTTTTCCCCTTCCCGCTCCGCACGCGCTATGCGCGGACAAAGCGACAAGGTGGTGGCGATTATCGTCACGCGTCTGGACTCGCTTTCGGAAAATCTCGCCGTGCAGACCATGCTGCCCGCCTTTTATGAACAGGGCTACGATCCGATCATGATGGAAAGCCAGTTCTCGCCCGAGCTGGTTGAAGAACACCTCGGCATGCTCAGACGCCGCAACATTGATGGCGTGGTGCTGTTTGGTTTTACCGGCATTACTGAAGCCATGCTCGCCTCCTGGCAGGATTCTCTGGTGCTGCTGGCAAGAGATGCAAAAGGCTATGCCTCCGTCTGCTATGACGATGAGGGTGCCATTCGTACCCTGATGCAGCGTTTATACGAACGCGAGCATCGCCATATTAGCTTTCTTGGTGTTCCGCATAGCGATGTGACCACTGGTAAACGCCGCCATGAGGCCTACCTGGCATTCTGTAAAAAACACAAACTACATCCTGTGGCCGCGCTGCCGGGTCTGGCCATGAAGCAGGGCTATGAGCAGGCCGCCAACGTCATCACCCCGGAAACCACCGCTTTAGTCTGTGCGACGGATACCCTTGCCCTTGGCGTCAGCAAATACCTGCAGGAGCAGCGGATTGAGAACCTGCAGCTGGCGAGCGTGGGCAGCACGCCGCTGATGAAATTCCTCCATCCGGAAATTATCACCGTCGATCCAGGATACGCCGAAGCCGGGCGACAAGCGGCCTCGCAGCTGATCGAACAGATCAACGGCCGTAGCGAACCACGACAAATCGTTATTCCTTCCACCCTCTCCTGATCGCTTTCTGAGCATTAATTTGTGATCTTCGCTGCGTTTCGGGAACGTTCCCATTCTTAAATATTCATCGAAGATATACTCTGGCGCCAACAACGAGAGAGTTGCCGAATGACGACGCAACAGCGTCTTTTCCGGTCTACGGGGAACACACACCATCATGAGCAAAATAAAACAAGCAGACATCGACCGGCTAATTGAGCTGGTTGGCGGGCGCGACAATATCGCTACGGTGAGTCACTGCATTACTCGCCTGCGTTTTGTGCTGAATCAGCCTGCAAACGCCAGGCCGAAAGAGATCGAATTGTTGCCAATGGTCAAAGGCTGCTTCACCAACGCCGGGCAGTTTCAGGTGGTAATTGGCACCGAGGTGGGCGATTACTACAAAGCGCTGTTGGCGACCACCGGACAAGCCAGTGCCGACAAAGAGCAGGCAAAGAAAGCGGCGCGGCAGAACATGAAGTGGCACGAGCAGCTGATTTCTCACTTCGCGGAGATCTTCTTCCCGCTGCTGCCAGCGCTGATTAGCGGCGGCCTGATCTTAGGTTTCCGTAACGTGATCGGCGATCTGCCCATGAGTAACGGGCAGACGCTGGCGCAGATGCATCCTTCGCTGAAAACCCTCTATGACTTCCTGTGGCTGATTGGCGAAGCGATCTTCTTCTATTTGCCGGTCGGGATTTGTTGGTCGGCGGTCAAGAAAATGGGCGGTACGCCGATCCTCGGTATTGTGCTGGGCGTGACCCTGGTTTCTCCGCAACTGATGAACGCCTATTTGCTCGGTCAGCAGGTGCCGGACGTGTGGAACTTCGGCCTGTTCAGCATTGAGAAAGTGGGCTACCAGGCGCAGGTCATTCCGGCACTGTTGGCCGGGCTGGCGCTCGGGTTTATTGAAACACGCATGAAGCGCATCGTCCCGGATTACCTGTATCTGGTGATCGTCCCGGTGTGCTCGCTGATCCTTGCGGTATTCCTTGCGCATGCCTTTATCGGTCCATTTGGCCGCATGATTGGCGACGGTGTCGCGTTTGCGGTCCGTCATCTGCTGACCGGCAGTTTTGCTCCGATTGGCGCGGCGCTGTTCGGCTTCCTGTACGCCCCGCTGGTGATCACCGGTGTGCATCAGACCACGCTGGCTATCGACATGCAGATGATTCAGAGCATGGGCGGCACGCCGGTATGGCCACTGATCGCACTGTCGAATATCGCTCAGGCCTCTGCGGTGGTCGGGATCATTATCTCCAGCCGCAAACACAACGAACGTGAAATCTCCGTTCCAGCCGCGATCTCCGCCTATCTCGGGGTAACTGAACCAGCGATGTACGGGATCAACCTGAAATACCGCTTCCCAATGCTGTGCGCGATGATCGGCTCCGGTCTCGCCGGACTGCTGTGCGGCCTGAACGGTGTGCTGGCGAACGGGATTGGCGTCGGCGGTTTGCCGGGCATCCTCTCCATCCAGCCGACTTACTGGCAGGTCTTTGGTATGGCGATGGTCATTGCGATTGTCATCCCAATGATACTGACCTCATTCGTTTACCAGCGTAAACACCGTCTGGGCACATTACAGATTGTCTAACTTTTCTTCGGGGCGCAGTTGCGCCCCAGCGTATTTCCAGGAAACAACCATGACTATTCCCCACTGGTGGCAAAACGGCGTTATCTATCAGGTTTACCCCAAGAGTTTTCAGGACACCACCGGCAGCGGCACCGGAGATTTACGCGGCGTGACGCAGCGCCTCGACTATCTGCAAAAGCTGGGCGTTGATGCCATCTGGCTGACGCCGTTCTATATTTCGCCGCAGGTTGATAACGGTTACGACGTCGCAGACTACACATCTGTCGATCCGGCCTACGGCACGCTGGAAGACTTTGACGAACTTGTGGCGCAGGCGAAAGCGCGCGGCATCCGTATTATTCTCGACATGGTGTTTAACCACACCTCAACCCAGCACGCCTGGTTTCGTGAAGCGCTGGATAAAGACAGCCCGTATCGTCAGTTTTATTTCTGGCGCGACGGCACGCCAGACTGCCCGCCGAATAACTGGCGCTCCAAGTTTGGTGGCAACGCCTGGGGCTGGCACGCCGAAAGCGAGCAGTACTATCTGCACCTCTTTGCTCCGGAGCAAGCCGACCTGAATTGGGAAAACCCGGCGGTCCGCGCCGAGCTTAAGAAAGTATGCGAGTTTTGGGCCGATCGCGGCGTGGACGGATTGCGCCTCGACGTGGTGAATCTTATCTCTAAAGACCAGGACTTCCCGAACGATCCCGACGGCGATGGACGGCGTTTTTATACCGACGGCCCACGGGCGCATGAATTTTTGCGTGAGATGAACCGCGATGTTTTTACTCCACGCAACCTGATGACGGTCGGCGAAATGTCTTCCACTACGCTTGAACATTGCCAGCAGTACGCCGCACAAGATGGTAGTGAACTGTCGATGACCTTTAACTTCCACCACCTGAAAGTGGATTACCCCAACGGTGAGAAGTGGACGTTAGCAAAACCCGATTATGTGGCGCTAAAAGCCCTGTTCCGCCACTGGCAGCAGGGCATGTACAATCAGGCCTGGAACGCGCTGTTCTGGTGTAACCACGATCAGCCGCGCATCGTGTCGCGTTTTGGCGATGAAGGTAAATACCGCGTTCCGTCGGCCAAAATGCTGGCGATGGTGCTGCATGGCATGCAGGGCACCCCCTACATCTACCAGGGTGAAGAGATTGGCATGACCAACCCGCACTTCCGCCAGATTACCGATTATCGCGATGTGGAAAGCCATAACATGTTTGCCGAGTTGAACGGCCAGGGACGCGATGCGCAAGAACTGCTGGCGATCCTCGCCAGTAAATCTCGCGATAACAGCCGCACGCCGATGCAATGGGATAGCAGCAAACACGCGGGCTTCACCTACGGCGAGCCGTGGATCAATCTGTGTGACAACGCAGCAGACATTAACGTGGCGGCAGCACTGAACGATGCCGACTCGGTGTTCTACACCTATCAGAAGCTGATCGCCTTGCGCAAAGCGGAGCCGGTTATCACCTGGGGCGACTACCAGGATCTGCTACCGGACAGCCCGCATCTGTGGTGCTATCAACGAGAGTGGCAAGGGCAGCGGCTGCTGGTCATTGCCAATCTGAGCGGTACCTTCCAGAGCTGGCAGCCATCCCAGACCGACGGAAACTGGCAGGTGCTGATGCACAACTATGCCGAGGTTGCCAGCCAACCAGGGGACATGACACTGCGTCCTTTTGAGGCCGTCTGGTGGTTGCAAAAATAGCTTGCAATTATGTTCAGGCCCGGTACGCATAGCGCTACCGGGCGTTGCTATATACGCTTAGCTTAGCTTCCTGTTTTTGTTGAATAATTAATCAGAATTTTCTGCCCACAATTTACAATCGCTGTACTGCCCGTCATCTGTACGCTCCGATTTTTACTTTGCGCTACATCAAATAAATCGTAAACATCCTTGATGCAAATCACTACATATAGAACTTAAAATGCACGCCGACCCAATATGTTGTATTAATCGACTACAATTGCTACAACTACAGTGCACCGTTTAACGGTGGAATTGTGGATAAAGTGGGTCAGGATTGCGGGAAGTCATTGGCCAGATAGATGAATAAAGCCATGGCCGCTTCTCCAACCTCTGTGGATAACCTGTTCTTATAAATATGGAGTGATCATGACACCGCATGTGATGAAACGAGATGGCTGTAAAGTGCCGTTTAAATCAGAGCGCATCAAAGAAGCCATTCTGCGTGCAGCTAAAGCAGCGGGAGTCGATGACGCAGATTACTGTGCCACCGTCGCAGAAGTCGTTAGTAGCCAGATGAATGAGCGCAGCCAGGTCGATATCAACGAGATCCAGACAGCGGTTGAAAACCAACTGATGTCTGGTCCGTACAAACAACTCGCCCGTGCGTACATCGAATATCGCCACGACCGTGATATACAGCGTGAAAAACGTGGCCGTCTGAACCAGGAAATTCGTGGTCTGGTTGAGCAAACCAACTCTGCTCTGCTGAACGAAAACGCCAACAAAGACAGCAAAGTGATCCCGACCCAGCGCGACCTGCTGGCCGGTATCGTCGCCAAACACTATGCGCGTCAACACCTGCTGCCGCGTGATGTCGTCCAGGCGCACGAGCGTGGTGATATTCACTATCACGATCTCGACTACTCTCCGTTCTTCCCAATGTTTAACTGCATGCTGATCGACCTGAAAGGTATGCTGACGCAGGGCTTTAAGATGGGTAACGCGGAGATTGAGCCGCCAAAATCCATCTCCACCGCGACGGCCGTCACCGCGCAAATTATCGCGCAGGTTGCCAGCCATATTTATGGCGGTACCACCATTAACCGTATTGACGAAGTTCTCGCACCGTTCGTGACCGAGAGCTTTAATAAGCATCGCAAAACCGCTGAAGAGTGGCAGATCCCAGATGCCGACGGTTATGCGCATTCCCGTACCGAGAAAGAGTGCTACGACGCATTCCAGTCCCTTGAGTATGAAGTGAATACCCTGCATACCGCCAACGGTCAGACGCCGTTCGTCACCTTCGGTTTCGGCCTGGGAACCAGCTGGGAATCGCGTTTGATCCAGCAGTCCATTCTGCGTAACCGCATTGCCGGCCTGGGTAAAAATCGTAAAACCGCCGTGTTCCCGAAACTGGTGTTTGCGATTCGTGACGGTCTGAACCACAAGTTTGGCGATCCGAACTATGACATCAAGCAGCTGGCGCTGGAGTGCGCGAGCAAGCGTATGTATCCGGACATCCTGAACTACGATCAGGTGGTTAAAGTGACCGGCTCGTTCAAAACGCCAATGGGCTGCCGCAGCTTCCTGGGCGTATGGGAAAACGAGAACGGCGAACAGGTTCACGATGGCCGTAACAACCTCGGCGTTATCAGCCTTAACCTGCCGCGTATCGCGCTGGAAGCTCATGGCGATGAAGCCACCTTCTGGAAACTGCTCGACGACCGTCTGATCCTGGCGCGTAAAGCGCTGATGACCCGCATTGCGCGTCTGGAAGGCGTGAAGGCCCGCGTTGCACCAATCCTGTATATGGAAGGGGCCTGCGGCGTACGCCTGAAAGCAGATGATGACGTGTCTGAAATCTTTAAAAACGGCCGCGCATCGATTTCTCTGGGTTACATCGGCATTCACGAAACCATCAACGCGCTGTTTGGCGACAAACACTTGTACGACAGCGAGCAGCTTCGCGCTAAAGCTATCGCCATTGTGGAACGTCTGCGTCAGGCGGTCGATCAGTGGAAAGACGAAACCGGCTACGGCTTTAGTCTGTACAGTACACCAAGTGAAAACCTGTGCGATCGTTTCTGCCGTCTGGATACCGCCGAGTTTGGCGTGGTGCCGGGTGTTACCGACAAAGGTTACTACACCAACAGCTTCCACCTCGACGTGGAGAAAAAGGTTAACCCGTACGACAAGATCGATTTCGAAGCGCCGTACCCTCCGCTGGCGAACGGAGGTTTCATTTGCTACGGCGAGTACCCGAACATTCAGCACAACCTGAAAGCACTGGAAGACGTCTGGGATTACAGCTATCAGCACGTGCCGTATTACGGGACCAACACGCCAATCGATGAATGCTACGAGTGCGGCTTTACCGGTGAGTTCGAGTGCACCAGCAAAGGCTTTACCTGCCCGAAATGTGGTAACCACGACGCCGCGCGCGTGTCGGTCACCCGCCGCGTATGCGGTTATTTAGGCAGCCCGGACGCTCGTCCGTTTAACGCCGGTAAGCAGGAAGAAGTGAAGCGCCGCGTTAAGCATTTAGGTAATGGGCAGATAGGTTAATTTCGACAGTATTATTGCCTGGCGATGAGACGCTTTTCGCAAAGCAATTGGCGCCAGGACAAGGCGGCAAGCAAGCGAATCCCGGGGAGCTTACATAAGTAAGTGACCCGGGTGAGCGAGCGCAGACAACGCAGTAATGGCGTCAATTGAGAAGCGAAAATGCGATACCATCAATACTATCCTGTCGATATCGTCAACGGCCCCGGCACTCGCTGCACCCTGTTTGTGTCGGGATGCGTGCATGAATGCCCTGGCTGCTATAACAAAAGCACCTGGCGACTCAATTCCGGCCAGCCGTTTACCAAAGAGATGGAAGACAAGATCATTGCCGATCTGAACGACACGCGAATCCCTCGCCAGGGTATTTCGCTGTCCGGCGGCGATCCGCTGCATCCGCAAAACGTGCCGGATATCCTGCAACTGGTACAGCGTATTCACGCTGAGTGTCCGGGGAAAGATATCTGGGTGTGGACCGGCTACAAGCTTGATGAACTCAACGCCGCACAAATGCAGGTGGTGGATCTCATCAACGTGCTGGTCGATGGTAAATTTGTGCAGGATCTTAAAGACCCGGCGCTGATCTGGCGCGGTAGCAGCAACCAGGTTGTACATCATTTGCGTTAACTTTCAGGCGGTAAACATTCTGTTATCCGCCTCTCAAAAACGGCTCACACACTCCATCGCAACCGCTTTGAACTCGGTGAAATTCCGGCACGCGCAGAGTCGCGTCATCGCGCGTTCGCGCAGGAAGGTGACGAAGATATCGTAGATAGCCATCGCCTCTTCGTATTCACTCTTGCTGATAGCGAGCAAGAAGATCACGTGGGCCGTTTCATCTCCCCAGGCGATACCCTGTGGGGCGAGGATGGTGTAGACCACCGTTTTCTTTGCCAGCAGACCAAGGGCGTGCGGCAAGGCAATGCTGTCACCCAGCATGGTGCTGACGATGGCCTCACGCTCAACCACCGAATCAAGAAACTCCGCGTCGACAAAACCTTCATCCTGCAACTGACGGCATAAGGTTTTGAACAACGTTTGTTGATCCATTGACTCGTCAATCACACGAAAATGGGCGGCATCGAAGAATTTGTTCAACATCCACGGACGGGTTCTGTCGACCAGCACCAGTTTGCCAATCTGCTCCAGCTGATAATCGGTAGGGAATGGCGCAATCATCACCACCGGCTTATCTTTTTCACCAATCCGCGCGGTTGAGATGACAAAATCTTCGCTGATGCTTTCCCGCTGTTCGTAGTCGCGAAGCGTTACGGTATCGACGATCTCTATCTGCGGATACTTACGCGCCAGTACCGCTTCAATCATCCGCGCCATCGCATTTCCGGCATCGCATACCAGCAGAACCTTCGGCTGCCTCTGGTAACCAATGTTGTAACTACGCTCCAGCCCGACGCCAATATGCAGCACGAGGAAGCCAATCTCATTTTCACTGATGGTGTACGGCGTATATTTTCCCCATCCCGAGACGGCGGCCAGCGTCATGTCCCACGCCATGGGGTAATGCTGTTTAATATTTTCCAACAGCGGATTGGGGATCATTATCTGGTAACGCACCCGGGTGATCATCGTCTTAATATGCGTCAGCAGGTCAGCATGCAACTGTTTATCATTCAACAGGTTGTAGTTGTACTGGGTGTTGATAAAACGCAGGATGTAATTGACCAGCGCTTCGTCATCATCCGCATTGATAGCACTGGGCGCGATCTCCTGAACCTGGCGGGCAGCAATATGCACCTGTAGCCAGTTTTCTTCGGAAACGGAAAGCGGTTTGTCTGCCAGGCGGTGCAGTACCGCCGCGATTTCCCGCGTGGCCAGGCACACCGATTGATCGGCCTCTTCTGCGGCAAAATCCGGGAGTGGATATCCTTCGCTAATCCGCCGTACCGCCACCGCGCAGTACAAGCGTAAAAACAGCTCGCCCTCATCGGTCAGACGAATATGGAAACGGGCAAAAATGTCCTGCAAAACGGGTTGCAACTGTTCAGGAAGCCCCGCATTCAGCGCTTCTTGCGTCACTAACGGATGCTGCGGATCCTGCTGCGCCAGCGTCCACAGCAGATCGGTCAAACAGGCGCGGATCGCCATTTCGCTGCCGAACAGCTTCATGCCGTGACGGGGACGCGTTTCCAGCGTCAGATGATAACGTTGCAGATGCTCGCGCACCTCAGCCATATCGTTTTGCAGCGTCGCGCGGCTGATAAACCATTCATCAGCCAAATCTTCCAGCTTCAGCGAGAAAGCCGACGTCAGAAAACGCACCACCAGCCAGTGTATCCGTTCCTGGCTGGTGCGTGGGATGCGCAGCAACGTATTGGGCTGCTGCGTTTGCAGGGTGTGAAAGCTTGCCGGGTCGTCAATTTTGAGCTGATAACCATTACCCCGGCTGAGGACAAACTGTGCGCCGTACTGGTTGAGCAGCGCGTTTAGCGCGGTGATATCCGCCCGTACGGTGCGTGTGGAAACCGACAACCGCTGCGCCAGCTCGTCCTGTGGAAGCGCTTCGTTTTGCAACATGTCAAACAGCTGTGCTAAACGTTGGTTGGGGAATCGCACGTCAGTTTCCTCATCAGTCAGTTAGCCTACGCAGGCCCGGGTCATCGCCATCAGATGGCGTACGTCGTCCGGGCGAGTGTTACCACTCACCTTATCAATAATCGAACTATAGATGTGAGGAATGATTTTACTCACTCCGGCATCGAGGGCAATTTGCAGGATTTCAGTGAAATTATCCAGATCGATACCGCCGGTTGGCTCCAGCCAGAAGTCATGACGGGCGCAGGCCTGCGCGACCGCAATGTACTCGTCACGGCATTTCAGGCCGCCCATCGGGAAGTATTTAATTGAGCTACCGCCCATGTCTTTGAGCAGCGCAATCGCGGTTTCTACCGGCACAATACCGTCCGGCGACTGGCTGCTTAGCGGACCAGTGGAGATTTTCACCCTGCCCGGCGTGCCGGTTGGCGAGACCAGACCATTGACCACTGTCTCCTGCTGGCCCAGCAGCGCGCGACTGGTGGCCACGCCGGTAAAGACCTGATTGACATGCTGTGGCTGCACCTGACGAGAGATTTCACTGACCATCGCCGACTGGTTAGGATCGCCCGCCCCCAGCCCCACGGAGAGCGCATTGTCGATAAGGGCCGCGTATTCACGCATATCCGCTACCGCGCTTGCGACATCCGGGTAATTTTTTGACAACACGCCAACCAGCACGTGTCCTTCCGCCGCCGCATAAATATCCCGGGCATTTTCTTTGGAGCCTGCCAGCACGTTCAGGCAGACGCGGTCGCGATAAAAGTTAGGGGTCAGTTTCATGCGTTTTTCTCCTGCGAAATCACTTCACCAATTCGACGGGCCACAATCTCCAGCTGCGCGCGATCGACGCTGCGCACATCGGCTTCGATAATGCCTTCATTGGCTTTGTAACCACGGAAGTAAATCGCGTACTCCCCCTGTTTCAGCGCGTCGACCAGTTCCCCCGTGGCGTTCCCGGTTACCGCTTCATCAAACTTAATTTCCGTGCGTGCGATGTCGCGCCCTGCACTATCCCACACCACGCGGGCGCTCACGCCGTTAAGCTGGTTCAACGCATTAATGAACGGCGTCATTTTCTCGACCATCTCCGCGCCGCTCTCTTTCTGCGCGTTCAGATACAGTTCGATGGCGCAGGTCAGGCCAAGAATCCCCTCTTTGCCCACCTTCATCGCCCGGCCAATCCCCGCCGTCTGGCGCTTCACCCACTCAACATATTGGGTTTTACCAATCACCAGACCGCTGGTTGGTCCTTCTATCGCCTTGGCGCCGCTATAAATCACCAGATCTGCACCAACCCGGTAGTAGCACTGCAAATCCTCTTCCGCCGCCGCGTCCACTATCAGCGGCAGATTATGCGTACGCGCCACCACCGCTGCCTGCTCCACGCTGAGCATACTTTTCTGGACGCAGTGGTGAGATTTGATATACAGAATGGCCGCCGTACGCGGTGTAATGGCCGCCGCCAGCTGTGCCGCGGAACATTCGTTGGCATAACCGGCTTCCACTAACTTGCCACCGCCAAGCGCTACCATGGTGCCCACCGGTGCGCCAAAGTTGACGTTGTGACCTCTGGGCAGCACGATTTCGTTGTTCTCGATGGGCGTGACGTGCAGGTTCTCCAGCAGCCAGTCGCTGTCTTTAACCAATACGCCAGCCACCGACAGGGCGATCCCGGCCGATGCGCAAGAGACAACCGTTGCCCCCTCCACTTCCAGTAATTTCGCGATGTAGTCGCCGGTTTTATTGACCAGGTCTTTCATCTCGAAATATTGGTTCATCCCCGCCATCGCGGCTTCAACCACTTCTGGTCGCGGCGTGGAAACGCCGAGCGCCGTCATGCGGCCGGAGGTATTAATCACCTGTTTTAAATCGTATTTCTCAAAAATCGAAGGCATGTTCCGCGCTCCCTTGTTCGGTCATATAGCCCTTGCCCGCACGTATTGCGGCAAGCGGCACCAGCAGTTGTTCAGCCTGCAGGCTGTCGTTTTCTGCATCTACCAGCACGGTTGGCTGGCGCTTAAGCGTAAAGAGGGTTAAATCGGCATCCAGACCGATCTGCAGCCGCCCCTTCTGTTTCAGGCGCAGACCATCGGCGGCATTGGCGGTAACGCATTCAATGACCTGCGGAAGCGACATCCCAATGGCGAGGAATTTCGACATCACATTCGCCAGGGTATGCACCGGGCCGCTGATACGGTTACGACAGTAAATATCGGAGCTGATGGTGTGCGGCAAAATACCCAGTTCGATAGCGCGTTTTGCCACCGCAAAGCTCAGGCTGGCGGTGCCATGCCCAACGTCCAGACGCACGCCGCGTGAAATCGCCCGCGTCACTGACGCCCGCAGCTCGCCTTGCGGCGTCAGAATGCGATTCGGCTTACCGTTGTAACAGTGGGTAATGATGTCACCCGCGCTCAGGCGCTCGGCGATCTCATCCAGGTCCGGCGGGTTGTTGCCGATGTGCACCATCAGCGGCAGGTCACCGTTCTGCGCTTGCATCGCTTTGGCGCGATCCAGCGGCGTGATGCCATTTTCACCGACTACGCTGCTGCTCATACGTGCCTTCAGACCGACGATAAAATCAGGGTGGCGTTTCACCGCCTCTCGCACCGCATCAGCGTCAATATTGACCATGTTGGCCAGCTCGTTCTGGGCAATAAGCCCAACGCGGGAGATATTCAGCAACGCGTACACTTCGGTGGCAGCTTCCCGGGTCAGGGTGTAAAAATCGTCGATGTCATCCGCCCCGGTACTGCCCGCATCCACTACGGTAGTGACGCCGGTCGCAATACCAACGCTATCCGGCTGGTCGTGATAAATCGGGGATTTCGGGTAGCAATGAACGTGGGAGTCAATCCAGCCTGCGCTGACGTAGCACTCACCGCCCAGCTCGATGGTTTTCAGCGCCGGACCATCAACGTCACCCAACGCCGCGATCTTGCCGTCTTTGAGCGCAATATCGCTCACCGTATCGTCAACGAGGCGCGCACGGCGCAGGAGTAAATCAAACATGTCTCTCTCCTGTTGAAATGGGGGCGGTCGTGTAGGCCTGATAAGCGCAGCGCCATCAGGCGTCATTGTCGGATGGCGGCTGCGCCTTATCCGGCCTACAACGACACACCATCAACTAATGGCAATCGGGAAAATAGACCCGAGGATCATTGCGCCGAGGATCGCCCCGCCGGTAATCGGTTTTTGCCACAGGTAAAACAGCAGCGCACCCGCCAGAGAACCGATTCCGATAGGAATAGAAGCCGTCATCGCGCTGAGGATAATCAACGGTCCGAGGAAGCGTCCGGAGGCGTTACCGGCCCCCATCATGACGTCCGCACCGTAGGTCGAGTCGCTCTGGTTGATGGTGAACTTACGCGCCAGAATGATGATGTAGCCAATCGCCAGACCAATCACCAGACCGGTGACCAGCGAGGCGGCGAAGTTGGCGACCGGGAAGATAATGCCCGCGCCCAGCAGCAGCGCCGGAACACCTAACCCAACCCCGGTTTGAATCGCCCCGCCGATATCCAAAATCCCCACCAGCGAACCTTCAATGATGCGGGCAAACAGGAAGCTTGCGCCAAATGCCGCCACCGCTCCGTAGGAGCCGGTATCCATTCCCGCCTTCAGCATCGCCACAAAAGCCACTTCGTTAAATGCGCCAATACCGTACAGGTAGTACATGTGTGTTCCGGCAAACACGCCAGAGGAGAGCAGGCCCACGAAGATCGGGAACGACCAGTCAGCGAACCAAAAACCTTTATTCTGTTCCATGATGACCTCCGTTATTTGCCGCTGAGCGAGTTGTGGATAAGTTCGAGCCAGTTAGGCACGGTCAGATGGAAGGATTCGATCATCTTCATGTCGAAGCCACGGAAGAAGCCGCTCAGGACAAACAGCGCGACGATAGCCACCATCATCACTTTAGTGACGTGGTTCCAGCCGCTCTCTTCAACACCTTTGCCGATCAGAATGCCGAGAACCAGACCCGGAACGGCGTTACCCATGATCAGCTGCGCCGCGCCGCCAAAAACGGTGGCCCAGAAGCCAGATTTCTTACCGGCGTCAATCGCCGCCAGCCAGAAGATTACTGGCATCACGGTGTTAACCAGCAGGTTAGCCGCGGGCACCAGCACCTTGACGGCGGTAACCTGCAACGCTTCCGGTACGGATGATGCGGTGAGGTTCAGGAAGGTCACCACGATCATCCCGATAACGCCGCAGGCAATTGCCATGCGTTTGGGGTCGTGCAGCGTTTCACCGACGTTGCGATTTTTAATCATCAGCGCGGCGGCGCCCCAGTTGGGGATGATGCGATGGTCGACGTCCTGCGTGAACGCCCCCGCCGCAACAGAGGAAGCCCAGGCGTTAAAGAAGAAACCCAGGCCGAACGAGAAGTGAGAAGCCGGATCCCCTTCGCAGGAATTCAGTTCTCCCAGAGTACGAAACGCGCCCATCCCTTGAGTGGTAGGCGCATGAAACATGCGTGCAGCCCCAGCGCCGACACCAACGCCAACCAACGCGCCGATGATGAGCGATTTTATTAATATTATCAGGAACATAATTATGCCTTTTAATAGAAAATCAGCGTTGCGTAACGAAATCCACCTTGTCGAGATTGATGGCAGTCACGTTGACGGTCACGTCCAGCTCCACGCTGAAAGTGCGTCTTTCCCGGCGCAAAAAGAGGAATAAAAACGCCTCTTTACGCACCGATTCACGCGCTTGAACAACCTGCACATCCTGTGGCTCAATACGCAGTAAAATATGCGGCGACGCTTTCATCACCGCAGCCTGAACGTGGTTCAGGGCATCGGCAAAGGCGCGAGCTTTGGTCTCGCCCTTACCCGTGACTCTCACCGTGGTGGTGAATTGCTCTTTCATGCTTAAGCGCCGTGTTTCTTTTGCCACGCCTGCACCAGGCGCTCGCCGAGCTCTTCTTTGTCCATAAAGCCGAATCCCAGTACGTTGCACCCTTCGTTGATGGCGGTTACCCCTTCATCGACCGAGCGCATGCCGTATTTCGCCTTGTAGCCGTATTTGGTCTGCGCGGTAATCGCTCCCGCACCACCGCTGCCGCAAAACGAGATACCAAAGGTGGCGTTTTCCGCTTTCATCACGTCACCCAGCTTCATATCTGCTGCAACGCCCGGCACCACAACGGCACGGCCACCCGCTTTCTCTACGCCTGCCGCCACTTTCTGGCCTTTACCCAGACGATCGCCAATCACTACGGTAATCTGTTCCATCTTTTGCTCCTTAAAGGTTGTCTTTCGCGACTTCGAAGTGCACCGACAGCAGCCAGGCCTCTTCCTCAGGAAGATTGCCAAACTCGGCGACCACGTCGCGGGCAAGCGCCATTGATTCGGCAGATATTTCATCAAACAAGCTGGCATCGACTTCTGGTAAGGGTTCACCCGTTACCGAGCGGTGCGCCATGGCGCGAACATGCGACGTCAGCATCTGTTCCTGTACGGCGTTGGGAATAATGTTGCGTTCACGCAGCAAGGCATACACCTGCGCCAGCATGCGGTCGGCCAGTTCCACCGATTCCCCCATGTCATTCATTACAGCTCCGTTATTCACTCGTCTTACCCCGTTAATGTCTCTGAGGGTAAATTAGCGACGGAGGTTATGAGTTTGTAGCGAGTTGTTTTCCACTTCGAAGTGGAAAGGTGTGCAGCGATAGTGATCTGTGCCGCAAAAAGAGCTGGAACCACGATTTATCACTGGAAGAATGTGATTGAGATCGCAAGAGCGAGCAGAAAAATGGAAGGAAGTGCGAACAATGAATGGACGATAAAAATGAAAAAATGTGATGGGGATAGCGTTTACTTATGGGGCGTGCAGTAGCGGGGTGTTGTATCCGACCTACGGGTATGCAGGCCGGATAGCGCAGATTAGCGGAACTTCTTGTGGTTTTCGTTGCGCGTGGTTTTCAGCTCTTCCGCAACGGCTTTCGCCTCTTTAACTTTACCTTCGTTCGCCAGCTTCAACGCACCGTCGATCTGACCGATCAGCGTGTCAAAACCGTGACGGAAGTCCTTCATCTCCGGGCTGTCCGGGGATTTGTTTTCCAGCTTCGGCGGCGTTCCCTTTTGCGCGTCCAGCGCGGCTGCACGCATTTTGGTTAATGCATCTTTCAGTTCAGTCGCATTGTCCGTTTTTTCGACGATTTTCAGGTTGTCGTTGAGGATCCCCATATCGTCTTCAAGATCGGCTGCAAACGCAGAAGAACCAAGAACCAGCGTTGAAGCTGCGACGATCGCTAACAGGTGTTTACGCATTGCTCACTTCCTTTTTTATTATTCAAAAATAAACAAACGCCAGATACCCTCAATAATTCACGCCACAGCTTGAAGTATGACGGATATTATTGCCCGGCGATCTTCATCTCCGGCAACAGGACCGAACCACACTGAATATTACTGCGCGTTTCAATATCGTTGCCGACGGTGACGATATTACGCCACATCTCTTTTAAGTTACCGGCGATGGTAATTTCACTCACCGGGTACTGAATTTCGCCGTTTTCGACCCAGAAGCCCGCCGCGCCGCGCGAGTAATCGCCGGTAATGCCGCTTACGCCCTGTCCCATCAGCTCGGTAACCACAAGACCTGTGCCCATCTCTTTGAGCAACTGCTCGAAGCTTAGACCCTGTCCCGGAATTCGCCAGTTGTGGATCCCGCCTGCATGACCGGTGCTCTTAAGCCCCAGCTTACGTGCGGAATAGTTGGTCAGCAGCCACTGAGTCAGCACACCGTCTTTAATAATGTCGCGGCGTTCGGTCCGTACGCCTTCGCTGTCGAACGGTGAAGACGCCAGCCCTTTCAGCAGGTGCGGATGTTCTTCAATGGTCAGCCATTCCGGCAGAATTTGCTTGCCCAGCGAGTCGAGCAGGAAGGTGGATTTGCGGTACACCGAGCCGCCTGCAATGGCGCCAACCAGGTGTCCGAACAGTCCGGTCGCCACTTCATTGGCGAAAATCACCGGCGCTTTCATGGTGGACAGCTTACGCGGAGACAGGCGAGATAAGGTACGGCGAGCACAATCTGCCCCCACCCACTCCGGCGTTTGCAGATCGCCCATCGCCCGGCCAATGGTGTAGGCGTAATCGCGCTCCATATCACCATTTTCTTCTGCAATTACGCAGCTGGAAAGAGAATGGCGCGTGGAGCAGTAGCCCTGCAGCATACCGTGGCTGTTGCCAAACACTTTGATGCCATAGTGGCTGTTAAAGCTGCCACCTTCGGTATTGGTGATGCGTTTGTCGGCCTGTAGTGCCGCCTGTTCAGCGCGGGCAGCCAGTTCGATAGCTTCGTCAGGGGAAACTTCCGCCGGGTGGAACAGGTCCAGATCGGGCGCATCAAAGGCCAGCAGTTCTTTATCTGCCACGCCCGCGCACGGGTCCGGCGAAGTGTAACGTGCAATGTCCAGCGCGGCCTGCACGGTGCGTGCAATCGCCTGCGGGCTTAAATCGGTGGACGATGCGCTGCCTTTACGGTTTTGGTGGTAAACCGTAATCCCCAGTGCACCATCGCTATTGAATTCGACGTTCTCCACTTCACCATAACGGGTGCTGACGCTAATACCCGTGGTCTTGCTCACAGCGACTTCCGCGCCATCCGACTTACCTGATGCTAATTCCAGTGCCGTCGAGACTGCTTCTTCCAGAATCTTACGCTGCGCTTCAACTTGTGAGATTACTTTCATCGCAAATGCCATAATGTAGAGAGAGTTTCTCTGAAGTCTAACAGAGAACCGTTTTTCAGTGCGCATCTTAACTGGTAACATTAGCCTCTTTTTTTAAGGAGCCTGACATGACTAAGCAGCCCGAAGACTGGCTCGACGACGTTCCCGGTGATGACATCGAAGACGAAGACGATGAAATTATCTGGGTCAGTAAAAGTGAAATAAAACGTGACGCCGAGGAGTTAAAACACCTGGGTGTGGAACTGGTAAAACTGGGGAAAAACGCGCTGGATAAAATCCCGCTCGATGCGGATTTACGTGCCGCGATTGAGCTGGCCCAGCGTATTAAGATGGAAGGTCGCCGTCGTCAGCTGCAGCTGATTGGCAAAATGTTGCGCCAGCGCGATGTTGATCCTATCCGTCAGGCGTTGGACAAGCTGAAAAACCGTCACAACCAACAGGTCGTTGTCTTCCATAAGCTGGAGCAACTGCGTGACCGTATGGTTGACGGTAGCGATGAAGCTATCGAAGAAGTGATGAACCTGTGGCCTGACGCCGACCGTCAGCAACTGCGTTCGCTGGTGCGTAACGCCAGGAAAGAAAAAGCGGGCAACAAGCCGCCAAAATCTTCCCGCCAGATCTTCCAGTATCTGCGTGAACTGGCGGAAAACGAGGCCTAACCTCTTCGTCCGCCGAAAGTGCCGGATGGCGGTGCAAATACCTTATCCGGCCTACGATCCGTTGTAGGCCCGGTAAGCGTAGCGCCACCGGGCATTTTTTTACTCTTCTTCTGCCTGAGCTTTCTTCGCCAGACCATCCAGCAGTTTTTGATGAATACCGCCAAACCCGCCGTTGCTCATCACCAGAATGTGATCGCCAGGCTGTGCGGTTTTCACCACCATATCTGCCAGTGCATCCACATCGCCGCTCCAGTGTGCCGGCTGAACGCAGGCTTCAGCGACTTCTGCTACCTGCCACGGAATGTGCGGGGGTTGCAGCAGGAACACTTCGTCTGCACGCCCTAACGACGGCGCCAGGTCATCTTTGCACAGGCCCATTTTCATGGTGTTCGAGCGAGGTTCCAGCACCGCGATGATGCGCGCCGTGCCGCCCACTTTACCGCGCAGTGCCGCAAGCGTTGCCAGAATGGCCGTCGGGTGATGGGCAAAATCGTCATACACCGTCACGCCATTGGCTTCACCGCGCAGCTCAAGACGGCGACGGGCGTTGATGAACGAGCCCAATGCATTGGCCGCATCCGCAGGCACGACGCCAACATGACGCGCGGCTGCAATCGCCATCAGGCCGTTGTGCATGTTGTGCTCGCCCACCAGGCCCCACTTCACTTCGCCGACTTTTTCACCGTCCAGCCACACTTCCCACTCGGAGGCATCGGTGGTCAGCTTTTTCGCCTGCCAGTGACCTTGTTCGCCCACCAGCTCTTGTTCGCTCCAGCAGCCCATCGCCATCGTCTGTTTCAGATTGATGTCATTTTCCGGGTAGATGATGCGTCCTTGGCCCGGCACGATACGCACCAGGTGGTGGAACTGTTTCTGAATAGCTTTCAGATCGTCAAAGATGTCCGCGTGATCGAACTCAAGGTTATTGAGGATCAGCGTGCGCGGGCAGTAATGCACGAATTTAGAACGCTTGTCGAAGAACGCGCAGTCGTACTCATCCGCTTCAATCACGAAGAAGTCGCTCTCGCCGAGGCGCGCGGAAACCTCAAAGTTGCCCGGAACGCCGCCGATCACAAAGCCAGGTTTATAGCCGCAGGCTTCGAGGATCCAGGTCGCCATTCCGGCGGTAGTGGTTTTGCCGTGCGTACCCGCAACCGCCAGTACCCAGCGATCGCGCAAGACAAAGTCATGCAGCCACTGCGGGCCTGACATGTACGGAATGTTCTTTTCCAGCACCGCTTCCACGCACGGATTACCACGGGTCATGGCATTGCCAATGATCACCAGGTCCGGCTGTGGGTCGAGCTGGCTGGCATCGTAACCCTGAATCAGATCAATGCCTTGCTTCTCAAGTAAGGTACTCATCGGCGGATACACATTGGCGTCCGAACCGGTTACTTCATGACCGAGCGAGCGCGCCAGCATCGCCAGACCGCCCATGAAAGTGCCACAAATTCCCAAAATATGAATGCGCATACGTCACTATCCTTTTTTAATCTGGGGGCCATTTTACGCACATGTCCGGCAAGTGAGAAACGCATTTCAGGATATTCCGCAGTTTGCTGGCGCGATTCACCTAAGCGCAACAAAGGAAATATTTGTTAATATTGTTGCGGTCGCTTTACTCCACATAAATTGCAGGGAAAGTGTTATGAAAACGTTAGGTGAATTTATTGTCGAAAAGCAGCACGAGTTTTCTCATGCTACCGGTGAGCTCACTGCTTTGTTGTCGGCAATAAAGCTGGGCGCCAAGATCATCCACCGCGATATCAATAAGGCCGGTCTGGTCGATATCCTGGGTGCCAGCGGTGCTGAGAACGTGCAGGGAGAGGTTCAGCAAAAACTCGATCTGTTCGCGAACGAAAAACTGAAAGCTGCACTGAAGGCGCGCGACATTGTGGCGGGCATTGCCTCAGAAGAAGAAGATGAAATCGTCGTCTTTGAAGGCTGTGAACACGCTAAATACGTTGTGCTAATGGATCCGCTGGATGGCTCATCCAACATCGATGTTAACGTCTCTGTCGGTACGATTTTCTCTATTTACCGCCGCGTAACCCCAGTCGGCACACCGGTCACGGAAGAGGATTTCCTGCAACCGGGCAACAAGCAAGTTGCTGCAGGTTACGTTGTTTATGGTTCTTCCACCATGCTGGTGTATACCACCGGCTGTGGCGTACATGCCTTCACTTACGATCCTTCTCTGGGCGTATTCTGCCTCAGCCAGGAACGTATGCGCTTCCCGGCGAAAGGCAGCACGTACTCCATTAACGAAGGTAACTACATCAAATTCCCGAACGGCGTGAAGAAGTACATTAAATTCTGCCAGGAAGAAGATAAGCCAACCCAGCGCCCGTATACCTCGCGCTACATTGGCTCTCTGGTTGCGGATTTCCATCGCAATCTGCTGAAAGGCGGGATCTACCTGTACCCAAGCACCGCCAGCCACCCGCAAGGGAAACTGCGTCTGCTGTATGAATGCAACCCGATGGCCTTCCTGGCCGAGCAGGCGGGCGGCAAAGCCAGCGATGGTAAAGAACGCATTCTGGATATCACCCCAGAAAGTCTGCACCAGCGCCGTTCCTTCTTCGTGGGTAACGACCATATGGTTGAAGATGTAGAACGCTTTATCCGCGAGTTCCCGGACGCGTAATTATTATTCATCGCACGGACGTAGGCCGGATAAACGCGTAGCGTTGCCATCCGGCCTACAAAATCCATCGTCTGCTTACGCTTTCTGTAGCTTAAATACGGCCATTGCTTCGATTAGCGCTGAAGACTGCTCTTCCAGCGAGCGGGTAGCCGCTGAAGACTGCTGTACCAGCGCCGCGTTTTGCTGCGCCGTTTCATCCATCTGAATCACCGCGATATTCACCTGCTCTATGCCGCGACTCTGTTCCTGGGACGCACTGGCAATTTCACGCATCAGTTTGGTCATACGCATAACCTCGGTCGCGATTTCATCCATGGTTTCGCCCGCCTGCTGCGCCAGTTCACTGCCTTCCCCCACATGGGTGTGCGAATCGCTGATTAGCGTACGGATCTCTTTGGCCGCCTCGGCGCTGCGGCTGGCCAGATTACGCACTTCACCAGCCACAACCGCAAAGCCCCGCCCCTGCTCACCAGCCCGCGCCGCTTCAACGGAAGCATTGAGCGCCAGAATATTGGTCTGGAAAGCAATGCCATCAATCACGCTGAGGATGTCGGCGATTCGGCTGGAACTTCCGGAAATATCGCGCATTTTCTCGATCACATAGCATACCATTTCGCTACCGCGATCGGCGGTATCCGACACCGATTTTGCCAGTTGGTGCGCCTGTTCCGCGTTCTGCGCATTCTGTTTCACCGTCGCCGTGAGTTCTTCCATGCTGGCGGCGGTCTGCTCCAGCGAAGTGGCTGTCGATTCAGTGCGTTGCGCCAGGTGCTGGTTACCGGCCGTCAGTTCACGACTGCCAATATCAATTTGCGAGCTGGCATCGCGTACGCGCTGTACCGAGTCGCCCAGCGCATAGCGCATGTCATCCATTGCCGCGTTCAGGCGGTTGAATTCGGCGCTGGCCGACAACGCGGTAACCGGCGACAAATCCCCCGTTGCCAGACGTTCCAGTTGCTCAACCATGTTATCCAACGGTTTGAGAAACTTATTTCGCAGCATAAACCAAATGACCGCCAGCAATGCGATAGCAGCCAACATTGCAGCGCTCATAATACCGTGATAAATCAACGAGGTAATGACACGGGTAGACGCATATAGCCCCATGCCACCGGTCAGTAGCAGAAGGAACGTCAGCAGAGACAATAACACCAACAAACTTGATCGAATTGAAAGGGATTTTGGCATCGTTATATTTCCGGTTGTAGGGTTAAAACAGACCTGTACAGAACCTATCGACTACAACCGGAAAAAGTTTAGGTATTTAAATGTTTTGTGCAAAATCAGGATGTTACTTTGGTGTTGCCGCCGTACCCACTCGGGTAACCGGCGAGCTTTGACGATTTTCCCAAAGCACCGTCAGACCGCGTTGTAACGCTATAAAAATAAACAATAAAATGCCAATCGCGATCTTCGTCCACCAGGAACTTAATGTGCCGTCAAAATTAATGTAGGTCTGGATCAGCCCCTGAATAGCGACGCCAAACAACGTCCCTAACACTGTACCGACCCCACCGCTGAGCAGCGTTCCGCCAATCACAACTGAGGCTATCGCATCCAGTTCGACGCCAACGCCCGCCAGCGCATAGCCCGCCTGGGTGTAAATGGAAAAGACAATGCCGGCAAGCGTCGCAAGCCCGGTAGACAGCATATAAATGCGGATGGTGGTGCTGCGGGTTGAGATGCCCATCAGGTTGGCAGAGGTGGCGTTGCCGCCAATCGCGTAAACCTGATTACCAAAGCGCGTACGGTGCGCCAGGAATATGCCGATGACGACAACCGCCAGCATCAGCAATCCCATCGCGCTCAGGCGACCACCGCCGGGAATTTTCCATGCCAGGCTTGAGAGCGTGTCATAAACCGGATGATTAATCGGTATAGATTCTTCAGAGACCAGATAGCTGACGCCGCGCAGGAAGAACATTCCCGCCAGGGTGATAATAAATGCCGGGATCTTCAGCGCATCAATCAGTAACCCCATAAACGCACCAAACGCGCAGCCCATCAGCAAAACCAAAGGGAACGCCAGCAGCGGAGAAATGCCCCAATAGCCAATGGCCTTCGCCAGAAATACGCCGGTAAAGGCGATCACCGAGCCAACGGAAAGGTCGATCCCGCCAGAGAGGATCACGAAGGTCATGCCCACGGCAATAATGCCCAGAAAGGCGTTATCGGTCAGGATATTGCAAATGACCCGGGTGGAAGCAAAAGCGGGAAACTGCGTCAGACAGTAGAGATAACCCAGCACAAACACGCCGAGGGTGATCATCAGCGGTAAATTACGTTTTATCATGACCACGCACTCCTTTTATCAGGCTGATAAAGCGTTGTGACTGCACGACCAGCACACACAACACCACCACGGCTTTGACCACCTGATTCAGTTCCGGCTGGAAGCCCGACAGCAAAATCCCGGTATTCATGCCCTGAATAATCAAGGCGCCTACCACCGACAGCAGCAGGTTAAAGCGCCCGCCCATCAGCGACCCGCCGCCGATAACCACCGCCAGGATGGCATCCAGCTCCAGCCATAAACCGGCGTTATTGGCATCTGCCCCGCGGATATCCGCCGTGACGATAATACCAGCGATAGCCGCGCACAGGCCGCTCAGCACATAGGTGAGCATCACGATAATGCGGGTGTTCACCCCGGCGTTTTTTGCCGCACGAATGTTGATACCCACCGCTTCGATAAACATACCCAGCGCCGTTTTCCGCGTCAGCAGCCAGAACACCACCAGCGTGAGCAGTGCAATAATTACCGGCGTGGGGAATAGTAAGAGCGAGCCGCTGCCAAACCATGACAGTTCGGGCGAGTTAAAGGTGACGATCTGCCCGGAAGTGATAAGCTGCGCCACCCCGCGCCCGGCCACCATCAGGATTAGCGTGGCGACAAACGGTTGGATCTTGAGGATGGCCACCAGAATCCCATTCCACAGCCCAGCCAGAATGCCGGAGCCCAAGGCGGCAAGCAGCACTACCGGCAGACTGTGCCCGGCCACCGTCATCGCCGCGGTAGTGGCGCCAGCAATAGCCATGACGGCCCCCACGGAAAGGTCGATGCCACCGGTTGCAATCACCAGCGTCATACCAATCGCCAACAGCGCCACGGGCGCGGCACGGTTGAGAATATCAATCGGGCTACCGAACAGCCGACCATCCTGCAAAATCACCTGGTAGAAGTGCGGGGCGACCAGGCTATCCACCAGCAGCACCAGCAGTAACGCCACCAGCTGTGGCATCCCCTTTGGCCAACGGAACCGCCGTTTAGACGGATTGGATTGAGGGAGAGATTGAGGCATCACCATAGTCTCCTTAGGCCGCAATGGCATTCATGATCGCCGGTACGGACAGTTCAGCCAGGGGGATCTCGGCCACCTGTTTGCGATCGCGCATAATAATGACCCGATCGGCATAGCCCACTAACTCTTCCAGTTCGGATGAAATGACCAGCAGCGCCAGACCATCCGCGCACAGCGTTTCGATCAGGCGGATGATCTCCGCATGCGCGCCAACGTCGATCCCACGCGTGGGTTCATCGAGGATCAGGAACTGCGGTTTGGTCAGTAACCAACGCGAGAGCAATACTTTTTGCTGATTGCCGCCGGAGAGAAA
Organism: Citrobacter sp. Cpo074; assembly: GCF_030332745.1. NCBI lineage: Bacteria > Pseudomonadati > Pseudomonadota > Gammaproteobacteria > Enterobacterales > Enterobacteriaceae > Citrobacter > Citrobacter sp. Cpo074. Next base: position 156,291 of record NZ_JAOWHG010000025.1, read on the forward strand.
TTCGATCGGCTGCTCAGCGTTCGGAGTACGAATACCAAGCTGGCGGATAAACCGCTCGGCAATCTCGTTTTGTTCTTTCCGGGGAATAGGCCGCAGCCAGCCGCGCTGCGCCTGCAATGCCAGAATGATGTTTTCCCGCACCGAAGCGGCGGCAATAATGCCATCCGTTTTGCGATCCTCCGGACAGAAGCCGATCCCCAGACACGAAGCCTGATGTGGCGATCGCAAGGTCTGCGGTTTGCCTTTGATCAGCGCACTTCCGCTGTCGGCGGGTTTAATACCGAAGATCACCTCCGCCGTTTCCGTTCGCCCGGATCCCAGTAGTCCGGCGAGACCGACGATCTCACCGGGACGCACCTGTAGATCAAATGGCGCGATGGTGCCTTTTTTGCCAAAGCCGCTGAATGCCGCCACCGGTTTATCACTCAGCAACGTGCGGCCCGCACGCTGTAGCGCATGGGTATCCAGTTCACGGCCCAGCATCATTTTGACCAGTTCGATCTGAGGCAGTTCTCGGGTTTCACGGCAGCCAACGAAGCCGCCGTTACGCAGAACGGTAATGCGATCGCTGACCTGATAAACCTGATCAAGAAAGTGGGTGACGAAGATCAGGCTGACGCCCCGATCGCGCAGATGCCGCATCAGGCCAAACAGCATTTCAACTTCCTGGGTATCAAGGCTGGCGGTCGGCTCATCAAGGATCAGCACTTTCGCGGAGAGATCGATCGCCCGACAGATGGCGACGATTTGTTGCATCGCCACGGAAAAGCGGTTCAGCGGCTCGCGCACGTCGAGGGAAAAACCGTATGACGCCATCAGCTCCGTCGCGCGTTTTTCCATCTGCTTGCGCTGAAGCAGGCCAAAGCGCCGCGGTTCACGACCAATAAATAAGTTATCGGCAACCGACATATTGGGCAGCAGGTTCACTTCCTGGTACACGGTGCCAATCCCCAGTTGTTGGGCATGGGCGGTGTTTTTGGGGGTGATCGGTTGGCCTTCGAGCCAGATAGTGCCGCGATCGGCATGGTAAACGCCGGTCAGCGCTTTGATGAGCGTCGATTTGCCGGCTCCGTTTTCTCCCAGCAGCGCCATAATCTCGCCACGACGCAAGCTGAAATCCACGTTATCCAACGCTTTGACGCCGGGAAAGAATTTGCTTAATCCTTCGGTGCGGAGGATTTCCTGATGTTGGTCGGTGGTCATGGTTCCCCCTGCATCACGCCGGATGGCGCTACGCTTATCCGGCCTACAAAAGAGCATAATGTAGGCCGGGCAAGCGCAGCGCCCCCGGCATTTTCATGAAGGCTTAGTAGCCCATGTTTTTCTTCTTCTCTAACTCTTCTTTTGCCGTATCCGGCAGATAGAGGATCGACTTGGTAATGGTCAGCTTCTCAGGCATCGTGCCGTCTTTTTTGAATTTCTCCAGTGCGTCGAATGCCGGGCCAGCCATATTTGGCGTCAGCTCGACGCTGGCGTTGGCTTCGCCGTCAATCATCGCTTTGTAGATATCCGGTACGCCATCGATAGAACCGGTGAGAATATCTTTGCCAGGTTTCAGGCCCGCTTCTTTGATCGCCTGAATCGCACCGATCACCATGTCATCGTTGTGGGCGTAAACCATACAGATGTTCTTGCCGTTGTTTTCCGCTTTGATAAAGCTCTCCATCACTTCTTTCCCTTTACTGCGGGTGAAGTCACCGGACTGAGAGCGAATAATTTTGATGTTTGGCGCATTAGCGATAGCTTCAGCAAAGCCTTTTTTACGATCGATCGCCACGCTGGCCCCAACGGTCCCTTGCAGCTCAACGACATTACACGGCTTGCCGTCCACTTGTTTAATCAGCCAGTCGCCGATCAATTTACCTTCCAGCACGTTGTCGGCGGTGACGGTGGTCATATAGAGAGATTTGTCTTTTACATCGATGGAACGATCGAGCAAAAAGACCGGAATGTCGGCATCTTTAGCTTCTTTTAAAACCGGCTCCCAACCCGTTGCCACGACCGGCGCAATAAAGATGGCGTCGACGCCCTGCGCAACAAATGAGCGGACTGCTTTAATCTGGTTTTCCTGCTTTTGCTGGCCATCAGCGATTTTCAGCGTAATTCCCCGCTTTTCGGCCTCGCTTTTCGCGACGTTGGTTTCTGCGGCGCGCCAGCCGGATTCAGAGCCAACCTGCGAAAATCCTACGGTTAAAGGGGCTGCCATTGCCATAGACGACATGGCTGCCGAAACTGCTGTGACTAAAAGTAAGCGCTTCCACATAAGTGCGTCCTCGTAGGGTGATTATTGTTGGTTAATTAACCGTTGCGAAAAAACTATAGACAATTGAGCATGTAACGGATTGCGTTACATCACACTTCAAAAAAGTAAATAAAACGTTAATCACAACTTTGTAATCGCTTTCATCTCGCTATGAAAAATGTGGCTGAAGATATGGATTTTTCTGTCACGAGAGAGAGGTAAAAAGAAGAAAATGCACGCAGAGAAAGCGAAAACAAGCGGAGACATTCCGCGCGAGTTGGCTATAATACCCGCCACTTGTTTGCCATAGCTTATTTAAAGGAAACAGACATGAGCTTACTCAACGTCCCTGCCGGTAAAGACCTGCCGGAAGATATCTACGTTGTTATCGAGATCCCTGCCAACGCAGATCCGATCAAATACGAAGTTGACAAAGAGAGCGGCGCCCTGTTCGTTGACCGCTTCATGTCCACCGCGATGTTCTATCCGTGCAACTACGGTTACATCAACCACACCCTGTCTCTGGACGGTGACCCGGTAGACGTTCTGGTCCCGACTCCGTACCCACTGGAGCCAGGTTCAGTGATCCGCTGCCGTCCGGTTGGCGTACTGAAAATGACCGACGAATCCGGTGAAGATGCGAAACTGGTTGCGGTACCGCACACCAAGCTGAGCAAAGAATACGATCACATCAAAGATGTGACCGACCTGCCGGAACTGCTGAAAGCGCAGATCACCCACTTCTTCGAGCACTACAAAGATCTCGAAGCGGGCAAATGGGTGAAAGTTGACGGTTGGGACAACGCTGAAGCTGCTAAAGCTGAAATCGTTGCTTCCTTCGAGCGCGCGAAGAAGTAAGTTCGCGTTAGCTTAAAGCCCTGAACGCCAGCCCCTGGTTAGTAAGGGTTTTTTAATTTCTATTTTCTTTTCCCCCTCCCCTTCGCTGTTTTCTTTTTGACCTACCAGATTGGGTAGTCACATTTCATTTATCTCAATTGCGAATGAGATTGGATCTCATTATCATTCTCAGCATGTAAATAAATGTGAATAAAAGTCAATGAACCTCCACAATGTGAAGTCCCTGAAACGCTATTCCTGCGTGGCTCTCGCCACAGCACTGTTATTTACCAGCCTGTCCAGCGTGGCGCAGACGCTACCTGAGCAAGATTTTCTGACCCGCGACGTTGGCAACGGCGTGTATGAACTGGCGGTTGATAGCCAGCAGAATGCGCTTTTTGCTGCCTCGTCGCCGTCGTTTGATAAAGATAAAACCAGCGGGCTTATCTATAAACTCGATCTGGAGAAGCTCACCACGACTGAAGTTATCGAAACCAGCCGTCGTGCCTTTGCCACTGCCCTGGATGCAGGAAACCAGGTGCTCTATGTCGGCAACACGCTGGAGGGTTCGGTCACGCTCATTGATACCCGCAGCGGTAAAGAGCTGGCAATACTGCAACTGAGCGAAGCCAAAAACTCGAAAGAAATTGTCCATACCCGCGAAATGGTGCTCGATAAACAGCATCACCGCCTGTACGTTTCCGGCGTGGCTGAAAAGGGCATTGTCTGGGTGGTGGATACGCAAAAGCGCGAGAAAATCGCCACCCTTGAAAACATGGGCCAGTATCCGACCGGCATGGCCGTAGATGCCAATAAGAACCGCCTGTATGTCGTAAATGGCCGCAACGAACTTATTACGCTGGATACCACTAACCATCAAATTATTAACCGCTTTAGTATTGAGCCAGGCAAAAAACATTTTTTCCTGAATATTGCTTTGGATGCAAAAAATAATCGCGCATTCCTGACCGATCCTGATTTAGCGGATGTACTGGTTGTTGATATTAATACCGGTAAGGTTATTGCGCCCATTAAGGTTATCAACTCGCTGGCAGTGATATATAACGAAAAGCGCCAGGAAGTGTATATCACCCACCGTAATGCAAAGCGCATCAGCATTGTGGACAGCAAGACTTATCAGGTAAAACAAAGCATTGAAACCAATGCGTTACCTAACAGCCTGGCGCTCTCGTCTGATGCCAACACCCTGTATGTCAGCGTCAAACAGCCGGAAAAAATGACCGGTGTGAAGCCCGACTATGTGCTGAAAATCGACCTCTCCAAATATTAATAATTAAAAACGCTTCTGACACCTTGCAGCTTTTCTGGGCTGCAAGGTGATGCTTTTATTTTTTACTTTTCAGGTGTCTATATTATGAAAACGCGTCAACTTATTACGCTGACAGGGATCGTTGCATTCTCAGGCGGTGTTATTTTCCCCACTCAGGCAGAAGAACTCACCGAAACCTCACGCAATAGCGAAGATGAAATGGTGATCACCGCATCCGGGTTCTCGCAGCAAAAGCGCGAAGCGCCGGCCACCATTTCCGTTATCGATCGTAAAACGCTGGATATTCAGCCGGACCGTAGCATTGGTGAAGCGATTAAAAACCTTCCTGGCGTCTCGGTCACCAACAGCAGCGGTATGAACGCTGGCAGCATTATGATTCGCGGCATGGACCCGTCCTATACCGCGTTTATGGTCAACAGCGTCAAACAAAATACCGGTGAATCTCGCCCTTACGGACATGACATCGGTACTGAAGCCAACTTCTTACCGCCGATGGAGGCCATTGAGCGTATCGAAGTTATCCGCGGGCCCATGTCCTCGCTGTACGGATCAGATGCCATCGGCGGTGTGGTCAACGTGATTACCAAAAAACCGTATGGCGCAAAAGAGTGGACGACGGCAATTGCCGCCAATACCTGGCTTCAGGAACACCAGTATTTGGGTAATACCAGCCAGATGAATCTGTTTACCATGGGGCCGATTGTGCCCGATGTTCTCGGCCTTAGCGTAGCGGCCGACTGGCTTGACCGTCGCGATGACGATCGCAATAACTATTTCGGTAAACACAACCGTAAATCCGTTGATATGACGCTGGGCCTGGCCGCTAGCGAAAATAACCTGTTCGACCTCAATGTGGTCACCGGTGAGCAGGAGAAAAACCGTACCCAGAAGCGCGGCGCGCCGTGGTCATGGCTGTTCGATCGTAACGCCGCCACCTTAACGCATACCGGCTGGTATGCCGACGACACCATTGCAACGACCAACTACATAAACTATGAAAAAGGCCGTTCGAAGTACGTTTATGACGGCCAGTCGCCGCAGTATGTGCAGATGGAGAACTACGTCGCTAATTCGCAAACCACCTTCACGCTCGACAACCATAAACTGACCGTTGGGGCGAATTTCACCCGCGAAGAGCTGAATGACCGCTTTGATGTGGCCAACAAAACGCTGCCCGGATCTGAGCCAGTGACAAAAATCAGCCGTAACGGTTGGGCATTGTTTGCTGAAGACGGCTGGAGCATTGACGACTTCATCCTGACCACATCAGCGCGTATGGACCAGGATGATAACTTTGGCACACATATTACGCCGAAAATGTACGGTAACTGGGCCTTCAGCAATGACTGGGCGCTGAAGGGCGGCGTTTCCGCAGGTTATAAAAAACCTGAGCTGCGTGCGACATCCAGCGACTTTGTCACCCCATACGGCTCGACCGTACCTTATCCCTTCCTGACCGTCGGTAACGACGATCTGAAACCAGAACAAAGCGTTAACTCTGAGCTGGGCCTCTACTGGACAGGGAATGTGCTGTCACTGGATAGCACCGTCTTCTATACGCAGTTCAAAGACAAAATTGCTGAACAAACCATTTGCGAAACTACATCGACGAATCAGTGCTCCGTGAATGGCTACAAGGCGGACTCCGTCAGTAAATACTTCAACGTCAGCAAAGCGGACGTGTACGGCATAGAACTGAATGCCGACTGGCAGATTAGCGCCGATGTAAAAGCCAACGCTAACTACACCTGGAACCATAGCGAACAGAAAAGCGGCGTAAACAAAGGCTACGCGCTCAACGATTATCCGCGCCATATGGCGAACTTGTCGCTGAACTGGGCGGCAACGCAGAGTCTGGACGTATGGAGTACGGTGAATTACCGCAGCAGTAACCGCAACAGCGGCAATAACTATAAGTACGATGACTACACGATGGTCGACGTAGGCGTACGTTATAAGCTCAATAAGCACACGCAGCTGATGGCAGGGATCTACAACGTGCTGGATGAAGATCCGAAACTGACGACTGCATGGAATGAATCCGCGCAGGTGGAAGGACGCCGCTATAACCTCGGCGCGCGCGTGGAGTTTTAAGCCTTTAATAAACAACGCCACCCGAAGGCGGCGTTGTTTATTTTGGTAGACGATATATCAGTACTGGTCTCTGTCTAACCAGTTACCGCTTTCAATCAGCGTTAAGCCATCAACCGGACGTTGGTACACGTACATCCATGCACTTCCGTACGGCGTTTGAATTAACTGGCGTGCGTATTCACCGCCGCGGGTACGCAGAGCGTCAAGCTCTGCCAGCGTGGCGTTATCAATACGATAAACTTCCCCGTGTACTGTTCCATTTCCCGGAACCGCGCCTGGATAGTGGCCCAGGCTGTACAACTGGTAGTTATCGATACTGAAATTTCCCAGCAACAGGGCATTGGTCATCCAGTGGCTGTTGCCTTGTTTGGTTCGTAAACTGCCGTAGACAAATATTCGCATTGCTAAAACTCGAACTGATAGAGCAAATCAAGTGCCTGATCTACGCCAGACACTGCTTCCAGATATAGCTTAGGCATCAGACGATAACGTAGCGTGAGTGTCGCTAAGGAGTCAAATATACCCACACCATATTTCACCTGCAGACCTGGCAGTACATATCCGCTGACAACCACCTGAGATGAGTCGCCCACCCCTTGCGTGTCCAGTGCCAGATTGCTTACGCCAAATGTCTCCCCGATTTTACCCACAACCTGACCACTTTGTGCAACCCCCAGACCAATAAGCATTGAAGTCATCGCTGCGCTATCGCTCTGTTCGCTATCCAGCCCTTGTCCACGTAGCAGGTAGGAAAGCGCCATTTGCTGCGACATTGCCGGGTCGGAGAAGATCTCCGCCTTCGGTTCATCGGCGGTACCGGTGACGCGAACGCCAGCGATCACGTCGTCTTCGGTGGCATCTGGGTTACGAATCGCTTCGATGTTGAGCAACGGCTGATCCGGCGGACCGGAGAACAACAGCTCGCCCTTACGCACAATCAGATCCTGACCATAGGCGTGGAAGCGACCGCTCGGGATATTAATTTGCCCGTTAAGTCCCAGACCTTGCTTATCCTGCACCACTTTCAGATCGCCCGTCAGACGCGCTTTCAGACCAAAGGCGTCAAGACGCACGTTGTTACCGACGTGGATATTCAGGTTGCTGTTGATCGGAATACCGGCGGTCTGCGGTTTCTCCGGCTGCAGATTGTTGTTAAGCATGACCATATCGCTGGAAACCCCAACCGCACTTTCCGGCAGGTCATGTACCACGATACGCGCCCACGGCACATCCACGTTACCATCGAGAGTAAACAGGCTCGGGGTGGCTTCAAAGACCACGTCCGGCGATACGTCGAGGCGGACCATCGGCGGTACGGTAATACGTACCCTGCTGCCTTTAGCCGCAACACGCGCCCGCCAGTTGTCTATCTGACTCCAGTCGGCATCGCCGCTCAGGTTAATTTCTCCCTGCTGCGTACGCACCACGCCCGCCAGCGTTGAGCGTGTTCCGGTGAAGTTAACGGCTAACTGGCTTGGCTGCATGTCAAACGGCATGAAGTTACCGTCAATATCCAGACCACTCAGTTGCAGCTGTCCGAGCAGCTGCGGGCTTTGCACATCGCCGCCCAGCCGCAGGTTGGCGTTGATCATCCCTGCCGCTTTTTCACCGCGCGAGAAGATGGGGTTCACCATCGCCAGATTGAAGTTGCGAATATTGACGTTACCGCCCAGATTACGACGCCCTTGCGGGTCCGTTACCTGTACCTGTCCGTCAAACTGCCCGTTGTTGGTCAGACGAATCAGCCAGCCCAACTCGGCACGGTTGTTGTGCAGGTCGGCGGTCAGATTCAGCGTTTCAAACGCCACGGGGAGCGGGGCATCATTCACGCTTTGCGTGACCTTGACGTTACGTCCGCTCAGGGTGACCTGCCCCTGTGGCAGCCCCTCTTTGGTGGTGTCCCAGCTCACATCAGCTTTGCCAGTGAACACACCGCTGGCCTGGGTTGTCTCCGGCATAAACGGTTTTAGCATCGCCAGGTCGAAGCGGTTAAGATTCACCACCGCGCGACCTTCTGCACCGGCATCAATGGTTTGTGGTACGCACAGCTCCGCATTCGGGTTGTTCCAGCAGTGCGGCCCGATACTAATTTTCTGTTCCTGATTACGATAATCCAGCGCGATAGCCCGGTTGAGCGACCACGGACCGACCGGCGTCTGGAAGCGGGTATTGCTTAACTCCCCTTTCCAGCGCTGTTCTTTGCGATCAAAGCTCCCGGCAAGATCCAGTTGCCCTGAAACCGGCTCACCCTGAATACGTAACCGCAGTTCATGCTGCTTTTCACTGCCTTTGGCGTTGAGCGTCACCAGACCAATATTCACGTCAGGTTGTACAATTCGCTCTACACGAACGTTGAGATTACCGGCGATTTGCTCGGCCGATTTCACATCACCTTCGACGCGCACCTGAGCAACGGAAAGTTCCTGCCAGCGCAGACCACGGGCGGTAATATCCGCCAGCAGCTGTGGTGCTTCAACCGTACCGCGAACTTTTACCAGCCCTTTCGCCGTACCGCCCAGCCCCGGCAGCGCGTTATCCAGGCTTGGGGCATCAATCGTCGCGTCGAGGTTGAGGTCTTTAACCCCCAGTTCGCCTTTTACGTCCGCACTGTTGCGTCCCAGCTCCAGATGCAGGCCCGGAATCGTCCACTGCAGGTAGCTGTTCCCCTTCAGCGAACCGTTCACATTGACCTTGTTCTGCTTCACGTTGCCGGTCAGCTTCAGCTCCGGAACCTCCATCTGCCAGCTTCCGCCGTACAGACTGCCGCGCGTTTTCACCAGGCCATTCAGTTTTGACGGCCAGTCCGGGATCGCTTTCGCAGTATTGATACCATCCAGCGTTAGCTCCCCGCGCCAGCTGATCGCCTGCTGCCAGTCCACCAGTGCTTTCAGCTCGGTTTTCCCTTCCAGCGCCGCAACGCTGAGTTTGTCGAGATTAATCTGCTGCTCGTTGCCTTTGGCGTCCAGCGTGATAGTAGCCGGAGGAATATCCTGACCTTTCACGGCGGTACGCATCGACAGCGTATAGTCGGTCATCTTGCCGGTCAGTTTGAGCTTGATGTCATCGGCCTGGAACTGTTTCTCACCGGTAAACGGCCAGTAAACCTGCTTACTCACCACCTCAATGTTGAGCGGCAATCCGGCTTCTGCCAGGCGCGTCTGTGCACGCAGGTCCATATCCACCGGACCAGACAGATTGACGCCGACTTCCAGCTGTTCGCGCAGCGCACCGCCGACCTTCAGCTTCACCTTTTCGCCTTTTAACGGGTCGATGTTTAGCGTGCTGTTTAACGTAATATCAACCGGCCACGTGTCGGTCAGTTGCGCCGTGCCGCTGGCTTTTACCGTTCCCTGATTCGAGTCGATATCCAGCGCGTCGAGCTTCATGTTGCCGTCAATGCTGCTCACTTTCAGCAGCATACTATGTACTGTTAAATCCGTATCCCCGGTCACACGCAGCTGCTCGCCGCGAAACTCTTCAATATTGAGATTGAGCGGCAGATGGACATCGGTCATTTCCGGCAGCACCGGTTTTGAGAACAGATCTTTTAGCGTTTCCCCGAGCGGCTTTTCATCCGGCTGCGGGTTTTGAATCTTCGGTTCGACAACCTCTTCCTGTGCCACTTCCGCCACTTTAGGCAGAGCAATCAGCAGCCCCTGTAATGACGTTGGCTTCAGCGTCAGCGTTTTTTCCTGCCAGTTCAGGCCGGAAGTAAAATCCAGCACTGAAACCGTGGTGTCATCGATTTTGATATTGATGTTGTTCAGCGCCACGCGCGAAAGCGTGATGGGGTAAGGCGTGGAAAGATTAAGCGGACCGCTCTCTTCTTCCTCAACCGGCGCGGATGGCGGCATCTTTTTGCTGTCGATCGCCACGTTGATGTTTTTCAGCGCCAGATCGTTGACGCACAGGCTGCTGTCCCACAGACAGTTAAGCCCCACGGCCAAATGCACTTCACCAGCATTCACCGCCACGCCAGGCTGGTCGTAGCGAATATTTTTCAGTGATAGATCCCGCCAGCCGCCGGTGACCTGACCAATTTCCAGACCCGGAACCCAACGATTAGCGGCTTTGAAGATCAGATGCAGGCCCGAGGTGGTACCGACGAGGAACGCCACCGTGCCTAACAACAGCAGGATAAAAACCAGCACGCCGAGGCTTATCTTCTTCCATAAACTCATAATTCAGGCCCCAGACCGATGTAAAACTGTAAACCATGTTCATCTTTGTCGCCGACCGGGACGGCAAAGTCGAGCTTGATAGGTCCAACCGGCGATTGCCAGCGTACGCCGACCCCGGCACCGGTTTTGAAATCGCTTCGGCGAATGTCGCTGACCGCTTCGCCGCTATCGACAAACATCGCTCCCCACCATTTACCGGTCACGTTGTACTGGTATTCCAGCGAGCCAGTTGCCAGCTTGGAGGCCCCTTTCAGCTTGCCGTCGCTGCCTTCCGGCGAAATAGATTTGTATTTGTAGCCGCGAATACTGCGATCGCCCCCGGCAAAGAAACGCAGGTCCGGCGGCACTTTGTCGAAGTCTCCGGTTTCAATCCAGCCGAGATTACCGCGCATCACAAAGCGATGCCTGTCGTACAGCGTGCGGATCCAGACGTTTTGCGCCTGGAAAACGGAGAAATCAACATCTGAACCCCAGGCCGTGTTCGAGTAATCAATAGAGTAGCGCTGGGAATCGCCCCAGACAGGCATCAGGCCGCCGCGTGAACGCGTCCGGCTGATCATCACGCCCGGATAGAGCAGCATAGTGGTGTTGGTGACATTACCCTGGGTAAAGTGGTCGAGGCTCCAGCGCAGGTTAATCGCGCGCTGCCAGCCGCTGGAGAGGTCCCAGTAACGGGAAACCGCAAGCGTTGTGGAATCCTGCTCGGTGTCGTTTAAATCGGTACGCTTAAAGCCGCCCTGTACCAGGTAATACTGCTCCAGCGGGTTCTTTAACAGCGGCATTTTATAGCTGAAATCAAGCACCTGCTCTGGCGCCGAGATACTGGCGCTGGTCGTCAGGCTGTGCCCGTAGGAGTTCATCCACGGCTTTTTCCACGAGGTCTTCACCCGTGGCCCGACGTCAGTTGAATAACCGACCCCGGTTTCGATGGTGTTTTCGGTTCGCGGTGAGACCACGCCTTTCAGGGGTAGCACCTTGGTTTTGCGGGCTTTATCAAACTCCGGTGCGACGACCACGGAATTAAACCATCCGGTCGCCGACAGACGACGGTTCAGTTCGCCCAGATCTTTCGACTCGTACTCTTCACCTTCTTTAAAGGGCACCAGATTTTGCAGATACTCATCGCGAATTTGCGAGCCTTCAAAGGTGACATGCCCAAAGCGATAGCGTTCGCCGCTGTTGTAATCGATATCCCAGAACGCCTGGCGACGCTCAAGCGCTATCCCGAGCTGGCTTTTATTAAATTCACTGTCGAAATAACCTTTACGCAGCGCCACGCTGGTGAGTGACTTTTTGAAGTTGTCATAGTCCCCCTGATTCAGCACGGTGCCGATTGCCGGGCGCGTTTTCAGCAGATCCAGATAATCTTTATCCGTACGCGCGCCACCGCGCAAAATCACCTCAGTGCCACCAATCAGCACCGGCTCGCCGGGGGTCACTTTGGCAATCAGCACCTGGCGGCCTTTTGCCGGCGGTGGACGCAGTTCAAAATCAATGGTCGGCTCAAAGTAGCCCAGCGCTTTTAGCCCTTCGCGGATGGCATCATCAACGCGCGCACGAAAGCGTCGGTCTGGAGTGACTTCATCACTTTGAATCGTGGACAGCTGCGCACGGACGTTTTTCTCCAGCGGTCCTGATAATCCTTCGACCTGTAAGCGAACATTCGCGGCGGCGGCGGAGCCACTTAAGCACAGTAATCCCACCCAACATAACTGACGGATATGTGGCACATTTTCTCCTGAATATCCTTTTTTCCCACCCCTGGAAAAAAATACTATGCCGTTCCTCGGCTTAACAAAAAATCAACAATAAGAGTTGAAAAACAGACGACAACCCAAATATTTCTTATGTTTAACTCTAGACGTATTCACGCCGTTTATTGTGGGCAAAGACGCGTCTCGTTACAACCTTAACCCAAATGACTGATTTCGGGAGAACGGCCATGAGTTTATTTGATAGAAAGCATCTTGTTACTCAAGCAGATGCGCTACCTGGACGCAACACCCCGATGCCAGTGGCAACGCTGCATGCGGTTAACCAACATTCGATGACCAACGTGCCCGACGGTATGGAGATAGCTTATTTCGCCATGGGATGCTTCTGGGGCGTTGAGCGTTTATTTTGGTCATTGCCAGGGGTCTACAGCACGGCGGCCGGGTACACCGGCGGCTACACCCCAAACCCAACCTATCGTGAAGTGTGTTCTGGCGATACCGGGCATGCCGAAGCGGTACGCATCGTCTATGACCCGCATGTTATCAGCTACGAACAACTGCTGCAGGTGTTCTGGGAAAATCACGACCCGGCTCAAGGCATGCGTCAGGGGAACGACCTGGGCACGCAGTATCGCTCCGCCATTTACCCGTTAACGCCGGAACAAAGCGCCGCCGCACAGGCCAGCTTTGAGCGTTTTCAGGCAGCAATGACCGCCGCAGGCGACGAGCGCACCATTACCACGGAAATCACTACGGCAACCCCGTTCTATTATGCCGAGGACGATCACCAGCAGTATCTGCACAAAAATCCTTACGGATATTGTGGCATTGGTGGTATTGGTGTTTGCCTGCCGCCACAAGGATAATTTCCCCCTCTGGCGACTTTACAGTGCCTTACGCTATACTAGCTTCTGAATTTACCGGCTCACTTCCACGAGCCGGTTTTCAATGAATATTCCATTGGATTTATACTCTAAGGATTTCGAGTTGCAGGCAGGCGGCAAACTCGTGAATCCCCAGGAGCATAGAAAACTATGTGACTGGGGTGAATGAGTGCAGCTAACGCACCTGCAGCTTGAAAGACGATGAGTATCAACTTCTCCCTTCCGAGGATCTGACCCGAACGGTCGGATAAGATATGTTAAACAGTATTTTAGTCATTCTCTGCCTGATCGCCGTGAGTGCGTTTTTCTCGATATCTGAGATCTCGCTTGCTGCATCACGCAAAATAAAACTTAAACTGCTTGCCGATGAAGGCAACGTAAACGCACAACGTGTTTTGAAGATGCAGGAAAACCCCGGCATGTTTTTTACCGTCGTGCAAATTGGCCTTAACGCGGTCGCCATTCTCGGCGGTATCGTCGGTGATGCAGCATTCTCCCCGGCGTTTTACAGCCTTTTCTCGAAGTACTTCACTCCAGAGCTGTCCGAACAGTTAAGCTTTATTCTGTCGTTCTCGCTGGTTACTGGCCTGTTCATCCTGTTCGCGGATTTAACCCCGAAACGCATCGGTATGATTGCGCCAGAAGCTGTGGCTTTGCGTATCATCAACCCGATGCGCTTCTGCCTGCTGGTCTTCCGCCCGCTGGTGTGGTTCTTTAACGGTCTGGCAAACAACATTTTCCGTCTGTTTAAGATCCCAATGGTGCGTAAAGACGACATCACCTCGGACGACATTTACGCCGTGGTCGAAGCGGGTGCGCTGGCGGGTGTTCTGCGCAAGCAGGAGCATGAGCTGATTGAAAATGTGTTCGAACTGGAATCCCGTACCGTCCCGTCTTCAATGACCTCGCGCGAGAATATTATCTGGTTCGATCTCCATGAAGATGAGCAAAGCCTGAAGAACAAGGTGGCGGAACATCCGCACTCCAAATTCCTGGTGTGTAACGAAGATATCGACCACATCATTGGTTATGTTGATTCAAAGGATCTCCTCAACCGCGTACTGGCAAACCAAAGCATGGCGCTGAACAGCGGCGTACAGATCCGCAATACGCTGATCGTCCCGGACACGCTGACGCTCTCTGAAGCGCTGGAAAGCTTCAAAACCGCAGGCGAAGACTTTGCCGTCATCATGAACGAGTACGCGCTGGTGGTGGGGATTATCACGCTCAACGACGTTATGACGACGCTGATGGGCGATCTGGTAGGTCAGGGTCTGGAAGAGCAGATTGTGGCACGTGATGAAAACTCATGGTTAGTCGACGGCGGTACACCGATTGATGACGTAATGCGCGTGCTGGATATCGACGAGTTCCCGCAGTCCGGCAACTATGAAACCATCGGCGGCTTTATGATGTTCATGCTGCGTAAAATCCCGAAACGCACCGACTCGGTGAAGTATTCAGGTTACAAATTTGAAGTGGTGGATATCGATAACTACAAGATCGATCAGCTGCTGGTGACGCGTCTGGACAGTAAACCTACCGTTCTGGTACCAAAACTGCCAGATGCAAAAGAAGAGGCAAAGGCGTCTTAACGCCTTACAGAAACATCAACGGCTCCCATCAGGAGCCGTTTTTTTAACTACTGCATAGCACTTTGATCAAGCCATCTCAGTTTGCAGACGCAAGACCTGACGGTTAACTTCGGACATCACGGAAAAATGCAGTTTGTCCTTCACTTTTGGGATAAGAATCTTACCCTTATCAAATTCAAAAGCGCCTACATCCTTGATATATAACCGTCCACGAAACAGGATCTTCACGTACTTCGCCACCTGCAGCGGGTTGTATCGTTGGAAAATTTTCATTGTTGTCTCCTGCTGAGCATTACGCCTTTGCGGTACCACAATCGGTCCGACAATCCTCAGGCGCAAATTTTAATGCCCTATGACTATAGACTATCTCGTTGATGTTTCCAGCGTGTATAAGTTTATTTACCTTCAAGTTACAATTATTCAGAATTATCTTTTCAACGCTTCGCTGTCTTCAGTATAAGCCTTCATTTTTCGCAGGATTTGTGCGCCCGTCCGCAAACTGGCATCGCGCTTGCGGGAAAAAGCATCATTCGCACATATGATTAAATTCCAGACCCAAGTGGTCGGATCACCTGCAAAATAAAAGAAAGAAGGAAAACCTATGACCTTACGAAATCTGCTGGCGCTGTCGTGCCTGCTACTGCCGATGATTGCCTCCGCACATAAGTTTGAGACTGACCAGCGCGTACCGCCGGTGGGGATCGCCGATCGCGGCGAACTGATTCTCGATAACGATAAGTTTAGCTACAAAAGCTGGAATAGCGCGCAGTTGCCAGGCAAAGTGCGAATTGTGCAACACATTGCCGGACGCACCTCCGCCAAAGAGAAAAATGCGACGCTGATCGAGGCGATCAAAGCCGCCAACCTGCCGCACGACAAATACCAGACCACCACTATCGTCAACACGGATGACGCCATTCCCGGCTCCGGTATGTTTGTGCGCAGCAGTCTGGAGAGCAATAAGAAGCTCTACCCGTGGTCGCAATTCATTGTCGACAGCAATGGCATTGCGCGTAAAGCCTGGCAACTGGATGAAGAGAGCTCCGCTATCGCCGTACTCGACAAGGACGGACGCGTGCAGTGGGCAAAAGATGGCGCATTAACGCAGGAAGAGGTGCAGCAGGTAATTGCCCTGCTGCACAAATTACTCAGTAAATAGAGACGCGGAAGCCGGGGTTGAGGAACGATTCACGTGGGGTGTAATCCAGAGGTTTCCCCTGCCAGTCGTGAACGTGCGCTCCGGCTGCGGCTGCAACGGCATGGCCAGCGGCGGTGTCCCACACGTTGGTTGGCCCAAAACGCGGATACAGCTGTGCGTGCCCTTCCGCCACCAGGCAGAACTTCAGCGATGAGCCAATCGACGTGGTCTGGTGCTCACCCAACTGTTGCAGATATTCTTTTAACTCATTGTCGGCATGCGAGCGGCTAATGACCACCAGCGGCGGACGCGCGTCACGAACCTGAATTTGTTTGCGTACGCCGCACTCTTCTTTCCACGCTTTACCTTCTGCTGCGCTGTACATCACTTTCATTACCGGCGCGTAAACCACGCCCAGAACCGGCTTTCCTTTCTCGATCAGCGCAATATTGACGGTAAATTCACCGTTACGCTTAATGAACTCTTTGGTCCCGTCCAGCGGGTCCACCAGCCAGTAGCGCTGCCAATGCTGGCGAACATCCCAGCCAGGAGGCGCCTCTTCAGACAGAACCGGAATATCCGGCGTCAGCGCCAGTAATCCTTCGAGGATCACCGTATGTGCGGCGATATCTGCCGCCGTGACCGGAGAATCATCCTGCTTGCTGGTAATCTCCATCGGTTTGATTCCATCGTAGACCTGCATAATGGCATCGCCCGCGTTCCGTGCAAGCTGGCATACATGTTCTAGCATTCTCCACCTCGTTTCTGTCAGTGGTGTTAACTCGTTGTTTTACTTATACCCGATCGTCAGGGGATCCGCCAACTGTGATAGCGTCTGCGGTTTTAAACGCTATATTCATGTCATGATTCACAGTTCTGTAAGCAAGAAGATTTATATACATTTTCTTTTGTGGCTTAGATCTTAAAAGGATGCCCCCTGATGATTAAGTTTAGTGCAACGCTTCTGGCAACGCTGATTGCAGCCAGCGTCAATGCCGCGACCGTCGATCTGCGTATAATGGAAACCACTGATTTGCATAGCAATATGATGGATTTCGATTATTACAAAGATACACCGACTGAAAAATTCGGTCTGGTACGTACGGCAAGTCTGATCAACGCTGCGCGTGGTGAAGTCAAAAACAGCGTGCTGGTTGATAATGGCGATCTGATTCAGGGCAGCCCGCTCGGAGATTACATGGCGGCCAAGGGGCTGAAAGCGGGCGAAACTCACCCGGTATATAAGGCGCTGAATACCCTGGATTACACGGTGGGTAACCTCGGCAACCATGAATTCAACTACGGTCTGGAGTATCTGCACAACGCGCTGGCCGGAGCGAAGTTCCCTTACGTTAACGCCAATATCATCGACGTGAAGACCAAGAAGCCGCTATTTACGCCTTACTTGATCAAAGACACTGAGGTGGTCGACAAGGAAGGGAACAAGCAAACGCTGAAGATTGGCTATATCGGCTTTGTGCCACCGCAGATTATGACCTGGGATAAAGCCAACCTCAGCGGCAAAGTCACGGTGAACGACATTACGGAAACTGCACGCAAATACGTTCCGGAAATGAGAGAAAAAGGCGCCGATGTCGTGGTGGTGGTTGCTCACTCCGGGCTTTCTGCCGACCCATATCAAACGATGGCGGAAAACTCCGTTTATTACCTCAGCGAAGTACCGGGCGTGGATGCCATTATGTTTGGTCACGCTCACGCCGTCTTCCCGGGTAAAGACTTTGCCAATATAAAAGGCGCAGATATCACAAAAGGTACGCTGAATGGGGTTCCTGCGGTGATGCCGGGTATGTGGGGCGATCACCTGGGCGTGGTGGATTTAGTGCTGAATAACGACAGCGGTAAATGGCAGGTCACTCAGGCTAAAGCCGAGGCGCGCCCGATCTATGACGCCGCAGCCAAAAAATCACTGGCAGCAGAAGACAAAAAAATCGTTGAGATCCTGAAAGCCGATCACGACGCCACGCGTGAGTTTGTCAGCAAACCGATCGGTAAATCCGCCGACAACATGTACAGCTATCTGGCGCTGGTACAGGATGACCCGACCGTACAGGTGGTGAACAACGCGCAGAAAGCCTATGTGGAACACTTTATTCAGGGCGATCCGGATCTGGCAAAACTGCCGGTACTTTCCGCCGCCGCGCCGTTTAAGGTCGGTGGACGCAAGAACGATCCGGCAAGCTTCGTAGAAGTCGAAAAAGGCCAGTTAACCTTCCGTAACGCCGCTGATTTGTATCTTTATCCCAACACCCTGGTGGTAGTGAAAGCCAGTGGCAAAGAGGTGAAAGAGTGGCTGGAATGTTCCGCCGGGCAGTTCAATCAGATTGATATCCACAGCAGCAAACCACAGTCGTTGATTAACTGGGATGGCTTCCGTACCTATAACTTCGACGTGATTGACGGCGTGAATTATCAGATTGATGTTTCACAACCCGCCCGCTACGACGGTGAATGTCAGACCATTAACCCGAAAGCGGAACGTATTAAAAATCTGACCTTTAACGGTAAGCCGGTCGATCCTAACGCTTCCTTCCTCGTCGCGACCAACAACTACCGCGCCTACGGCGGTAAGTTTGCCGGAACCGGAGACAGCCACATCGCGTTTGCTTCTCCGGATGAAAACCGCTCGGTGCTGGCGGCCTGGATTGGTGCTGAGACGAAGCGTGCCGGTGAAATTCACCCGGCGGCAGATAACAACTGGCGTCTGGCGCCAATTCATAGCGATACACCACTGGATATTCGCTTTGAAACATCACCGTCTGATAAAGCCGCGGCATTTATTAAAGAGAAAGGCCAGTATCCGCTGAAGAAAGTCGCGACCGATGACATCGGTTTCGCTATTTATCAGCTGGATTTAAGTAAGTAATTTTCGTGCCGGATGCGGCGCAATAGCGTCTTATCCGGCCAACAAAACTACGCAGCCCGTTCGTCCCGCTGCGCTAAAACCTGCGGCAAATTCAGTTCTATCCAGTCTGCCAGCGCGGCGACTTTATCGCTCACCTGCTCACCCAACGGCGTCAGGCTATACTCCACGTGCGGCGGCACCACCGGATACGACACCCGATTTATAAACCCGTCATGCTCTAACGCTTGCAGGGATTGCGCCAGCATCTTTTCACTGACCCCGCCCATCTTACGGCGCAAATCGCTGAAACGGTGCGTACCGTCGCGCAGCGCCACCAGAATCAACACGCCCCAGCGGCTGGTGACGTGTTTTAACACCTCACGGGAGGGACACTGTTCGGCAAACAAGTTGCCATCGCGTAACTGCTGGGAGAGTGTCGATGCTGTCATTTTCATACTAACCTTTTTGTGCGTACTTACTAAAAGTGAGTTTAGGTGTTAGCGTGATTAAACACAATACCAAGGAGTCACTCCATGATCGCAATTACCGGCGCCACCGGCCAACTGGGCCAACACGTTATTGAATCTCTGCTGAAAACCGTTCCTGCCAGCCAGATTGCGGCAATTGTGCGTAATCCCGCTAAAGCGACGGCGCTTAGCCAGCAGGGCATTACCGTTCGTCAGGCGGATTACAGCGATGAAGCCGCCTTGACGGCTGCCTTACAGGGCATCGACAAGCTACTGCTAATCTCCTCCAGCGAAGTGGGACAACGCGCCCCGCAGCATCGTAACGTGATCAACGCAGCGAAAGCCGCGCACGTGAAATTCATCGCCTACACCAGCCTGCTGCACGCCGACACCTCCCCGCTGGGGCTGGCTGATGAGCATGTGGCAACCGAGAAGATGCTGGCTGAATCCGGTATCGGCTACGCGCTGCTGCGTAACGGCTGGTACACCGAAAACTATCTCGCCAGCGCACCGGCTGCACTGGAACACGGCGTGTTTATCGGGGCTGCAGGTGAAGGCAAAATTGCCTCAGCGACCCGCGCCGACTATGCCGCTGCCGCCGCGCGCGTCATCAGTGAAGACGGTCACGCCGGTAAAACTTATGAACTGGCGGGCGACGCAGGCTGGACCCTGAGCCAGTTGGCTGCCGAGCTGGCAAAACAGAGTGGTAAAAAAGTGGTGTATCAGAACCTGAGCGAAGCAGATTTTGCCGCCGCGCTAAAAAGTGTGGGCCTGCCTGCAGGGCTGGCGGACATGCTGGCTGACTCAGACACTGGCGCCTCCAAAGGTGGTCTGTTCGACGACAGCCATACGCTGAGCAAACTGATTGGTCGCCCGACCACCTCGTTGGCTGACAGCGTCAAAGGCATCGTGTAAGTGTTAAAAATTAGTTAATTGTGGTGGCATCCCCGCGCATCCTCTCTGATAATGACAGGATGATGCGTGGGGAGAGAAAACGTGCAAGGTGTACCTGAGCAGTTTATTGATGAGAAAGACAGCGCCCGCTTTCGCCATCTGGCGCAGGTGCCGGGCGTTGAGTTGTATCATGCGCACATCTCACGTTACGCCTTTGAACCACATACCCATGAAGCGTTTGGCATTGGCGCGATAGAAGCCGGAGCCGAACGTTTTCGCTATCGCGGCACGCAGTACGTGGCTCCCGCCCATTCTGTCGTCACCATGAATCCCGATGAGCTGCATACCGGCGAAGCCGAAACCGCCGACGGCTGGCGCTATCGGATGATTTATCTTGAACCCGACCTTCTGGAAGAGGTCACCGGGATCCGCCACTGGTGGTTTCATGACGTAACGCGTCACGATCCGCTGCGCTCGCGCCAGATCTGCTCGCTGATCCACGGCCTGTGGAACACTGAAGATCCGCTGGCGCAAAAAGGCCTTCTACTCGATCTGATCGACACGTTCCAGCCGCTGGCCCGCCATGCGCCGGTATTGCCGGAGGGGGCGCATCGCTTTGAACGGGTACGCGAGTATCTGCATGATAATTATATGCATCCGGTCACGCTCGACGAGCTGGCGCGGGTTGCATCGCTGAGTCCCTGGCATTTTCAGCGCCAGTTTAAGTCTCATTTCCACGTCACGCCGCACCAGATGCTGATGGCGATCCGGTTGTGGCGAGCCAAAGGTTTTCTCACTTACGGTATGCCCGCCGCAGAGGTCGCCGCCGCAACCGGCCTCACCGACCAGTCGCATCTCACCCGCGCGTTTACCCATCGCTACGGCATTACGCCGGTGCGTTATCAGAAACAAGTCGTCCGGCGTTGATCAGCAATCTCATACAATACGGCAGCATTTTTCCTGCCTACACTCGACGTATTGTTAAACGATGTGGATGTCCAAAATGATTAGCGGTGTGTTGTATGCCCTGTTGGCCGGGCTGATGTGGGGATTAATTTTTGTTGGACCGCTGATCGTACCGGAATACCCGGCGGTATTGCAGTCGATGGGGCGTTATCTGGCGCTGGGGCTGATCGCATTGCCGATTGCCTGGCTGGGACGTGCGCGCCTGCGTCAACTCGTGCGGAAAGACTGGGTAACTGCGCTGACGCTAACAATGATGGGGAATCTGATTTATTACGTTTGCCTGGCAAGCGCCATCCAGCGCACCGGCGCACCGGTCTCCACGATGATTATTGGTACATTGCCGGTGGTGATCCCGGTCTTCGCTAACCTACTCTACAGCCAGCGTGACGGCAAATTATCATGGTGGCGTCTGTCGCCTGCGCTGGTATTGATTGGTATAGGACTGCTGTGCGTGAATATCTCGGAGCTGAATCAGGGGTTACCAGACTTTAGTGGCTGGCGTTATGGTTCCGGCATCGCGCTGGCGCTTGTCTCGGTGGTGTGTTGGGCATGGTATGCGCTGCGTAATGCCCGCTGGCTGCGCGAGAATCCGGATAAGCACCCGATGATGTGGGCGACGGCCCAGGCTCTGGTAACGTTGCCCGTTTCTCTGCTCGGTTACATTGCCGCCTGCCTGTGGCTGAACGGGCAAACACCGGACTTCGCTCTGCCCTTCGGTCCGCGTCCGGGCGTGTTTATCGGTCTGATGATAGCCATTGCGGTATTGTGTTCGTGGGTTGGCGCACTGTGCTGGAACGTCGCCAGCCAAAAATTACCGACGGTGATCCTCGGCCCGCTGATTGTCTTCGAAACGCTGGCCGGTTTGTTGTACACCTTTATTCTGCGTCAGGAATTTCCACCTCTGCTGACGGTTAGCGGTATTGCGCTACTGATGGTTGGGGTGGTGATAGCAGTCAGAGCCAAGCCGCAGAAACCGAGCGTCGTGGTGGTTTCACAATCATAATGTGCCGGATGGCACTGCTTATCCGGCCTACAAGGACTGTACGATCTCATGTAGGCCGGATAAGGCGTTTACGCCGCCATCCGGCGCGACACTTTAAACACCGCTACCGTCTGGTTCAACCGCGCGGCCTGCTCTTCAAGCGCAGCAGCGGCGGAAGCGGATTCTTCTACCAGCGAGGCGTTTTGCTGCGTGACGCGATCCATTTCGGCAACCGCCTGGCCTACCTGATCGATACCCCGACTTTGTTCATCAGAAGCTGAGGCAATCTCCCCCATGATGTCGGTCACGCGGGTCACGGCGCTAACTATTTCCGCCATCGTTTCACCCGCTTCATGCACCAGCGCCGTACCGGCATTGACCCGATTCCCCGAGTCATCTATCAGCGCTTTGATCTCCTTCGCCGCCTGAGCGCTACGCTGCGCCAGCGTCCGAACCTCGCCTGCGACCACGGCAAATCCGCGCCCCTGCTCGCCCGCACGCGCCGCTTCCACCGCCGCGTTCAGTGCCAGAATATTGGTCTGGAAGGCAATGCCGTCGATAACATTGGTAATTTGCGCGATTTTGCTGGAACTGGTGGCGATTTCATCCATCGTACGCACCACACCATCAACCACGGTTCCGCCTTTTTGCGCCGTCTGTGAAGCATTTTTTGCCAGGCTGGTCGCCTGACGCGCGTTATCTGCGTTCTGCCTCACGGTTGCGGTAAGTTGTTCCATGCTGGCTGCGGTCTCTTCCAGAGAGGCGGCCTGCTGCTCGGTACGTGAAGAGAGATCGTTACTGCCTGCGGCGATTTCACCCGCACCGGTATAGATGGTATCGGCCCCGTCACGCACCACGCTGACCGTATTCGCCAGCGCCTGCTGCATGTCACGGACGTTACTTGCCAGCAGCGCCATTTCATTACTGCCGTCGGCGCTGATGGGGTGCGTCAAATCGCCTGCGGCAATGTGGCGAATATGTCCCATCACCTCGTGGAGCGGCTTGAGCAGCACTCGCTGCATCGCCAGCCAACTGGCGATAATCACGGTGACGACAATCAGCATCACCGCGGACAGCAGCCAGATTATCTTCTGGTAATCACTCTCATTGTCCTGCACTCCGGCAGTGGCCAGCGCCGTTTGCGCGCTACGCCATTGCCGATAAACTTCCTGCATGGCCGTTTGCTTTTGCTCGGCATTCTGCTTGAACATCTCTTCCAGCTTTCCTTCAGCCAGCAGCGCGTTCATTTTTGCCAGCGTCGCAGAATAGATGCCGTACTGCTCTTCCAGTCGATCGGCCAGATGCTCATCCAGCCCCGGCGTTTCCGGCAGAGCGTAGTATTTATCGTAATGCTCTTTCGATTCGGCCAACAGGCGATTTGCCGTGTTCACCAGCTCCTTTAATTGACCGCCGTTAATCTCGCTGGCCATCGTTCCCTGTAAACGCAGCATGCCCCGGTTGAGCGTGACGCGAGCCTGGTTCAGGCTAATCCACGCATCGGTAAACTCGGCCACGTTCTGGCTGGAAAGTTGAGACACGTTAAAGTTCTGCTTATCGTTATTGAGTGCGCCAATAAAGACGCCCGCGGAGATGAGCTGCATTGCGCCCAGCGCGAGTAACACGGTGATAAGTAAGGTTATCACTTTGATTCGTTTGAACATCTGTAGCCTTTTATTATGCAGGTATTGTCTGAGGTCTAACTATCGGCAGCGGCGTGCGCTTATTTAATCCTGTCGTGCGGCTTTTTTCGCCGTACTTCTCCTTTCCAATAAGATTCAGCATCTTAACGAGATAAGAAATTTTCGTGACGCCCATCACAAAACACCCCACCCCGAAAGGGTTATATCCTTCGCCATAAGTTGCATTTAAAATGCACCTTATATTATTGAGAATGAGGTAACGGCAATGTCTTATCGCGATCAACCTTTAGGTGAACTGGCGCTCTCTATTCCTCGCGCTTCGGCCCTGTTTCGTAAATACGATATGGATTACTGCTGCGGCGGTAAGCAAACGCTGGCACGCGCTGCCGCGCGTAAAGAGCTGGATTTAGACGTTATTGAGGCGCAGCTCGCGCAGCTGGCTGAACAGCCGCTGGAGAAAGACTGGCGTACCGTGGCTCTGGCTGAAATCATCGACCATATCATCGTGCGTTATCACGACAGACACCGCGAACAGCTGCCGGAGCTGATCCTGCAGGCCACTAAAGTTGAACGCGTTCACGCAGACAAACCGAACGTACCGCGCGGTCTGGCGAAAAACCTGACCATGCTGCATGAAGAGCTGTCCAGCCACATGATGAAAGAAGAACAGATCCTGTTCCCGATGATCAAACAGGGCATGGGTAGCCAGGCGATGGGGCCAATCAGCGTGATGGAAAGCGAGCATGACGATGCGGGTGAACTGGTGGAAGTGATCAAACACATCACCCATAACGTAACGCCGCCACCAGAGGCCTGCACTACCTGGAAAGCCATGTATAACGGCATTAACGAGATGATCGACGACCTGATGGAACACATCAGCCTGGAAAACAATGTGTTGTTCCCGCGTGCCCTCGCAGGTGAATAAAAAAGCCCGGTGGCGCTAGCGCTTACCGGGCCTACAACGACCTCGAACGTAGGCCTGATAAGGCGAAGCCGCATCAGGCAATCCCGCCAGCATAGTGCCGGATGCGGCTTCGCCTTATCCGGCCTACATCTCACGTCTTAGCGATTAACGCACGCCTGCCATACGTTTCTTACCGATAAACAACCAGCCCAGACCCAGCGCGATGAACCACAGCGGCGTGACGATCAGCGCCTGACGGGTATCATCTTCCAGCGTCAGCAGTACCAGTACGAAGACGAAAAACGCCATACATACCCAGCACATCAGCTTGCCTAACGGCATCTTGTAGATTGATTTTTCATGCAGGTGAGGACGCTGCTTGCGGTACACCAGGTACGAGCAAAGAATGATGGTCCAGACGAACATGAACAGAATCGCCGATACAGTGGTGATCATGGTGAAGGCGCCAATCACGCTCGGGTTCACGTACAGCATCACCACACCGCCCAGCAGACAGATACAGGAGAAGGTTAACCCCTTCGCCGGAACTGCGCGTTTAGACAGCTTGGCAAACGCTTTAGGCGCAACGCCTTCCTGCGCCAGACCGAACAGCATACGGCTGGTAGAGAACACGCCGCTGTTTGCAGAAGAGGCAGCTGAAGTCAGCACCACAAAGTTGATCAGGCTCGCCGCAGCAGGCAGACCAACCAGCACAAACAGTTCAACGAATGGGCTCTTGGTTGGCACTACCGAGCTCCACGGCGTAACGGACATAATCACGATCAGCGCGAACACGTAGAACATGATGATACGGATTGGAATCGAGTTAATGGCGCGCGGCAGAGATTTCTCCGGATCCTTGGTTTCCGCTGCGGTCGTACCCACCAGCTCAATACCCACAAACGCAAACACGGCTATCTGGAAGCCGGCAAAGAAGCCACTCAGACCTTTCGGGAACCAGCCACCGTCATTCCACAAGTGCGTGAACGATGCCTGAACGCCGGTTGGCGACTGGAAGTGCGTCAGCACCATCACCAGACCGACGACAATCAGGCCGATGATGGCAACGATTTTGATCATCGCAAACCAGAACTCCATCTCACCGAACATTTTTACGGTGGCGAGGTTGAGGCTCAGCAGCAGCACAATCACCGCCAGCGAGGCGACCCAGTCTGACAATTCGGGGAACCAGAATTGCGCATACGCGGTAATCGCGACCACGTCTGCCATCCCGGTAACAACCCAGCAGAACCAGTAGGTCCAGCCGGTAAAATACCCGGCCCATGGCCCGAGCAGGTCAGAGGCAAAATCACTAAACGATTTGTACTCCAGATTCGAGAGCAGCAATTCACCCATTGCGCGCATCACGAAAAACAGCATAAAACCGATGATCATATACACAAAGATGATCGACGGTCCGGCGAGACTGATGGTTTTACCGGAGCCCATAAACAGGCCAGTACCGATAGCGCCACCAATAGCAATAAGTTGAATATGACGGTTTGTGAGATTGCGCCGTAGCGACTGTTCAGACGACGCCTCTTCAGCGGCGTCGACTTTTACCTGATCTACCATGTTTTTTCTTCCTGTACCTGTCTGTGTTGTTCAGGCTCTACGGCCTTTAGTGTGTCTATGATACGACGATCCTGTTATCAGGACTCATCGATATTAGGTAAGAATTGGCGGGATGAATACTAAGATTTAGATATAATGTTAATTTAATGTTTAAAGTGAGTGTCATATCACTCTGATAGCGCGAATCAGCTCACAAAAATACACGCTGATGGGGCATTTGCAAGATAAAATATCGACAACGACGTAACTATAGCTTTTCACGCTATTTTTTTGCTCCCCCCGGCCTCGGGGGGAACAGAAGTCACTGCTTACAGAATCTCAAGCAGCTCAACTTCGAACACCAGCGTGCTGAACGGAGGAATGGACGCGCCAGCGCCACGCTCGCCGTAAGCCAGTTCCTGAGGAATAGTCAGTTCCCATATGGAACCTACCGGCATCAGGGTCAGCGCTTCAATCCAGCCTGGGATTACGCCGTTAACCGGGAATTCAGCCGGTTCGCCACGTGCGACAGAGCTGTCAAACACGGTACCGTCGATCAGCTTACCGGTGTAGTGCACGCGAACGCGGTCAGTACGTGCCGGAATAGCACCTTCACCCTGGGTCAGAACACGGAACTGCAAACCAGATTCAGTGCTGTTCACACCGTCTTTCTCACGGTTTTCTTCCAGATATTTGACGCCATCAGCCGCCATAGCCTGGAAACGCTCGCGACGAACTGCATCAGCACGTTCGTGGATTTCACGCAGTGCGCGATGCACAACATCAACCGGCACTGCCGGGTGCTTACCTTCCAGCGCGTCAGCGATACCCGCTACCAGCGCTTCAGGCAACAGTCCTTCCAGTCCGGATTCGCTCAGCTGTTGTCCTACCTGCAAACCAATGCCGTAGCTTGCTTGCGCTTCGATAGTGTCAAAAGTCGGGTTAGCCATCATATTTCCTTTCATCGGATGTAAAGTAGCGGGCAGCATATCAGCCATGCCGCATCCGGTAAAACTTTGTCTCGGGAACAGATGACAAATCGCGAGGAAACATAAACAATAGGAATATCCCGCGTTGACGTCACGAAAGCGGGTAATATGACGAACATCATAGCGTTAGCCATCTATACTCTATGATCGAGGAACGAGACGCGGAGCAGGAGGAAAGCCATGCCCGGGCGCTTTGAATTAAAACCAACCCTGGCGAAAATCTGGCATGCACCGGACAATTTTCGCATTATGGACCCGCTACCGCCTATGCACCGCCGCGGCATTATTATTGCTGCTATTGTGTTGGTGATAGGTTTCCTGCTCCCTTCCAGTGACACCAGCGATACCCCTGTGGTGACGCGTACTGCCCAGCTGGATTTACAGTCACAGTCGCAGCCACCGACCGAGGCTCAGCTGCAGGCACAGCTTGTCCCGCCGCAAAATGATCCCGGCCAGGTCGCTCCGGTTGCGCCAGAGCCAATCCAGGAAGGCGAACCTGATGCGCAGCCTCAGGTCCAGCAATCTCAGCCGCAGACACAACCTTTCCAACAGGATAGCGGAATTGACCAGCAGTGGCGCTCCTACCGCGTAGACTCAGGTAAAACGCTGGCGCAGGTATTCCGTGACCATAACCTCCCGCCAACCGATGTGTATGCGATGGCACAGGTTGAAGGCGCCGGAAAACCGCTGAGCAATCTGAAAGACGGACAGATGGTGCAGATCAGGCAGAATGCCAATGGCGTAGTGACAGGATTAACCATTGATACCGGAAATGGCCAGCAGGTCCTGTTTACCCGCCAACCTAACGGCAGTTTTATCCGCGCCCGTTAAGCGCTGTGCCCCCGCGATTCCAGGCCTGATAAGCGATAGCGCCATCAGGCATCAAGGTGAAACGTCAGCGTTTCACCTTGTTCACCCACCAGATCCCCGAACAGACCAGCACCAGCGCCACCGCATATTTCCATTCGAGAATGTTTTCACCGAGGAATATTGCCGACAGCACTGCTCCCGAAACTGGGATCAGGAAGTTAAACGGCGCAATCATCCCCACGCGATTATGTTTGAGCAGAATACTCCACAAGGCGAAAGCGACCGAAGAGAGTAACGTCAGGTAGCCGAGAATCGCCACCGAAGACGCACCGTGTACGGTTAGCGTGCCGCCAAAAGCGTAGCCGCCGATAACCAACGCCAGACCGCCACCGCCCAACTGGTACCCTGTCATTACCGTCGGGTCCACCGTCTGAGAAATACGTTTTCCATATAGCGTGGCAGCAGAGAGAATAAAGGCCGCCATCACTACTGAGCCGTCTCCTAACAGGCTGAAGCTAAAATCCAGTCCGCTGCTAAAGTTCACTACCATCACCCCAGCAAAGCCGAGAATACAGCCCAGCGCTTTGTTGTAGCTCAGTTTGTCATTATGGTAGATAAAATGGGCCAGCAGCACGCTGAAGAAGGTCCCGGTCGCATTCATGATGGACCCTTTCACTCCCGTCGTGAACGCCAGGCCAATGTAGAAGAAGATGTATTGCAGCGAGGTTTGCGTTAGCCCCAACAGCGTGAGTTGGCCGTACTGACGCGGGCTTAACCGGCCAATCGGTTTACGCTGCGCTACCGCCAGCAGTAGCAGCAATAATCCCGCAAACAGAAAGCGATATCCGGCAAAGACAATCTTTGAGGGAATGTCATCCGTGGCAATCTGGAAGATCTCATATCCGCTTTTGATCGCCGGATAGGCGCTCCCCCACAGCAGGCAGCAGAACGCCGCGCTCAGGTAGACAATATTTTTACGCGCAAACAGAGGTTGGTGCGTTGGTTCCATTCCATCACCACTTTGAAATAATGTTTTATTTTTGTGATTATCCCGAAAAGGATAAAAAATAGCCAGAGAGAAAAGCGGGGGAACAGAAAAGCAAAACGCCGGCACAGGGCCGGCGCTTTTACGCGGTCATCAGAATAAAAACTTATTCTGCAACTACGTTTACAGTCAGCTTAGCAAACACTTCGCTGTGAACCTGGAAGCTCACTTCGTGCTCGCCAGTGGTACGCAGAACGCCGTTCGGCAGACGAACTTCGCTCTTAGCTACTTCAACGCCAGCTGCAGTTACAGCGTCAGCGATGTCGCGAGTACCGATGGAACCGAACAGTTTACCTTCGTCGCCAGCTTTAGACGCGATGGTTACGGTTTCCAGTGCGTTGATTTTCTCAGCACGAGCTTCAGCAGCGGACAGAACGTCAGCCAGTTTAGCTTCCAGCTCAGCGCGACGCGCTTCGAAAAATTCAACGTTTTTCTTGGTAGCAGGAACAGCTTTACCCTGTGGTACCAGGAAGTTACGAGCATAGCCCGCTTTAACGTTAACCTGATCACCCAGGCTACCCAGGTTTGCTACTTTATCAAGCAGAATAACTTGCATTACCTTATCCTCTCAAAGTCGTATTAATGGACCGTGACCGATTACTGATGACGATCAGTGTACGGCAGCAGGGACAGGTAGCGAGCGCGTTTGATAGCGCGAGCCAGCTGACGCTGGTATTTTGCACGGGTACCGGTGATACGGCTTGGGACAATCTTACCGCTTTCGGTGATGTAGTTTTTCAGCGTAGCGATATCTTTATAGTCGATCTCTTGAACGCCTTCCGCGGTGAAACGGCAGAACTTGCGACGACGGAAATAACGTGCCATATGGCTAGTCTCCAGAATCTATCAATTCAATCTGCTCGGCATGCAGAACCATTTTGCTCAGGCCGTTCTTTGCCTTGTGGCAAGAGATGAACCCCTGAACGGTCACTGCGCTACCGACCGTTATACTGTGAGTAATGGCCTGGTTTTCGTGTCCGCTAATAATAACGGGCATTTGGCACCACGCCTGCCGGTGAAACCCGGCTTCCTCCTGCACAGAACGATGCTCAAGCACGAACTGGCAATGAGGAATTCCTGATGGACTGACCTTTCGAAGGGGGGCCCTGCACACAGTGCCGGACAACGCCAGACGGTTGGTCATCAGAAATTACTCTTCAGAATCCCCAGCTTCAGCATCATCTGCGGTTTCGTTAGCGAAATCATCGCGACGTTCACGACGCTCGTCTTTCGCTTTAACCATCGGAGATGCTTCGGTAACAGCGTGTTTAGTACGCATAACCATGCTGCGGATAACGGCATCGTTGAAGCGGAAGGTAGTTTCCAGCTCATCGATCACTTCCTGCGGCGCTTCAACGTTCATCAGAACGTAGTGAGCTTTGTGCAGTTTGTTGATCGGGTAAGCCAGCTGACGGCGGCCCCAGTCTTCCAGACGGTGGATCGTGCCTTCTGCACCAGTGATGGCAGCAGTGTAGCGTTCGATCATACCCGGAACCTGTTCGCTCTGGTCAGGATGGACCATAAAAACGATTTCGTAATGACGCATCGAATTGCTCCTTACGGATTATTCAGCCTCCTGTCTGGGTCAGCCGAGGCCCATGGAGGCAAGGAACGTGTTAAAGGTCGGCTGAAAAATGACGCGTCATAATACTGGGGTCAGCAGGTAAACTCAAGGTGCTTGTACGATTATTTATCATGTTGCCATTAATACATATCCAGCAGCATTTTGATGCTGATACAAATGGAGACAATGACAATCATGGGTCGGATGACTTTCTTACCGCGCGTCAGTACGACTGTCGCACCAAGACGTGCGCCAAGGGATTGCCCTGCAAACATCACCAAACCCAGCGACCAGATCATTTTACCGCCGAAAATGAAGAACAAAATCGAGGCGATGTTCGACGCCAGGTTAATAAAATTCGAGTGGATTTGCGCTTTATCAATACTGTATCCCCACAGCAGAATATAGCTGAGGGTATAAAAGGAACCTGCCCCAGCCCCGAGAAAGCCATCATAAAAACCAATACATCCCCCACCGATCAACGAGAAGAGAAACAGGGATACCTGCTGCTTTCTTTTCGGTTCGCTAAGGTTTGGCGCAAAAATAAAGTAAATGGCGACTGCGATAATCAGGATTGGGAGCAGTTTCTTCAGCAGTTCCGGTTCAATGAACTGGATAAGCGTCGTTCCCAGCGCAGAACCGATAAAGGCAGATAAAAACACATACTTGTGCTCCTGCACGTTGATATGTCCTCGGCGTAAAAAGTAAATTCCGGAGGTCAGCGAGCTACCCAGAGCCTGAATTTTATTGGTTGCCAGCGCATTAGCCGGGGGTAAACCAGAAATTAAGAGTGCGCCAATAGAGAGAAATCCACCACCACCCGACACCACGTTAATAAAGCCAGCCACCAGCGCGACCATAAACATAACCACGAAATAGCTGAAATCCATGAATGAAGTATCCATAAGTTTTTGCCTTATTATCATAAAGTTATATTAATTATCCGGCTCACTATAAACGGCGTACTCACCCGATTAAATTGACTATTTGGTAAGAGCTTATGCGCGAAAGGCAGGTATTTTTTCACCGCAGCGGTATACACCAGCAGACTGTTAATTAAAGAAAAGATGGTTATGCGGTAATTTTTTGAACAACTGCATCAGAAATGGTCGCTATCGACTGCACTGGTAGCGGTTAAAATTACATCAGAAGTTAATCACTCACAGGAGAGAGGCAACCAGAGACCGCAGTCGAGGAGGTACATATGCGAGCCCGTGTTTTGACCCTTCTGGCTGTGCTTTTGCTCAGTGCAAATGCAACGGCAGCCATCAAAATTGATAACCATCAGGCCAGGAACATGGATGATGTGCAGAGCTTAGGCGTCATTTACATAAATCATAACTTCGCCACTGAAAGTGAAGCCACTCAGGCCCTGAATGAAGAGACCGATGCGCAAGGCGCAACCTACTACCACGTGATCCTCACCAGGGAACCCGGTAGTAACGGAAATATGCACGCCAGTGCAGATATTTATCGTTAACACCAGAAATAACCAACGAGAACATTGCCACAGTTTGACTTGCCCCCTTCACTGGGGGCTTTTTTTGCAAAACAATCCCGAAGCCAGACCGATCTCATCCCCATGAAGAGTTGGCTCCGGAACGTTTATTCCTACTTCTGCCCGTAATAGGCATTTGGGCCGTGCTTACGCATGAAGTGCTTATTCATCAGATAACTGTCGATAGCGCTGAGCGCCGGATTAATGCCACGCGCAATCCATGCCATTTTTGCCACCTCTTCCATCACCACCGCGTTATGTACCGCGTCATGAGCGTCTTTGCCCCAGGCAAACGGGCCATGTTGGTACACCACTACGCCTGGCGTATGCAAAGGTTCCACCTCCCCCAGCGTTTCAACAATCACCCTGCCGGTATTCAGCTCATACTCATCCTGAACTTCCGCTTCAGTTAACGCCCGGGTGCAGGGGATATCACCAAAGAAGTAGTCCGCATGCGTCGTGCCTAGTGCAGGAATTGCCAGACCTGCCTGCGCCCATGCCGTCGCGTGGGTTGAGTGGGTATGCACCACGCCGCCAAGGGAGGAATAGCGACGATACAGCGCCAGATGGGTGGCGGTATCGGAAGAAGGACGATAGCGTCCTTCCACCACGTTGCCGTGCAGATCCACAACCACCATGTCGTCCACTGTCATTGTCTGGTAGTCGACGCCGCTGGGCTTAATCACCACCATCCCGCGTTCGCGGTCGATGGCGCTGACATTACCCCAGGTAAACGTCACCAGCCCGTAGCGCGGCAGATCCATATTAGCCTCAAAAACCTGCTGTTTGAGTTTTTGCATTACACCGCCTCCACCAGACCGGCGCTGGCCATACGCGCTTTCACCCAGTCGCGCGCCTTCGCCACTTCACGAGCCGGATCGTCCGACGTTTCACTCCACATCTCAATCAGGTATGGCCCGCAATACCCACTCTGTTTGAGCGTCGCAAAACAACGTTCGAAATCGACAACCCCTTCACCAAACGGCACATTTTTGAATACGCCGGGTTTGGTATCTTTCACGTGTACGGCAACGATATGGCCCATTCCCGCCTGCAGCTCCATCTGCACATCGTTGTCCCACGCCGACAAATTGCCGATATCGGGATACAGCTGGAACCACGGATTGTTGAGATAGTGAGCGTATCCCAGCGCCTTACTGATCGAATTCATCAGTGGATAATCCATGATTTCCATCGCCAGCGTCACCTGTGCACGGCTCGCCATCTCTACGCTTTCTTTCAGCCCATCGCGAAACCGACGACGCGTTTCGTTATTGGCCTGCTGGTAATAGACGTCGTAACCGGCCAGTTGAATAACGCGAATACCGATATCCTGCGCAAACTGAATCGCTTTACGCATGATCTCCAGCCCTTGTTCGCGTACCGCATCATCTTCACTGCCAAGCGGGAAACGACGATGAGCGCTCAGGCACATGGACGGTACCCGTATCCCTGTCTCGGCGATAGCGGCCACCAGCGCCAGTCGCTGCTCGCGGTTCCAGTCAAGACGCGCCAGGCGAGCGTCGGTTTCATCAACCGACATTTCGACAAAGTCAAAGCCCAGTTCCTTCGCCAACTGCAAGCGCTCCAGCCAGCACTCCCCGCCGGGGAGTGCCTTTTCATAAATACCGAGCGGGACCTGTTTCGACAACATAGTCGCTCCTTATCCCCACAGCTGGGCGATAGAACGTTTGAACTGACGGGCCGCTTCCACCGGAGAGGCGGCATCGCGAATGCTGCGACCGGCAATAAATACGTGAATCGGAATTCCCTGGAACAGCGGCAGATCTTCCAACGCCAGACCGCCGGTGACGGTGACTTTAAAGCCCATCTCGGACAGGCGTTTGATCGCGCTGATATCCGCCTCTCCCCACGCCACACCTGCTGCCTGCGCATCACGGCTGCGGTGATACACAACTTGCCCAATGCCCGCGTCACGCCACTCTTGCGCCTGCTCCCAGGTCCAGTAACCCGTCAGTTCAATCTGTACATCACCGTTAAATTCTTTCGCCACCTCCAGTGCCCCCTTGGTGGTGTTGATATCCGCACAGCAGATGACGGTGACCCAGTCAGCGTTGGCTTCGAAACACATGCGGGAGAGGATTTTTCCCGCATCGGCAATTTTGGCGTCCGCCAGCACAATTTTATGCGGGTAAAGCGCCTTCAGATCGCGAACGGCGCGCACACCCTCTGCCACGCAAAGAATGGTGCCCACCTCAATGATATCGACCTCTTCGGCAATCAGACGCGTCGTTTCATACGCGGAAGACATTGATTGGTTATCCAGCGCAACCTGCAACATAGGTAATGACATTTTGGTATCCTTTTAAACAGCCGCCGCAGTGGCGTTATCAATTAAATCCAACACTTCCTGCGCGGTGCGACAGGCGCGTAAACGGTCGAAATTGGCTTCGTCATCAAAGAGATTCACGATCTGCATGATGCCCACTTCCTGATGCGTGTTGGCGTCAACTGCCGCCATCGTTATCAGAATATCGACCGGGTCGTTATCTTCGTGGTTAAACACCAGCGGCGTTTTCAGCGTCACCAGCGCAAAACCGGTTTTCTTAACTCCTTCCTCCGGACGGCCGTGCGGCATTGCCAGGCCAGGTGCAATCACAAAGTACGGGCCAAACTGCTCAACGCCATCAAGGATGGCCTGGTAGTAGCGTGGTTCAACCACATCGGCCTTAACCAGCAGATCCACACCAAGCTTTACCGCTTCCTGCCAGGTACTGGCCTCGGCTTGCAAAAGGATGGAATTATTGTCTGCCAGCGAGTCACGTAATTTCATATGCCGCCCCTTACTTCACGTCCTGCGGGAAATGCGCTTTGATCACTTCCAGCAGTTTTGGCCCAAAATCGGCAGGAGACAGCATGTTGCGTACGCCGACGACATATTTATTGCCAGAAACGGTAATCTCACCGGCGATATGCGTAGAAGCGATGATGATATCCGCACCGCTCAGTTCACTTTTGTATTCACCCACGGCGCAGCTGTTTACCGTATGGTCAATATTTGACTGGGTTAAAAACTGGTCCACCTTCATTTTCATGATCATGGAACTGCCCTGCCCATTGCCACACACAGCCAGAATACGTACGGTCATAATCGGAACTCCTTATTAAGCAGAGTGTTCTGCCAGTTGTTTTTCTGCGTCTTCCTCAGCGCGCAACGTGCGTCCTGCGAAAAACATATAAGCCAGTGCAATCAAAATAATGACGGCCATAAACACGATGCCGATGGAGGCAAAGCCTTGCATCATCGGCGGTGCCAGAATTGACCAGTCCGCCATGCCCATCCAGGCGCTCATACCGGTGAGCTTAACCGCCCAGACGCAGCCGAAGATTTCGATCATCCCCATCACCAGGCAAATCTTGAGCGCCGCGCGCCAGCCGCCAAAGTGGTTAGCAAATACGCCGATAGTGGCGTTCGAGAAGAACATCGGGATAAAGCCTGGGATAATCAGGATGGAAGAGCCGCAGGCAACCAGAATACCTACCGCGATCAGTTGGCCGATGGTGCCCCACATAAAGCCCCAAACCACCGCGTTGGGGGCAAAGCTGTAAATCGCTGCGCAGTCGATAGCCAACACCGCGCCGGGGATCAGACGTTGAGAGATACCGTTGAACGCTTCTGAAAGTTCAGCAACGAACATACGTACGCCCTGGGTGATGATGAAGATAGCGA
Organism: Citrobacter sp. Cpo074; assembly: GCF_030332745.1. Lineage (NCBI taxonomy): Bacteria > Pseudomonadati > Pseudomonadota > Gammaproteobacteria > Enterobacterales > Enterobacteriaceae > Citrobacter > Citrobacter sp. Cpo074. Next base: position 192,138 of record NZ_JAOWHG010000025.1, read on the forward strand.
CAGCAAACGAAAAACCGGTTTGCAGGATATACACCGTCCAGTGGGTTTTACCCGCCATCGCCTGAACCACATCTATGCCGAAAGAGAGCAGGATCGCCCCGAAAAAGATGGTCATCACAATCGCGGTGGAAACGATGTTGTCATGGAAGATATTCAGCCAGCCTGGCAGCTTGAGATCTTCTACGCTCTCCTCTTTCTTACCCAGATACGGCGCGACTTTGTAAGCAATCCAGGAGGCGAACTGCTGCTGGTGACCGATGGAAAAACCGCAGCCGTCAGTTACTTCCTGCGTCGGTTTGTACATCATATTGGAGGTAATGCCCCAGTAGAGCGACACCAGCACCGCGGTACAGATGATGGTGGTCCACATCGGGTAACCAAAGATGTAGAAAGAGACAGCAATCAGCCCCGCCTGCTGGAACATGATGTGCCCAGTCAGCATGATGGTTCGAATGCCGGTAATACGCCGTAGCAGTACGTAACAAATGTTCAGCGCCAGCGCTAACAGTACGGCGTACCCTACCCAACTGTATGCATCACCCATTCGTTCGATGGTTGCCATCATGGAGGCATAGGTATCGGAGATCGCGCCATTGATACCGTAAACCTCAGACATCTTCGCCACCACCGGTTTAAACGTGCTGGTCAGAATGCCCGACCCTGCCTGCAATAACATAAAACCGATAATCGTTTTGATCGTGCCTTTGATAATGACGCTGACACTTTTACGCAACAGGATGTAGCCGAGGCAGGTCACAATACCCAACAGCAACGGTGCATTGGTCATGACCTGATTAAAAAAGACGGTAAAGATGTTGTAGAGGATCTCCATAACGATCTCCAGTAGACGAAGTTGCTGAACATTCATTACAGATGCCCAGGATGTTGTGCCCTCACTCTAGTTTTCAAAAGTAATCACAACAAGATTGAATTTGATTAAATGTGATGAAGTACGCAAATAATTCTCTTACTTGCAGAGTGGATTTACTTCAAATTCATACACGTCAAAATAAATTCATTTAAAACAATAAAATACAAAAATACATTTCATATAAACCCTCTTGTCACGTTGTAATTTGTTCACATTTTCCCATTCAACACCAAAAATCAGCGCATTGCCTTCTTGAGAAAATGATGTCAGTATCAATCAAAATAAATCATCACTTGATTCAATCTGAATAAACATGAAGGTAATTGCGATGAGTAAAGTAAAAAGCATCACGCGTGAATCATGGATTCTGAGCACATTCCCGGAGTGGGGAAGCTGGCTCAATGAAGAGATCGAGCAGGAACAGGTCGCACCTGGCACTTTCGCTATGTGGTGGCTTGGCTGTACCGGAATTTGGCTAAAGTCTGAAGGCGGAACTAACGTCTGCGTCGATTTCTGGTGCGGTACGGGTAAACAGAGTCACGGTAACCCGCTGATGAAAACCGGTCACCAGATGCAACGCATGGCGGGCGTGAAGAAGCTGCAGCCAAACCTGCGCACCACGCCGTTTGTTCTTGATCCGTTTGCCATTCGTCAGATCGATGCGGTGCTGGCCACGCACGATCATAACGATCACATCGACGTAAATGTTGCAGCAGCCGTCATGCAGAACTGTGTCGACGACGTGCCGTTTATTGGACCGCAGACTTGTGTGGATCTGTGGATCAGTTGGGGTGTACCAAAAGAGCGCTGCATCGTGGTAAAACCTGGCGATGTGGTGAAAGTGAAAGATATTGAAATTCATGCGCTTGATGCGTTTGATCGTACGGCATTGATCACGCTTCCTGCCGATCAAAAAGCGGCAGGCGTGCTGCCGGATGGTATGGATGCCCGCGCCGTAAACTATCTGTTCAAAACGCCGGGCGGTACGCTTTATCACAGCGGTGATTCACACTACTCCAACTACTATGCAAAGCATGGCAATGAGCACCAGATCGACGTCGCGCTCGGATCCTACGGCGAGAACCCACGGGGTATTACGGACAAAATGACCAGTTCCGACATGCTGCGTATGGCGGAGGCCCTGAATACAAAAGTGGTGATCCCTTTCCATCACGATATCTGGTCAAACTTCCAGGCCGATCCTCAGGAGATCCGCGTACTGTGGGAGATGAAAAAGGATCGGCTGAAGTATGGCTTTAAGCCTTTTATCTGGCAGGTGGGTGGCAAGTTCACCTGGCCGCTGGACAAAGATAACTTTGAATATCACTATCCGCGCGGCTTTGACGACTGCTTCACGATTGAACCGGATTTACCGTTTAAATCGTTCTTGTGATCCACACAAAATGCCGGGCCATCCCGGCATTTTTTCCCATTTACTTTAGTATTTCCAGGCTATTTCAAATATCATCTTTTCAAATCAATTTGTATCGGAATAGCTCATGACTGAAGCACAAAGACATCAAATATTGCTGGATATGCTGGCGCAGTTGGGCTTTGTTACCGTTGAGAACGTGATTGAGCGTCTGGGGATTTCACCCGCTACTGCACGCCGGGACATCAACAAACTCGACGAAAGCGGCAAACTCAAGAAAGTCCGCAACGGCGCAGAAGCCATTACCCAGCAGCGACCGCGCTGGACGCCAATGAATCTGCACCAGGCACAGAACCACGATGAAAAAGTTCGTATTGCCAAGGCGGCATCCCAGCTTGTGAATGCGGGGGAAAGCGTGGTGATCAACTGCGGATCGACCGCCTTTCTGCTGGGTCGCGAAATGTGCGGCAAGCCGGTGCAGATCATCACTAATTATCTGCCGCTGGCAAACTATCTGATCGACCAGGAGCATGACAGCGTGATCATCATGGGAGGGCAATATAACAAAAGCCAATCCATCACGCTTAGCCCGCAAGGCAGTGAAAATAGCCTGTATGCCGGGCACTGGATGTTCACCAGTGGCAAAGGGTTGACCGCAGATGGACTGTATAAAACCGATATGCTCACCGCGATGGCGGAGCAGAAGATGCTTAACGTGGTGGGCAAACTGGTGGTGTTGGTCGATAGCAGTAAGGTCGGTGAACGCGCGGGGATGCTGTTCAGCCGCGCCGATCAAATCGATATGCTGATTACCGGCAAAAATGCGAACCCTGAGATCCTGCAACAGCTCGAAGCTCAGGGCGTGAGCATTATGCGCGTTTAAAGGTGCTGGCGGAAAAACGTCACCGTCGCAGCCAGCGCTTCTGGCGTGATGCGATGTCGTACGCCCGCTTCCCACAGGCAGGTCAGATTGTTGTCCAAACCTGCCTGAATCAGCGCTTGCTGTAAGCGGAAGGTTTCAACAGCCGGTACAACATCATCATCCTGTCCATGCCACAGCAGCAACGGCCTGTCAGCGAGGCGTGGTAACTGATGCGTAACATCCCATTCGGCAAGCGGGGCGATAACGGCATCAAATTCCGCCTGCTGCTCTGGGGTCTGAACCAGTAAAGGGGGAAACAGCGTCTGCGCAAGCCGGGTAAAATAGCCAGAACCCATCAGGCTGGCTACACATTTAACCTCAGGATGGCGCGCCATTATGCCCAATGCTGTCATTCCCCCCATCGACGCCCCACCGACGGCAAGCCGCTCATCTGAAAGCCAATTTTCCGCCACCAGCGCCGCACGTAACGTCGTAAACTCCTGCATATTTTGCTGCAAAATATGCCAGAAGCGGTGCATTCGCACCTTGGCATCGCTTTTGAAGCGAGCGCCATGGTCGGGCGCATCTGGCATGACGACGCGGAAACCGGCCTGAGCCAGAGCAACGGCAAAATAGCTGTAAACCAGGCTTGAAGAGGTAAACCCGTGATAGAAGATAATACAAGGGAGTGAACATTCGCGTTTGCCAGCCGGAACGGCGTGCAGGACAGGGATACCCGCCAACTGTCGTGTTTCAATTTCGATCATTTGTCGCCTCTTTCTTTCTGGTATGCCATGCAGCAATACTTAACGCAAGCGAATGTGTTCGGCAATGATTCATAATGTTGAGAACTGGGTTACGCTTTCGCAACATTTTCATTCGAAAATCGCGTGAGAGATAACAATTCGGGAACATTCCCCTAAAGGGAAATTAATAAGGCACTACACTATGGCTATCAGGAAACGAGATAGAGTTATGCGTCGGTTTGCCTCTTTGTTGTTGGTTATGTTTTTAAGCGCCTGTAGCGTGCTACAGGGAACGCCGCAACCCGCACCGCCCGTTGCCGACCACCCGCAGGAGATCCGCCGTGACCAGAGTAATGGGTTACAGCGATTAGGGACGGTTAGCGCACTGGTAAGAGGCTCTCCGGATGATGCGCTGGCAGAGATCCGTGCCAAAGCCGCCGCGGCTAAAGCTGATTACTACGTGGTTTTATTAGTGGATGAAACCATCGTGACAGGCCAATGGTATTCACAGGCTATTTTGTATCGTAAATAACATTGGGTTGAAATTTAGTCAGCTTTACATTGCTTTGCGCCCCTATGCGTTTACCTGTGCACAATAAACCAACAGCAGGAAGCTTGAGGTTTATTATCGCGATGGAATGCCCTGCCGTGTGTAGGGGCACGAATAATGGAGCTGACGATGAAACAATCACTTGCCTTATCCTCACTGCTGCTTTCTGCCGGACTGGTAGGTACTACGGCGCAGTCTGCCGAATTCGCCAGTGCTGACTGTGTTACTGGCCTGAACGAAATTGGCCAGATATCTGTCAGTAACATTGCAGGAAATCCGCAGGATGTAGAACGTGTTGTCGCGTTAAAAGCGGATGAACAAGGTGCCTCATGGTATCGGATCATTCAAATGTACGAAGATCAGCAGCCCGACAACTGGCGCGTACAGGCCATACTCTATGCTTAACACATTGCCGGATGGCGTAAACTTATCTGACCTACAGTGAACTGTAGACATGATAAGACGCGAAAGCGTCGCCATCAGGCATATTATTACCGTAATCCCCCCGTTGCCCGCAGAAGCAAATCGTTCAGCACCTGCTCAGACAATCTTAGTCCCCCCCGCGTATCAAGCATCATTTGGCACCAGGCCTGCGCCACTGGCGGAGAAGAATAACGCAACATCTGCGCTCCGCAACCGAGCAGGAAAAGCTGCTGCGTAATCTCCCGCCCCAATGCCTCGCTGGGTTTACGTAAACGCTGCTGGAGCTGACGCACCATTCGATCGTAATGTCGGTCTTGCCCTTTGACTTCCGCAAAGGCTTCACTGAGCATCTCGTATATGCCGGGTTGTTTGGTCAGTACCCGCAATACATCAAGGCACATAATGTTGCCAGAGCCTTCCCAGATACTGTTTACCGGCATTTCACGATACAAACGCGGCAGCTCGCTCTCCTCGCAATAGCCAATCCCACCCAGCACTTCCATCGCCTCTGCCACAAATGGCATACCGCTTTTGCAAACGGAGAATTTCGCTGCTGGCGTGAACAACCTGGCCCACAGCGCTTCTTTAGCATCAGCACGACGGTCCCAGGCCCGCGCCAGTCGAAACAGTAACGCCGTTTGACCTTCCAGTTGGAGCGCCATCCGACCTAACACTTGACGCATCATCGGCTGTTCAATCAATGGCTTGCCAAAGACCTGCCGCTGGTGCGCATGGTAAATCGCGACGGAAAAAGCACGCCGCATCATACCGTGACTACCGAGCGCACAGTCAAAACGCGTCATCCCCCCCATTTTCAGGATATGGCGTATACCTTCCCCTTCTTCACCCAATAGCCAGCCAATCGCATCGTGGAATTCAACCTCGCAGCTGGCGTTGGAGCGGTTGCCTAACTTATCTTTCAATCTCTCAAGACGGATAGCATTACGCTGCCCGTCAGGTAAAAATCGCGGCACAAAAAAGCAGGACAATCCTCCCTTAGCCTGGGCCAGCACTAAATGGGCATCGCTTTGCGGCACGGAGAAAAACCACTTATGTCCCGCCAGCCGATACGAGCCGTCAGCAAGACGTTCTGCCTGAGTGGTATTGCTCAGCACATCTGAACCACCCTGCTTCTCGGTCATGCCCATACCGATAAGCAGCCCACGCTTTTGCCCACCGGGCAGTAAATGCGAGTCATAACGGTCGCTTAGCAGCGGCGTAAGCCAGTCGTGAAAGGGGGCGGGTAACATTTGAAGTAACAGCGGCGTGGCGGCAAAAGTCATGGTCACCGGACACAACGTACCAGCTTCAACCTGCGCATGCAGCATGAAACGCGCCGCCCGGGCAACAAATGTTCCCTGCCTCGCATCTTCTTCCCAGGCCAGATTATGTACGCGGTTGGCGCACAATCCCTGCATCAGCAAATGCCAGGCAGGATGAAAACGCACATCATCCAGCCGCTGCCCCTGCGGGTCGTAGCGCAACAGTTCAGGTGGAAAAGCATTGGCCAGACGGCCCAGTTCGAGCGACTCGGCAGTCCCTAGCTGCTGACCAATACTGGCGAGAAGATCGCTGTCCCAACCAGCGCCTTCGCGGATAACCGCTTCGCACAGTGCGCCGTCGGACAAATATAAGTTACTGTTATTGAGCGGTACAGGTTGGTTAAAAACGGTATGCGTTTGCCAGTGCATTGTGTCTCCCTCCTTCAATGGCCGTCGCTTTAAGTATGGTCAGCCAGACAAGAGAGTGCCTGGGATTCAGGTCACAAAAAAGCCATCCCGAGGGATGGCTTAAGAGACATAGAGAATGAATTAGCCGCGCTGGCGGACGGCTTCAAACAGGCAGATGCCCGTCGCAACTGAAACGTTCAATGACGAAACGCTCCCTGCCATCGGGATGCTGATCAGTTCGTCACAGTGTTCGCGGGTCAGACGGCGCATACCTTCACCCTCTGCGCCCATCACCAGCGCCAGACGACCGGTCATTTTGCTCTGATAGAGAGTATGGTCGGCTTCACCTGCGGTTCCGACGATCCAGATATTCTCTTCCTGCAGCATACGCATGGTGCGCGCCAGGTTGGTCACGCGGATCAGCGGTACGCTTTCTGCCGCACCACAGGCCACTTTTTTCGCCGTCGCATTCAACTGTGCGGAACGATCCTTCGGTACGATTACAGCATGTACGCCAGCAGCATCAGCGCTACGCAGGCATGCACCCAGGTTATGCGGATCGGTGACGCCATCGAGAATCAAAAAGAACGGCTGATCGAGCGTAGCAATCAGATCCGGCAGATCGTTTTCCTGATACTGACGGCCCGGCTTCACGCGAGCAATAATCCCCTGATGTACCGCACCCTCGCTTTTCTCATCCAGAAACTGACGGTTAGCCAGTTGAATGACAACACCCTGTGCTTCCAGTGCGTGGATCAGCGGCAGCAGGCGTTTATCTTCACGACCTTTGAGAATAAAGACGTCCTGGAAGCGCTCAGGCGCACGTTCCAGCAGGGCCTGCACCGCATGGATGCCGTAAATCATTTCACTCATGAATGTACTCGTTAATAGTTTATGCGTAACGCCGGGCAACGCGAAGGTTGCCCGACTTACAGTCTATGGCTGTTATTGTGCGACTTTCTTTTTCGCCGCACGTTTAGCTTTAGTGGCGGCAGCAATTTTAAGCGTTTTTGCCGAGGGCTTTTTCGTTTTTTTATCGCCTTTCTTCTCAGCCGCATTCTTATCCGCCTGAGGTTTGGCTCTGCCTTTCTTCTCGCCGCGGAAAGCGCTGTCCGGCTCGAAATTCACCTTTTTGCCCATCTGACGACGTTTACCGGTATTTTTACCCGCATCGCCTTTTTTGGCTTTTTCGCGCGCGGTTTTACCTTCATTACGCGGCGCACGTTCGCTGGAGATCAAGCTGAAGTCGATCTTACGCTCGTCCATGTTGACTGCTTCCACGCGAACTTCCACGCGATCGCCCAGGCGATACATCTGGCCGCTGGATTCCCCCGTCAGGCGCTGCCCAACCTGGTCGAAACGATAGTAGTCGTTATCCAGAGAGGAGACATGCACCAGACCATCGATAAACAGTTCATCGAGACGGACAAAGAAACCAAATCCGGTCACGCTGGCAATCACGCCTTTGAAGACATTACCCACCTGGTCCAGCATGAAGTCGCACTTCAGCCAGTCAGAGACATCGCGCGTGGCTTCATCAGCACGGCGCTCGGCCATCGAACAGTGCTGACCCAGTTGCAGCATCTCTTCCATCGAATAATGGTAGCCACCGGTTTCCGTGGTGTTGCCCTTATGGCCCTGCTCCTGCGCCAGCAGATACTTAATCGCCCGGTGCAAGGAGAGATCCGGGTAACGACGGATCGGTGAAGTAAAGTGTGCATAAGATTGCAGCGCCAGGCCAAAGTGACCACGGTTTTCCGGATCGTAAATCGCCTGCTTCATCGAACGCAGCAGCATGGTTTGCAGCATTTCTGCGTCAGGACGGTCAGCAATCGACTCCAGCAGTTCAGCGTAATCACGCGGCTCAGGTTTATTGCCACCAGGCAGCTCCAGCCCCAGCTCTGCCAGGACGGAACGGAACGAGTTAATCGCTTCGGTCGTCGGCTTATCGTGAATACGGAACAGTGCTGGCTCTTTGGCTTTCTCAACGAATCGCGCCGCTGAGATGTTCGCCATGATCATGCACTCTTCAATCAGCTTGTGTGCGTCGTTACGCTGCGTCTGCTCGATACGCTCAATACGGCGTTCAGCATTGAAGATAAACTTCGCCTCTTCACTTTCAAACGAGATACCGCCACGCTCTTCACGGGCTTTATCCAGCACTTTGTAGAGGTTATGCAACTCTTCAATGTGTTTAACCAGCGGTGCGTACTGCTCACGCAGCTCCTGGTCGCCCTGCAGCATGTGCCAGACCTTGGTGTAGGTCAGACGTGCGTGGGAACTCATGACCGCTTCGTAGAATTTAAAGCCGGTTAAACGGCCTTTCGACGAAATGGTCATTTCACAGACCATACACAACCTGTCCACCTGCGGGTTGAGTGAACACAATCCGTTGGACAGCACTTCCGGCAGCATCGGAACAACCTGCGACGGGAAGTAAACGGATGTGCCACGGCTACGCGCTTCCTGGTCCAGCGGAGTCGGCGGGCGAACGTAATAGCTTACGTCAGCAATCGCCACCCATAAACGCCAACCACCGCCGCGTTTCTTCTCGCAATAAACCGCATCGTCGAAGTCGCGCGCATCTTCGCCATCGATAGTCACCAGCGGCAGGGAGCGCAGATCGACACGTCCTACTTTCGCCTCTTCCGGCACTTCTTCTTTCAGCCCGGCGACCTGTTTCTCAACCGCCTGAGGCCAGATATATGGGATTTCATGAGTACGCAGGGCCATATCAACGGCCATGCTGGTTCCCATGTTATCGCCCAGCACTTCAACAATTTTACCCACCGCTTTGGTGCGGCGAGTTGGACGCTGGGTCAGTTCAACGACGACCACAAAGCCCATACGAGCGCCCATTACCTCTTCCGGCGGGATCAGAATATCGAAGCTCAGGCGGCTGTCGTCTGGGACGACAAACCCAACACCAGCGTCGGTGAAGTAGCGACCGACAATCTGGCTGGTTTTCGGCACCAGTACGCGCACAATTCGCGCTTCGCGGCGACCTTTACGGTCCGCGCCCAGCGGTTGTGCCAGCACCTGATCGCCATGAATGCAGGTTTTCATCTGCTCGCTGGACAGATACAGGTCATCTTTGCGGCCTTCAACGCGCAGAAAGCCGTAGCCATCACGGTGGCCAATAACGGTACCTTTCAGCAGGTCGAGACGCTCCGGCAGCGCATAGCATTGACGACGGGTGAAGACCAGTTGTCCGTCACGCTCCATCGCGCGCAGGCGACGACGCAGCGCTTCTTGCTGCTCTTCACCTTCAATATTGAGTTCAGCGGCCAGCTCATCGCGGTTGGCCGGCTTTTCACGTTTAGTTAAATGTTCGAGGATAAATTCCCGGCTCGGGATAGGATTCGCGTATTTTTCTGCTTCGCGTTCCTGGAAAGGATCTTGTGACATGTCGGTTCCTCCGTCATCATCGCTGCTGGCGGGAGTCGTTACTCCACCAGCAATAATTTATAAAGCGGTTGATTCTTTTCAACCAAATCAGCAAGTGTGTAGTTGTCCAGTTCCGTGAGAAAACTTTGCACTGCTTTAGAAAGCGCCTGTTTGAGTCTACAGGCCGGGGTAATGTGGCAAAACTCGCTGCTACAGTTGACCAACGATAAGGGTTCCAGCTCGCGAACCACATCACCAATACCAATATCCATAGCAGGTTTACCCAGGCGGATACCGCCATTTTTTCCTCGAATAGCAGTAACAAAGCCCGCCCGGCTAAGTTGATTGATTATTTTGACCATATGATTACGGGACACGCCGTAGACTTCTGTCACCTCAGAAATACTGGTCATACGTCCTTCGGGAAGTGACGCCATGTAGATTAGCGCACGTAATCCGTAATCGGTGAAACTTGTTAACTGCACATCAACCTCAGGAAAAGGGATAAAACGGATAAACCTGGTAGTATTAATTACATTGATGATAAACCAGCCACCAGCCAGGTCGCTAATTTATTTCAGTTCGGGAAGGAAAAAAGCGAGGAACTTACGTGATTTTAAGCCGGATTCTGATGCAAAGCACCTTCTCCGGCCTAAATTAGTGCAAGCGCAGCGCCGTTTGACGCTACGCTATAACCAGAATTATGCGTCGAACGGGTCGCGCAGGATCATGGTTTCAGTACGGTCTGGGCCAGTTGAAATAATATCAATCGGCACACCGGTCAGTTCTTCAATACGCTTGATGTAGTTCAGTGCTGCCTGCGGCAGACCGCTACGTTCCTTCACGCCGAAGGTGGATTCAGACCAACCCGGCATGGTTTCGTAAATCGGCTCGATACCTTTCCAGTCGTCAGCTGCCAGCGGAGTAGTCGTTACTTCGCGGCCATCCGGCATACGGTAAGCGACACAGATTTTCACCTCTTTCAAACCGTCCAGTACGTCCAGTTTGGTCAGGCAGAAGCCAGACAGGGAGTTAATCTGTACTGCACGGCGTACAGCAACGGAGTCCAGCCAACCGGTACGACGACGACGACCGGTGGTCGCGCCATACTCGTTACCTTGTTTGCACAGGAACTCGCCAACGTCATCAAACAGCTCTGTCGGGAACGGACCCGCACCTACACGAGTAGAGTAAGCTTTGATGATACCCAGAACGTAGTCCACATAACGTGGGCCCAGGCCGGAGCCGGTTGCCACGCCACCTGCGGTGGTGTTGGAGGACGTTACGTACGGATAGGTACCGTGGTCGATATCCAGCAGCGTACCCTGCGCACCTTCAAACATGACGAAATCGCCACGCTTACGCGCCTGGTCCAGCAGATCGGAAACATCAACAACCATTGAGGTCAGGATGTCGGCGATAGCCATCACATCATCCAGCACTTTCTGGTAGTCAACAGCTTCAACTTTATAGAAATTCACCAGCTGGAAGTTGTGATATTCCATCACTTCTTTCAGTTTTTCAGCGAAAGTTGCTTTATCAAACAGATCGCCAACACGCAGACCGCGACGAGCTACTTTGTCTTCATAAGCCGGACCGATACCACGACCGGTAGTACCGATCGCTTTCTCGCCACGCGCTTTCTCACGAGCGTTATCCAACGCAACGTGATAATCAAGGATCAGCGGACAAGCTTCAGACAGCAGCAGGCGCTCGCGAACCGGGATACCACGATCTTCCAGTCCTTTCATTTCTTTCATCAGCGCGGACGGAGACAGAACAACACCGTTACCGATGATGCTGATTACGTTTTCGCGAAGAATGCCTGATGGAATAAGATGGAGGACGGTTTTTTCACCGTTGATTACGAGAGTATGGCCTGCGTTGTGACCACCCTGGTAGCGCACAACATATTTAGCCCGTTCAGTCAGAAGATCGACGATCTTCCCTTTACCTTCGTCACCCCATTGGGTGCCCAGTACGACGACGTTGTTACCCATTTTTCAAAATCACCGTTTGCTTAAAAATGGATTCTACCACCGCTTTTTCAGATATACAGCACTTTTTGCATGCGAAAATCCGCAAATTAGTCTACTTATTGATCAGCCAATCGTTTTCCTCAACATGTAGTAGACCACAACGCCCGCAACCACAAGACCTCCACCAAAACGACGCAAAATATTTTCGGGAAGTTGCGCCATTGCAGAGATCATTTTCTTCCATGCGCTGGGATAAAGCATCGGACCCAGCCCTTCCAGCACCAAAACCAGCGCGAGCGCCAGCAAAATTGTTGAATTCATCCATCGCCCTTATATAAAAAGAAAACCACCGCATCCCTGGAGATGCCGGTGGTTTTGCTGCTTTAAAACCGCTGGAACGCGATTAGCGTGTCGCGGTATTTGGTGTCTTCATGTAGCGGAAGAAATCGCTGTCCGGGCTCATGACCATTACGTCCTGATTCCCTTCAAAGCTCTTCTCGTAAGCACGCAGGCTACGGATGAAGGCGTAGAAGTCCGGATCCTGACTGAACGCATCGGCAAACAGCTTAGCGGCTTCTGCATCGCCTTCACCGCGCATAATACGGCCCTGACGCTCAGATTCTGCCAGCGTTTTAGTGACTTCATAGTCAGCCGTTGCACGCAGTTTTTCCGCCTCTTCCTGGCCTTGTGAACGATGGCGACGCGCTACCGCTTCACGCTCAGCGCGCATACGGTTGTAGATAGCCTCGGACACTTCAGCAGGCAGGTTGATTTGCTTAATACGCACGTCAACCACTTCGATGCCTAATGCCGCCATACTGTTCGGGTTGATGACCGGTACTTTACCGTTCGTTTCAGCCTGAACACGTTCAGCCGCTTCGGCAATCGCGCTATCTGCTGCCGGAGTCGCCACTTCATCTTCCGTGCCAGCAGAACCGGAGTTCAGCGCGTCACGAACTTCCAGGGTCAGACGACCGCGGGAATCGGTAACGATGTCCTTCACGTCCAGACGACCAATTTCAGAACGCAGACGGTCAGAGAACTTACGTTTCAGCAGGACTTCCGCCTGAGAAACATCGCCACCGCCCGTTGCCAGGTAGTAACGGCTAAAGTCACTGATGCGCCACTTGATGTAGGAGTCAACGATCAGGTCTTTCTTCTCTTTGGTAACAAAGCGATCGGCCTGGTTGTCCATGGTCTGAATACGCGCATCCAGCATCTTCACAGATTCAATAAACGGAATCTTGAAGTGCAGGCCTGGTGCAACGACCAGCGGCTTGTTTTCATCGTCACGCAGAACTTTACCAAAGCGCAGAGTAATACCGCGCTCGCCTTCTTTGACCACAAAGACAGACATGAACAGAACTACCAGAACGATGATGATAATCGCAATAACTGACTTACGCATCGTTATTCCCCCTGACGCTGGTAGTCGTTACGCTGCGCATTCGCGCGGCGTTGGTCCATAATATCGCCCTGACTGGTGGACGATGTGTTGCTTGCTCCAGTGCTGGAAGTCGTTGCTGGCGGCAGACGCAGCAGGTTTGAACTGCTGTCAGTCTTTGCTGCTGGCGCACTACCACCTTTCAGCATTTGATCCAGCGGCAGAACCATCAAATTGCTGCCTTTATCGTTAACCAGGACTTTGCGGGTATTGCTCAACACTTTTTCCATGGTTTCGATATACAGACGCTCGCGGGTAATTTGCGGTGCGGCTTTATATTCCGGCAGAATTTTTGCGAAGCGAGCCACTTCACCCTGTGCTTCCAGGATTGTCTGAGTCTTATACGCACGCGCTTCTTCCAGAATACGCTGCGCCTGACCGTTTGCACGCGGCTGAACTTCGTTGGTGTACGCTTCCGCTTCACGGATGTACTGCTGTTCGTTTTCACGTGCTGCGATAGCATCGTCAAACGCGGCTTTTACTTCTTCCGGCGGACGTGCAGCCTGGAAGTTGACGTCCAACAGGGTGATACCCATGTTGTACGGACGGATCGTTTCTTCCAGTTCACGTTGGGTATCGCTACGAATAACGGTACGCCCTTCGGTCAGGATACGGTCCATGGTGTATTTACCGATAACCCCACGCAGAGCACTGTCGGTAGCCTGACGCAGACTGTCATCCGCGCTGGTTACGCTAAACAGGTAACGCTGCGGATCGGTCACGCGGTACTGTACGTTCATTTCGACGCGCACGACGTTTTCGTCAGAGGTCAGCATGACGCCGGATGCGGCAAGTTCACGCACGGCTTCAACGTTGACCGGTGTCACTTCGTCGACAAAGGTCGGTTTCCAGTTCAGACCCGGTTCAACCAAATGGCTGAATTTACCGAAGCGTGTCACCACGCCGCGTTCCGCTTCTTTAATGGTATAGAAACCGCTGGCCGCCCAGATAATGACGATAGCGGCCGCTGCGATAGTAAAGACTCGACCGCCCAGTTGCGGACGCGGGCCTTGCGATGAACTACCGCCGCCAGAGCCAGTACCTTTACCGCCACCCAGACCACCGAGCTTTTTACTCAGTTTGCGGAAGATATCGTCCAGATCGGGAGGTCCCTGCTCGCGACCACCTTTGTTTCCATTTCCCTCAGGGTTGCCGCCAGGTTTGCTGCTTCCCCAGGGATCGCGGTCTTGTCCGTTATTACCGGGCTGATTCCACGCCATTTTTGTGCTCCATATTTGTTATGCGATGCTATACCTGCGTCTTTTGCGCTGCCGTTGCGTTGGCTGCGTCCCTCAACGCCAGTCACATAGTTGACTATGCTCCTGGAGATTTCAGGACTTGCCGCCTTCCTGCCGCACAAAATCCACAAGGTATAGAGGCGAAAAAATCTTCAGGCCATATCCGTCAGATCAGACAACATAGTCTTCCAGTGCCGGTTCTTGTTTACAGAGGCGACGCCAGTCTACGATCGGCATACGAACCTGCAGACCTACGCTGCCGTCCTCCTCCATCCACTCTTTTTCTATTGCCTGAAGTTGATAAAACCGGCTTCTCAAACGCCCTTCCTGCGGCGGCAAACGCAACGTATGCTGCGCCACCTCACCGGAAAGTCGCTCAGTCAAAGCCTGAAAAAGTTGTGGTATACCAATCCCCGTTTGCGCTGATACCCAAACGCGAATGGGTTTATTCTCTTCATCTCTGTCGATACGCGGCTCAAAGTCATCCAACATATCGATTTTATTCATCACCAGCAGGGTCGGGATCTCATGCGCATCGATCTCTTCGAGCACCGTATCGACGGCCTCAATGTTTTCCTGCACACGAAAATCTGCTGCATCAATAACGTGCAGCAGCAATGTCGCCTGACGTGTTTCCTGCAAGGTGGCCTTAAACGCCGCCACCAGGTCGTGCGGCAAATGACGGATAAACCCAACGGTATCCGCCAGCACGGTCTCACCCACGTCCGCCACGTCTATTCTGCGTAGCGTCGGGTCCAGGGTCGCAAACAGCTGATCCGCTGCGTAGACCTGGGCTTCGGTGATCTGGTTGAACAGGGTGGATTTTCCGGCGTTGGTATATCCCACCAGTGATACGGTTGGGACATCCGCTTTCTTGCGCGACTGTCGCCCCTGCTCACGTTGCTTTTCAACTTTTTCCAGGCGCGACTGTATCTGCAAAATGCGATTACGCAGCAAACGACGGTCGGTTTCGAGCTGGGTTTCACCCGGGCCGCGCAAACCAATCCCGCCCTTTTGCCGTTCAAGGTGAGTCCAGCCACGGACCAGACGCGTAGCCATATGGCGCAACTGCGCCAGCTCAACCTGCAACTTACCCTCATGGGTTCGCGCACGCTGGGCAAAAATATCTAAAATGAGACCAGTCCTGTCGATAACAAGACACTGGCACAACTGTTCCAGGTTACGTTCCTGGGCAGGGCTTAGAGCATGATCAAAAATCACCACCGCAGCGCCAGTCGCTTTTACGGCTTCGGCAATTTCGATTGCCTTACCTTCACCAACAAAATACTTCGGGTGCGGTGCTTTACGGCTCCCGGTAATCACCTGCATTGCTTCGACACCGGCGGAAGAAACCAGAGATTCAAACTCCTGGAGGTCTTCCATATCTTTGTCTTGCGAAAAATAGATGTGTACCAGTACCGCCTGCTCACCGGCATCATAACGGTCAAACAAGCGTCAACCCCTTAATATAAATCAACGGGGAACACAGGATCGCTGGCTCCCCGTATGTAAAACAGCTAATAACCTTATTCGGTTTCTTCGCTGTCCTGTTGCGCAGATGAACCTTGCGCGTTGCTACCGTGATGGTAGTTGCTGCCTGTGCCGCCGGTGGCATTATTGCTGTGATGAGAAACCGGACGAGACGGGACAACAGTAGAAATCGCGTGCTTATAAACCATCTGGCTGACCGTGTTTTTCAACAGGATCACGAACTGATCAAAAGACTCGATTTGACCTTGCAGCTTAATACCATTCACCAAATAAATAGAAACTGGAACACGTTCCCGACGCAGTGCGTTCAGGAACGGATCTTGTAAAGATTGCCCCTTAGCCATTCTCTCTTTTCCTTATATGCTTATTTGTACTTTGAACCTTTCGATTCTGAAAAATTGCGCACGATACGTTTCAATTGTACACATTCAGTTCGCGATAGCACCAACAACCTGTAATACTTCGTTTCGCGCCTGGTCAGGCTTTTCACTGTCAAGCCAGTGCACCCCTTCCCAACCACGCAACCAGGTTACCTGTCGCTTCGCCAACTGCCTCGTGGCGCAAACACCTCTATAAACCATTTCATCGTATGAAATTTCACCTTCAATGTATGACCACATCTGGCGATACCCTACACAACGAATGGAAGGCAAATCCGTATGCAAATCTCCACGGGCAAAAAGCGCCCGGACTTCTGCTTCAAAACCTGAAGCTAACATCTGATGAAAACGCTGCTCAATTCGCTGATGGAGCAGTTCACGGCTCGCCGGGGCGATTGCAAACTGATGCACCTGATACGGCAAAGCATCTCCTGACGTTTGCGTCAGCTCCGTTAAAGTTTTACCCGAAATGAAAAAAACTTCCAGTGCCCGGGAAAGTCTTTGCGGATCATTTGGATGAATACGCGCCGCTGCCACGGGATCGATGTCCTGAAGCTGTCGGTGTAACGCGTCCCAACCCTGCTCTGCCGCCTGCTGCTCAATTCTGGCCCTGACTACCGGGTCCGCCGACGGTAACGGCGACAGTCCTTCAAGCAAGGCTTTGAAATATAACATTGTGCCGCCCACCAGCAACGGGATACGGCCCGCGGCGGTGATGTCGGCCATCTCGGCTAACGCATCGCGACGAAAATCCGCAGCGGAGTACGCCTGCGATGGATCGCGGATATCCAGCAATCGGTGCGGTGCGGCCTGTAATTCAGCTGCATCAGGCTTAGCTGTACCGATATCCATCCCCTTGTAAATAAGGGCGGAATCAACGCTTATCAACTCTATGGGCAAAACTTTACGCAATTCAATTGCTAATGCCGTTTTACCGGAGGCCGTTGGCCCCATCAAAAAAATCGCCTTTGGCAGGCTCGCCTTACGGGTATCACTCATGTTTCAGGGCATTCATTACCGAATGTAAATCAACAGGTTGTAACAGACCACCCGGCGGTGCCTTCACGAGTTGTGGGCAGAGCCGCTCAACATCCGCTAACAGCGTAATCGCCTGTGCCATGCTCCACTGTGGATGCTCGCTCATCAGGTTACGTGCGATCCACTGTGCAATATTGCCCGGCTCGAATACGGATTGCTGCGCCAGGTAGCCTATCAGTTCAGGAATCAAGATTTGTAAATTTTGTTGGCGTAAGGGTAAAGGCACTGCCCGGATGGTCACATGCTGCGCATCCAGCTGAAATTCAATGCCCAACTCAGCCAGTTGGCTCTGTCCTTTTTGCAGTGCCGCTTTTTCATCAGCGGTCACTTTTAGACGTAAAGGGATCAGTAACGGTTGAGCACAAACCGCTCCCTGATCCGGCGTTAACTGCGCCTGACGCAGCCAACGCTCAGCCACCGGTAATGCCAACAACCGAATATGGCCATCGCACTCGAGTAACGCGCAGTCTGCACCAACTATCGTTAGCACCCGGCCAAAGCCCTGACTGCTGCCAGTCAGAGGCGTCGATGGCGTTTCAGAGACCGGCGTTTTACGCGTTGGAGCAGGAGTCTGCATCAGTTGCTGATAAATTTCGCCCTGCTGCTTTTGGTATCCGGGTTGAGCATGAGGCCAACTGGCTCCCGCCTGACGGCCACCGCCACCACTATTGCCACTTCCAGTGCCAGCGGATGCTGAGTACCGCGGTGTCGCAGGTTCACGCGCGGGAGCCGGCTCGGCAAAATGGTTGCGTCCAGCAGCAACGCGGTTTTCCGGAATGTGCCTTGGGGCGGGTTCGTCGTCATCAGCCAACGGCAGCGGCGTTTCAAGCTGCTGTTGCAGGACACTCAACACGCCCTGGTAAATAAAATCGTGCACCAGGCGGGATTGATGGAAACGGACCTCATGTTTAGCTGGGTGTACGTTGACATCCACTTGATGCGGATCGATTTCCAGATACAACACAAAAGCGGGCTGTTGATCGGCTCCCAGCTTATCTTCACAGGCCTGGCGGATAGCATGGTTGATCAGCCGGTCGCGCATCATCCGACCATTCACGTAGCAGTACTGGATTTCAGCCAGTGCTGCCGTTGTGTGGTTAGGATCGGCCACCCAGCCGCGCAATGTTAAATCGCCATGCTGCCATTCGATCGCCAGCGCATGCTCCAGAAACGGCGTGCCGCAAATCGCGCCCAGTCGGCGCTCTTTCTGCCCATCCGCGGCCACTGCCCGGTACTGACGCACCACTTTGCCGTTGTGCGACAAATTTATCGTCACATCAAAACGCGCCAGCGCAATGCGGCGAATAATCTCGTCGATATGATTAAATTCGGTTTTCTCGGTGCGCATAAATTTGCGCCGCGCCGGGGTGTTGTAGAACAGATCTAGCACCTCCAGCGTGGTTCCCACCGGATGCGCAGCGGGTTTAACTGTGACATCCATGTCACGCCCTTCGGCATACGCCTGCCAGGCTTCGGGTTGTTCTTGCGTACGCGACGTCAGGGTTAAACGAGACACGGAGCTGATACTGGCCAGCGCTTCGCCGCGAAATCCGAGGCTTACGATGGCTTCAAGATCGTCAAGCGAGGCTATTTTACTGGTGGCATGACGCGCCAACGCCAACGCCAGCTCGTCTTTTTTAATCCCGCAGCCGTTGTCACGAATACGGATAAGCTTCGCGCCGCCGCGTTCAATATCGATATCAATGCGCGTCGCACCGGCATCGATGCTGTTTTCCACCAGCTCTTTCACCACTGACGCAGGCCGTTCTACCACCTCGCCTGCGGCAATCTGGTTCGCCAGCTGTGGCGGTAGAACCTGAATCGGCATGGCTAATCCTTAATTTGTTAACGTGTTACCCGGCGATATGGCGCTGGCGGTTTGCGCCGGTGCGCCCTGCGGCCCGGTTTGCATCGGGTGCGCCTGGAAATAGTTACGCAATCCTTTGTATATCGCCTCAGCCAGTTGCTGCTGATAATCATCGCTCGCCAACAAGCGCTCTTCGCTGTTGTTACTGATAAAGCCGGTTTCAACCAGCACTGACGGGATATCAGGCGAACGCAGTACGCCAAGACTGGCGTGTTCTGGACGACGCTTATGCATCGAACCAATACGTTCTAACTGGCCGATCATGCTGGTCGCCACATCATACCCGACGCGCTGCGAATGACCGAACTGCAGATCCAGTACGGCCTGGCTGAGGTAAGGATCGGACTGGCTGTTTGCCAGCACATCGCCCGCGCCGCCCAACAGCTCCGATTGCTTCTCGTGCTGTTCCAGCCAGCCGGCCATCTCACTGTTCGCCCGACGGTTTGACAGCACCCAAACGGAAGCACCTGTGGCATCACGATTTGGCGCGGCATCCGCGTGAATAGAAACCAGGAAATTGGCGTTTTGTTTACGCGCGACGTCTGAACGCCCCATCACCGAGATAAAGTAATCACCATCACGGGTGAGTACGCCTTTAAACATCGGATCATCATTGAGCAAACTGCGCAGTTTGCGCGCCACGGCAATCGTGACGTTTTTCTCACGCGTGCCGCCAGGACCAATAGCGCCAGGATCCTGTCCACCGTGTCCGGCATCAATGGCAATCACCACTTTATCGCCGTTGCTGGAACTGGCGCGCGCCGCAGGGCGCGTGGAGGTATTGCTGTTAGTCACAGCCGTAGTGCGATCGTTTTCTGCTTTAAACGGATTTCGCGCTGGCTCGACAGGACGTGGGGCAACAATCGGCGCTTCAACACGCTTTGCAACCACGGGAGGTGGAGGCGGTGGCGCATCAGCGTTGATGGTAAACACGACGGTATAATTGCCGCCGTTCTGGCGTTTTACTGCTTCGGCTTTACCGTTCTCGGTTAAATCCACCACCAGGCGCAGAGACTGCGCATCTTTTGGCGTGCCGGAACGGATAGATTTCACCAGATTATTGCCGCTAAACAGCAGCGGTAATCCCTGAATCACACCGGTTTGTTTAATATCCAGCGCGACGGTTCGTTTCCCGTCCTGCGAAACGGCATATTCAGGATCGCCAATAAAGCTCAGCGTAATCCGCGCCTGTTGATCGCCATTGGACACCTGAAGATCGGAGAGACTGGCGGCCCCTGCCTGCGCGCACAGCAGGACCAGGGTTGCCATCAGCCAGTTTCTGATGCGATAAATCATCCCGCCACCCTTAAGGTTAATCGGCTAAACGTGCCAGCAATAAATCACCTGATGAGGAGACTGCGCTTACACGCGCCTCTCGACCTTGCGCCTGGTATTCAATGTGTATTTCGACGTCCGGGTCTGGCAGTACACCTTTACCTTGTTGCGGCCATTCCACCAGGCAGATGGCATCATTGGCAAAATAATCGCGGATCCCCATAAATTCCAGCTCCTCTGGGTCCGCAAGTCGGTATAAATCGAAGTGATATACCATCAAGTTATCGAGTGAATAGGGTTCAACCAGCGTGTAGGTGGGGCTTTTTACATTACCTTTATGACCTAACGCCTGCAGAAATCCCCGGCTGAAGGTGGTTTTACCCGCCCCCAGGTCGCCGTACAAATATATAACCGTCGCGCCGTCACAGGCTTTGGCTACCCGCAGTCCCAGGTCTAAAGTCGCCTGCTCATCAGGTAGTGGAATTACTCGATTCATCATGATAAACGTCAATCACATCAGGGTTAACAATACGCTGTAGCGTGGTAAAGAGATCTGTCGCCAACATGCCGCGCGTACCAAAACGCGCCGCCAGCACATCCGCCGCCGCTCCGTGCGCAACACATCCCGCACATGCTGCATCATACGGGGTAAGCTTCTGTCCGAGCAATGCGCCAATAATACCGGAAAGCACATCCCCCATTCCGCCGCTGGCCATCCCGGCATTGCCGGTATCAATAATACCCAACTCCGCCTGTTCAGCAGCAACAACCGTACCCGCGCCTTTCAGCACTACCACGCCTCCGTACCGTTTTACCAGACGTTGTGCACAAAGTAAGCGATCGTCTTCAATTTCTGCAATGGAACAGCCCAGCAGTCGCGCGGCTTCTCCCGGATGCGGCGTGATCACGCGATTGTGACGTTTATCGGGGTTGATTGCCAGCAGGTTCAGCGCATCCGCATCCCAGAGCATCGGTTTGCGAAAATTCTCCACTTTTTGCAGCGCTTTTTTGCCCCACTCCTGCTGACCAAGCCCGGGGCCTATCACCACTACATCCGCCCACGCCAGGCTCTCTTCCAGCGTCTGCGGCGTCAGCGCATCGACCATCAGTTCCGGTCTGGCTGTCAAAATAGGCGCAATGTTTTCACTGCGCGTCAGCACTTTGACCAGCCCGGCACCTGCTCGCAGCGCGGCTTCCCCGGCCATGCGTATTGCGCCTGCCGTACCGTGGTCACCGCCGATAATCACCAGTCGACCGTGGGAACCCTTGTGCGAGGTGGGTCGACGCGGCGTTAGCCAGTGCGCAAGCTGTTGAGCATCAAAACGTTGAATTGGCGCATTCTGTCCCGCCAGCCAGTCGTCCAGCCCAAGTGCGTTAACATGCAGACGCCCGGTGACATCGCGCGCTTTACCGGTGAGCAGGCCCGGCTTGAGTGCAATAAAGGTAATGGTATGCGCTGCGTTGATGACCGCGCCCGGCGTCGCTCCCGTCTGCGCCAGCAGGCCGGAGGGAATATCTATCGCCACGGTGGGGGCTGGGTGAGAATTGGCACGTTCAATCAATACCGAGAGAGACTCACGCGGCGCATGTTTTAAGCCAGTGCCTGACAGCGCATCAATAATGACGTCCACGTTATTTGGCCAATTGATATCCGTCGCGTGAATGACGCCACCAGCGTTAAGCCAGGCATCACGTGCCTGCTGCGCCTCCTCGGGGAGCGGTTTGTCACTTTCCTGCGCCAGCAACGTAACTTCAAGACCCAGCGCTTTGGCAAGTCTTGCCACTACGTAACCATCACCGCCGTTGTTGCCATGACCACATAGCACCAGCCAGTGCCGAGCGTTCGGATAAGCCTCACGAGTGACCTGAAATGCCGCCTCTCCCGCCCGTTGCATGAGTTCGTACAACGTCAGCCCTAAACTGTCTGCCGCCTCTCGCTCCATCCGCCTGATGTCATCGGCGTGCCAGATGGAGTGTGGTATACTTGCGGGGTTTTTCTTCATTGTATGGTCCGTCATGTCAGAGCCCCTCGATCTCAATCAGTTAGCGCAAAATATTAAGCAGTGGGGGCTGGAGCTTGGCTTTCAGCAGGTCGGGATTGCCGATACCGACCTCAGCGAAGCGGAACCCAAACTGCAGGCCTGGCTGGATAAACAATACCACGGCGAGATGGACTGGATGGCCCGTCACGGCATGATGCGCGCCCGACCTCACGAATTATTGCCCGGTACGCTACGTGTCATCAGCGTACGTATGAACTATCTTCCAGCCAATGCGGCCTTCGCCAGCACATTGAAGAATCCTTCTCTGGGTTACGTCAGCCGTTACGCGCTGGGGCGCGACTACCATAAGCTGCTACGTAACCGCTTAAAAAAGCTGGGAGAGATGATTCAACAGCACTGCGTTTCGCTGAATTTTAGACCTTTTGTCGATTCTGCGCCCATTCTTGAGCGTCCGTTAGCGGAAAAAGCCGGGCTTGGCTGGACAGGTAAGCACTCACTTATCCTCAATCGCGAAGCCGGTTCATTTTTCTTCCTCGGGGAATTACTGATCGATTTACCCTTGCCGATCGACCAACCAGTAGAAGAAGGATGCGGGAAATGCGTCGCCTGCATGACCATCTGTCCCACCGGGGCCATTGTTGAACCCTATACGGTGGATGCGCGCCGCTGTATCTCTTATCTTACTATCGAACTGGAAGGCGCGATCCCGGAAGAATTTCGTCCCTTGATGGGGAATCGAATTTATGGCTGCGATGATTGCCAGCTTATTTGCCCGTGGAACCGCTATTCACAGTTGACGGCAGAGGATGACTTCAACCCGCGCAAGCAGCTTCATGCTCCGGAGTTAATAGAGCTGTTTAGCTGGAGCGAAGCGTGGTTTTTAAAAGCCACGGAGGGGTCTGCCATTCGTCGTATTGGCCACCTGCGCTGGCTGCGAAATATCGCCGTTGCGTTGGGTAATGCCCCCTGGAATGAAGCCATTCTTCGCGCACTGGAAAGTCGCAGAGGTGAGCACCCACTTCTCGACGAACACATAGAATGGGCAGTTGCTCAGCAAATTGAGAAGCGAAATGCCTGCGTAGTTGAGGTGCAGCTACCGCAGAAACAACGTTTAGTCAGGGTCATTGAGAAGGGTCTGCCGCGCGACGCTTAAGTCATCCACAGCTTGTGTATAAAAATAAAAACACATTGATATTCAAGAGGGAAAAAATCGTCAAGTGATCGTATTAACAATTTGAAATGATAATTAAATTAATAATTTCAAATAGTTAAAATGATACTATTCACCCGGCGAAGTTTTTTGCATTCCAGGAATAATACCCGAACCTGTGGATAAGTCTGTTTACAAGAGTATGTCAATGACGAAACAAAACGTCCCCAACGCGATTATTCGTTGTGGATATTTTTATTGGGGTAAGAATTTGGAGCGGGAAACGAGACTCGAACTCGCGACCCCGACCTTGGCAAGGTCGTGCTCTACCAACTGAGCTATTCCCGCTTGGGTGTGTCTGTGCTTAATAAGCACTTTCAAATTTTGGAGCGGGAAACGAGACTCGAACTCGCGACCCCGACCTTGGCAAGGTCGTGCTCTACCAACTGAGCTATTCCCGCTTGGGTGTGTCTGTGCTTAATAAGCACTTTCAAATTTTGGAGCGGGAAACGAGACTCGAACTCGCGACCCCGACCTTGGCAAGGTCGTGCTCTACCAACTGAGCTATTCCCGCAAATCTGTACTGCTTTTGTTGCTGTCGTAATTCGCATTTCTGCGTCGTTACGGGAGGCGCATTATACGAGAAATCCGTTTAGCTGCAACCCCCCTGAAAGCGTTTTTTTCGAAAATTCGTTCAAGTGATTAATTTGCAATCAAGCTGAACAATTTAGCGTCAAAAAACCGGTGGCGCAAGCCACCGGAGAACAAAATCAAAGATTAATAAAATGTTCGCGATAGTAAGCAAGCTCAGCAACAGATTCACGAATGTCGTCCATCGCCTGATGTGTTCCCTGCTTGGTGAAGCCCGCAAGGATTTCCGGCTTCCAACGACGCGCCAGCTCTTTGAGCGTGCTGACGTCCAGATAGCGATAATGGAAATACGCCTCCAGCTCCGGCATGTATTTAAACAGGAAACGACGATCCTGCCCGATGCTGTTGCCGCAGATAGGTGATTTCCCTTCCGGAACCCACTCTTTCAAAAAAGCCAGCGTGGCCAGTTCAGCTTCACGATCGCCCATGGTGCTCGCCTTCACGCGCTCCACCAGCCCACTTCCGGTATGCGTACGTACGTTCCAGTCATCCATTAATGCCAGCTGTTCGTCGGACTGGTGCACCGCAATTGTCGGTCCTTCAGCCAGAATATTCAGGTTGGCATCCGTCACCAGCGTGGCGATCTCAATAATGCGATCGCGCTCGGGATCCAGACCTGTCATCTCCAGATCGATCCAAATCAGGTTGTTTTCATTGGCACTCATGCTATTTTCCACCCTTCAGCGTCACATTCAGTGTGACTACATTGATCTAAAATTGTGTGTATCATAAATGTTTTGCCCATCATGGGCGACCAGGAGCCAGTCCGATTGAGTAAGAATAAACTCTCCAAAGGCCAACAGCGCCGTGTGAACGCCAATCACCAGCGTCGTCTTAAAACGTCCACGGAGAAGCCCGACTACGACGACAACCTGTTTGGCGAAACCGCTGAAGGCATCGTTATCAGCCGTTTTGGCATGCATGCCGACGTAGAGTCTGCTGACGGTGAAATTCACCGTTGCAACATCCGCCGTACAATTCGCTCGCTGGTTACTGGCGATCGCGTAGTCTGGCGCCCGGGTAAAGCGGCAGCTGAAGGCGTGAATGTCAAAGGTATCGTTGAAGCGGTACACGATCGTACCTCGGTACTGACACGCCCCGACTTTTACGACGGGGTAAAGCCTATTGCCGCCAACATCGACCAGATCGTTATTGTCTCAGCCATCTTACCCGAGCTGTCACTCAATATTATCGACCGGTATCTGGTAGCCTGCGAAACGCTACACGTTGAACCGATTATCGTGCTGAATAAGATCGATCTGCTGGATGATGAAGGCATGGCCTTCGTTAACGAACAGATGGATATCTATCGCAACATTGGCTATCGGGTGTTGATGGTATCAAGCCGCACAAAAGACGGCCTGAAACCGCTTGAAGAAGCATTAACCGATCGCATCAGCATTTTTGCCGGTCAATCGGGCGTAGGTAAATCCAGCCTGCTCAATAATCTCCTCGGCCTGCAGGAAGAGATCCTGACCAATGATGTCTCTGACAACTCCGGCCTTGGACAGCACACCACCACGGCCTCTCGCCTGTATCACTTCCCGCACGGCGGCGACGTTATCGATTCCCCTGGCGTACGTGAGTTTGGACTGTGGCATCTGGAGCCGGAACAAATCACGCATGGCTTTGTCGAATTTCATGACTACCTGGGCCATTGCAAATACCGCGACTGCAAGCATGATACCGATCCAGGCTGCGCTATCCGTGAGGCTGTAGAAAAAGGGGCCATAGCTGAAACCCGGTTTGAAAATTATCACCGCATCCTGGAAAGCATGGCGCAGGTAAAAACGCGTAAAAACTTTTCTGATACAGACAACTGACAACTAAGCTAAGCATCGCTAGAATCGTCCCCCTTTTTTCAGGATCCGGCCCGTATGCCGGATCGGGAACAAATTATGGCCTGGAGGCTACCTTGTTAAACTCATTTAAGCTTTCGCTACAATACATTCTGCCGAAACTATGGCTCACTCGCCTGGCGGGTTGGGGTGCGAGCAAACGAGCGGGATGGCTGACCAAACTGGTTATCGATCTGTTCGTGAAATATTACAAGGTCGATATGAAAGAGGCGCAAAAGCCGGACACCGCCAGCTATCGCACCTTCAACGACTTCTTTGTTCGCCCGCTGCGCGATGATGCTCGCCCGATTAATACCGATCCAAACGTACTGGTCATGCCCGCTGACGGTGTGATTAACCAGTTAGGCAACATCGAGGAAGACAAACTGCTGCAGGCTAAAGGGCACAGCTATACCCTTGAAGCGCTGCTGGCTGGCAACTATCAGATGGCGGACAAATTCCGCAACGGTACGTTTGTGACCACTTACTTGTCTCCACGCGATTACCACCGTGTACACATGCCGTGTAACGGTATCCTGCGTGAAATGATGTATGTGCCGGGCGATCTCTTCTCTGTAAACATCCTGACTGCGCAAAACGTACCGAACCTGTTTGCCCGCAACGAACGTGTAATCTGTCTGTTTGATACCGAATTTGGCCCGATGGTGCAGATTCTGGTCGGCGCGACCATCGTCGGCAGTATTGAAACCGTATGGGCTGGCACCATTACCCCACCGCGTGAAGGCGTCATCAAGCGCTGGACCTGGCCGGAAGGCGAAAGCGAAGGGTCGGTGGCGCTGCTGAAAGGTCAGGAAATGGGCCGCTTTAAGCTCGGTTCCACCGTCATCAACCTGTTCGCACCTGGCAAAGTTAACCTGGTTGAGCAGTTGCAGGATCTGTCCGTGACCAAAATCGGCCAACCAATGGCCATCTCAACCGAGACTTTCGTGACGCCAGAGGCAGAACCAGCCCCGCTGGCGAAAGAAGAGATCGAAGCAGAACACGATGCCAGCCCGCTGGTTGACGACAAAAAAGACGAAAGTTAAACATAGGAATCGCTGCTGTGCGCCTGATTATCACTTTTCTGATGGCCTGGTGCCTCAGCCTGGGGGCGTACGCTGCGACGGCCCCCGATGCCAAACAACTCACCCAGGAACTGGAGCAGGCAAAAGCGGCAAAACCCGCTCAGCCAGAAACCGTCGAGGCGCTCCAGTCCGCGCTGAATGCTCTTGAGGAGCGTAAAGGCTCTCTCGAGCGCGCCCAACAATATCAGCAGGTTATTGATAACTTCCCCAAGCTGTCCGCAACGTTACGCGCACAGCTTAGCAACCTGCGTGATGAACCGCGCAATGTGCCAACCGGACTCACTACCGATGCGTTAAACCAGGAGATCCTCCAGGTTAGCAGCCAACTGCTGGAAAAGAGTCGTCAAGCCCAGCAGGAGCAGGATCGCGCCCGGGAAATCGCCGACTCGTTAAGCCAGCTTCCTCAACAGCAAACCGATGCCCGCCGCCAGCTCAATGAGCTTGAGCGACGCATTGGTACCGCCAACGGCAATTCCGCACAGAATCAGGCGATGCAGGCTGAATCCGCCAAACTTAAAGCCCAGGTCGATGAACTGGAGCTGGCGCAGCTTTCCGCCAATAACCGTCAGGAACTGGCGCGTATGCGCTCCGAACTGGCGGAAAAACAGAGTCAACAACTCGACGCTTACCTGCAGGCTTTGCGCAATCAACTCAACAGTCAACGTCAGCGTGAAGCTGAGCGAGCGCTGGAAAGCACCGAACTGCTGGCGGAAAACAGCGCGGGACTGCCGGAGGGTATTGTCGACCAGTTCAAGGTAAACCGCGAGCTGTCTCAGGCCTTAAACCAGCAAGCACAGCGTATGGACTTGGTCGCTTCGCAGCAGCGTCAGGCCGCCAGCCAAACGCTGCAGGTGCGTCAGGCATTGAATACGCTGCGAGAGCAGTCTCAGTGGCTTGGGGTTTCAAATATGCTGGGAGAAGCGCTGCGAGCGCAGGTATCCCGTCTGCCGGAAATGCCTAAACCTCAGCAGTTGGATACCGAAATGGCGCAGCTTCGCGTACACCGCATGCGCTATGAGGATCTCCTCAACAAACAGCCGCAGCTGCGTCAAATTCATCAGGCCGATGGACAACCGCTGACCGCTGAACAGAGCAGCATCCTCAACGCCCAGCTACGCACCCAGCGTGAGTTGCTGAACTCATTGTTACAGGGCGGCGATACGCTGATCCTTGAGCTGACCAAGCTCAAAGTTTCCAACAGCCAACTGGAAGATGCGCTAAAAGAGGTCAATGAAGCGACACACCGCTACCTGTTCTGGACGTCAGACGTTAGCCCTATCTCGCTCTCCTGGCCTGTCGACATCGTTCAGGATCTGCGGCGTCTGATCTCATTAGATACGTTTAATCAGTTGGGCAAAGCCAGCATCATGATGCTGACCAGCAAAGAAACGCTGCTACCGCTGTTCGCGGCGTTGGTGTTAGTTGGCTTTAGCCTCTCTTCGCGCAAGCACTTCACCCGTTTCCTTGAACGCTCGTCCGCGCGGGTCGGGAAAGTCACCCAGGACCACTTCTGGCTGACAATACGCACGGTATTCTGGTCAATACTCGTCGCTTCACCATTGCCAGTGCTGTGGGCAACGCTCGGTTACGGATTGCAGGAAGCCTGGCCTTATCCGTTGGCTGTCGCGATCGGCGATGGCGTTACCGCCACGGTGCCCATGCTGTGGGCGGTAATGATCTGCGCCACCTTTGCACGTCCCAACGGTCTGTTCATTGCCCACTTTGGCTGGCCGCGGAACCGCGTCGCGAAAGCCATGCACTATTACCTGATGAGCATCGGGCTGATTGTCCCGTTGATCATGGCGGTGATTATGTTTGATAACCTCAATGACCGGGAATTCTCCGCCTCACTGGGACGTCTGTGCTTTATTCTGATTTGCGGTGCGCTGGCGGTCGTAACCCTGAGCCTGAAACGCGCCGGGATACCGCTGTACCTCGATAAAGAGGGCAACAGCGATAACATGGTTAACAGCATGCTGTGGAATATGCTGATGGGTGCGCCGCTGATTGCCATTCTCGCCGCGGCAGTAGGCTACCTCGCCACGTCACAAGCCCTGCTGGCACGTCTGGAAACGTCCGTAGCGATTTGGTTCTTATTACTGGTGGTGTATCACGTTATCCGCCGTTGGATGCTGATTCAGCGTCGCCGTCTGGCGTTTGACCGCGCCAAGCATCGACGCGCTGAAATGCTGGCGCAGCGCGCGCGGGGCGAAGAAGAACCACCGCATTCCACCAGCCTTGAAGGCGCGATTGACGTTGATGAAAGCGAAGTGGATTTGGATGCTATCAGCGCGCAATCGCTGCGCCTGGTGCGTTCTATCCTGATGCTTATCGCCCTGCTCTCGGTCATTGTACTGTGGTCAGAAATTCATTCCGCTTTCGGCTTCCTGGAAAACATCTCGTTGTGGGATGTCACCTCCACGGTTCAGGGCGTGGAAAGCTTAGAACCGATAACGCTGGGCGCGGTGCTTATCGCGATTCTGGTATTTATCATCACCACCCAGTTAGTGCGCAACCTACCCGCACTGCTGGAGCTGGCACTACTGCAACATCTGGATTTAACCCCCGGCACCGGTTATGCCATCACCACCATCACCAAGTATCTGCTGATGCTGATTGGCGGTCTGGTTGGCTTCTCGATGATCGGTATTGAATGGTCCAAACTGCAATGGCTGGTGGCGGCTCTCGGTGTCGGTCTGGGCTTTGGTTTGCAGGAGATCTTCGCCAACTTTATTTCCGGTCTGATTATCCTGTTTGAAAAACCAATCCGCATTGGCGACACGGTGACGATTCGCGACCTTACCGGTAGCGTGACGAAAATTAATACCCGCGCCACCACTATCAGCGACTGGGACCGCAAAGAGATCATCGTGCCCAACAAAGCCTTTATCACTGAACAGTTTATCAACTGGTCGTTATCCGATTCCGTTACCCGTGTGGTGTTAACCATCCCGGCACCGTCAGAGGCGAACAGCGAGGAGGTTACGCAGATCCTGCTGACTGCCGCGCAGCGCTGTTCGCTGGTTATCGATAACCCGGCGCCAGAAGTCTTCCTGGTTGACCTGCAACAAGGCATTCAAATCTTCGAACTGCGTATTTATGCCGCCGAGATGGGGCATCGCATGCCGCTGCGCCATGAAATCCACCAACTAATTCTGGCAGGCTTCCGCGAGCACGGTATTGATATGCCGTTCCCTCCGTTCCAGATGCGTCTGGAGAGCCTCGGCAGTAAGCAAACAGGGAGAACATTAAGTTCTGCAGGAAGAGGCAGTCGCCCGGCAGGGAGTTTGTAACGCACAATGCAGGCAAGAAATACCGGATGGCGACCCGTGGGGTCTTATCCGGCCTACGGGTCTGCAATTAACCTGTAGGCCCGATAAGCTTGCGCCATCGGGCATTTCATCGCCGATTACAGACATTTTCGAGCTTAATATGCGTCCGGATCGGCAACAGGCAATAAACGCCAGATGGCCTTTATTCCACCGCCCACTCAGGCTCGTTGGTCGTGCGACGGCTATAGTTCTGATAAATCGCCATCGCCAGCAGTGAGAAGAAGATCGGACCGCCGGTCATCCACAGTGCGCTGTTCCAGTCTCCGGCTTCAATTACCGGCTGGATGATGGTGAACACATTAGCAAACGTCACCACCAGCACGACCACTCCCGTTGCCAGCAGCGTCGCCGCTCGGGTTTTAAAGACAACAAACGGCCTTTCCAGACCCGGACGGGATTTAAAGAACGGAAACGCCAGCGCCAGGAACAGATACGGCAGCGTCATCGAGACGTTCGCCATCAGCGTCAGTTTGTTATAGAACGCTGAAGCCGTATCGCCACCAAATGAAACCAACAGGATAAACAGGCTCACCAGCAGGCACTGTAACCACATTGCCGTCGTCGGCATCCCTACGGCATTCAGTTTGGTCATCGGCGCGGGCCACAACGCCTTCGGCGTGCCCTGAATAATCGCTTTCAGCGGTGAGTAGCTGAGGGTGAAAAAAGCGCCGGTATAGGCAAGGAACATGGAAAGCCCGGTAATACGTGCAAACCATACGCCCATCACCATTGCGGCATCAGGGGAAAGATGTAGCGCGTTACCCAACGTCATTCCGAGGCTTTTCATCAGGATATAGGTAATATTCCCGAGGTTAACTGAGCTATTACTTAATACCTGCTGCCAGTTGGTGCTAACGCCCCATAAAAAGATGGCCAGTGAATAACCAACAGAAATGACAATAGCGGCAAAGACAATACCTTTAGCAAAGTTCTTTTCTGGTTTTTCTGTTTTATCAACCAGTCCCCCCACAGCTTCAATTCCGCCGTAAGCAAAAATGGCAAACACAACAAATGACAACATTGCCAGTCCAGACTGATATCCGGGATTAGGCGAAGAGATGAAATTAATATCCTGTGCAAAGTGGCCACCAGTTAATAACAAAATAGCGACACTCACTAACAACAGAACTAAATTAAGACACATTACGGCAATTCCACCTACAGCCGTAATACGCGCAATCTTATTAATACCCCGGGATGCCACGCAGGTCACCAGGATCATCCAACCGACTGCGAGCAGTCCGACAACCTGCGTAGGCTCAAGCCCTGCAATACGCCAGTGCTGCGTCATGTCTGCGCCAAACAAGAAGGTTGAAAAAGGTACCCAGACTTTCGCCGCAGTACTAACCATCCATATCACATAAGAAGAAAACCACATAAACGTGCCGATAAACGCATAGCGTGGTCCAACGCTATTATTCATCCACGAATAGATTCCCCCTTCTTCTTTCCGATAGGCAGAACCCATTTCCGCCATCATTAAAGCAAATGGAATAAAGAATAATAATGCAGAAAATATATACCACGGTATTGCACTATACCCCATTAAATAGAACGCGGAGGGGCTATTAGCAAAACCGAAAACTGACGTAAATATCATGAGAATGAGACCTATCAGGCTCATCTTTTTTATTGTTTGGGTCATTAAACCATCCCTTACTCTGGCAAGCGTTTAACAAACGCCGCTCACCGGTTGGCACTGCTCTCTTTGCAGAGTTCAGCGATAAAAAAACAACACAGAATTGATACCTAAACGATATCAAATATCCAGGTGTAAATTGTGGCTATTAGAGGGGAAATGAAAAAATATGCTACAAAGTGGCGATTAAGCCACCACTTTGTATTGCAGAAGAGTAAGTTATGCGCGATCGACGGTAAATGCGATTACCTCGGCCAGGCTCTCTGCGCCCAGCGCCAGCATCACCAGACGGTCAACGCCCAGCGCCACGCCTGAGCAATCCGGCATGCCGACTTTCAGCGCTTCCAGCAGGTTGGTATCGATAGGTTGCTGTGGTAAGCCTCGTGCGGCACGTTTGCGGTTATCCTGTTCAAACCGCTGCTGCTGTTCGCGCGCGTCGGTCAATTCATGGAAACCATTCGCCAGCTCAATACCTTTGTAATAAACCTCGAAACGTTCAGCCACGCGGTGATCTTCGGTACTGATTTGCGCCAGTGATGCCTGGCTGGCCGGGAAATGATACACAAACGTCGGCTTGTCTTTACCAATATGCGGTTCAACACCCATCGTAAACAGCAGTTGCAGTAAGGTATCCCGGTCTTCTTCGGTATCAGCGATATTGCTGAGATCCAATTTCGCCGCCACTTCCCGCAGTTGGGTTTTATCCGCAGACAGCGGGTCAATCTCCAGATGGCGCTGGAAGGCCTGCTGGTAAGAAAGGCTTTCCGCAGGTGAGCAGTCCAGCACCTGCTGGAGCAAATCATCCACTTCATTCATCAGGCGATACATATCGTAGTGCGGACGATACCACTCAAGCATGGTGAATTCAGGGTTATGATGGCGCCCCATCTCTTCATTACGGAAGCTGCGGCACAGTTGATACACCGGGCCGCATCCTGCCACCAGCAGGCGCTTCATATGGTATTCAGGGCTGGTCATTAAATAGAGATTCATTCCCTGGGAGTGTCCAGGGCCAACGAAACGCGTTTCGAACGGGAACAGGTGGATGTCCGTTACCGTTGCCTGACTCATACAAGGGGTCTCAACCTCAAGCACGCCACGATCGGCAAAAAAGCGGCGAATCTCCGCTATAATTGCTGCACGTTTCAACAGATTGGGGATGGACGCGCTCGGCTGCCAGGTTGCCGTTTCGCTCATGGTTGTTTCTCCGATTTATGACAAGGGCACGAAGTCTACTCGTATCGCGCTAGCGAGACAAATTTCAGGCAGCACTAATCATCACTGGCAATTGGATAAAAAAAGCGACTTAGGGTGGTTTAGTAATTAAATTAATCAAATTCAATGATAATTCCCCCCTATGACACGCTAAAAAAATCGAACACGTCAAATTTCCCGCACATCCCTAAGACTATACTATTGTACCTATAAAGGAGCAGTGGAAACGCGTTCATAACCTGTTTGAAGCCGATGAAGCATCTGATTTCAGGCAGGGATGAAATAACAACAATCTGGAGGAATGTCGTGCAAACCTTTCAAGCCGATCTTGCCATTATAGGCGCCGGTGGCGCGGGATTACGTGCTGCAATTGCTGCCGCACAAGCAAATCCCAACGCTAAAATCGCACTGATCTCAAAAGTGTACCCAATGCGCAGCCATACCGTTGCTGCCGAAGGCGGCTCTGCTGCTGTCGCGCAGGATCATGACAGCTTTGACTACCATTTTCACGATACGGTAGCAGGCGGAGACTGGCTGTGTGAGCAGGATGTCGTGGATTACTTTGTCCACCACTGCCCAACTGAAATGACGCAACTGGAACAATGGGGCTGCCCATGGAGCCGTCGTGAAGACGGTAGCGTCAACGTACGTCGCTTCGGCGGCATGAAAATCGAGCGTACCTGGTTTGCCGCGGATAAGACCGGCTTCCACATGCTGCATACGCTGTTCCAAACATCTTTGCAGTTCCCGCAGATTCAGCGCTTTGACGAACACTTCGTTCTGGATATCCTGGTTGACGATGGTCATGCTCGCGGCCTGGTTGCCATGAACATGATGGAAGGCACGCTGGTGCAAATCCGTGCTAACGCTGTTGTTATGGCAACGGGCGGCGCAGGTCGTGTTTACCGTTACAACACCAACGGCGGCATCGTAACCGGCGACGGTATGGGCATGGCGCTGAGCCACGGCGTTCCGCTGCGTGATATGGAATTCGTTCAGTATCACCCAACAGGTCTGCCAGGCTCCGGTATCCTGATGACTGAAGGCTGCCGTGGTGAAGGCGGTATTCTGGTTAACAAAAACGGCTACCGTTATCTGCAAGACTACGGCATGGGTCCGGAAACCCCGCTGGGCGAGCCAAAAAACAAATACATGGAACTCGGTCCGCGCGACAAAGTTTCTCAGGCGTTCTGGCACGAATGGCGCAAAGGCAACACCATTTCCACTCCGCGTGGCGATGTGGTTCACCTCGACCTGCGTCACCTCGGCGAGAAAAAACTGCTCGAACGTTTACCGTTCATCTGCGAACTGGCGAAAGCTTACGTGGGTGTCGATCCGGTTAAAGAACCGATCCCGGTACGTCCGACCGCGCACTACACCATGGGCGGTATCGAAACCGATCAGCACTGTGAAACCCGCATTAAAGGTCTGTTCGCTGTAGGCGAATGTTCCTCTGTTGGTCTGCATGGCGCTAACCGTCTGGGCTCTAACTCCCTGGCAGAACTGGTGGTCTTCGGTCGTATGGCCGGTGAGCAGGCAGCAGAACGCGCTGCAACGGCTGGCGCTGCAAACAGTGCCGCTCTTGATGCACAGGTTGCTGGCGTTGAAAAACGTCTGAAAGATCTGGTTAACCAGGAAGGTAACGAAAACTGGTCTAAGATCCGTGACGAAATGGGCCTGTCCATGGAAGAAGGTTGCGGTATCTACCGTACGCCGGAACTCATGCAGAAAACCGTTGATAAGCTGGCGGAACTGCAGGAACGCTTCAAGCGCGTACGTATCACTGATACCTCCAGCGTCTTCAACACCGACCTGCTGTATACCATCGAACTGGGTCACGGTCTGAACGTTGCTGAATGTATGGCGCACTCTGCTCTGGCCCGTAAAGAATCCCGCGGCGCGCACCAGCGTCTGGATGAAGGCTGCACCGAGCGTGACGATGTGAACTTCCTCAAACACACCCTCGCCTTCCGCGATGCTGACGGCACGACTCGCCTGGAATATAGCGACGTGAAAATCACCACTCTGCCACCGGCTAAACGTGTTTACGGTGGCGAAGCGGAAGCAGCCGATAAGAAGGAGAAGGCGAATGGCTGAGATGAAAAACCTGAAAGTTGAGGTGGTGCGCTATAACCCGGAAACCGATACCGCGCCGCACAGTGCTTTCTACGAAGTTCCTTATGATGAAACCACGTCACTGCTGGATGCGCTGGGTTACATCAAGGATAACCTGGCACCGGACCTGAGCTACCGCTGGTCCTGCCGTATGGCGATCTGCGGCTCCTGCGGCATGATGGTCAACAATGTACCGAAACTGGCGTGCAAAACCTTCCTGCGTGATTACACCAACGGCATGAAGGTTGAAGCGCTGGGCAACTTCCCGATTGAGCGCGATCTGGTCGTCGACATGACGCACTTTATCGAAAGCCTGGAAGCGATCAAACCGTACATTATCGGTAACCCGCGTACACCGGATCAGGGTCCAAACACCCAGACTCCGGCGCAGATGGCGAAGTATCATCAGTTCTCCGGTTGCATCAACTGTGGTCTGTGCTATGCCGCGTGTCCGCAGTTCGGCCTGAACCCTGAGTTCATTGGACCGGCTGCGATTACGCTGGCGCATCGTTACAACGAAGATAGCCGCGACCACGGTAAGAAGGAGCGTATGGCTCAGTTGAACAGCCCGAACGGCGTCTGGACCTGTACTTTCGTGGGCTACTGCTCCGAAGTCTGCCCGAAACACGTCGATCCGGCTGCGGCCATTCAGCAGGGTAAAGTTGAAAGTTCAAAAGACTTTCTTATCGCTACCCTGAAACCACGCTAAGGAGTGCACGATGACGACTAAACGTAAAGCCTATGTGCGGCCAATGACGTCCACCTGGTGGAAAAAGCTGCCATTTTATCGTTTTTACATGCTGCGTGAAGGCACGGCAGTTCCGGCAGTCTGGTTCAGCATTGAACTGATTATCGGCCTGTTTGCACTCAAGCATGGTGCAGAGTCCTGGATGGGCTTTGTCGCCTTTTTGCAAAACCCGGTGGTGGTAATCCTTAACATTATCGCCCTGGCAGCAGCGCTGCTGCATACCAAAACCTGGTTTGAGCTGGCGCCAAAAGCAGCCAACATCATCGTAAAAGACGAAAAAATGGGGCCAGAGCCGATCATCAAAGGTCTCTGGGCAGTTACTGTGGTTGCGACAGTAGTCATACTGTTTGTTGCCCTGTTCTGGTAAGGAGTCCGGAATGATTAATCCAAATCCAAAACGCTCTGACGAACCCGTATTCTGGGGCCTGTTTGGTGCAGGCGGTATGTGGAGCGCAATCATTGCGCCAGTAATGATCCTGCTGGTAGGCATTATGCTGCCGCTGGGCTTTGTTCCTGATGCTTTCAGCTATGAACGCGTACTGGCATTCGCTCAGAGCTTCATCGGACGTGCGTTTCTGTTCCTGATGATCGTTCTGCCGCTGTGGTGTGGTTTACACCGTATGCACCACGCGATGCATGACCTGAAAATCCACGTGCCTGCTGGCAAATGGGTATTCTACGGACTGGCAGCAATCCTGACCGTTGTAACGGCTATTGGTATTCTGACCATCTAAGTACATGCGTTAATTATCAGGCCCGCCATTGGCGGGCCTTTTTATTTGTGCAGCATTCCTGTCAACCAACGGGAAAATTCACGCATCGCCGGTGTCTCCGGACGCGATTGCAAACGCGTTATCCAGTAACTTCCCAAATCAATCTGCGTTAAAAACGGTTGAACGATTCGTTCCCTACTGAGTAAATGCGTGAACATTCTGACTGGTGCAATTGCCACACCGATCCCCGCCTGCGCGGCTTCCAGCATGGTGACGGACGAATCAAACACCACCACGTTGTGCGTCGGTGACGGGGGCGCCTCTCCGGCGGCCTGCATCCAAAGCGTCCATTCATCCCGCCGATACGATCGTAATAACGGAAATTTCAGGATGTCCGCAGGCGTTTGAATCTGCGAAGCCAATGTTGGCGAACACAGTGGAGACATCAACGCGCTACATAAATATTGCGCGTCGGTATCATGCCAGGCTCCCCCTCCGTAGCGAATGGTATAATCCAGTCCTTCGGCAGCGGGATCCACGCGGTTATTATGGGTAGAAATATGCAAATCAATATGCGGGTAACTGCGCTTAAAATCGCCCAGTAGAGGAAACAGACACCCAACCGCAAAGGTCCCCACCACGCCAATTTTAAGTTTTTCCTGGGTCTGTTTGGTGGCAAAACGATCCAGCATCCCCGCCATACGATCGAAAGAGTCATTAAGTACAGGTAACAGACTTTCCCCTTCAGTCGTCAACATTAATCCACGAGAACCGCGCACAAAAAGCTGACAATTTAGCTGCTGCTCCAGCGATTTTACATGCTGGCTGATAGCAGAATGCGTCACGTTGAGCTCAATCGCAGCGCGGGTAAAACTGAGATGTCTGGCCGCGGCTTCAAAAGCCCGCAGAGAGTTAAGAGGGATATAGCTACGCGTCATCATCCGGCCTGTTAGAAAAACTTATATCTGCTGCTAAATTTAACCGTTTGTCAACACGGTGCAAATCAAACACACTGATTGCGTCTGACGGGCCCGGACACCCTTTTGCTTTTAATTACGGAACTGATTTCATGATGAAAAAATCGTTATGCTTCGCTCTGCTGCTGACAGCCTCATTCTCCACGTTTGCCGCCGCCAAAACAGAACAACAGATTGCCGATATCGTTAATCGCACCATCACCCCGTTGATGCAGGAGCAGGCTATTCCGGGTATGGCCGTTGCCGTTCTCTACCAGGGAAAACCCTATTATTTCACCTGGGGTAAAGCCGATATCGCCAATAACCACCCAGTCACGCAGCAAACGCTGTTTGAGCTAGGGTCGGTCAGTAAGACGTTTAACGGCGTGTTGGGCGGCGATGCTATCGCCCGCGGCGAAATTAAGCTCAGCGATCCGGTCACGAAATACTGGCCAGAACTGACAGGCAAACAGTGGCAGGGTATCAGCCTGCTGCACTTAGCCACCTATACGGCAGGCGGCCTACCGCTGCAGATCCCCGATGACGTTACAGATAAAGCCGCATTACTGCGTTTTTATCAAAACTGGCAGCCGCAATGGGCTCCGGGCGCTAAGAGACTTTACGCTAACTCAAGCATTGGTCTGTTTGGCGCGCTGGCGGTGAAACCCTCAGGTATGAGCTACGAAGAGGCAATGACCAGACGCGTCCTGCAGCCATTAAAACTGGCGCATACCTGGATTACAGTTCCGCAAAGCGAACAAAAAGATTATGCCTGGGGCTATCGCGAAGGGAAGCCTGTACACGTTTCTCCGGGACAACTTGACGCCGAAGCCTATGGCGTGAAATCCAGTGTTATTGATATGGCCCGCTGGGTTCAGGTCAACATGGACGCCAGCCGCGTTCAGGAGAAAACGCTCCAGCAGGGCATTGCGCTTGCGCAGTCTCGCTACTGGCGTATTGGCGATATGTACCAGGGATTAGGCTGGGAGATGCTGAACTGGCCGCTGAAAGCTGATTCAATCATCAACGGTAGCGACAGCAAAGTGGCATTGGCAGCGCTTCCCGCCGTTGAGGTAAACCCGCCTGCCCCCGCTGTGAAAGCCTCATGGGTGCATAAAACGGGATCCACTGGAGGATTTGGCAGCTACGTAGCCTTCGTTCCAGAAAAAAACCTTGGCATCGTGATGCTGGCAAACAAAAGCTATCCTAACCCTGTCCGTGTCGAGGCGGCCTGGCGCATTCTTGAAAAGCTGCAATAACTAACGATGAGGCCCAGGATATTGGGCCTCCTTTCTTTCTCTTTTTTTCCTGTTGTCATCTACACTTAACAAAAATACAGCAAGGAAAATCCCATGCGCATTTTGCCCGTCGTTGCTGCAGTTACGGCTGCATTCCTGGTTGTCGCGTGTAGCTCTCCGACACCGCCCAAAGGCGTTACCGTGGTAAATAACTTTGATGCCAAACGCTATCTGGGAACCTGGTATGAAATTGCACGCTTCGACCATCGTTTCGAGCGCGGGTTGGATAAAGTGACCGCAACATACAGCTTGCGCGACGACGGCGGCATCAACGTTATTAACAAGGGCTATAACCCTGACAGGGAGATGTGGCAGAAAACGGAAGGGAAAGCCTATTTCACCGGCGACCCAGGCAGAGCCGCGCTTAAAGTTTCTTTTTTCGGCCCCTTCTATGGCGGGTATAACGTAATTGCACTCGACCGGGAATATCGTCACGCGCTGGTTTGTGGTCCGGATCGCGACTACCTGTGGATCCTTTCACGGACCCCTACTATTTCAGATGAAATGAAACAGCAAATGTTAGCCATCGCGACCCGGGAAGGGTTTGAAGTGAATAAACTGATTTGGGTGAAACAGCCTGGCGCTTAGTGAGTGCTCAGCTTCAGACCAATAATACCAGCAACGATCAGCCCAAGGCTCAGCAAACGTGCCGGGCTGGCAGACTCACCCAGCAGCAAAATCCCTGTAATGGCCGCCCCAACAGCGCCAATACCGGTCCAGACCGCATAAGCTGTTCCAACAGGCAACGTGCGCATTGCCCAGGAGAGCATGGCGATGCTGACGATCATCGCCGCAATAGTGATAATGCTTGGCGTAAGACGCGTAAAACCGTGGGTGTATTTCAGGCCAATCGCCCATACGACTTCGAGCAAACCTGCAATTAATAAAACGATCCAGGACATATCAGGCTCCAGAACTATGGGGCCGTCCCCGGTGAATGAAGCGTTTGCAGGTCGTCCTGCAAAGCTGATGTGTGAAATGGCATTTTTGCCCGGAAGAAAATGAATTTCAACCTTTTTATTCACTGCCTGCTAAAAGCAAGAATTAAGCATAATTAGCGGCGTAGTTCCCGCATTTGGCACTCATCGGAGTTCTCTATGATGAAGGGCTTTCTGAAACCAGAAAGTCGATTGCCCCTCTTCTGAATGCGAAACGTTTATGCTTAAAATTTTAGTGATTGACCGGTGCCACTTTACCCGCACAGGGATAGAGGCCTTGCTTAATCATTCTGGCAGGTTCAGCTCCTCATTTCTGGTATCAGGAATCAATAATCTCCTGTTAGCAAAAGAGCATATTTTGCAATGGAAACCGCATCTGGTGATCGCGGATTTATACAGTTTTATTAGCGAGACGCACTCCAGTCCGCCAATTAAACCTTTTTTTATGAGTTGTGGCGTCATCCCACTGATTTTACTGCAATCAGCAGACAGACAGCATGCCCTCATCGTGCCCTCTCAATCCGTAGCCCATTCGGTCTTGACCAAGCACACCACGCTGAACACACTCTCCCACACAATTCAGGAAGCGCTTCAGGTTCGCCCCGCATTAGAAATAGCCAAAAACGCCACGCCTTTGCTTACGCCGCAAGAGGAGAAAGTATTATCAATGTGGATGGATGGTGTGAGTAACAATGCCATTGCCGCCGCGCTCAGCATTCATGGCAAAACGGTCTACACCTATAAGCGGAATATCCGTATGAAACTGCACCTGGGGAACCGCTTCTCGCCGTTCCTGTCACTCCCAAGGAAGGGTGATTAACGGTACGACACGACGTCGTACCGTTCTTCATTATTGCTATTGCTGAGCTTTTGTCGCTGCACCAGAGATTGCGCTACCGCCTTCAGAGATATCCTGTCCTACGCCTCGTGTGGTATTACACGCGGTTAAAACGGAAGAAAGTACCAACACAGAAAAGATCGCAGCAATTGTCTTCTTAACCATAACGTCTTCCTTTTCTAGCCAATATTGTTTGTGTATAGCTACTTAATAATAGACAAGATCCGGGAGTGTGATGGATAAACAACCGTTTTTAAGACTATATGAAAGGATTAGCTGGCGGCGTGTGATATTGAGTTGCCAAGATGTTTGATGTCTTCACCGAAGCCGCGCGCGGTATTGCATCCTGTCAGAAGGGTGCTGGTGAAAAGGAGTAGCATTACAAGACCGAGAAGACGTTTCATCATTCCTGCCCTGGAAAAAGTATGGCGCAGCAACCTGCGCCATAAGATCAAATGGAAGACTTATTTTACGCGAGAAACGTATTCGCCGGAGCGGGTATCCACTTTGATCACTTCGCCGATCTGTACGAACAGCGGAACTTTAACGACTGCGCCGGTAGACAGGGTAGCCGGTTTGCCGCCAGTACCAGCGGTATCGCCTTTCAGACCTGGGTCGGTTTCAACAACTTCCAGCTCAACGAAGTTCGGCGGAGTTACGGAGATCGGCTGACCGTTCCACAGGGTCACGATGCATTCAGCCTGGTCCAGCAGCCATTTAGCGTTATCGCCTACCGCTTTCTCGTCTGCAGCCAGCTGTTCGAAAGTGGTGTTATTCATAAAGTGCCAGAACTCACCGTCGCTATACAGGAAGGTCAGGTTCATGTCGGCTACGTCTGCGCCTTCAGCGGAGTCAGTAGACTTGAAGGTTTTCTCTACGCGAGTACCGGTCAGCAGGCGACGCAGCTTAACGCGCGCAAACGCCTGGCCTTTACCTGGTTTAACGAATTCGCTGGCTTCAACCGCATAAGGTTCGCCGTCCAACATGATTTTAAGACCAGCACGAAAATCGTTGCTATAGTACGTTGCCATAAGGCCCTCTGAAAATTGTTAACTGGTAGCTAAGCCACAAAATGGCGCATATTGTAACCCTAAATACCCCATCCAGAGAAGATTGGTTATCGCAACTTGCCGATGTTGTGACCGATCCCGATGAACTTCTGCATCTTTTGAACATAGATGCAGATGAAAAACTGTTGGCCGGACGCGACGCGAGACGGCTTTTCGCCCTGCGCGTGCCGCGTGCGTTTATTGCCCGCATGGAGAAAGGCAACCCGGACGATCCGCTTTTACGTCAGGTACTGACTGCCCAGGAAGAGTTTGTGGCCGCGCCAGGCTACTCAACCGACCCACTGGAAGAACAGCACAGCGTGGTTCCCGGTCTGCTGCATAAATATCGCAATCGGGCACTGCTGCTGGTTAAAGGCGGTTGCGCGGTAAATTGTCGCTATTGCTTCCGCCGGCATTTCCCATACGCCGAAAATCAGGGCAATAAGCGCAACTGGCAGGTCGCCATCGACTACATTAACGCGCACCCTGAGCTGGATGAAATCATCTTCTCTGGTGGCGATCCGTTAATGGCCAAGGACCACGAACTGGACTGGTTGCTCACGCAACTGGAAGCTATCCCGCACATTAAGCGTCTGCGTATTCACAGCCGTTTGCCGATAGTGATCCCGGCGCGCATTACAGAAGGACTGGTCGAGCGCTTTGCGCACTCCTCCTTGCAGATTCTGCTGGTCAATCACATTAACCATGCCAATGAAATTGATGAGACGTTTCGCCAGGCGATGAGCAGTCTGCGCGCCGCGGGCGTTACGTTACTCAACCAAAGCGTATTGCTGCGTGGCGTGAACGATAACGCACAAACCCTGGCTAACCTTAGCAACGCACTGTTTGATGCCGGTGTGATGCCCTATTACCTGCACGTGCTGGATAAAGTGCAGGGTGCCGCACACTTTATGGTCAGCGACGATGAAGCGCGTCGCATTATGCGTGAGCTTCTGACGCTAGTTTCCGGCTATATGGTCCCCAAACTGGCGCGTGAAATTGGTGGAGAGCCAAGTAAAACACCGCTGGATCTGCAGTTACGTCAACAATAACTATTACTGAGTGTCCGATTCCGGACACTCACCACGATTACTTATTATTTAAATCCCCACAAGTGGAGCCTCGCTTTTAATCTGTGCTATTTTAATTAGCGCAGTTCAATTATTCATTCGTAAATTTTATCAATAGTTTCAAATGCAGAATATTAATAAATATATGGTTAGGGAGAACCTTTTATGGCTATAAGTATTAAGGGCGTTAATACTGGCATTATTCGCCAAAAGAATGAATTTGTTGCCATGGCATTAAAAATAAAAGAACCAAGAAACAAAGAATCTCTCTTTTTTCTCTCTCCACTTGGACTTAGAGACCTGCTTATCGCGCTGGAGAGCCGGCTGTACGCCATTTCACAGCTAAACACAGACGAGCGTATGCAATATGAAAAGACATGTGATAAAGCCAGCAAAAAAATGCACGAGAATATTCCGTCAATTCAGGAAGATGAACTAAAAAATGCGGATATTAACCGTCGCATAAATTCGCTGATGTTAGTGGATGACAAAGGCGAGAATTTAACATTTTCTCTGACGTTACATGACGGACAAACATGCGAATTACTGGTTAATGAATTACAGATTCAGGTGTTGGCGCATGCAATTATTCACGCAATAAATAATGCTGGCATGAGAGAACTCGCGCTACGAATAACATCGCTGCTGGATTTCCTGCCGCTGTACGATGTTGATTGTCAGCAAAACGACAATCTGGAATACGACTCTTATACACAACCCGAATGGAAACATAACCTGTTTAATCATTATCTGGCGATTATTTACCGCTATACAGATGATAAAGGAAAAGCCCAGTTCTGTGGTTCGGTAGTGAAAACTCGCGCCCTTTCCGGTAGCAAAGAAGCCGAAGCCATTACTCGCCGTCTTCTCGACTTCAGCCCGC
This sequence comes from Citrobacter sp. Cpo074, assembly GCF_030332745.1. NCBI lineage: Bacteria > Pseudomonadati > Pseudomonadota > Gammaproteobacteria > Enterobacterales > Enterobacteriaceae > Citrobacter > Citrobacter sp. Cpo074. The sequence goes on from NZ_JAOWHG010000025.1 coordinate 236,252, forward strand.
GGCTGAAAAAACTTGCCGGTGTACCGTGCCAGGTGTTTGTCAGAACGTTGACGGGTGATAAGACGCAAAAGCTCAATCAGGATCAGTGCCTGCGCGCATTGCATCATTTACGCGTTCAGTCTGCGCATAAGACTCAGAATGCCTGATGGCGTTGCGCTTATCAGGCCTACGATCATTCGTACCGTAGGCCGGATAAGACGCTTTAGCGTCGCCATCCGGCATCAGCAGCAGTTCTCAATTAGGGCACTTATAAACCTGTCCAATCATCTCGCTGGCGGTAGGAACAAAGCTGGACAGCATTCCCTGCGATGGGCTGCTGACGCCATAAATCACGTTACCGCCCATTGCCGCAGCCTGGTTACGCAGATCGTTTGCTGCGCCACGCATTGAGCCGCCCTCTTCGCCGTGCTGGCCTGAAAGCCAGTTGCTTTGCTTACCGGTTGCGGTGCCTATCAGTTGGCACTCTGCGCCAGGCTTGTCTTCAACAAAACGTACGCTTTGCCCGGCAGAACTCAGTTCGTTGCTGGAGCTACAACCCGCCATCAGTAGCGCGGCACCAACGATCCCTGCTAAATATTTCACGTGCATGTCATTCCCCATAATCAATTAGTTGGACGTTATGTCCGTAGCTGAATCATATACTAAAAAGATGACCAAAAGAAAAACCCCCAGACATTTCTGCCCGAGGGTTTCTCAATTCTGGGAGATGAGCACCCAAATCATTCTGGTTGCAGGAAGGCGGCCAGTTTGTTAATCCCCAGGAGCTTACTCAAGTAAGTGACTGGGGTTAGCAAACGCAGCCAACGCATCTGCGGCCTGAAGGATGCAGGGTGTAGGCAATTACATCATGCCGCCCATTCCACCCATGCCACCCATACCGGCAGCACCTAAGTCAGGCGCATCGCCTTTCGGCAGGTCGGTAACCATGCACTCGGTGGTGATCATCAGACCCGCAACAGAAGCCGCGTACTGCAGAGCAGAACGAGTTACTTTGGTTGGATCCAGGATACCCATGTCGATCATGTTGCCGTATTCTTCAGTTGCAGCGTTGTAACCGTAGTTACCGTCACCCGCTTTTACGGTGTTAGCCACTACAGACGGCTCTTCGCCGCAGTTCAGAACGATTTGACGCAGCGGAGCTTCCATTGCGCGCAGCGCAACTTTGATACCTACGTTCTGGTCTTCGTTCTGACCTTTCAGGCCGGCAATTTTAGACGCTACGCGAATCAGCGCAACACCACCACCAGCAACCACGCCTTCTTCTACAGCAGCACGGGTAGCGTGCAGGGCATCTTCAACGCGGGCTTTCTTCTCTTTCATTTCAACTTCAGTCGCAGCACCAACTTTGATAACCGCAACGCCGCCTGCCAGTTTCGCTACGCGCTCCTGCAGTTTTTCACGGTCATAGTCAGAAGTTGCTTCTTCGATCTGCTGACGAATCTGAGTCACGCGACCCTGGATTGCAGCTTCGTCGCCCACGCCATCGATGATGGTGGTGGTATCTTTGTTGATAACAACGCGTTTCGCCTGACCCAGATCTTCCAGAGTTGCTTTTTCCAACTCCATACCGATCTCTTCAGAGATAACGGTACCACCGGTCAGGGTAGCGATATCCTGCAGCATTGCTTTACGACGATCGCCGAAGCCAGGTGCTTTAACCGCAGCGACTTTCACGATACCGCGCATGGTGTTAACAACCAGAGTTGCCAGCGCTTCGCCTTCAACATCTTCAGCGATGATCAGCAGCGGTTTGCCTGCTTTCGCTACAGCTTCCAGAACCGGCAGCATTTCGCGGATGTTGGAGATTTTCTTGTCAGCCAGCAGGATGAACGGGCTTTCCAGTTCTACTGCGCCAGTTTCCGGCTTGTTGATGAAGTAAGGAGACAGGTAGCCACGGTCGAACTGCATACCTTCAACCACGTCCAGTTCGTCCTGCAGACCGGTACCGTCTTCAACGGTGATCACGCCTTCTTTACCGACTTTGTCCATCGCTTCAGCGATCAGTTTACCTACGGTTTCGTCGGAGTTAGCGGAGATGGTACCAACCTGAGCAATAGCTTTAGAGTCGGAGCACGGTACGGACAGTGCTTTCAGTTCTTCAACAGCAGCAGCGACAGCTTTGTCGATACCACGTTTCAGATCCATCGGGTTCATGCCCGCAGCAACGGCTTTCAGACCTTCAGTGATGATGGACTGAGCCAGTACGGTTGCGGTGGTGGTACCGTCACCTGCAGCGTCGTTCGCTTTAGAGGCAACTTCTTTCACCATCTGCGCACCCATGTTTTCGAACTTGTCTTCCAGTTCGATTTCACGTGCTACGGAAACACCATCTTTAGTGATGGTCGGTGCACCGAAAGATTTATCCAGAACTACGTTACGCCCTTTAGGACCGAGGGTAACTTTCACTGCATCTGCCAGTACGTTTACGCCGCGCAGCATTTTCACACGAGCGTCGTTACCGAATTTTACGTCTTTAGCTGCCATTTTCTCTTTCCCTTAAATTCGTATGTTCAGTGTCGTTCGCGGATTAGGCTTCAACAATCGCCAGGATGTCGCTTTCAGACATGATCAACACTTCTTCATTGTCGATCTTCTCAGATTTAACACCGTAGCCATCGTTGAAAATAACGATATCGCCGACTTTCACGTCCAGCGGCTGTACGGTACCGTTGTCCAGGATGCGACCCTTACCGACAGCGATGATTTCGCCACGAGTTGATTTACCTGCTGCAGAACCGGTCAGTACGATGCCGCCAGCAGATTTGGATTCAACTTCTTTACGTTTGACGATCACACGATCATGTAACGGACGAATACTCATTGATAGCTCTCCTTTGAGAAAGTCTTTATCAGTTATGGGTGACGCCGGCCCGTAAACGGTTTCCCGGCTAGTGACCAGAGAGATGGGGATGGGGTTTTGTGCCTTCAAGGGGGCAAGCGAAAAAAATTTTTTATCAGCAGAAAATCCCGTCAAAACGCCGACGCACCTCACATTTCATAACGATTTCAGTCACGTCGTCATAAGCAAATCTGATTGTGATACCATCAAAAATCTGCGCTGTAGCCCGATCAATGGGCATAACCGGATAACAATTTATGAGCGGACTGAAACAAGAGCTGGGACTGGCTCAGGGCGTTGGCCTGTTGTCGACATCATTGTTAGGTACAGGTGTTTTTGCCGTCCCCGCGCTGGCCGCACTGGTTGCGGGCAACAACAGCCTGTGGGCATGGCCGGTGCTGATTGTTTTGGTCTTTCCCGTAGCGATTGTCTTCGCCGTACTGGGTCGTCATTTTCCCAGCGCAGGCGGTGTGGCGCATTTTGTCGGCATGGCCTTTGGTTCACGCCTGGAGCGCGTCACCGGATGGCTATTTTTGTCGGTCATTCCTGTCGGTTTGCCTGCGGCATTGCATATCGCCGCCGGATTCGGTCAGGCGATGTTTGGCTGGCATGACGAGCAGCTTTTGCTGGCTGAGCTCGGTACGCTGGCATTGGTTTGGTACATCGGCTCTCGCGGCGCAAGCTCCAGCGCGAATCTACAAACGGTCATTGCAGGACTGATTGTTGCCCTGATTGTTGCTATCTGGTGGGCGGGCGATCTGACACCTGGCGAAATCCCCTTCCCTGCGATTACCGATATTGAGCTTCCCGGCCTGTTCGCCGCGTTGTCGGTCATGTTCTGGTGCTTTGTCGGCCTTGAAGCGTTTGCTCACCTGGCGTCTGAATTCAAAAATCCGGAGCGAGACTTCCCACGCGCACTGATGATCGGCCTGCTGCTGGCAGGGTCTGTTTATTGGGCATGCACCGTTGTCGTTCTCCATTTTGGTGCCTACGGCGAGCAAATGGCGGCCGCAGCGTCGCTGCCAGAGATCGTCGTGCAACTGTTTGGCGTACAAGCTCTGTGGGTCGCCTGCATCATTGGTTATCTGGCCTGTTTTGCCAGCCTCAACATTTATATACAAAGCTTCGCCCGGCTGGTCTGGTCGCAAGCGCAGTATAAGCCGGAGAGTTATCTGGCTCGTCTGTCCCCCCGACACCTTCCGCGCAATGCGCTAAACGCCGTATTGGGCTGTTGCGTAATCAGTACTCTGTGCATCTATATGCTGCAAATCAATCTCGATGCGTTAATCGTCTACGCCAACGGCATCTTTATTATGATTTATCTGCTGTGCATGCTGGCAGGTTGTCGATTACTGAAAGGGCATTATCGCGTACTGGCAGTCATTGGCGGTCTGCTGTGCCTACTGCTACTGGCGATGGTCGGCTGGAAGAGTCTGTACGCGTTGATTATGCTGGCAGGACTTTGGCTGTTTTTACCCCGCAGGCCGGATAAGGCAACGTTGACGCCATCATCCGGCCTATAAACACTTTTGCCGGATGACGCTAACGCTTATCCGGCCTACATACTGATGCTTAATCCCGACGATCGTCTTTATGTTCGATGCTGTCGCGCTTGTCATCCTTGCGCTGAAATTCACCATCAAAAGTCTCACCGCCACCCGTTCCGGCGCTAAAACCACCGCCAGGCATACGCGAAAAACGCAAATGTGGCAGCAGTTTCATCGTCAGATGTTTTTGCACCGGGGGTAATAAAAGAAGAAGACCGAGGAAATCGGTGAAAAATCCGGGCAGCACCAACAGCAGACCGGCAATAATCAGCGATACGCTTTTGATCATTTCTGCAGCCGGACTTTCACCTGCCGCCATTTTCTGTTGCATCAGTAAAAAGTTCTTAAATCCCTGATTACGAACCAGAGACATACCGATAACCGATGTAAAAATAACCAAAATCAGCGTCATCAGGACGCCCATCACATGGGCAACCTGAATAAAAATAGATATCTCTATGTAAACATAGAGAAAAATGGCAAGTAATGGTATCCAGCGCAAAGGGATCTCCTGTTAATAACAGCCGTTTTGTTCAACTTCTGTTCGAAAAATTATGTTAATCGCATCGATTTGATATTGTGGTGGTTAGCAAAATTTCAAGTGGCTTGTACACTAATATTTGGGGTTAATCACAAAGGGGTGATCCATTTCACAGAATAATAAATAAGGGGTAAATTCCACGCTTTAAGTGATCCAGATTACGGTAGAAATCCTGAACCAGCATATGATCTCGGGTATCAGACCGATGCAGGGGATAATCGTCGGTCGAGAAACAATCGAAATCACATATATCCTGTGTGTTTAGTCAAATCATTGGCAGCTTGAAAAAGAAGGTTCACATGTTAAACAACATTCGTATCGAAGAAGACTTGTTGGGTACCAGGGAAGTTCCAGCGGACGCCTACTACGGTGTCCACACTCTGAGAGCGATTGAAAACTTCTACATTAGCAACAACAAAATCAGCGATATTCCTGAATTTGTTCGCGGTATGGTAATGGTTAAAAAGGCAGCGGCTATGGCCAACAAAGAGCTGCAAACCATTCCTAAGAGTGTGGCAAATGCCATCATCGCGGCGTGTGATGAAGTCCTGAATAACGGAAAATGCATGGATCAGTTCCCGGTAGACGTTTACCAGGGTGGTGCGGGTACCTCCGTCAACATGAACACCAACGAAGTTCTGGCCAATATCGGTCTGGAACTGATGGGTCACCAGAAAGGTGAATATCAGTACCTGAACCCGAACGACCACGTTAACAAATGTCAGTCTACCAACGACGCATACCCAACTGGCTTCCGTATCGCTGTATACGCATCCATCATCAAACTGGTTGATGCACTGAACCAGCTGCGCGAAGGCTTCGAGAAAAAAGCTGTTGAATTCCAGGACATCCTGAAAATGGGTCGTACCCAGCTGCAGGATGCTGTACCGATGACCCTCGGTCAGGAATTCCATGCTTTTAGCGTACTGTTGAAAGAAGAAGTGAAAAACATTAGCCGTACCGCTGAGCTGCTGCTGGAAGTTAACCTCGGCGCGACAGCAATCGGTACTGGTCTGAACACGCCGAAAGAGTACTCTCCGCTGGCAGTACAGAAACTGGCTGAAGTCACCGGCTTCGCCTGTGTTCCGGCAGAAGACCTGATTGAAGCAACTTCTGACTGTGGCGCATACGTTATGGTGCACGGCGCACTGAAACGTCTGGCTGTGAAGATGTCCAAAATCTGTAACGACCTGCGTTTGCTCTCCTCTGGTCCGCGTGCGGGTCTGAACGAGATCAACCTGCCGGAACTGCAGGCTGGTTCTTCTATCATGCCAGCTAAAGTGAACCCGGTTGTTCCGGAAGTCGTAAACCAGGTGTGCTTCAAAGTCATCGGTAACGACATCACTGTAACCATGGCATCTGAAGCTGGTCAGCTGCAGCTGAACGTAATGGAGCCGGTCATTGGTCAGGCAATGTTTGAATCCATTCACATTCTGAGCAATGCTTGCTACAACCTGCTGGAAAAATGCGTTAGTGGTATCACTGCTAACAAAGAAGTCTGTGAAGCGTTTGTATTCAACTCCATCGGCATCGTTACTTACCTCAACCCGTTCATTGGTCACCACAACGGCGACATCGTCGGTAAAATTTGTGCCGAAACCGGTAAGAGCGTACGTGAAGTTGTCCTGGAGCGCGGTCTGTTGACCGAGTCTGAACTGGACGATATCTTCTCTGCACAGAACCTGATGCACCCTGCTTATAAAGCAAAACGTTATACTGATGAAAGCGAACAGTAATCGTGTAGGGTAGTACCGGAGAAGGCACGTCATGATGACGTGCCTTTTTTCTTACTCGAAGTTACTTAAAAACAACAATTTAATATCAACTTGTTAAACAACAAGGAAGGCTAATATGATAGTTTTAGAACTTATCATCGTTTTGCTGGCAATCTTTTTAGGTGCCAGACTTGGGGGTATCGGTATTGGATTTGCAGGTGGGCTGGGTGTTCTGGTTCTCGCCGCTATCGGCGTAAAACCCGGTAATATCCCGTTCGATGTTATTTCCATCATCATGGCGGTTATCGCTGCCATTTCAGCTATGCAGATTGCAGGTGGTCTGGACTATCTGGTTCATCAAACTGAAAAACTGCTGCGTAAAAACCCGAAATACATCACGATCCTTGCACCTATCGTGACCTATTTCCTGACTATCTTCGCAGGTACCGGCAACATCTCTCTGGCAACGCTGCCAGTTATCGCTGAAGTTGCGAAAGAACAAGGGATCAAACCTTGCCGTCCGCTCTCTACTGCAGTGGTTTCTGCACAGATTGCGATTACGGCTTCTCCAATCTCCGCAGCCGTGGTTTACATGTCTTCCGTAATGGAAGGTCATGGCATCAGCTACATTCACCTGCTGTCCGTGGTCATTCCGTCCACCCTGCTGGCTGTTCTGGTCATGTCCTTCCTGGTAACTGCGCTGTTCAACTCCAAACTGTCTGACGACCCGATTTATCGTAAGCGTCTGGAAGAAGGCCTGGTTGAACTGCGTGGTGAAAGACAAGTTGAAATCAAAGCGGGCGCAAAAACTTCTGTTTGGTTGTTCCTGCTGGGCGTGGTTTGTGTCGTCGTATATGCGATCGTCAACAGCCCAAGCCTCGGTCTGGTCGCTAAGCCGCTGATGAACACCACCAACGCAATCCTGATCATCATGCTGAGCATCGCGACGCTGACCACGATCATCTGCCGCGTTGAAACTGACTCCATCCTGAACTCCAGCACTTTCAAAGCCGGTATGAGCGCCTGTATTTGTATCCTGGGTGTTGCATGGCTGGGTGATACCTTCGTATCTCACAACATTGACTGGATCAAAGATACTGCAGGTAGCGTAATTCAGGGTCATCCGTGGCTGCTGGCTGTCATCTTCTTCTTTGCTTCTGCACTGCTGTACTCTCAGGCTGCAACCGCTAAAGCACTGATGCCGATGGCTCTGGCTCTGAACGTTTCCCCACTGACTGCTGTTGCGTCTTTCGCCGCGGTTTCTGGCCTGTTCATTCTGCCAACCTACCCAACTCTGGTTGCGGCAGTTCAGATGGATGACACCGGTACAACTCGCATCGGTAAATTCGTCTTTAACCATCCGTTCTTCATCCCGGGTACTCTGGGTGTGGTTCTGGCTGTCTGCTTCGGCTTCTTGCTGGGCAGCTTCATGCTGTAAGTTTTTCCTGCAGGGTGCCTGGGCGCCCTGCAGTTCCTCCTCCCCACCCCGCTTTAGCTAACATCCTTCCCTCGTCCGTTGTATAGTGACCATTCTTTTGCTGGTTACTCTGTTCTTTCGAGGTGTTTATGCTTGATGTAAAGAGTCAGGATATTTCCATCCCCGATACCGTTGTGGTGCTCTGTACCGCCCCGGATGAAGCAACCGCCCAGGATCTCGCCGCCAAAGTGCTGGCGGAAAAGCTGGCTGCTTGCGTGACCCTGCTACCCGGTGCGACCTCCCTCTACTATTGGGAAGGCAAACTGGAACAGGAATATGAAGTCCAGATGATTTTAAAAACCACCGTCACACACCAGCAAGCCCTTCTCGATTGCCTGAAGTCACATCATCCGTATCAAACGCCTGAACTTCTGGTTTTACCCGTCACTCACGGAGACTTTGATTACCGCTCATGGCTCAACGCATCCTTACGCTGATCCTGCTGCTGTGCAGCACATCTACCTTTGCCGGATTATTTGACGCGCCTGGCCGCTCGCAGTTTGTTCCTGCCGATCGGGCGTTTGTTTTTGATTTTCAGCAAAACCAACACGATCTGAACCTCACATGGCAGGTTAAAGATGGCTACTATCTGTATCGCAAACAGATAAGCATTACGCCATCTCAGGCCGATATTGCTGAGGTAAAACTGCCGCCAGGTGTCTGGCATGAAGATGAGTTTTACGGCAAAAGTGAGATTTACCGTAAACAGCTGACTGTCCCGATCACGATCAATCAGGCTAAGTCTGGCGCAACATTAACGATCACATATCAGGGCTGCGCCGACGCCGGATTTTGCTATCCGCCAGAAACAAAAACGGTGCCATTAAGTGAAGTGTCTGCTGGTTCCGCGGCCGCCTCTGCGCCAGCCCCAGCCACTGCAGATCCGCAAGAGAAACCGCAGCCCACGGCCCAACTCCCCTTCTCCGCGCTGTGGGCATTGCTGATCGGAATTGGTATCGCGTTTACGCCTTGCGTACTGCCGATGTATCCGCTGATTTCCGGTATCGTACTGGGTGGTAAGCAACGCTTATCAACCGGACGGGCACTGCTGCTGACGTTTATCTACGTTCAAGGAATGGCGCTCACCTATACCGCGCTGGGTTTGGTTGTTGCAGCCGCCGGTTTGCAGTTCCAGGCTGCGCTTCAGCATCCCTACGTCCTGATTGGCCTTGCCGTCATCTTTACGCTGCTGGCTCTGTCGATGTTTGGCTTGTTCACGCTGCAATTGCCTTCATCACTGCAAACGCGTCTCACGCTAATGAGTAACCGCCAGCAAGGCGGATCTCCCGGCAGCGTCTTTGCGATGGGGGCGATTGCTGGCCTCATCTGTTCTCCTTGCACAACGGCCCCGCTAAGCGCGATTTTGCTGTATATCGCTCAGAGCGGGAACATGTGGCTGGGAGGTGGCACACTGTATCTGTATGCGTTGGGGATGGGATTACCCCTGATGCTGATTACCGTATTTGGCAACCGCTTGCTGCCTAAAAGTGGCCCATGGATGGAACATGTCAAAACCGCTTTTGGCTTTGTCATTCTGGCGCTTCCCGTCTTCTTGCTCGAACGTATCGTTGGCGACGAGTGGAGCGTTCGCTTATGGTCACTGCTAGGCGTCGCGTTCTTTGGCTGGGCGTTCATCACCAGCCTACAGGCAAAGCACGCCTGGATGCGTATCGTGCAGATTGTCCTGTTAGCCGCAGCACTGGTAAGCGTGCGTCCATTGCAAGACTGGGCGTTCGGCGCGCCATATGCTCAAACCCAGGCACATCTTAACTTCACGCCGGTGGCATCGATAGATGCGTTAAATCAAGCACTGGCGCAAGCTAAAGGCAGGCCAGTCATGCTGGATCTGTATGCCGACTGGTGTGTAGCCTGTAAGGAATTTGAAAAATACACGTTCAGTAATCCGCAGGTTCAGCAAGCGCTAGGCAACACAGTGCTATTGCAGGCGGATGTGACAGCAAACAATGCACAGGATGTCGCACTCCTGAAACATCTACAGGTTTTAGGTTTGCCGACTATCTTGTTCTTTGATGCCGAGGGGAAAGAGCACCCGGAAGCTCGGGTTACGGGCTTTATGGATGCCGCGACCTTCAGCGCACATTTGCGCGATCGCCAACCGTGAGCGACACTTGCAACAGGAAATACGGAGGAGAATACCGTGCAACGTGAAGATGTCCTGGGAGAAGCCCTGAAATTACTTGAGGTGCAAGGGATAGCCAATACCACGCTGGAAATGGTGGCCGAACGCATCGATTATCCTCTGGATGAACTGCAGCGCTTTTGGCCCGATAAAGAGGCCATTCTGTACGATGCGCTGCGTTACCTCAGCCAGCGGGTGGATATCTGGCGGCGTCAGCTTTTGCTGGATGACACGCTGAGCGCTGAGCAGAAATTACTGGCGCGCTACACTGCGCTGTCCGAATGCGTGAGCAATAATCGCTATCCCGGCTGTCTGTTCATCGCCGCCTGTACGTTTTACCCCGATCCCGGGCATCCGATCCATCAGTTAGCCGATCAGCAAAAAATGGCGGCACATGACTTCACCCATGAGCTGCTGACGACGCTGGAAGTTGACGACCCGGCAATGGTCGCTAAACAGATGGAACTGGTGCTGGAAGGCTGCCTGAGCCGCATGCTGGTTAATCGTAGCCATGCAGATGTCGAAACGGCACACCGCCTGGCTGAAGATATCCTGCGCTTTGCCCAGTGCCGAATGGGCGGTGCGCTGACCTAAGCAAGCATTATCTGTTTTCGTCGCCTCTGCCGGATAGATTTGTGCAAACTTCAGGCATAACCATGCAGATTGCCGCAATATTAAGCGGTTGAACAATGTTTCCAGAAATTTGATTGACTGACAGACGTGAATACGGTTTAATGCGCCCCGTTGCCCGGATAGCTCAGTCGGTAGAGCAGGGGATTGAAAATCCCCGTGTCCTTGGTTCGATTCCGAGTCCGGGCACCACTATTTAGAAGAACCCGCCTATGGCGGGTTTTTTGCTTTCAGGGCTCCGCGAGATTTCTTATCGTTCTGACCACAGCAACTCCTACCCCACCTCATCACGACACTTAAACCTTTCACTGGAACCACGATGGTACTGCAAAAAATATAGCGGTATCAGGCACACCTCTTTGTCTGGCGTGCTTATCCATAGGCCAGATTTGAGTAATTTATCTGAACAACCTTGGGCACAATACTGTTGCGGGAGCGCCAGGTCGCGCCGCACTTCATTGATAAGCTCGCTGAAGGTCACCCCCCTCTTCCAGATGGCGTTGTAGGATACGCACATTCATCCCCAGGGGCTGGAGTTGGTGCGCCGCCTCGACATCTGAAGCAAACGCCAGGGAGTAAATACCAACCTTCATCTACAATTGCCATCATACCGAGCAAATAATGAGTCAACGAGGAACCTGGATGGTGAAAACAAGAGTCATACAGTCAGCGCAGGGAGCCCATGCCTATCCGCTGCTGATCAAGAGCTTGCTGCTGTCGGGTGGGCGTTCTCATCCCGAGCGAGAAATCGTCTACGCCGACAAGCTGCGTTACGACTATCGCACCCTCAAACAGCGCATCCATCGCCTGGCAAACATGCTGACAGCGGCCGGTGTCATGCCTGGAGACACCGTCGCCCTGCTAGATTGGGACAGCCATCGCGCCCTCGAGTGCTTCTTCGCGGTGCCTATGATTGGTGCTGTGCTACACACGGTGAACGTCCGCTTCTCGGCGGACCAAATCGCTTACACCATGAATCATGCCGAGGACAACCTGGTACTGGTGCACGACGACTTCTTGCCGGTTGTCGAGTCACTGGCAGAGACACTGACCACTGTCCGGGGATACATCCAGCTTAGCGACGAAGAATCGAAGGCAACCAGCCTGCCGGTGCTGGGGGAATATGAGACCCTTCTGGCCGCAGCGGGAAATCGCTTTGACTTCCCCGACTTCGATGAAAACTCGGTAGCGACCTTGTTCTACACCACTGGAACCACGGGCAATCCCAAGGGGGTCTACTTCAGCCATCGTCAGCTGGTCCTGCACACGCTCAATGAGCTGGGCCTCCTGGCAGCCCACGAGGGACAGTCGCTGCTACGATCGAACGATGTCTACATGCCGATCACTCCTATGTTTCACGTGCACGCCTGGGGCGCTCCCTATGTCGCAACAATGCTGGGTGTGAAGCAGGTCTACCCCGGTCGTTACGAACCCAACAAGCTGGTGCGGTTCTATCACGATGAGGGTGTAACCTTCTCGCACTGTGTGCCAACCATCTTGCAAATGATCCTCGAGTGCGACGAAGCCACACGGACCGATCTGTCGGGATGGAAGATGTTGCTGGGTGGCAGTTCACTGTCCCTTGGACTGGCGACACAGGCCCACCATAAGGGCATACGCATTCACGCTGGCTATGGTATGTCTGAAACCTGTCCCCTGCTCTGTATGACCCACTTAAGCGATGCCGAGCTGGCCCTTCCCATGGATGAGCAGTTACCCCTGCGGATTCGGACCGGCCTGCCTGTTCCGTTGGTGGATCTGCGTATCGTCGATGGCGAAGGTCGGGAGGTAGTGCACGACGGCGAAGCCCTGGGTGAAATAGTGGTGCGAGCCCCTTGGCTGACTCAGGGCTACCTGAAGGAACCCGAGAAAGGAGCTGAGCTATGGAATGGCAGTTGGCTGCATACCGGCGACATTGCCTCCATCGATCCCCATGGGATAGTGGAAATAAAGGATCGCATCAAAGACGTAATCAAGACGGGCGGTGAGTGGATAAGCACGCTGGAGCTGGAGAGCCTCATCAGCTCACACGCGGCGGTCAGGTCGGTAGCCGTCGTCGGGATACCTGATGAACAGTGGGGCGAACGCCCCCTGGCTCTGGTAGTTTGCAAGGAAGGAGAAGACCTGGAGCCGCAGGCCATAGCGGCACATCTGCAAGGATTCGTCGACCGCGGCCACATCACTAAATGGGCGATCCCACGACAGATAAGGATAGTCCCGGATATTCCCAAAACCAGCGTCGGTAAGATCAACAAGCGCCTGATTCGGGAGCTCGAAGCCAGCAATGGGAAGGAAAGCATTTAAGCGATTTGTCGCATTCATAGCGTAAGGTTAACAACAGTCACGCTGTCTCTATTTCAGGTAGCATGTCGGTATCAATACTCTGCCGGGGATCTCACCGTCCCCGCGCGGATGCTGATCGCCCTTTAGCAAAATGGGTGCCAGGGCATGTTCATCGCCACAGGCACCTTCCATCCAGCCTGATCATTTACCTAAATCTGCTTTATTCAACAACGCCAGATTCATCCTCACTCATGCTTTCTTTGCTTTGAATGAACCGGAGCGCCAAATAAAGGTCTGGTGCCAGAATCATGTCGTCGTCTTTCATTGTCGGTCGACTCTCCTTAAACCAGCGTGTTAACTCCGTTTTCCGGCCCGCAAGAATTAACTTAATCTTCCGCCCCTTCAGGTCCCGTTTTAACTCATTAATGGTTGCCAGGACGCTGATATCTGAATAGGTAAAGCAAGAAACGGCGTCAATGACCACCCATTTAGGTTGTAGTACTGCACCATCGACTAAATTCAAAACGCGGCGCTTAAAATAGGCCACATTAAAATAGGTCAGCGGTGAGTTAAACCGGTACATCAACACGCCAGGGATCATTTTCACATCGGTTGTATTACCTAATGAGTGAATCATCCCATTTTCGTCAATTCCCAATAAGTGTTCAGTAGGACGGAAAACTGTGCGCAGGAACTGCAACAGACCCAACAATACCGCAAGGCCAATCCCCTGAATAACACCAATAATCAGAACACAGCCAAAGGTGAAGAACGCCAAGCGAAATGCGGGTTTATTTCTTCGCCTCAGGTTCCAGAGTCCGCGTAAATCAATTAATGACCACGATGCATAAATTAGAACAATGCCTAATGCAGATACCGGAATAAATTGTAATGGCTGCGTGAAAAATACCACGACGATTCCGATGATTAAGGCAGCAACAACGGAAACAAGCTGGCTTTTCCCTCCAGAGGAATCATTTACCGCAGTCCGGGAATCGGCTCCGCTAATCGCAAACCCCTGAGATAAACCAGACATTAGATTCGCGATACCCAAAGCCCTGAACTCAGCATCAGCATTTATTTCGTATCCGTTTTTCGCGGCAAAACTGCGAGCGGTTAGCATCAGGCTAACAAAACTGACTAACGCCAGGTTCAGCGCAGGGATCAATAAATCACGCGCCAGACCAGGCTGAAACGAGCCCCAGTGAACGACGGGCAAACCAGACTGAAAACCCGATCCCCCAATAGTGGCAATCCCATACTGCTGCGCAGATGTAATCCATACCAGCGCCGTTGTTATCACAATAGCAATTAACGGTGCTGGCCATTGGCTACGAAACGTTTTGATAGCTATTAAAATCACTAACGTTAGGATGGAGATCCCTAAGGTTAATAAATGAATTTCTGAGAGTCGGCCAGGCAGGGCAATGATCTTCTCAATCACTTGCTCTTCATCAAGCGTAATCCCCAACACCTTACCGAGTTGCCCGACAATAATCGTCACGGCAACCCCGTTAAGCAGACCCGTTAGAATGGGATGCGAAAGCAAGTCAGCAAGCGCACCCAGGCGAAATTTACTGGCAAGCAGGCACCATCCCCCCATCATCACAGTCATGACAATTGTCAACTGCCAGTGAAGTTCTGGGTTTCCGGCAGAAAGAGGAACTACAACGGCTGCAATTACCGCGCAGGTCGTGGCATCAGGGCCAACAATCAATTGGCGGGAAGAACCAAACAGCGCATAAGCTAGCATTGGCAAAACGCAGGAATATAACCCGACGATAGCCCCGACTCCCGCCAACTCAGCGTAAGCAATCGCAACCGGTAGTGCTACGGCAGCAACGGATAACCCGGCTTTAACATCATGTTTTAGCCAGCTTTTATCGTACGCTAATAAATTTTTTAGCCCCGGCATGTAGTTTAATACCATTTTTCCGAACACTTTATTCTCCGGATAGACCCTTACTTATAGATAAAGGTACACGTAACTGTCGCAGGCGATCCTGATATTTTCGGGAGGTAATACAGAAAATTCAGATTGGGGGTTTACTGCATATACCGCAGGATGGCTTGTGTTATGGAGGCTCAGGATATAGCTTTGCACCCGATGGTGCGGTGTTGTGATGTGCCTGATGCGCTGCGCTTATCAGGCCTACAAAATACGTTCAGCCCGGCCCCTGCAGGCCGGATAAGGCGGCACGCCGCA
>NZ_JAOWHG010000026.1:0-202305 GCF_030332745.1 Citrobacter sp. Cpo074
CCATGCCGAACTCAGAAGTGAAACGCCGTAGCGCCGATGGTAGTGTGGGGTCTCCCCATGCGAGAGTAGGGAACTGCCAGACATCAAATAAGTGAAAAGGCCATCCGAAAGGATGGCCTTTTTGCATTTATACGCGGAAATCCACCGGAACTTTATCCGGCATATATATTTAATGAATAACCTGCGATAAAAACGCGCGAGTGCGTTCCGATTTGGGGTGAGCAAAAAACTCATCCGGTGGTGCCTGTTCCACAATCTCGCCAAGATCCATAAAGATCACCCGGTCAGCTACTGTGCGGGCAAAGCCCATTTCATGGGTTACACATAGCATGGTCATGCCCGATTGCGCCAGGCCTATCATGGTATCCAGCACTTCTTTTACCATTTCAGGATCCAACGCTGATGTGGGTTCATCAAATAACATGATTTTGGGTTTCATACACAGCGAGCGTGCAATGGCCACGCGCTGTTGTTGTCCACCAGAGATTTGCCCGGGATATTTATGTGCATGTTCGGCAATGCGGACCCGCTCAAGGTAGTGCATTGCCAGTACTTCAGCCTCATTTTTCGGCATCTTTTGCACCCAGATAGGCGCCAGCGTGCAGTTTTGCAAGACAGTTAAATGAGGAAAGAGATTAAAGTGCTGAAAGACCATGCCAACTTCTTGTCGGACGCGCTCAATATTGCGGATGTCTTCATTGAGCTCAATCCCATCCACTACTATGCGTCCTTGCTGATGTTCTTCCAGATGGTTAATACAGCGGATAGTTGTCGATTTACCCGAACCGGAAGGCCCGCATAATACGATGCGCTCTCCCTGTTTTACCTTCAGGTTGATGTTTTTCAGGACATGAAACTGTCCGTACCATTTGTTGACGTTTTCCAGCGTAATCATCGCGTCGGTAGACGGCATTAATAATTGGCTCATAAATTCCTCAGTGCGGTGTACGCCCGGTGTTAAAACGTTTTTCCAGATGCTGGCTGTAACGCGACATACTGAAACAGAAGATCCAGTAAATCAGTGCAGCGAAAACATATCCTTCTGTCGACATACCCAGCCACGCAGGGTCCACAGTTGCCTGCTGCACGCTACTGAAGAGATCAAACAGACCGATGATGATGACCAGGCTGGTATCCTTGAACAGGGCGATAATCGTGTTAACCAGACCCGGGATAACCAGCTTGAGGGCTTGCGGAAGAATGACCAGCCCCTGAGTTTTCCAGTACCCTAGCGCCAGTGATTCAGCGGCCTCATACTGACCTTTCGGTAGGGCCTGTAACCCTCCGCGAACCACTTCTGCGACATAGGCCGACTGGAAAAGAATAACGCCGACCAGCGCCCGGATAAGCTTGTCGATACTGGTTCCTTCGGACATAAACAGAGGAAGCATGACCGAGGACATAAACAGAACAGTAATCAACGGTACACCGCGCCAGAACTCAATGAAAATGACGGATAAAACCCGCACGACTGGCATATGGGAACGACGTCCCAACGCCAGTAAAATGCCCCATGGAAGCGCGCCTGCAATCCCCACGGATGCAATAATAAGCGTCAGTGTTAATCCGCCCCACTGCCGGGTTTCTACGCGTTCAAGTCCGAAAAAACCACCGTACATCAGCCACCAGACGACAATCGGATATATGACTGCCCAGATAGCGATATAACGGCCACGGTGGGGAATGGTTTTCCAGAACATCGGAACAATAGAAGCCAGACCAATTATCAGGGCCAGATTTACGCGCCAACGCTGATCGTGTGGATAAAGCCCATACATGAATTGCCCGAAGCGTTCATGGATGAACACCCAGCAGGCTCCGGCTTTGGTACAGTCTGCCCGGGTAGAACCGACCCAGTTGGCCTGAAAGAATACCCAGTTCAACAGTGGCGGGAGAAATGACCAAATCAGCCATACGCATAGCAGGGTGAGCAGGCTATTTGACCAACTGGAGAACAGGTTTTTACGCACCCAGAGTAGACAGCGGCTTGCCGGATTGCTGCGCTGGCGCGAGGGGTGAGACAGCAGTGCTTTTGTCATCATGGCTCCTTAGCGCTCAATCAGTGCAATACGGCGGTTATAAATATTCATCAGCAAAGAAATACTCAGACTGATGATCAGGTATACCGACATGGTGATGGCGATCGTTTCAATGGCTTGCCCTGTTTGATTGAGTACCGTGCCGGCAAACAGTGAAACCATGTCCGGGTAGCCAATGGCGGCTGCAAGAGAAGAGTTCTTGACGATATTCAGGTACTGGCTGGTCAGTGGGGGTATGATGACGCGTAGCGCCTGTGGAATGATTACCTGGCGTAGCGTCACCGGATTTGGCAGACCCAGCGAGCGTGCGGCTTCATGTTGGCCGTAAGGAACGGCCTGAATGCCCGCCCGAATAATTTCTGCAATAAATGCCGAGGTATATACCGAAAGCGCCAGAGTCAGTGCCGCCAGTTCAGGAATAAGCACCATACCGCCACGGAAGTTAAAACCACGGAGCGCGGGAATATCCCAGTGAAGCGCAGCGCCAAACATCCACTGTGAAATCACCGGTAAAAGTACGATCAACGCCAGAGCCGTGGGCCAGGTCCGACGTAGCTGACCGGTTTTGGTCTGATGCATTCTGTTGAAGCGAAATAATCCGATGGTGACGACGATAGCGATAACGACAGCGGTACAAAAGGCAAAAAAACCTTCTCCCATTTGCGGGGACGGAATATAGAGCCCCCGGTTACTCAGGAACATCAAATCCAGCGCGTTAACGGCCTGGCGTGGGCCGGGCAGATTACGTAATACGGCGAAATACCAGAAGAAGATCTGCAGCAGCGGCGGTATATTGCGGAACGTTTCGATGTAGATCGTCGAGAGCTTTCGCAATAACCAGTTATCTGACAGGCGTGCCAGCCCGAGAAAGAAACCGAGAATTGATGCGAAAACAATGCACAGTGCTGAAACTAACAGCGTATTGAGCAGGCCGACCACAAAGACACGACCATACGTATCGCCTTGCTCGTAATCGATCAGATGCTGGACAATGCCAAATCCGGCGCTGCGATCGAGAAAAGAAAACCCCGAGGTAATACCGCTATTGTTCAGGTTATTTATCGTGTTATGAATGAGATAGACCGCAATGCTGATAACCGCAATGACGGCGAGTATTTGAAATAACCAGGCGCGGACCGCAGGGTTAGAAAAGGATAACGATCCTTTTACGGTTGAGCGGCGATGGAACATAAGAAAACCTCAGTAACTATGACTCTGGGCTGAGCGCCGCAGTTGCGGCGCCCGTTACATCACTACGCATTAGCGCACCGGTGGCGCATACTGAATGCCACCGTTATTCCAGAGGTTGTTCTGTCCACGTTTGATCTTCAGCGGACTTTCCGATCCAACGTTACGTTCAAAGATCTCCGAATAGTTACCAACTTGCTTGATAATGTTGTAGGCCCATTTGTTATCAAGCTTCAGATCCTTGCCATAATCCCCTTCTTTACCCAACAGGTGTGCCATATCCGGTGTTGCTGGATTAGCCGCTTTTTCATCGACGTTTTTCGAGTTAACACCCATTTCTTCCGCATTTAGCATGGCGAACAGTGTCCAGCGAACAATGGAGAACCACTCATCGTCCCCGCGACGTACGACAGGTCCCAGCGGTTCTTTAGAAATAACTTCTGGCAGGACGATCCATTCCGCAGGATTGCTCAGCTTGATGCGTAGGGCATACAGCTGAGACTGGTCGGAAGCCAGCGTATCGCAACGTCCAGATTCCAGAGCTTTGGCTGATTCATCCGAACGGTCAAAGGTGACGGGGGTGTACTTCATCTTGTTGGCTTTAAAGTAGTCGGCCACGTTTAGTTCGGTATCGGTTCCCGCCTGAATACAGACCGTTGCACCATCCAGCTCTTTAGCGCTCTTCAGGCCTGCTTTATTGTGGGTAAGAAAACCAATGCCGTCGTAATACGTTACACCAGTGAAGGACATGCCCATACCGGCATCACGAGAAGAGGTCCACGTGGTATTACGAGAGAGCATGTCGACTTCACCAGACTGTAATGCGGTAAAGCGTTCCTTGGCGGTGAGCGGGGTATATTTTACTTTGCTATCATCGCCAAATACGGCGGAGGCAACGCCACGACATACATCAACATCAATACCCGAGAACTTGCCGCTTGCATCGGCGTAAGAAAAGCCAGGCAAGCCGTCGCTGATCCCACATTGCACAAACCCTTTTTTCTTTACGGCATCAAGTGTTGCGCCGGCATGTGCCTGATTTGCAACAGCAAGCAGCACACCGGCCGCAGCCAGGCTGGCGATTATCATCTTTTTCATAGAGCATCCTGTGTGGAGGAATTATTGTTATGGAAACGTTCTGAAAACGTCTTTTACCTGTCTGTGGCTTTGGCCATACTCTTTTAAGCAAAGGTAGTGCCAGTTTTTTGCGCCTGATTATTCGACGCAATATGCAGAGTGTAGACAGGAAAAAATAAATGCAGCGCCCTGAAGTGGTGCAAAATTGAAACGTAAGCCACATTTCGGCGCAAAAAATTTAAAAATCAGACAGGACGCGTGATAACGATTTCTGGCGTTAATATTAATGGCGTGAGAATAATGAAAAGAAAATGTGGTGTTACGAAAATCAGAAAAAATGCTAATTTCAAATCGCAGATGTGTGAGTGAAATCTATAATAATTTTATTACATGTCAGGTTCTATTAAGCAACGTTTTGTCTTATATGTAGATTTTATGCTTATTGCTAAAAGCGCGGTAATAACCGCGCTTTTAATATGATTTATTTGGTCAGGGCGACAATCCCAAGCGTCAGTCCGGCAACGGCTGCAGCACCACCGGCGATGGCTCCGGCTGTTTCCCAGTTATCCTGGGTGGTGCCTTTCATACAGGTATTGGTATGAACCAGGCGTCCCTGATCGTCGTATACAGGTACGCAAGGAGAATCGTGTGCACAGCCAGCCAGGAATGCGGTAAGCAGTGCAACGGATATTAATCTTTTCATGGTGTTACCTCAAAATAAGCGTTTCGCTAATTAAGCAAAGACAAACGCTAAGCCATCTGCGAACTCGGCGATTATTTTACCACTTCTTAAAAAAGGACTGACATGAGGAATAATCTCAATTCATGTGGATTGTAAAAATAATGGATAAAAAGAAAGGCTGCAGGCGAGTTTAGAGGGATAGTTTAAATGAAATAAATGGCTATCTTACTAATAAATAAAGAGGAGCATCGTAGGTGAAAAAGGCGTCCGTAGACGCCTTTATTTTACAAATTAATCGTTGTGCCGACTAAATCGCCGTCTTACGACAACAAAGAAGACGGGGACGAAGAAGATAGCCAACAATGTTGCGGTCAGCATTCCTCCCATAACACCGGTACCGACCGCATTCTGCGCACCACTACCTGCACCGTGACTGATAACCAGAGGCATAACCCCCAGAATAAAGGCCAGGGATGTCATCAGGATAGGACGAAGACGCATGCGCGATGCCTCCAGCGTCGCTTCAATCAACCCCTTGCCTTCTTTATCCATCAGGTCTTTGGCAAACTCGACGATCAGGATGGCGTTCTTAGCCGAGAGGCCGATTGTGGTTAGTAAGCCAACCTGGAAATACACATCGTTATTCATCCCACGCAGTGATGCTGCTAACAATGCGCCCACAACACCGAGCGGTACAACCAGCATCACCGAGAAAGGAATAGACCAGCTTTCATACAATGCGGCAAGGCAAAGGAAGACAACGATTAGTGAGATGGCATACAGCGCAGGAGCCTGGTTACCCGACAGTCGTTCCTGATAGGACATCCCCGTCCAGTCATGACCAATACCGTTTGGCAGTTTTTCCGCCAGGCTTTCCATTAGCGCCATTGCTTCACCGGTACTTCTGCCAGGCGCTGCTTCTCCCAGCAGTTCCATAGAAGGCATACCGTTATAGCGCTCCAGGCGCGGTGAGCCGTAGATCCAGTGTGCGGAACTGAACGTGGAGAACGGAACCATTTCGCCATTGGCGCTACGGACATACAGATTATTGATGTCCTCCGGTAACATACGGAATTTGGCATCGGCTTGTACGTACACTTTTTTCACGCGACCACGGTCAATGAAGTCATTGACGTAATAGCCGCCCAGCGCAGCTGAGATGGTTTCGTTGATATCAGACAGTGAGACACCAAGCGCTTGCGCTTTCTCCTGATCGACATCCAGCTTGAACTGTGCGGTATCCTCGAGCCCGTTTGGACGCACACGAACCAGCAGGTCAGGGTGTTTGGCAACCATGCCCAGCAGTTGGTTACGTGCCTGGGTTAGCGCAGCATGCCCCAACCCGCCCTGGTCAATCAGCTCGAAGTCGAAGCCCGTCGCGGTACCCAGTTCAACGATGGCTGGCATGTTGAAAGGGAACACCAGACCATCACGAATCTGACTAAACGCTCGGGTAGCGCGGGCGATAATTGATTCAACGTTATTTTCGTTACCGCTACGTTCTTCCCAGGGCTTGAGGCTGACGAACGCCATCCCTGAGTTTTGCCCCTGGCCGCTGAAGCTAAAGCCGTTAACCGTAAAGACGCTTTCAACGTTGGCTTTTTCATTGTTCAGGTAGTAGTGGGTGACCTGATCCAGCACCTTCTGGGTGCGTTCTTGCGTGGCGCCTGCAGGAAGTTGAATCATCGTCAGGAAGACGCCCTGATCTTCCTCTGGCAGGAAGGAGGTTGGCAGGCGCATAAACAGCACCGCCATCCCGATGACGATTATCAGGTAGACGACCAGGTAACGCCCAGTTTTACGCACAATACCGCTGACGCTATTGGTGTAATGATTGACGCTGTGATCGAATTTGGCGTTGAACCAGCCAAAGAAACCGCTTCTTTTCTCGTGATGTTCAGCTGATACCGGCTTCAGCAACGTTGCACAAAGTGCGGGAGTCAGGATCAGCGCGACCAGTACTGAAAGCGCCATGGCGGAAACGATGGTGATGGAAAACTGCCGATAGATAGCCCCGGTTGAACCGCCAAAGAAGGCCATCGGGATAAATACCGCAGACAGCACCATGGCGATACCAACCAGTGCTCCCTGTATTTGTGACATGGATTTTTCCGTCGCCTCTTTGGGCGGCAGATGATCCTCCATCATCACGCGTTCCACGTTTTCCACCACCACTATCGCATCATCGACCAATAGACCGATGGCGAGCACCATGCCGAACATCGTCAGGGTGTTTATTGAGTAGCCAAACGCAGCAAGCACGGCAAATGTGCCCAACAATACGACAGGTACGGCGATGGTCGGAATGAGCGTTGCCCGGATGTTTTGCAGGAACAAATACATGACCAGGAACACCAGCACGATCGCTTCAAACAGTGTTTTTACCACTTCATGAATGGAGATGGTCACAAATGGCGTCGTGTCGTACGGGTAGACCACCTTCATTCCCTGCGGGAAGAATGGTTGCAGTTCAACCAGCTTGGCTTTAATCGCGTTCGCGGTATCCAGCGCGTTTGCCCCGGTTGCCAGCTTGATCCCAAGGCCGGATGCAGGCTTACCGTTAATACGCGCCACGACGTTGTAGTTTTCCCCGCCTAACTCGATACGTGCGACGTCTTTCAGGTGAACAACCGAACCATCGCTGTTCACGCGTAAAGTCACTTTGCCGAACTCTTCAGGGTCTTTCAGTCGCGTTTGCGCAATGATAGAAGCGTTAAGCTGCTGGTTAGGTAATGCAGGCGTCCCCCCTAACTGACCTGCGGCAATCTGATCGTTCTGTACCTTCAACTGATTGATCACATCAACCGGCGTGAGCTGATATTTGTTCAATAAGTTTGCATCCAGCCAGATGCGCATGGCGTACTGTGCACCAAACAGCTGCACGTCACCCACGCCATTCAGACGGCTGATTGAGTCTTTAACGTTCGAAGCGACGTAGTCGGAAATGTCATCCTGTGTGGTTTGTGGGTTGTCAGAAACAAAACCCGCAACCATCAAAAAGCTGCTGCTGGATTTCTCGACGCTGATCCCTTGCTGCTGAACTTCTTGCGGCAGTAGCGGAGTGGCGAGCTGCAGTTTATTTTGCACCTGCACTTGCGCGATATCGGGATCGGTACCGGACTGGAAAGTCAGTGTAATAGTCACACTCCCGGCCGAGTCGCTGGTGGAGGACATATACATCAGGTTATCGATACCATTCATATTCTGTTCGATAACCTGTGTGACTGTATCCTGAACCGTCTGTGCATCTGCACCAGGGTAGGTGGCAGAAATGGCGACCGCAGGAGGCGCAATGGTTGGGTACTGTGCCACGGGCAGTTGCATGATTGCCAGAGCACCCGCCATCATCAGAATGATAGCCAATACCCAGGCAAAGATAGGACGCCTGATAAAAAAGTTAGCCATGTCCGGTTACCTTATTGGGCTTTCGTGGCAGGGGTTTCGGTATCGGCGGTTGCTTTAACCTGAACGCCTGGACGTGCTTTCTGTAAGCCGCTCACGATAACTTTGTCACCCGGTTGCAGGCCTTCGCTGATGAGCCACTTGTCACCAATAGCTTGTGCGGCAACGACTGCGCGAGACTCAACCTGACTCTTGTCGTTAACGACCATTACGGTGGCATCACCGCGAGGAGTACGCGTTACCCCCTGCTGCGGAACGAGAATGGCATTCGGCTGGACGCCTTCATCAATGCGTGCGCGCACAAACATGCCCGGCAACAGCGTGTGCTGTGGGTTAGGGAACACGGCTCTGAGGGTGATTGAGCCGGTGCTTTCATCAACCGTCACATCAGAAAACTGCAAAGAACCTTTTAGCGGGTATGACTGACCATTTTCCATCACCAGTTCGACAGTACTGCTGGCGCTGTCTTTATGCAGACTCCCTTGTTCAACGGACTGTTTGAGGCGCATAAAGTCGTTACTGGACTGTGTCACGTCGACGTAAATGGGATCGAGCTGTTGAACGGTAGCAAGCTCTGTAGCTTGGCCATTCGTGACTAATGCACCTTCGGTGACGTTAGATTTACCGATGCGTCCGCTAATTGGCGATGTCACTTTGGTATAGGCCAGATTGATACGCGCGCTTTCGACCGCCGCTTTTGCCGCGATCACGGAGGCATCGGCCTGACGAGCATCAGCAATTGCCTGATCGTACTCTTGCTGGCTGATGTACTTGGTGCCAACCAACGGCACATAGCGTTTTACCGTTAAATGCGCGATTGCAGCCGCCGCTTCACTCTTCGCCAGTTCACCTTTGGCGCTGTCATAGTCAGCCTGATAAGTCGCGGGATCGATCTGATAAAGTGACTGTCCGGCTTCAATATCGCTTCCCTCAGTGAAATTCCGTTTAAGCACTATCCCGCTGACCTGGGGACGAACTTCTGCAATTCGGAATGCCGTTGTGCGCCCGGGTAATTCGGTCGTTACGGCTAAAGGAGCCTTTTCGACGACATGGACAGTCACCTGCGGTTCTGCGGGATGAGCTTGTGTTTCTCCCTGATCGTTACAACCGGCGAGTAATGCAGCGGAGACGATGATGAATGAGGGCAGGAGTGAAAACCTGGCATTTTTCGTCATTTCTATTCCTTAAAAAACCGAACGCTCGTTATTAACCGGGTAACGCAGGGGCGATAACGCGCACAAGAAAAATAATAGTTGGCTATCCTACAAATTATTAGCTTGCGATGTAAGCAATACTTATTTATGGGCACGATACACGGCACGTAAAAGCAAAAAAAGATTAATCGACAGCTGTTTCATTGTGGTGTTAATAGCAATACTATGATTCTCATAAACACAAATTGAAATAAACATTTGGTTTATGAATATATTTGTTGTTGGTATTCGTTTTGTTTATTCGTGTGCAAAGTCCGTAATAATATTTTTTAGAACTCGTTTAAATAAATTCTAAGTGATACATTTGTTCCGTATCGCAAATATTAGATAAGAAAGTTAATCATTCTCTACTCTACCTCAGACAGTCGGAACCATGGCCAGAAAAACGAAAGCTGATGCCCTTAAAACGCGGCAGCACCTGATAGAAACGGCAATTGTACAGTTTGCCGCACGTGGCGTAAGCAATACGACGCTAAACGACATTGCGGATGCCGCCAGCGTGACGCGTGGCGCGCTCTATTGGCATTTCGAAAATAAAACTCAATTGTTTAATGAGCTATGGTTACAACAACCACCTTTACGCGATCTTATTCAGGACAAGTTAATTGGTCGTTGGGGTGATAACCCTTTACAGCGATTGCGAGAAAAGTTTGTGGTGGGGTTACAATATATTGCAGAGAACCCTCGTCAGCAGGCATTAATGCAGATTTTATATCATAAGTGTGAATTTCATAACGATATGATATCTGAGCAGGCTATTCGCGATAAAATAGGTATCAGTCATCAAAGCATTCGTGATTCCCTGCAAAAGTGTGTAGATGACAATCTGATTGCCACCACTCTTGATTTAGATGTCATCATCATTATTCTGCACGGTAGTTTTAGCGGAATTATAAAAAACTGGTTAATGAATCCAGTGAGTTATGATCTATATGGGCAAGCTCCAGTATTAGTTGATAATGTACTAAAAATGTTAAGCCCAGACGGTAGCGTCATGCAATTAATGCAGAGTGAAAACCAGGTCGGATAGTTTTTACCGCCAGAGGCTGACGGCTGTCGAAGTGTTATCTGAGGTGCTATTCGAGGTCGACGCAGTTGACCAGCTTAAGGGGATTCACTGAGTTCATATTCCGGCACTTGTCGTGCTCTGTTGTCATCAGCTCTATCCATTGGATGAGCAGCGCATCAAAAAGAAAAACGAAGACCGCAAAAACAACCAGCCACCAATACTTGCGAATCATTCCTAAACCCTGTGTATTCATGCCCAAGTGTGCAGGGAATATACACGAAATTTTTAAGCTGAAAAGCAGACTTACAATGCCTTTACTTTGTTGAAAGATCGCCACTCTTTGCCGTCAATCGACTCTTTTTAGACAGGTTTTTTGTCTTACGTTTTTTCACCTTGGCAAGCTCAATTTCTGAAAAATGAGAACCGATACTCAGTCTTCTGAGCCCCATTTTTACGTATTCAGTATTGATCTCAATCCCGACAAACTTGCGACCCAATTCCACGGCGGTAGCTCCGGTGGTGAAGCTGCCGGCGAACGGATCGAGTACCTTGTCATCTGGGTTCGAGGACGCCAGAATTATACGCTCCAGGAGGGCTTTGGGTTTCTGGGTGGGGTGGTTTTCGTATTCGTCCATCAGATAGCGTACGCGTGGGAACTCCCAGACATTGCCCGGCACTTTTTTCTGATTGTAGGGCTGCGGCGGGTTTTTTCTGTAGTCTATTAGCGCGCGTTTAGCGCCAGTTTTGGCTTCAACCAGAATATCGTCACGATTAAATGTGTAGTTTTTCTGATCTTTGACCATCATCAGGATCGGTTCATACATCGAACCAAAGTAATTTTTGGCCTGTACCCCTGAGCTATCGTATGACCACACGATACGACTCTTGATGGTAAAAAGCGGGCGGCATTTGAGGTCAATGTACGGCATGTTCTCCGTACTGTTCATGATGTACATGGTGCCGTGTGGTTTGAGGATGCGATGGCACTCGTCGATGCACTCAAACAACCACGCCAGAAAGGTCTCTTCGTCCCAGGATTCAACCATCCCGTCAAAGTCTTTCCCGATGTTATAAGGAGGGTCAGCAAAAATGAGTTCAACGCTTTCAGACGGCAGTTTTTTCAGTTCAGTTAGCGCGTCACCCAGGATTATCTTTTTAGATTCATCGCCAAAATAGACAGGTTCACATCTCGCGTTCATCGCCAAAGCCTCCCGTGTGACGTCAATAAAAAAGGCGCTTCCCCATGCCGAGTAGCGCCTTTTAAAACAAACATTTAACTGATTAGTATCAGTTCATGCCGTATTTTTTCAGTTTTTTACGCAGCGTACCACGGTTGATGCCCATCATCAGGGCAGCACGGGTCTGGTTACCGCGGGTGTATTGCATCACCATGTCCAACAGGGGCTGTTCTACTTCAGCCAGTACCAGCTCATAGAGATCATTCACATCCTGACCATTCAATTGAGCAAAATAGTTCTTCAGTGCCTGTTTAACCGAGTCACGCAGGGGCTTTTGAGTTACCTGGTCCTGAGAGTTAACGGTAGAAACGGTCAGTACGTCAGAATTTACGCGTTGTTCGAACATAGTTCTGTCAGCTCTTTATTTCTGTTTACGCAAAATTTTCGAAGTATGCCTCCAACGCCGCCAGCTGTTCGCTGGAATCTTCAATGGCGTTGAATGTGCGCCGAAACTGGTCATCCGGAGCGTGTTCCTGGAGATACCAGGATACGTGTTTACGCGCAATTCGGTACCCTTTTGCCTGACCATAAAAGTCGTGCAGTTCCCGAATGTGCGCACAAAGCAAGCGCTTCACCTCTGCCAGAGGCAGCGGGGGCAGCAGCTCCCCAGTGTCCAGATAATGCTGGATTTCCCGAAAGATCCAGGGTCTTCCCTGAGCTGCACGTCCTATCATCAGGGCATCCGCCCCCGTATAGTCGAGTACAGCTCTGGCTTTATGCGGGTCAGTAATGTCGCCATTCGCGATAATCGGAATGGAAACTTTCTGCTTAACTGCCCGAATACTGTCGTACTCAGCATCTCCATTGAACAAACAGGCGCGGGTGCGTCCATGAATGGTCAGAGCCTGAATGCCACAGTCTTCAGCCAGTTGGGCAATCTCTACGCAGTTACGGTGTTCCGGAGCCCAGCCGGTGCGAATCTTGAGTGTGACAGGAACGTCCACTGCATTGACGACCTCGGTTAGTATCGATTTCACTAAATCCGGGTACTGCAAGAGGGCTGAACCTGCGAGCTTGCGATTCACTTTTTTAGCCGGACACCCCATATTGATATCAATAATCTGGGCGCCGCTTTCCACGTTAATACGTGCGGCATCGGCCATCTCAACAGGGTCGCTACCGGCAATTTGCACCGTGCGAATTCCTGGCTCATCAACGTGCACCATCCGTAAACGAGACTTGTCACTTTCCCAAACCTGCGGGTTAGAAGACATCATCTCGGATACTGTCAATCCTGCTCCCATCTCATAGCACAGCGTCCTGAATGGTCTGTCAGTGATGCCAGCCATAGGTGCTGCGATCAGGCGATTTCTGAGCTGGTATTGTCCGATGCGCATGAGTTAAGAAATGACCATACTGTGACTGCAAGGCGGCGTATATTACGCATTTTTCGCACGAGATGAAAGGCCAAACTTTGACCAATCCACTGAGGTGGATCAATGAATTGCCGTAAATGTGAACGCATGAAAATATTTAATCATATAAATCATCGCATTATAAAAATGTGTCGATTTTATATACACATATAATTTTGCGTAACTTCTCATTTTTTCTTCAGCTGCAGACGGTACTGACAAGATATTCTGCTGAATTAATCAGCAAATTACCTCGTCATTGTGTGATCGCTACCTCATTTTAGTACAGGATCTCGGTATCCCCAGAATAGCTGTCCGTAATCTTGCGTTCATTCAACGGCTGCAGCGGGCGATTGTTTGCCGTCCCAACAATGTAGTGGAATTTATCCATCTGTTCGGCAGAAAGAGCAACAGGCGTTTTCAGGATAGTCCAGGTGACGCCTTCGGTGCAGGGAGGCGTTGTTAACGAACCACGGTAGCGCCAGTAGGTTTTATTGTCGGGTAAAAGCTGGTGGATATCGACCGGCGAGAAGATGGCCATGCTGCTGTCCTCCATGGTTGGAAAGGACTCCCACAAATTTTGAATCGCCTGGTTTGGTTCGCCGATATCAAACATAACCGCCACGATAGCGATGTCTCCGGATTGATTTTTGTGGACCAGCTGCAGCTCCAGCGGATAGGTTTTACCGTTGAGGGTATGTTCGCTCGGGGCATGAAAATCAAATTGTTTTAAATAATAAAGCGTTTCATCAATTTCAATAGAATTAGATGCGTAGCTACTCATCGTTGCTTGCAACGTATGGTTAATGCTCCGAAATCTAGTTGGGCCATCGACGTACTGCATGTTCAGCGCGGGGAGACCGAGTTTACTGGTTGTGGTGGTCTGGATGTCTATGGGGGATTGGTTTATGCCTGTCTGGCACGTTGCATACGCTTTGCTGATTTCTCCCCACCGTGCGGGGCCGTTTTCTTCGGTATATCCCCATGGTACGGCCAGCGTGGTCAGTGGCATCATGCATGCTGCCAGCAAAGTTGTTGTAAAACAGTTGAAACGCATACGTTTACTCAACGAGAATCAATATAAAAAATAACAAAATCAATTGATTATTATATCGCTGAGGAAAGTGTCGGTATGCTGGTCAATTGTCTGAAAATGGCGTGGTCAGATAACCACGCCGGAAGGGATTATTTTTTCTGGCCGGTAATGCGACACCACTCTTCTTTCTCGATAACCGGATCGAGCGTAAAGAGATCGGCATAGGCTTCACAGACGCTTTCCGCCTGGCTGGCAAGAATACCAGAAAGCCCCAGCAAACCGCCCTCAACGGGCAGTACGCTGATTAACGGAGCCAGTTCACGTAATGGGCCAGCAAGGATGTTGGCGACCACCACGTCGGCTTTCATCGCCTCTGGCTGGTCTTTCGGCAGATAAAGCTCCAGACGCTCAGAAACACCATTACGCTGGGCGTTATCACGGCTGGCCTGAATCGCTTGCGGATCGATATCCACGCCAATGGCTTTCGCCGCACCCAGCTTCAGCGCCGCAATGGCAAGAATGCCGGAGCCGCAGCCAAAGTCGATAACCGTTTTACCGTTAAGATCAAGACCGTCCAGCCATTGCAGGCACAGAGAGGTAGTGGGGTGCGTGCCTGTACCAAACGCCAGACCCGGGTCCAGCATCACGTTGACAGCATTCTCATCCGGGACATCGCGCCAGCTTGGGCAAATCCACAGACGTTCACCAAAGCGCATCGGGTGGAAGTTATCCATCCATTCGCGTTCCCAGTCTTTGTCTTCGAGCTGTTCGATTTTATGCGCGAAGCCTTCACCCAGCAGCGGATGCTGTTCCAGGATAGCAACTACTTCTTTCATGTCGGTTTCTGCATCGAACAAGCCGATAACGTCGGTATCACCCCACAGGCGAGTCTCGCCCGGCAGAGGTTCAAATACCGGCGTATCATGCGTATCCTGGAAAGTAATGGAAACGGAGCCCGCTTCCATCAGCGCATCGCTCAACTCTTCAGCGTTGGCACCGGTCGTGTTCAGTTTCAGTTGGATCCATGGCATGGCAAAACTCTTTATTTATCAGTAGTCAATATGGCGGCTTGCGGGACGGCGGAACCGAAACGGTTGCCTATCAGGAAAGCCAGCAAGCTTATCAGTAACGAGGGCACGATCGGATGGAAGCCCAGGAACTGAACGTTAAAGGTAGCGAGTAGAGCATAAAGCACGCCGCCGACAATCATCGCGCTCAATGCGCCTGACGCGTTTGCCCGCTCCCAATAGAGGCCCAGCACCAGCGGCCACAGGAAGACGGCTTCCAGTCCGCCAAACGCCAGCAGATTAAGCCAGATAATCATCTCTGGCGGTTTCCAGGCGGCCAGCAACAGTAACGCGCCCAGCAGCAGGGTAATCACTGCCGACATGCGTTTCAGCCGGGTTTCGTTTTCCAGCTGTTCCGGGCGAAGGTTCAGGTACAAA
The DNA here is from genome assembly GCF_030332745.1 of Citrobacter sp. Cpo074. Taxonomy (NCBI): domain Bacteria; kingdom Pseudomonadati; phylum Pseudomonadota; class Gammaproteobacteria; order Enterobacterales; family Enterobacteriaceae; genus Citrobacter; species Citrobacter sp. Cpo074. Next base: position 15,686 of record NZ_JAOWHG010000026.1, read on the forward strand.
TCCTTAATGATCGTAGCGGAACTTTGCAGCAATTGGGCATTGATCGTCGACATAATCGCAGCCATAGGCGCGGCGAGGAAAATCCCGGCAGCGACCGGCGGCAGGACTTTGACCATCAGCGTAGGGATTACCAGATCCGGTACCGTCAGGTCAGGGATTACCGCCCGTCCCAGGGCGCCCGCCAGATGCATACCAAACATCAGGATCGCCACCACGATGGTGCCGATGATAATGCCGCGGTGTACCGCTTTACTGTCTTTATAAGAGATACAGCGTACCGCCGTATGCGGCAGGCCAATCACGCCAAAGCATACCAGCACCCAGAATGAGGTCATAAACGTGGGTGACAAAATGTCATCAGCGCCCTGCGGCGAAACCAGTTTAGGATCGATAGTCTGCAGGGTTACCACCGCATTGCTGAGGCCACCGGCAGCATGAACAACGCCGACCAGCAAAACGATAGTACCAATCAGCATCACCATGCCCTGCATGGTGTCGTTCAACACGCTAGCGCGAAAGCCGCCGAACGCCGTGTATAACGCGATGCTGACGCCAAAAATCAGCAGGCCGGTTTCGTAGGGGATACCTGCTGCGGTTTCCAGCAAACGTGCGCCGCCAATAAACTGTACGGTCATTGCCCCGACAAACGCGACCAACAGGCTGAGGCTTGCCAGCCATACCAGCAGGCGGCTCTGGTAGCGTGCAAATAGCATATCGTTGAGGGTAACCGCATTATAACGGCGTGCCAGAATGGCGAATTTCTTACCAAGAATCCCCAATGAGAGCCATACGGCGGGCAACTGGATCATCGCTAGCAGCACCCATCCCAGTCCGTATTTGTAAGCGGCACCAGGACCGCCAATAAACGAGCTGGCGCTAATGTAGGTTGCCGTTAGCGTCATCGCTAACACGACGCCGCCCATGGAGCGGCTGCCGAGGAAATATTCATTCAGGAAGGTACCGGTCGATCTCTTGCGCATGGCATAAACTGAGAGACCGAAGACCACCAGAAGATAGGCGACCAGCGGAAAAATAACTTCAAGCTGCATCGTCATCCTCCAACGGAATGTCGCGATAGATAAACTTCACCATCGCCCAGCACAGCACGATAAAAACCAGCGGCGTTAGCAGGCAGGCCATTTCGAACCAGTGCGGTAAGCCGGTAAAACCCAGCGTTGAATCTGGTAAGTAAGCGGCCACTAACCATGTGACCAGATATAAAAGGGTTAGCCACAGCGCCCAGCGCGCCTCTTTATGGGCCTGAACAAAACGAGCGTCCATTTTTTGTCCCTTGTGGATAAAGAAAGCGGGGATTGTACCTTATGGCACGTGCGGGAGGGGAGAAAAACAAAAGGCCGGAATTTCCGGCCTTTTCGGTTAACGCACGCTTACTTTTCCTGAAGTCCGAGTTTTTTCTCCAGGTAGTGGATATTGGTTCCACCGTGCTGGAAGTGCTCGTCATTCATGATACGGATCTGCAGGTCAACGTTGGTTTTGATACCGTCGATGATCAGTTCCTGCAATGCGTTTTTCATACGGGCGATAGCGACGTCGCGGTTTTCGCCATAGCAGATCAGCTTACCGATCATTGAGTCATAGTACGGAGGTACGGTGTAGCCTGCGTAAATATGAGACTCCCAACGCACACCAAAGCCACCCGGCGCGTGGAAACGCGTGATTTTACCCGGGCTTGGCAGGAAGGTGTTCGGGTCTTCGGCGTTGATACGGCATTCTACCGCATGGCCTTTAACCACAACTTCGTCCTGCTTGATGGACAGCGGTTGACCCGCTGCGATGCGCAGCTGCTCTTTGATCAGATCAACGCCGGTGATCATTTCGGTTACCGGGTGTTCAACCTGAATACGGGTGTTCATCTCAATGAAGTAGAACTCGCCGTTTTCGAACAGGAACTCGAAAGTACCCGCCCCGCGATAGCCGATATCAACACACGCTTTGGCGCAACGCTCGCCGATGTAGCGACGCAGTTCCGGGGTAATGCCCGGCGCTGGTGCTTCTTCGACAACTTTCTGGTGACGACGCTGCATGGAGCAGTCACGTTCTGCCAGATAAATCGCGTTACCCTGACCGTCAGCCAGCACCTGAATTTCAATGTGGCGTGGGTTTTCCAGGTATTTCTCCATGTAGACCATGTCGTTATTGAAAGCGGCTTTTGCTTCCGCTTTGGTCATGGAGATGGATTGTGCCAGTTCGGCATCGCTGCGCACGACGCGCATACCGCGACCGCCGCCGCCGCCGGAGGCTTTGATGATAACCGGGTAGCCGATGCGTTTAGCATGAGCGCGGTTAGCGTCCATGTCATCGCCCAGCGGACCGTCAGAGCCTGGGACTGTCGGTACGCCCGCTTTCTTCATCGCGGTGATTGCGGACACTTTGTCGCCCATCAGGCGGATGGTGTCGGCTTTCGGGCCGATGAAGATAAAGCCAGAACGCTCTACCTGCTCAGCAAAATTGGCGTTCTCAGAGAGGAAGCCATAGCCCGGGTGAATTGCCACCGCGCCGGTGATTTCAGCGGCGCTGATGATAGCCGGGATGTTCAGATAGCTTTTTACGGACGGAGCCGGGCCGATACAGACCGTCTCATCCGCCAGCAATACGTGTTTTAAATCGCGATCCGCACTTGAATGCACAGCGACAGTCTTGATGCCCAGTTCTTTACAGGCACGAAGAATACGCAGGGCAATCTCGCCGCGGTTGGCGATAACAATTTTATCCAACATGTTCGCCTCGTTATTCGATGACGACCAGCGGCTCGTCAAATTCTACCGGTTGACCACTTTCTACCAGGATCGCTTTAACTACGCCGGATTTGTCGGCTTCGATCTGGTTCATCATTTTCATGGCTTCAACGATGCACAGGGTATCGCCCGCATTCACTTTCTGTCCGATTTCGATGAACGCTTTAGCATCCGGGCTCGGGGTGCGGTAGAACGTACCAACCATTGGGGAGCGTACGATGTGACCACTGATTTCCGCTGCTGCCGGAGCTTCCATACTTGGAGAGGCAGTTTGTGCGACAGCGTTAGACAGAGCTGGTTGCTGCATCACTGGTGCAGCATAAGCCTGTTGCATCATCGGAAAACTTGCAGCTGGCGCTGCACGGCTGATGCGTACAGATTCTTCGCCTTCAGAAATTTCCAGTTCGGAGATGCCTGATTCTTCAACCAGCTCGATCAGTTTTTTAATCTTACGAATATCCATGAGTGGGTTCCGTACTCTTTGTTTAGTGAGATTGTGACAGGCGTTTTACCGCCGTCTGTATAGCATTTTTATAACAGTGAGTGACAAGATGCCACGCATCTCAGGCGCTGCACTGGGTGCTGCTGCCATTAAGTGAGATTGCCAGACTTGTTAGTCATTGTGCGGCTATCTTCTGCCATTTTCGGGTAAAAGACAAAATATACCTTCAATATGCGATTGTCACCCTTTCAGCGCCTTAAAAACGCTACCGGGGATAGCAAAGTCGCACATTATAACTATTTCGTAGCAATTGGCAGCTAAATACTGGTCTTATCAGGGAAGATAATCAACCGTTAACATGTAAAGAAAATCGGATCGTCCGTGTTTTGCAACGCACTGCACATATCGTGAAACTACCGCCACCACTGGCGAAACTTCTTGTAACGGCACGCTAACAGCACCGCAGCGAGCGCTGCATAAATAATCGGTTGAGGGGAGATAATTTTTACCGACCACAGATAATGTATGGGTGCCAGGATCGCCACAAGATAGACGAAGTTGTGCAAATACTGCCAGTTTTTACCCAGCTTTCGCTGTGCAGCCTGCGTGGACGTTAAGGTGAGGGCGAATAATATGACCCAACTGACAATGCCCAAGGTTAAATAAGGTCGCGTAATTAATTCCCGCCCTAACAACGCCAGATTATTAATGCCCAGTTCCAGTAACGCGTAGCTGGTTAAATGCAGCGTTGCCCAGGCGAAACACCATAGCCCTAACAGGCGACGTGTGCGTATCAATAATGGCTGTTTAGCGTAGCGCGCGAGTGGAGAGACCAGCAAGGTCGCCAGCAAGAATTTCAGAGCTGTCCTACCGGTAAAGTGCTGGATATCTTTGACCGGATCGGCGCTCAGGCCGCCGTGATTTATCGCCCAAAATAGCCAGATAAACGGCAAAAAACCGGCAAGATGCAGGCAAACTTTTAGCCCGGTAATGTGCTTTGCGGTCAGACGCACTTAAAAATTCTCCTGCAAATTGAGTCCGCGATACAGTGACGCAACCTCTTCGGCATAGCCGTTAAACATCAGGGTGGGCTGACGCTGTACGTCCAGAATACCGCCTGAGCCAATAAAACGCTCAGTGGCCTGGGACCAGCGGGGATGATCGACATGCGGATTCACGTTGGCATAAAATCCGTATTCATTGGGCGCGGCCAGATTCCAGGTTGTCGGAGGGCGTTCGCGCGTGAGTTTGATACTCACGATCGACTTAATGCCTTTAAATCCATATTTCCACGGCACAATTAAGCGAATGGGCGCGCCATTTTGTGGCGGAAGGGCCTTACCATAAACCCCCACGGTAAGCAGTGTGAGTGGGTGCATCGCTTCATCCAGGCGCAACCCTTCAACATAGGGATACTTCAGCCCGCCGCCAATAAAGCGATCTTTTTGTCCTGGCATTTCCTCCGGTGCGTACAGCGTTTCGAACGCGACATACTTCGCATTGCTGGTGGGTTCTACCTGCGCCAACAGTTTATGTAACGGAAAGCCAATCCACGGCACGACCATTGACCAGGCTTCCACGCAGCGCATGCGGTAAATCCGTTGCTCCAGCGGGAAACGGGTGGTCAAGGTATCGTGATCGAGAGTGAGTGGTTTGGCGACCTCACCACTGATTTTTAATGTCCACGGATCGGTTTTCAGGCTACCTGCGTTGGCTGCCGGATCCGCTTTGTCGAGACCGAATTCATAGAAGTTGTTGTAGCCAGAAACTTTATCCGCTGGGGTTAAAGGAAGCGAATTTTGCCAGGCGGCGGGCTTGCTGAAATCAAGCGGCTTTCCCGCGGGCGCGGGCGGGCGGTCATTACCCTTAAACCAACTCAGAAGGTCAGCCTGCGCAGAGTGGGGTAAAGACAACGCGGCTGCGCTGATCCCTAATGCTTTCAGCACCTGGCGACGCTGCATAAAAAAAGCCGACTCGTCAGTGACGTCGGCTTCTGTAAATGGACGTAATTTCTTCATAACAGACTCCCGGCTTACGCGTCATAACTGACAGGGGACGCGTAGTTAATATGGCAGGGAGTCTGTAGATGTGCCGCGAAATTTCGTTAATTAAGTGTAAATTTCTGCGCCAGGGTCTGTTACTTCACCTTCACCAGCGTACGGCCTTGCACCTGGTTATTGATGATGGCATCGGCGAACTTCGGCGCATCCGCCAGCGTAATTTCCGTTGCCGCCTGAGCATAGAAAGATTCCGGCAGATCCTTAACCAGACGCGCCCAGGCTTCTGCACGGCGTGCCGGCGGGGTCATCACCGAGTCCACTCCTTGCAAACGAACGTTACGCAGAATGAATGGCATCACGGTTGTTGGCAGAGCGAAACCGCCCGCCAGGCCGCAGGCGGCAACACAGCCGCCGTAGTTCATCTGCGCGAGGACTTTCGCCAGAACTTTGTCGCCAACGGTATCCACCGCGCCAGCCCACAGCTGTTTTTCCAGCGGGCGAGATTCAGCAAATTCATCGCGGCCAAGAATACGATTAGCGCCCAGGCTTTTCAGGTAGGCGTGGGTGCTTTCACGACCCGAAACCGCCGCAACCTGATAACCCAGCTTATGCAGTAACGCAACGGCTGTGCTGCCCACGCCTCCGCTGGCACCAGTGACGACAATCTCACCGTCTTGCGGACGAATTCCTGCATCTTCAAGCGCCATGACGCAAAGCATGGCGGTAAAGCCAGCGGTACCGATGACCATGGCTTTACGTCCATCCAGCCCTTTTGGCAGCGCAACCAGCCAGTCGCCTTTCACGCGTGCGCGTTCTGCCAGTCCACCCCAATGATTTTCACCTACGCCCCAACCGGTCAGTAAAACCTCCTGACCCGCATGAAAACGGGGATCTTCGCTTGCACGCACGGTACCAGCGAAATCGATACCAGGAATCATCGGAAAATTACGAATGATTTTTCCCTTGCCGGTGATAGCCAGGGCGTCTTTATAGTTCAGGCTTGACCAGTGGACATCCACCGTTACATCGCCTTCCGGTAGCTGATTTTCGTCGAGGGGTTGAACGGATGCGAGGGTTTTTCCGTCCTGCTGTTCTAAGATCAAAGCCTGCATAACCTGTCCTCAATTCGTATAGTGGATTGGAAAATTAATAATGAAGACTATACTCGCTAATCAAAACATGATGCCGATTCTGCGCAATAAATTGCCAGATATACCTGATTTGGTAGTATGCCCTCACAGTTTGTATAAATTGGCGGATTTTGCGGTCAGTTTTGCATTTTAGAGTCGATTTATCACTTTCAGGCCTGTTTCATAACTGTCGGAGTTAACACAAGGATGCGATTAACGACGAAATTTTCAGCTTTTGTCACGCTGCTTACTGGGTTAACGATCTTCGTGACTCTGATCGGCTGTTCGCTGAGTTTCTACAACGCTATTCAATATAAGTTCACCACGCGCGTTCATGCGGTCGCGACGGCGATTGATACGCATCTGGTCTCCAGAGATGTCGTTGCGTTAACCCCGCAAATCGATGAACTGATGGTTTCTGTTGATATCGTGCGCATCGAACTGTTGCAGGGCGGAAACGTGGTGTATGACCACTCACGCACCAGCAGCTACCGACCGGCAGGGACAAACAATCTCTACCGCGAGATTACCGTACCGTTGGTCAAGCATCCGGGTATGTCATTGCGTCTGGTTTATCAGGATCCGATGGGTAACTATTTCCATTCGCTACTGACCACCGCGCCGCTCACGATAGCCATTGCTTTCATTATTCTGATGCTCTTTTTGTCTGTGCGCTGGCTTCAGCGTCAGCTTTCGGGTCAGGAGCTGCTGGAGATTCGTTCCACACGTATTCTGAACGGCGAACGTGGACCGAACGTGCGGGGAACGGTCTATGAATGGCCTGCGCGTACCAGTAGTGCGCTCGATATGCTGCTGACTGAAATTCAAAATGCCCGCGAGCAACGCAGCCGCCTGGATACGCTGATTCGTTCCTATGTCGCGCAGGATACAAAAACCGGGCTAAGCAACCGCTTGTTCTTTGATAACCAACTGGCCACGCTGCTGGAAGATCAGGAAAAAGTAGGCTCGCATGGCGTTGTGATGATGGTGCGCCTGCCGGACTTTACGCTGCTGCGTGATAGCTGGGGAATCACCCTCGCGGAAGAACAAATCTCGACGCTGATCAATTTGTTGTCGACTTTTATGACGCGCTATCCGGGCGCGTTGCTGGCGCGCTACCACCGTAGCGATTTTGCTATCCTGCTGCCGCACCGTACGCTGAAAGAGGCGGAAAGTATCGCCGGGCAATTATTAAAAGCGGTAGATGCACTTCCGGCTAATAAAATGATCGATCGTGCCGATATGGTTCATATTGGCATTTGCGTTTGCCGCAGCGGTCAGTCGCCGGAGCAAGTGATGGATCATGCTGAAGCCGCCACCCGGAATTCGGTATTGCAGGGAGGAAATAGCTGGTCGGTCTATGATGACTCGCTGCCGGAAAAAGGTCGGGGCAACGTACGCTGGCGAACGCTGATCGAACAGATGCTCAGCCGGGGCGGGCCGAGAATTTATCAAAAGCCTGCAGTAACGCGTGAAGGCCGGGTGCACCATCGGGAGTTGATGTGCCGTATTTTTGATGGCAACGAAGAGGTCATTTCGGCGGAATATATGCCGATGGTCCTGCAATTTGGTCTGGCAGAAGAATATGACCGTTTGCAGATAAGCCGTCTGATCCTGCTTTTGGGCTACTGGCCGCAGGAAAATCTGGCGATGCAGACAACGGTTGAATCGCTTATTCGTCCACGTTTTCAGCGCTGGCTGCGTGATACGCTGATGCAGTGCGAAAAATCATTACGCAAACGCATAATTATTGAACTTGCTGAGGCAGATGTCTGTCAACATATCAGCCGGTTACAGCCCGTCATCAGATTGATGAATGCGCTGGGCGTGCGTATTGCCGTTACGCAGGCGGGGTTAACACTGGTGAGCACCAGTTGGATCAAAGAGCTTAACGTTGAGTTATTGAAGCTACATCCAAGTCTGGTGAGGAACATTGATAAGCGAACGGAAAATCAGCTTCTGGTTCAAAGCCTGGTGGAGGCCTGTTCGGGAACACCCACGCAGGTTTACGCCACGGGCGTACGTTCGCGTAGTGAGTGGCATACGCTGACAGAACGCGGAGTTGCGGGTGGGCAAGGGGATTTTTTTGCCGCATCACAACCACTTGACACTAACGTGAAAAAATATTCGCAAAGATACTCGGTTTAACCTGCCGTTTAATTTGTTTTCACGTAGAATAACGCGCGCTGTGCCTTCTGGGGGTGTGCTTGCCTGCTCGCCAGGTTGTAACAGCAAACATGCAGGTGAATGACCTTTGACAGGTTGCAAACAAAAGCGAGGAGTGCTGCTGATTTATTCAGCCCTGATGGACTCAGGCCGGTTTTGTAACAAAGGAAACGAACTGCACTAATTTTCACCGTAGCAGATGATTTTTGCGCCTTGTCGCTGCTGCGTGTGGTTGGTAAAGTAAGCGGATTTTGTTTTCCGCCCCAGCTTTCAGGATTATCCCTTAGTATGTTGAAAAAATTTCGTGGCATGTTTTCCAATGACCTGTCCATTGACCTGGGTACCGCGAATACCCTTATTTATGTAAAAGGACAAGGCATCGTATTGAATGAGCCTTCTGTTGTGGCCATTCGTCAGGATCGTGCCGGTTCGCCGAAAAGCGTGGCTGCAGTAGGTCATGATGCGAAGCAGATGCTGGGTCGTACGCCGGGCAATATCGCTGCAATTCGCCCAATGAAAGACGGCGTTATCGCTGACTTCTTCGTGACTGAAAAAATGCTCCAGCACTTTATCAAGCAAGTGCACAGCAATAGCTTCATGCGCCCAAGCCCGCGCGTACTGGTGTGTGTACCGGTTGGAGCAACTCAGGTTGAACGCCGTGCGATCCGTGAATCCGCTCAGGGCGCAGGTGCTCGTGAAGTCTTCCTGATCGAAGAGCCGATGGCGGCCGCGATCGGTGCGGGTCTGCCAGTTTCTGAAGCAACCGGTTCAATGGTTGTGGATATCGGTGGTGGTACCACTGAAGTTGCCGTTATCTCTCTGAACGGCGTGGTTTACTCCTCTTCTGTCCGTATTGGCGGCGACCGCTTCGATGAAGCCATCATTAATTATGTTCGTCGTAACTACGGTTCTCTGATCGGTGAAGCGACCGCAGAACGTATTAAACACGAGATCGGTTCCGCTTATCCGGGCGACGAAGTGCGCGAAATCGAAGTTCGCGGCCGTAACCTGGCTGAAGGCGTTCCGCGCGGCTTTACCCTGAACTCTAACGAGATTCTGGAAGCCCTGCAGGAACCACTGACCGGTATCGTGAGCGCAGTAATGGTTGCACTGGAACAGTGCCCGCCGGAACTGGCATCTGACATCTCCGAACGCGGTATGGTGCTGACCGGTGGCGGTGCGCTGCTGCGTAACCTTGACCGTCTGTTAATGGAAGAAACCGGTATTCCAGTTGTTGTTGCTGAAGATCCGCTGACCTGCGTGGCGCGCGGCGGCGGCAAGGCGCTGGAAATGATCGACATGCACGGCGGCGACCTGTTCAGCGAAGAGTAATCGGATGCAGGTTGGGTAGCCCCCGCGGGTTGCCCTTCCGCTCTGATACGAGAATACGCATAGACTATGAAGCCAATTTTTAGCCGTGGCCCGTCGCTACAGATTCGCCTTATTCTGGCGGTGCTGGTGGCGCTCGGCGTTATTATTGCCGACAGCCGCCTGGGTACGTTTAGTCAAATCCGAACGTACATGGATACCGCCGTCAGTCCTTTCTACTTTATCTCAAATGGTCCTCGTGAATTACTCGACGGCGTGTCGCAAACGCTGGCTTCGCGTGACCAACTCGAACTTGAAAACCGGGCGTTGCGTCAGGAACTGCTGCTGAAAAACAGCGAACTGCTGATGCTGGGGCAATACAAACAGGAGAACGCGCGTTTGCGTGAGCTGCTGGGATCGCCATTGCGTCAGGACGAACAAAAGATGGTGACGCAGGTCATCTCAACGGTTAATGACCCTTACAGCGATCAGGTTGTGATCGACAAAGGGAGCGTTAACGGCGTCTACGAAGGCCAGCCGGTTATTAGCGACAAAGGCGTAGTAGGTCAGGTCGTGGCGGTGGCTAAATTGACCAGCCGCGTGCTGCTGATTTGCGATGCGACGCATGCGCTGCCCATTCAGGTACTGCGTAACGATATCCGCGTGATCGCTGCGGGTAACGGTTGCACCGACGATCTTCAGCTCGAACACCTGCCGGCTAACACCGACATTCGCGTTGGCGATGTGCTGGTCACCTCGGGTCTGGGTGGACGTTTCCCTGAAGGTTATCCGGTTGCTGTTGTTTCTTCCGTTAAGCTGGACACTCAGCGTGCTTATACCGTGATTCAGGCTCGCCCGACTGCGGGTCTGCAGCGTCTGCGCTATCTGCTGCTGTTGTGGGGTGCCGATCGTAATGGCGCAAACCCGATGACGCCGGAAGAAGTGCACCGCGTTGCTAATGAACGTCTGATGCAGATGATGCCGCAAGTTCTGCCTGCACCAGATACCATGGGACCGCCTGCGCCAATGCCTGCACCTGCAACAGGCGTGGCTCCAGCGCCCGCAGATACCACGCCGCCACAACCTGCTCCGCGTAAGCCGGGAGGACAGTAAGTGGCAAGCTATCGTAGCCAGGGACGTTGGGTGATTTGGCTCTCGTTCCTTATTGCACTGTTGCTGCAAGTCATGCCCTGGCCGGATGACATTCTGGTTTTCCGGCCAAACTGGGTGCTGCTCATCTTGTTGTATTGGATCCTGGCACTGCCGCATCGCGTAAATGTGGGCACGGGATTTGTGGTGGGTGCCATACTGGATCTCATCAGCGGCTCCACGCTTGGCGTGCGCGCATTGTCGATGAGTATCATTGCTTATCTGGTCGCGTTGAAATTCCAGCTATTCCGAAACCTCGCGCTCTGGCAACAGGCGCTGGTGGTCATGTTGTTATCACTGGTCGTGGATATTATTGTTTTCTGGGCCGAGTTTTTAGTGATCAACGTCTCTTTCAGACCTGAAGTGTTCTGGAGTAGTGTAGTGAATGGTGTGCTTTGGCCATGGCTATTCTTACTGATGCGTAAAGTCCGTCAGCAGTTTGCGGTGCAATAAGGTTGATATGAATACTCTGTATCTTGCTTCAGGTTCTCCACGTCGTCAGGAGTTGCTCGCTCAGCTTGGTGTTACGTTTGAACGACTGGTCCCTGGGATTGAAGAACAGCGGCACCCGCAGGAAAGCGCGCAGCAGTACGTTTCCCGTCTGGCGCGCGAAAAAGCGCAGACTGGCGTAGCGCTGGCCCTGCGCGATTTGCCGGTATTGGGTGCGGATACCATCGTTATCCTTAATGGCGAAGTGCTGGAAAAACCTCACGACGCCGACCATGCCGCAGCAATGCTGCGCAAACTGTCGGGCAAAACGCATCAAGTTATGACGGCCGTGGCACTGGCCGATCGCCAGCACAGTCTGGACTGCCTGGTTGTGACGGAAGTGACGTTCAGAGCACTAACCGATGAGGACATCGCGGGCTATGTTGCCAGCGGTGAACCAATGGATAAAGCAGGTGCATACGGTATTCAAGGGTTGGGTGGCTGTTTTGTCAGGAAGATAAATGGCAGCTATCACGCCGTAGTCGGCTTACCGCTGGTAGAAACGTATGAGTTGCTGACCAATTTTAACGCACTGCGTGAGAAAAGGGATAAACATGACGGCTGAATTGTTGGTAAACGTAACGCCATCGGAAACTCGGGTGGCTTACATTGATGGTGGTATTCTGCAGGAAATTCATATTGAACGTGAGGCGCGACGCGGAATCGTAGGCAATATCTACAAAGGTCGTGTAAGTCGTGTACTTCCGGGTATGCAGGCGGCTTTTGTAGATATTGGACTGGATAAAGCCGCATTTCTTCACGCTTCTGACATCATGCCGCACACCGAATGCGTGGCGGGTGAAGAACAAAAACAGTTCACCGTACGCGACATCTCTGAACTGGTGCGCCAGGGGCAGGATCTGATGGTGCAGGTGGTAAAAGATCCGTTGGGAACTAAAGGCGCACGCCTGACGACGGACATCACGCTTCCTTCCCGTTATCTCGTCTTTATGCCGGGGGCTTCGCACGTTGGCGTATCCCAACGTATCGAAAGCGAAACCGAACGCGAACGCCTGAAAAAAGTGGTGGCGGATTACTGCGATGAGCAGGGTGGCTTCATCATTCGCACGGCGGCAGAAGGCGTATGTGAAGAGGATCTGGCCTCGGATGCTGCCTACCTGAAGCGCGTCTGGACGAAAGTCATGGAGCGTAAAAAGCGCCCGCAAACGCGCTACCAGATGTACGGTGAATTGGCCCTGGCACAGCGCGTGTTGCGTGACTTTGCCGATGCGCAGCTTGACCGCATCCGCGTCGACTCCCGTCTGACCTATGAGGCGTTACTGGAATTTACGGCGGAATATATCCCCGAGATGACCAGCAAGCTGGAACATTACAGCGGGCGCCAGCCTATTTTTGATCTCTTTGACGTTGAGAATGAAATCCAGCGCGCGCTGGAACGCAAAGTTGAGCTGAAGTCCGGCGGCTATCTGATCATCGATCAAACCGAAGCGATGACCACCGTGGATATCAACACCGGCGCGTTTGTTGGGCATCGTAATCTCGACGACACTATCTTTAATACTAATATTGAAGCAACGCAGGCCATTGCTCGTCAGCTGCGTCTGCGTAACCTCGGCGGTATTATCATTATCGATTTTATCGACATGAATAATGAAGATCACCGTCGCCGGGTGCTGCACTCCCTGGAGCAGGCTCTGAGCAAGGATCGCGTAAAAACCAGCATTAACGGTTTTTCACAGCTGGGCCTGGTGGAGATGACGCGCAAACGCACACGTGAAAGCGTGGAACATGTACTGTGCAACGAGTGTCCGACCTGCCATGGGCGTGGTACGGTGAAAACGGTGGAAACCGTATGCTATGAAATCATGCGCGAAATCGTGCGCGTACACCATGCATATGACTCTGACCGTTTCCTGGTTTATGCCTCTCCGGCAGTGGCTGAAACCCTGAAAGGTGAAGAGTCACATGCGCTGGCGGAAGTTGAGATCTTTGTCGGCAAACAGGTCAAAGTACAAATCGAACCGCTGTATAACCAGGAGCAGTTCGACGTCGTCATGATGTAAATCGTGTAGTGGCACCCGCGCATGTAGGCCGGATAAGGCGCAAGCGCCGTTATCCGGCAATATTCACTCAAGGGGTGTGAGTCATATTTTTTGGTAGACAAGGAGAGGCGCGTGAGGCGATTGCCGGGGATTTTACTGCTCACTGGAGCCGCATTCGTTGTCATCGCAGCGCTGCTGGTCAGTGGACTGCGCCTTGCGTTACCTCATCTTGATAGCTGGCGTCCGGCCATTCTTGGCAAGATTGAATCCGCCACAGGTCTGCCTGTTTCCGCTAGCCAGCTTTCTGCCAACTGGCAAAATTTCGGTCCTACGCTTGAAGCGCGCAATATCCATGCGCAGCTGAAAGATGGGGGAGAATTTTCGGTAAAACGCGTCACGCTGGCGCTGGATGTCTGGCAAAGTTTGCTGCACATGCGCTGGCAGTTTCGCGATCTCACCTTCTGGCAACTGCAGTTGCGCACCAATACGCCTATCCAGCGCAGCGAAGGCGGAGATGGGATTGAAACCGGCCATCTCAGCGATCTCTTCCTGCGTCAGTTTGATCATTTCGATCTACGCGACAGCCATATCAGCTTTATAACCCTCTCAGGTCAACGTGCTGAACTGGCGATCCCCCAGCTTACCTGGTTGAATGGTAAAAATCGGCATCGCGCCGAGGGGCAGGTCAGTCTCTCCAGCCTGACCGGACAGCACGGCATTATGCAGGTGCGTATGGATCTGCGTGATGACGAAGGGCTGTTGAATAACGGTCGGGTCTGGCTGCAGGCAGACGACATTGACGTCAAACCATGGCTGGGCAAATGGATGCAGGATAATGTCGCGCTACAAACCGCGCGTTTTAGCCTGGAAGCATGGATGACGATCAGCAAAGGCGTCGTTTCTGGTGGCGATGTCTGGCTGAAAAAAGGCGGAGCTAGTTGGCTGGGTGAAAATCGTACGCACACGCTCTCCGTCGATAATCTGACGGCGCACATCAGCCGTGAAGAGCCGGGCTGGCAATTCTCTATTCCCGATACGCGTATCACCATGGATGATAAGCCCTGGCCGAGCGGGGCATTAACGCTGGCCTGGATCCCTGAGCAGGAAGTCGGTGGCGAGAATAACAAACGCAGTGATGAGCTACGCATTCGCGCCAGTAATCTGGAACTGGCTGGGTTAGAAGGACTGCGTCCGATGGCGTCCAGGCTATCGCCTGCGCTGGGTGATATCTGGCGGGCCACGCAACCCAGCGGCAAAATAGATGTGCTTGCGCTGGATATCCCGTTACAGGCGACAGAAAAAACCCGCTTCCTGTCCTCGTGGACCGATTTGGCCTGGAAACAGTGGAAGCTGCTGCCGGGGGCAGAACATTTCTCCGGTACGCTTGCGGGCAGCGTTGAAAATGGGGCGCTCACCGCCTCCATGAAACAAGCAAAAATGCCGTATGAAACCGTCTTCCGTGCGCCGCTGGAAATAGAGAACGGCGTGGCGACGCTAAGCTGGCTGAAGAATGATAAAGGCTTCCAGTTAGACGGGCGCAACATTGATGTTAAAGCGAAAGCGGTACATGCGCGCGGTGGTTTTCGCTATCTGCAACCGGCTGATGATGAGCCATGGTTGGGCATTCTGGCCGGTATCAGTACCGACGATGGCTCCCAGGCCTGGCGTTATTTCCCGGAAAACCTGATGGGTAAGGATCTGGTTGACTACCTCAGCGGCGCTATTCAAGGCGGCGAGGCGGATAACGCCACGCTGGTGTATGGCGGTAACCCGAGTCTGTTCCCGTATCTGCACAATGAAGGGCAGTTTCAGGTCCTGGTGCCGCTACGCAATGCGAAATTTGCTTTCCAGCCCGACTGGCCTGCGCTAACCGATCTTAATATCGAACTAAACTTCATTAACGATGGCCTGTGGATGAAGACGGATAGTGTCAATTTAGGCGGTGTGAAGGCCAGTAACCTGACGGCCAATATTCCCGACTATGCAAAAGAAAAGCTGCTGATTGATGCCGATATCAACGGGCCAGGCAAGGCGGTTGGACCTTATTTTGATGAGACTCCGTTGAAGGATTCTCTCGGTGCCACGCTGGAACAGTTGCAAATTGACGGCGATGTGAATGCTCGCTTACATCTTGATATTCCGCTAGACGGCTCGCTGGTTACCGCCAAAGGCGACGTCAACCTGCGTAATAACAGTCTGTTTATTAAACCACTCGACAGCTCGCTGAAGAATTTGAATGGTAAATTCAGCTTTATCAACGGCGATCTGAAGAGCGAGCCGATGACGGCGAACTGGTTTAATCAGCCGCTGAACGTCGACTTCTCCACCACCGAAGGGGCGAAAGCCTATCAGGTAGCCGTGAATCTGCAAGGCGACTGGCAGCCAACCCGCATGGGGATTTTACCGGCGCAGCTCAACGATGCGTTAAGTGGCAGCATGGCGTGGAATGGCAAAGTGGGTATCGATCTTCCGTATCATGCCGGGCCGACCTACGACATTGAGCTTAAGGGTGACCTGAAGAATGTAAGTAGTCACTTACCGGCTCCGCTGAATAAGGCGCCCGGTGAAGCGTTGCCGGTAAACGTTAAGGCTAACGGCAATCTGCGCAGCTTTGAACTGACCGGTAATGCTGGCAGTAAGAACCACTTTAACAGCCGCTGGTTGCTGAATCAGAAACTGACGCTTGACCGCGCTATCTGGACGTCGGAAAGCCGTACTGTGCCCGCGTTACCCGATCAGCAAGGCATTGAGCTTAATCTTCCCCCTATGGATGGCGCGCAATGGCTGGCGTTGTTCCAAAAAGGCGCAGCGGATAACGTTGGCACTAATGCCAACTTCCCACAACGCATCACCGTGCGTACGCCATCGTTATCCCTGGGCGGTCAGCAGTGGAATAATTTGAGTATTGTGTCTGAGCCTGCGAGCAATGGCTCCATCGTACAGGCGCAGGGTCGTGAAATTAACGCCACGCTGGCGATGCGCAATAATGCACCATGGCTGGCCAATATTAAGTATCTTTATTACAACCCTAGCGCGGCGAAAGCGTCACCGGGCAACACATCAGCCTCGCCGTTTTCCGCCGTGGACAACTTCAGCTTCCGCGGCTGGCCGGACCTTCAGTTACGCTGTGCCGAGTGCTGGATGTGGGGACAGAAATATGGGCGCATTGATGCCGATGTAGCAATTAAAGGCGACACGCTAACGTTGAGCAACGGTCTGTTGGATACGGGCTTTGCCAGACTGACCACCGATGGCGTGTGGGTGAATGCGCCGGGCAAAGAGCGAACGTCACTGAAGGGTAAACTGAGCGGCAGTAAAATTGACTCCGCTGCCAGTTTCTTTGGCGTATCGACCCCGATTCGTAATTCTTCGTTCAACGTGGAGTATGACCTGCACTGGCGTAACCCGCCGTGGGATCCGGACGAAGCATCGCTGAATGGGATTTTGCGTACCCGGTTGGGCAAAGGTGAGCTTACCGAACTCAGTACCGGGCATGCGGGGCAACTGTTGCGACTGCTGAGCTTTGATGCGTTGCTACGTAAACTGCGTTTTGATTTTAGCGATACCTTCAGTGAAGGTTTCTATTTCGACTCGATTCGCAGCACGGCGTGGATCAAAGATGGTGTGATGCATACCGACGACACGCTGGTGGATGGTCTGGAGGCAGACATTGCGATGAAAGGCTCAGTGAACCTGGTCCGTCGGGAGCTGGATATGGAAGCCATTGTCGCGCCTGAAATTTCTGCCACCGTAGGGGTTGCCGCTGCGTTTGCTGTCAACCCGATTGTCGGCGCGGCGGTATTTGCTGCCAGTAAGGTTCTGGGGCCATTATGGAGCAAAGTTTCGATTCTGCGCTATCGCATCACCGGTCCGGTCGATAAACCGCAGATTAACGAAGTTCTGCGTCAGCCGCGCAAAGAAAGCCAGCAATGATTTGACGGGGGCGAGTAATTGCCCCAATCTCAGTACAGTGATCTTCTACCGCAGTCCGTAGGCCGGAAAAGGCGTTCACGCCGCCATCCGGCATTGAAGTGCCTGATGGCGACGCTGGCGCGTTTTATCAGGCCTACAACAGAAACTAATGAGTACCAAAACGATGAGTCTGAACCTGGTAAGTGAACAATTGCTAGCGGTGAATGGCCTGAAACATCAGGATCTGTTCGCCATTCTGGGCCAACTGGCCGAACGCCGTCTTGACTACGGCGATCTCTACTTTCAGTCGAGCTATCACGAATCCTGGGTTTTAGAAGACCGCATCATTAAAGACGGCTCTTACAATATCGATCAGGGTGTTGGCGTGCGCGCCATCAGCGGCGAAAAAACAGGGTTTGCCTATGCAGACCAGATCAGCCTGCTGGCGTTGGAGCAAAGTGCTCATGCTGCCCGTACTATCGTGCGTGACAGCGGTGACGGCAAAGTAAAAACGCTGGGAGCGGTTGAGCATCAGGCGCTTTACACTTCGGTTGATCCATTACAGAGCATGAGCCGCGAAGAGAAACTGGATATTCTGCGTCGCGTTGATAGCGTGGCCCGTGCCGCCGACAAACGCGTCCAGGAAGTAACCGCCAGCCTGACCGGTGTTTATGAACTGATCCTGGTAGCCGCGACCGACGGTACGTTGGCCGCTGACGTTCGTCCGCTGGTACGCCTGTCCGTAAGCGTACAGGTCGAAGAGGACGGTAAGCGCGAGCGCGGTGCCAGCGGTGGTGGCGGTCGTTTTGGCTATGACTATTTCCTTGGCGGCCTTGATGGTGAAGTCCGTGCTGACGCTTGGGCGAAAGAAGCCGTACGCATGGCGTTAGTTAATTTGTCCGCGGTAGCAGCGCCTGCTGGTACGCTGCCGGTAGTACTCGGCGCTGGCTGGCCTGGCGTTCTGCTGCATGAAGCGGTCGGTCATGGTCTGGAAGGTGACTTTAACCGCCGTGGTACCTCGGTATTCAGCGGTCACATGGGTGAGCTGGTGGCGTCGGAACTGTGTACCGTTGTGGATGATGGCACAATGGCGGACCGTCGTGGCTCTGTGGCTATTGATGATGAAGGCACACCGGGTCAGTACAACGTGCTGATCGAAAACGGTATTCTGAAAGGCTACATGCAGGACAAACTGAACGCGCGCCTGATGGGCGTCGCGCCAACGGGTAACGGTCGCCGTGAATCTTACGCGCACCTGCCGATGCCACGCATGACCAACACCTACATGCTGCCGGGGAAATCCACGCCGCAGGAAATCATCGAATCCGTTGAATACGGCATTTATGCGCCTAACTTCGGCGGCGGCCAGGTGGATATCACCTCCGGGAAATTCGTGTTCTCGACGTCTGAAGCGTATCTGATTGAAAACGGTAAAGTAACCAAACCGGTGAAAGGCGCGACGCTGATTGGGTCTGGTATCGAAGCGATGCAGCAAATTTCAATGGTAGGTAACGACCTGAAGCTGGATAACGGGGTTGGTGTGTGCGGTAAAGAAGGGCAGAGCCTGCCGGTGGGCGTGGGCCAGCCGACGCTGAAGGTGGATAACCTGACGGTGGGTGGTACTGCATAACATCATGATGTATGCCCGATAAGCACCAGCGCTATCGGGCATCTTTCCGGACGCGGCGTCAACGCCTTATCCGGCCAATACTCTTTTTATTTCTCTTTTCCCCGGCCGTACATCCCCTGAAAAAGCTGCGCTACATCAACAAAATACTCCGTCAGATAGTTAATCACCACCTGGACCTTGAGCGGCAGTTTGTCTTTTTCGGTATACAGCGCATAGACCGGACGCGGATCCGACTGGTAGCGGGGGAGCAGGATCTCCACTTCGCCACGATTGATCTCATTGATCACCCACATCAGCGGCACATAGGCAATGCCCGCACCCGCAGCCAGCCAGCGCACCAATGTCATCGGATCGTTAGTCACAAAACGCCCCTCTGGTATCAGACGGGTGGAAATTCCTTCCGGAGCGATAAGCTCGAATTCATTATCCGGGCGCACGCTGTATTCCAGCCACGAGTGGTTGCTGAGATCGGCGGGTTTCTCCGGGGCACCAAACTGTGCGAGATAGCTTTTAGCCGCGCAGACTACCATCGGCATGGCACCCAGGCGACGCGAGAACAGACTGGAGTCCTGCAACGCACCGACGCGGATAACCACGTCCAGACCATCGGCGATTAAATCCGGTGCCGGGATGCCTGTTACCAGATTTACCGTCAGACCGGGGTATTCCTTCAGCATGGTCGCGGTCAATCCGGCGAGGACATTTTGTGCCATGGTTGAAGAACAACCAATGCGCAGTGTGCCGATGGGCGTGTTGTTAAAGGCATAAAGCTGCTCGTGAACATCCTGCGCTTCGTGCAGCATTCTCCGGCAGCCCTGGTAGTAAATTTTACCGGCTTCGGTCAGCCCAATGCTGCGTGTACTGCGGTTTAGCAGCTTAACCTGTAGCTCATCTTCCAGTTTGGAGACCGTCTGGCTTATCGATGAAACGCTCATTTGTAGCTGTCTTGCGGCGGCGGTGAAGGAGCCCAGTTCGACGACTTTGGCGAACACCGACATACGTTTTAATCGTTCCATTGTTCACTCTGGCTTAAAAGTGATTTAGATCACATAATATAGATAACAGCATAACAGTTACGTTAATATATTATTATTCAAATAACAGCTATGTCGCTCTCGCCTGGCTCATCCTTGCCCTTCTCTGCGGTGACATACGCTAGAAAATCTATCACCTGCACTCTCTTAAGTTACCAAGGTCAACATGAGTCTGTTTCCCGTTATCGTGGTGTTTGGTTTGTCCTTCCCACCGATTTTTTTCGAATTACTTTTGTCACTGGCGATTTTCTGGCTGGTGCGCCGGATGCTGGTTCCAACCGGCATCTATGATTTTGTCTGGCATCCGGCTCTGTTTAACACCGCGCTGTATTGCTGCCTGTTCTATTTAATAACGCGCCTGTTCGTTTGAGGTTGAAGTGAAAACACTAACAAAAAAACTCTCCCGTACGGCCACGACTCTCGTACTGGTCATTCTGGCCTTCATCGCTATTTTTCGCGCATGGGTGTATTACACCGAGTCGCCATGGACACGTGATGCGCGTTTCAGCGCGGAAGTTGTCGCTATTGCGCCGGATGTTGCGGGTCTTATTTCCAACGTTAACGTCCATGATAACCAACTGGTGAAAAAGGATCAGATTCTGTTCACCATCGATCAGCCACGCTATAAGAAAGCCCTTGAGCAGGCCGAAGCTGATGTTTCTTATTATCAGGTTCTGGCCCAGGAAAAACGCCAGGAGGCTGGCCGTCGTAACCGCCTTGGCGTGCAGGCCATGTCTCGTGAAGAGATTGACCAGTCAAACAACGTCCTGCAAACCGTATTACACCAGCTTGCGAAAGCACAAGCGACCCGCGACCTGGCAAAATTAGATCTGGAACGTACCGTCATTCGCGCACCAGCAGACGGTTGGGTCACTAACCTGAACGTTTATAGCGGCGAATTTATTACGCGTGGTTCCACAGCGGTGGCACTGGTCAAACAGCATTCTTTCTATGTGCTGGCTTATATGGAAGAAACCAAACTAGAAGGCGTTCGCCCTGGTTATCGCGCTGAGATCACCCCGTTGGGCAGTAATAATGTCTTAAAAGGCACCGTTGATAGCGTGGCGGCGGGGGTAACAAATGCCAGCAGTACGCAGGATGCAAAAGGTATGGCGACCATTGATTCAAATCTGGAATGGGTGCGCCTGGCGCAGCGTGTACCGGTACGAATCCGCCTTGATGAGCAGCAGGGAACTCTGTGGCCTGCCGGGACAACGGCTACCGTTGTCATTACCGGTAAGCAGGACCGTGATGCAAGCCAGGAGTCCTTCTTCCGTAAAATGGCGCACCGCCTGCGCGAGTTTGGTTAATCGCGATGGGTATTTTCTCCATTGCCAATCAGCATATCCGCTTTGCGGTAAAACTGGCGTGCGCGATTGTACTAGCGCTGTTCGTTGGTTTTCACTTCCAACTTGAGACTCCGCGTTGGGCGGTGCTGACTGCAGCCATTGTGGCGGCAGGCCCGGCCTTTGCTGCCGGTGGGGAACCCTATTCAGGGGCTATTCGCTATCGCGGCATGCTGCGTATTGTCGGGACATTTATCGGTTGTATTGCCGGACTGATCATTATCATCAGTATGATCCGCGCTCCGTTATTGATGATCCTGGTGTGCTGTATCTGGGCCGGATTTTGTACCTGGATCTCGTCACTGGTGAAGATCGAGAACTCCTATGCCTGGGGGCTTTCGGGCTATACGGCGCTGATCATCGTCATTACCATTCAGGCCGAACCGCTGCTGACGCCGCAATTTGCGCTCGAACGTTGCAGTGAAATTGTGATGGGGATTGTCTGTGCCATTGTGGCCGATCTACTTTTCTCTCCCCGTTCGATAAAACAAGAGATTGATGTTGAGCTGGACAGCCTGCTGGTGGCGCAATATCAACTGATGCAGTTGTGCATTAAGCACGGCGACAGCGAGGTTGTGGATAAAGCCTGGGGCGATTTAGTCCGTCGTACGGCAGCGCTGGAAGGTATGCGCAGTAACCTGAATATGGAGTCTTCACGCTGGGGGCGTGCTAACCGCAGGCTTAAGGCATTGAACACGCTGTCGCTCACGCTCATTACTCAGTCCTGTGAAACTTACCTTATTCAAAATACCCGCCCGGAACTTATCACCGACACCTTCCGCGAGTTGTTCGATACGCCGGTTGAAACGGTGCAGGATGTCCATAAACAGTTGAAGCGGATGCGTCGGGTTATTGTCTGGACTGGCGAACGTGAAACACCGGTAACGATTTATAGCTGGGCAGGTGCGGCGACGCGCTACCTGCTGCTCAAACGTGGTGTGGTGAGTAATACCAAGATTAGCGCTACGGAAGAAGAGATCCTGCAAGGTGAACCGGTGGTGAAAGTGGAGTCTGCCGAGCGTCATCATGCGATGGTTAACTTCTGGCGTACCACGCTTTCTTGTGTGCTGGGGACCTTATTCTGGCTATGGACCGGATGGACCTCCGGCAGCGGTGCAATGGTGATGATTGCGGTCGTCACCTCGTTGGCAATGCGTTTGCCAAATCCTCGCATGGTGGCGATAGACTTTATCTATGGGACGTTGGCAGCGTTACCGCTCGGAGCGCTCTATTTCCTGGTGATTATCCCTAATACGCAACAAAGTATGCTGTTACTGTGCCTGAGCCTGGCGGTGCTGGGATTCTTTCTGGGGATTGAGGTACAGAAACGACGCCTGGGATCGATGGGGGCGCTGGCCAGCACCATTAATATCATTGTGCTGGATAACCCGATGACCTTCCACTTTAGCCAGTTCCTTGATAGTGCGCTGGGGCAGATTGTTGGCTGCGTGTTGGCGTTTATCGTCATTCTGCTGGTGCGTGATAACTCTCGTGACAGAACAGGCCGCGTATTGCTCAACCAGTTTGTTTCGGCGGCGGTTTCAGCAATGACCACCAATGTAGTCCGTCGTAAAGAAAATCATCTTCCGGCACTTTATCAGCAGCTGTTTTTACTGATGAACAAGTTTCCCGGCGATCTGGCGAAGTTTCGCCTGGCGCTGACGATGATCATCGCGCACCAGCGCCTGCGTGATGCACCGGTACCGGTAAACGAGGATCTATCCGCATTCCATCGCCAGCTTCGTCGTACTGCCGATCACGTAATTTCAGCAGGAAATGACGACAAGCGCCGACGCTACTTTAGCCAGTTACTGGAGGAGCTTGAGGTCTACCAGGAGAAATTAATTATCTGGCAAGCACCGCCGCAGGTGACCGAGCCGGTAAAACGACTCAGTGGGATGCTGCACAAATACCAGCATGCGCTGGTCAGTAATTAAGAGTTGTAAACCGACGCTAAAAGCGTCGGTTTTTTTATGGCTATACTTACCTGAAAATGCGAGAGACCCCTGGATATTGGCGGTCTGTAGAGTAGCTGGCGTCGGGATGGTGGCTATAGATGAATATCTATACATTTGATTTTGACGAGATAGAAGATCAGGTCGATTTCTACCGCGAGTTCACGCGCACATTCGGTCTGGCCCGGGAAAAGGTTGTTGATTTGGATTCTCTGTGGGAGGTGGTGATCGGGGAAGTCTTGCCGCTGCCGCTGGAGATTGAATTTGTCCATTTACCGGACAAGCTGCGCAGGCGATACGGCGCGTTGATTTTACTGTTCGATGAAGCGGAAGAAGAGCTGGAAGGGCAGTTGCGTTTTAACGTTCGTCACTCAATGTAAGACATAAAAAAGCCCCCGGCAGGCGGGGGCAAGTCGTCGGACTTAGACGACGAGGGTTTATTTGTAGAGTTCTGCAGTAGCGTGCCAGTGAGCACCTTCACGGAGTTCGGTGACGCGATAGCTGCTGGCGCCTGCTTTTTCAGCTTTAGCGGCGATGGCCTGACGCATGTCCATTGGTGAACTACCGATCTGAGAGACGGAGACGCTACCGATGGATTGCAGATTCTGTGCTTCTTGTGAGTTCACCTGAGTAACCGCGGCGCTTGCACCGAAGGAGAGAACAGAAAGAAGGCTTAAGGTTGCAATAGTAGTTTTGATTTTCATGATATTTACCTCGTCGAATTCTTTTATTGGGGGTCTGTGTTTCGTGACCCTCATCACAAAATCAAGTATACACTAATCACCCAATAAATTAATACCACGCTAATTGTTTCGCTGGGTTTTGAGTGTTAAGAAAATGATTTTTTATAACTCAATGGAATTAAAAAGAGCATTTCAAACAGCTTATACAAAATAAATTTAATTAAATCATGTAGATGCTTTATTTTGCAAAATGTGCGTTTTTAAGGCTGCATATTCACCATGTGAATGTGTTTTGATGGTTAAACGCACCATTTGTTAAATCAATAGCAGTGGAAAAGAGAAGGAGGGGGATGAAAAGAGAGTGTTTTCCCCCGCCGCGAGGCGACGGGGAGGCGGTATTACAGTTCTTGTTCGAACAGTTCCAGAATGGCTTCGTACAGATCTTTTACCGTAAAACCCTTAGCTGGGGTGGTGAAGATGGTATCGTCACCGGCAATCGTACCCAGGATACCTTCCGCTTTCCCCAATGAGTCCAGCAGACGTGCAATCAACTGAGCAGCGCCAGGGCTGGTATGAATAACCACGACCGCATCGTTATAGTCGATATCCAACACCAGATTTTTCAGCGGGCTGGAGGTCGTGGGTACGCCCAGCTCAGCCGGAAGGCAGTACACCATTTCCATTTTCGCATTGCGGGTACGCACGGCGCCAAATTTGGTCAGCATGCGTGAAACCTTGGACTGATTGATATTATCAAAGCCCTGATCCTGCAACGCGAGGACGATTTCGCCTTGAGAGCTGAACTTTTCTTCTTTAAGTAGCGCTTTAAACGCCTTTACTAATTCTTCTTGTTTTGCCGAGCTTCGCATAAGTCACCCGTAATATGGCGGTAGAAACAACATTATTGTGCATACAGATGAATTTTTATGCAAACAGCCTGCCTTGTTCAAGGCTGAAATAATGTTATGAAAGAGCGGAATTTTATCAAATTTCGTTATCAAGAAACATGCCTGTGTCACGGCTCGCAAATAAGGTTAAAAGTAAATTAAATGTTATCAAATTGATGTTGTTTTGAGAGGCGGGTAGGGTATATTGTCAGCACCTGTTGGAAAGTTGCTCTACTGTGTGGGTGGTTTTGAATTACGTAACTTAGGTTTTATTTTACGTAAGTTAAATGCATAAAAGCCAAATTTGCGTGACTACGCATTCTTGACGCGTGGTTGTTGTATTCATTGGATTTGTGAATTAAGGTCGCCGCCGCGGAGCAATAGACATTTTGCTTATCAATATAATAAGGAGTTTAGGATGAAAGTTGCAGTCCTCGGCGCTGCTGGTGGTATCGGTCAGGCGCTAGCATTACTGTTAAAAACCCAACTGCCTTCAGGTTCAGAACTCTCCCTGTACGACATCGCTCCAGTAACACCTGGTGTGGCCGTTGATTTGAGCCATATCCCTACTGCTGTGAAAATCAAAGGCTTCAGCGGCGAAGATGCTACCCCTGCACTGGAAGGTGCTGATGTGGTACTGATCTCTGCGGGTGTCGCACGTAAACCGGGTATGGATCGTTCCGACCTGTTCAACGTCAACGCCGGAATCGTGAAGAACCTGGTGCAGCAAGTTGCTAAAACCTGCCCGAAAGCGTGTATCGGTATCATCACCAACCCGGTGAATACTACCGTTGCTATCGCTGCAGAAGTGCTGAAAAAAGCAGGCGTATACGATAAGAACAAACTGTTTGGCGTGACCACGCTGGACATCATCCGCTCCAACACCTTTGTTGCGGAACTGAAAGGCAAACAACCAGGCGACGTTGAAGTTCCGGTTATTGGCGGCCATTCTGGCGTGACCATCCTGCCACTGCTGTCACAAATTCCTGGCGTAAGCTTCACCGAACAAGAAGCAGCTGACCTGACTAAACGTATCCAGAATGCGGGTACTGAAGTTGTGGAAGCCAAAGCCGGTGGTGGTTCTGCAACCCTGTCTATGGGTCAGGCTGCTGCACGTTTCGGCCTGTCCCTGGTTCGCGCATTGAGCGGCGAAAAAGGTGTGGTTGAATGTGCTTACGTTGAAGGCGACGGCCAGTATGCTCGTTTCTTCTCTCAGCCGCTGCTGCTGGGTAAAAACGGCGTAGAAGAGCGTCAGTCTATCGGCAAGCTGAGCGCGTTTGAACAAAGCTCGCTGGAAGGCATGCTGGATACGCTGAAAAAAGATATTACTCTGGGCGAAGAGTTCGTTAAGTAACGCGAGAGAGGCCTGCGTGTATTTGTAGGCCTGATAAGCGTAGCGCCATCAGGCATTACGTACTAACTCTCTACGATATCGCCTAATAAAAACCGGAGCCAACATGCTCCGGTTTTTTTATGGTCAGTAGGCCGCCAGACGTGACGTTAATTGGTGGCTGGGTATTCCTGGATCGTTACCTGCAGCGTCAACTGTTTGTCATCACGCATCACGACAACGGAGATAACTGAACCTGGTCGAATCTCTGCCACCTGGTCCATCGTTTCCAGCGCAGACACCGCCGGTTTGTTATTGACCGAGATAATCAGATCGTTAACCTGAATGCCTGCCTGTGCTGCCGGACCATCCGGGGAAACTTCGTTAACCACAATCCCCTGAATTTGATCCATCCCGCCGCCCTGAGCGTGCAGTGGTGCAATTTCGCGACCGCTGATGCCGATGTAGCCACGAATCACGCGCCCGTCACGAATCAGCTTATCCATGATTTTGGTCGCCAACTGAAACGGAATGGCAAAGCCGATCCCTTCCGGGGTTTCGCCATCGTTGCTCTTATCAAATGACAGGGTGTTAATCCCCATCAATTCACCCAGTGAGTTGACCAGCGCACCGCCGGAGTTTCCGTGGTTGATGGAAGCATCTGTTTGCAGGAAGTTTTGCCGTCCTGTCGGGTTCAGGCCAATTCGACCGGTGGCGCTGATGATCCCCTGAGTGATGGTTTGCCCAAGGTTGTACGGGTTACCGATGGCGAGTACCACGTCACCAATGTGCGGCACGCGTTTGTTATTAATTGGGATTGTTGGCAGCCCGCCAGTGGCGTTGATTTTCAGCACCGCAAGGTCGGTTAACGTATCAGACCCCACAAGCAGCGCTTCAAATACGCGGCCGTCCTGCAATGCGACGATGATTTGGTCGGCATCGTTAATGACGTGCTTATTGGTAATGATATAGCCGCGCTGATCCATGATAACGCCTGAGCCGAGCGTGCGGATCTCAAGCTGGTTGTGCGCGGTACTGTTCATACTGCGGTTATAAACGTTCACAACGGCAGGCGCTGCGCGGCGAACCGCCGGGTTATAGCTAGCGGGCGTTTCATCTGCACTGTCGAACTGCGGTGCGGTAAGCGTATTAATTTTTCGCAGAGAGGGCATCGCGGCCAGCAGGATGGCGCCGACGATTAAACCAATCGCGACCGAACGTAAAAGCTTCACAAACATGATGGCGGCGTCATTAATAAAGGGAACGGCAGCAGCATATCACGAGTTTACCGGACATCACACGAGGGGCTGATGTCCGGTTGCATGCGTTAACGCAGGAGCAGGTAAATACTCTCGTTACCGCGCACCACCTGCAGAGCAATGATCGACGGTTTCGCTTCCAGCACTTTTCGCATTTCGGCGATTGAGTTTACGCGATCGCGGTTAACGCCAATGATAACGTCATCTTTATGCAGACCGGCCTGTGCTGCAGGGCTGCTTTTTTCTACGTTATCAATTCTGATGCCTTTGGTGCCGTCTTTTAACTGACCGTCGCTGAGCGTGGCCCCTTGCAACGCAGGCGCAATCATCTCTGCGCTGGCGGACGATGATGTGCTGGTATCGAGGGTGACTTCAACCTCGAGCGGTTTACCGTTACGCAGCAGGCCCAGTTTGACCTTGGTCCCAGGTTCAGTTGTTGCAATGCGTGAACGCAGCTCGGCGAAGCTGTTGAGCGGTTTACCGTTGAGGCTGGTAATGACGTCACCAGATTTCACTCCCGCTTTTGCGGAGCCGGAGTTAGGCAGAACCTCACTGACAAACGCGCCACGCTGTACGTCCAGTTTGAACGCTTTGGCGATATCCGAGGTCATTTCGGTGCCTTTGATACCCAACAGACCGCGTTTGATTTCACCAAACTGCATCAGCTGCTGTGCCAGCGTGCGCGCCATGTTGCTCGGGATTGCAAAACCAATCCCGATGCTGCCGCCGCCGGGGGCCAGAATCGCGGTGTTAATACCGATCAGCTCACCGTTCAGGTTGAGCAATGCGCCGCCGGAGTTACCGCGGTTGATAGAGGCGTCAGTCTGAATAAAGTTTTCCAGACCTTCCAGGTTCAACCCACTGCGACCCAAGGCAGATACAATGCCGGAGGTGGCTGTTTGACCCAAACCGAACGGGTTACCCACAGCCACCGCGAAATCACCCACGCGGAGTTTATCGGAGTCAGCAATGGCAATTTGCGTCAGGTTGCTGGGGTGCTGAATTTGTAGCAGTGCGATATCGCTCTGATCGTCGCTGCCGATAAGCTTAGCGTCGAACTCTCGGCCATCATTAAGCTGAACGCTGATTTTTTGCGCCTGATTAATAACGTGGTTATTGGTCAGAACGTAGCCTTTGGCTGCGTCAATGATGACCCCTGAGCCCAGCCCTTCAAAGGGTTGTGACGGTTGATCGGGAAGTTCATCACCAAAAAACTTTTTGAACTCTTCCGGGACTTTCTGCCCCTGAGTGGCGGTACCTTCAACCCTTACGCTCACCACGGCAGGTAACACTTTCTCCAGCATCGGAGCGAGGCTGGGAAGCGCAGCCTGACCGGGAACCTGGCCGGGGATAGACGCTGCGGCCGGGAATGGCGCCGAGAGAGTTAACCCGACACTTAACGCTAATGCACTCAACAGCTGGGTTTGTTTTTTCATGGATCCTGCTCTCGTACCTTGAGTAAACGGAAGATGATTCAAAACAGGTTGATGTTATTGAATTTTCGGTTAGGTCACAATGCGGCTAACGACTAAATAATAGCTGGGACAGGAAGAGAAGCGGAGGGCGCAATTGCTGCGCCCAATAAATTTCTTAACGATGTGCGGTTAGTCGCGCTTTGCGCCGCTACGCAGCAGGCCGGATGCCCCTTCAGAATAGTCACGTGGCATCTGAACCGGCGCCTGATCGTTGCCTGCTTCAGACTCTGCCAGACGGTTACGGAACGGGTTGTTTTCCGGCGACATACCCGGCAGCAGGTTGCTGGAGCTTTTCGCCATGTGCTGGTAAATCTGACGATAATCGTCCGCCATGTTATCCAGCAATTCAGCGCTGCGGGCAAAGTGGCTCACCAGCTCTTCGCGGTACTCTTCCAGCTCAGCTTTATTTTTTTCCAGTTCGTACTGCAATGCCTGCTGTTGGCGTAATTTACGATTACCAAAACGCATGGCTACAGCACCAATAATGATACCGACGACTAACCCAATTAGCGCATATTCCCAGGTCATGAACATCTCCCGTTGTCTTGTGTTTCCGTAGGGTGTTGGCTTTAGGCTCCATGCCTGCGCCTGATTATGCCACTATAACCGCTAATCCCGTAGAAGTGGAATCCCGTGTTTATATCACGTAATGTAGAACGGCCTTTTTTTCGTCAACCGTGAGCGACGGCACATCGATTCTCAAGGAATAACAATAACATCATGCAAAGCTTTTCCCCTACATCGCGTTACCAGCAAGCCCTCAACGACGGCAGTCATCAACCCGACAACGTACAACTCGAAGCCGTGAATCGACTGGAAACAATTTTCCAGGCGCTTACAACGCCAGCACGTCCTGCGCCGCAGGAGAGTGGACTGATGGCGCGTTTTGGTAAATTGCTGGGCAAGCGTGAGTCACCGATCAACGCGCCGGTGCGTGGTTTATATATGTGGGGCGGAGTTGGGCGCGGAAAAACCTGGCTGATGGATCTGTTCTACCATAGCCTGCCGGGCGAACGTAAACAGCGTTTGCACTTCCACCGTTTTATGCTGCGCGTCCATGAAGAGCTTACTGCTTTACAGGGGCAGAGCGATCCGCTGGAAATCATCGCCGACCGCTTTAAGGCCGAAACGGACGTGCTGTGCTTTGACGAATTTTTTGTTTCCGATATCACCGACGCCATGCTGCTCGGCGGCCTGATGAAAGCGCTATTTGCCCGCGGTATTACGCTGGTGGCGACCTCCAATATTCCGCCAGATGAGCTGTATCGCAACGGTTTGCAACGCACGCGTTTTCTTCCTGCCATTGATGCCATCAAACAGCATTGCGACATCATGAATGTCGATGCCGGCGTCGATTATCGTCTGCGCACCTTAACGCAGGCGCATTTGTGGTTGTCGCCATTGAATGAGGAAACCCGCCAGCAGATGGATAAGCTTTGGCTGGCATTAGCGGGAACCAAAGGTGAACATGCGCCAACGCTGGAGATCAATCATCGTCCGATGCAGACGCTGGCCGTCGAAAACCAAACGCTGGCGGTGTCGTTTACCACGCTCTGCGTCGATGCCCGGAGTCAGCATGACTACATTGCGCTGTCGCGTCTGTTTCACACGGTGCTGTTGTCTGATGTGCCGGTCATGACCCCGCTGATGGAGAGTGAAGCGCGACGCTTTATCGCATTGGTGGATGAGTTCTACGAACGCCACGTCAAGCTGGTGGTCAGTGCGGCATCACCCCTCTATGAAATTTATCAGGGCGAGCGTCTGAAGTTTGAATTTCAGCGTTGTTTGTCGCGTTTGCAGGAGATGCAAAGCGAAGAGTATCTGAAGCGGGAACATTTAGCCGGTTAAACCTGCCGCAAATCACATAAAGGGGTCGATCTTTGACCCTGACTTCTCTATAATCTTGCGACCCCACGTTACGAGAGAGTTTTTTTCCCAAAACTTTCTATGCGCCGGCATAGGCTATTCGAAGGGGTAGGTTTGCTGGACAATGTCGTGTGAACCTCAACTGACAAAACGTTTGGGTGTTCACCAACGTGTAACTTATTTATTTGGGTAAGCTTTTAATGAAAACTTTTACAGCTAAACCAGAAACCGTAAAACGCGACTGGTATGTTGTTGACGCGACCGGTAAAACTCTGGGCCGTCTGGCTTCCGAACTGGCTCTGCGCCTGCGCGGTAAGCACAAAGCGGAATACACTCCGCACGTAGATACCGGTGATTACATCATCGTTCTGAACGCTGACAAAGTTGCTGTAACCGGCAACAAGCGTACTGACAAAGTGTACTATCACCACACCGGCCACATCGGTGGTATCAAACAAGCGACCTTTGAAGAGATGATTGCTCGCCGTCCTGAGCGTGTGCTTGAAATCGCGGTTAAAGGCATGCTGCCAAAAGGCCCGCTGGGTCGTGCTATGTTCCGTAAACTGAAAGTTTACGCTGGCAACGAGCACAACCACGCGGCACAGCAACCGCAAGTTCTTGACATCTAATCGGGATTATAGGCAATGGCTGAAAATCAATACTACGGCACTGGTCGCCGCAAAAGTTCCGCAGCTCGCGTTTTCATCAAACCGGGCAGTGGTAAAATCGTAATCAACCAACGTTCTCTGGAACAGTACTTCGGTCGTGAAACTGCCCGCATGGTAGTTCGTCAGCCGCTGGAACTGGTCGACATGGTTGAGAAACTGGATCTGTACATCACTGTTAAAGGTGGTGGTATCTCTGGTCAGGCTGGTGCGATCCGTCACGGTATCACCCGCGCTCTGATGGAGTACGACGAATCCCTGCGTGGCGAACTGCGTAAAGCTGGCTTCGTTACTCGTGATGCTCGTCAGGTTGAACGTAAGAAAGTCGGTCTGCGTAAAGCACGTCGTCGTCCTCAGTTCTCCAAACGTTAATTGTACTCTGCTTCGGCAGACGACAATTTGCGAAAAAACCCGCTTCGGCGGGTTTTTTTATCGTTATTTCTCGCCTCAGATCCACGGTAATCCGCTGATTGCCACCTCTTTTTCCCCATTTCAAGAATCGACTCACCACAAAGGTCACAAAATCTGGTAAACTATCATCCAATTTTCTGCCCAAATGTCCGGTATCGTTCATTTTTTGTTTGTATTTTGAACAGTAATGACTTTCCCGAGTCTGGGTGACATCACTTCTGGCTGGCCACTGAGTGGCTGGTAGCAGTAAAAATTCTGAATATACCTGGAGGTTTTCATGGCTGTCGCTGCCAACAAACGTTCGGTAATGACGCTGTTTTCTGGTCCTACTGACATCTATAGCCATCAGGTCCGCATTGTGCTGGCTGAGAAAGGTGTTAGTTTCGAGATTGAGCATGTGGAGAAGGACAATCCACCTCAGGATCTGATCGACCTCAACCCGAATCAGAGCGTACCGACACTGGTGGATCGTGAGCTGACCCTGTGGGAATCTCGCATCATTATGGAATACCTGGATGAGCGCTTCCCGCATCCGCCGCTGATGCCGGTTTACCCGGTTGCGCGTGGTGAAAGCCGCCTGTACATGCAGCGTATTGAAAAAGACTGGTACACGCTGATGAACGTCATCGTGAACGGTTCTGCTTCTGAAGCCGAAGTCGCGCGTAAGCGTCTGCGCGAAGAACTGCTGGCAATCGCGCCAGTATTTGGCCAGAAACCTTACTTCCTGAGCGATGAGTTCAGCCTGGTAGACTGCTACCTGGCGCCGCTGCTGTGGCGTTTACCGCAGCTGGGTATTGAATTCAACGGTGCAGGTTCGAAAGAACTGAAAGGGTACATGACTCGCGTCTTCGAACGTGACTCTTTCCTGGCTTCTCTGACTGAGCCTGAACGTGAAATGCGTCTGGGCCGGGGTTAACCTGTATGGATTTGCCACAGCTAACACCACGCCGTCCGTATCTGCTGCGCGCGTTCTATGAGTGGTTGCTGGACAACCAGCTCACGCCGCATCTGGTGGTGGATGTGACGCTCCAGGACGTGCAGGTTCCAATGGAATATGCGCGTGACGGGCAAATTGTTCTGAATATTGCACCGCGTGCGGTGGGCAACCTGGAACTGGCTAACGATGAAGTGCGCTTTAACGCGCGCTTCGGTGGTGTGCCGCGTCAGGTGTCTGTGCCGTTGGCTGCCGTTCTGGCAATTTATGCACGTGAAAATGGCGCCGGTACGATGTTTGAACCGGAAGCCGCCTACGACGAAGATGTTGCCAGCTTAAATGATGACGACAACGACACGTCTGGTTTTGAGAGTGAAACGGTCATGTCGGTCATTGATGGCGATAAACCTGATAATGGCGACGACAACGATCCGGATGATACTCCGCCACCGCCTCGCGGTGGGCGTCCAGCGCTGCGCGTAGTGAAATAAGTAGTGAAATGAAAAACAGGCCCTTTGGGGCCTGTTCTGTTTTCTGGCTTTGGTATCAATAAAACAGCGCGATGGTGGCTACCATATTCACCACAAATCCTACTGCCATCGGGATTGCTGTACGTTTTACCACTTCAAAGGGCGATACGCCGGCAATACCCGATGTCACGACAATTACAGCGGTTATGGGTGACACCGCGCGGGCAAGCGTAGTGGCAAAATGCATCGGCATAATCATTACTACCGCAGGAATATGCAGCCCGGCGGCAATATCCGGAATGAGGCTGGCAAAAGACATAAACGGCGCGTTGCCTGACCCCATGACGATTGCGCAGGCGGCGATGACCACCGCCATGATGATCATCACGCCGATACCGCCAAGACCGGAATGCTCTGCGCCTTTTATTACGGCATCGACAGTCCCGATAGTCGTCAACCCTTTCGCAAAGATTTCACCGGCGACCACCAGGGTGACAACGTTGGCAAACTGTGTCCCCATGCCGTCAAAAAAAGCCTGCACATCATCCATCGTTTCGCGCAGATTATGTTTATGCAGGAATTCAACAAACATAGTCAGCGTCATGCTCATCAACATTACCACCACCAGATTCAACTCTGCTTTCATTAGC
The DNA here is from genome assembly GCF_030332745.1 of Citrobacter sp. Cpo074. Lineage (NCBI taxonomy): Bacteria > Pseudomonadati > Pseudomonadota > Gammaproteobacteria > Enterobacterales > Enterobacteriaceae > Citrobacter > Citrobacter sp. Cpo074. The sequence goes on from NZ_JAOWHG010000026.1 coordinate 49,636, forward strand.
CCCATTTGTGCAAGGGCAAGCGAGCCCAGCATCAGGATCAGCGGCATCACCGGCAAAATGGCGTAATAGAGCGGGGGTACGTTTTCCAGCGTCTTTTGTTCCGCAAATCCGTTACTTTCCGGTGCGGCTTTTTTATCAAATTGACGCTGAACGAAAAAATGCGCAATGGCGACGGCGACAATGACACACGACGCGACGGGCAACTGGTATTGAAAGAAATAGGTGGCGATTTTCATGCCCGCGACCTGCGCGGCAAAAATAGAGTTGGTTTCCAGAATGCCCCATTCAATCGACATCGAAGTGGCAATGACCGCAACAGCGGATAAACGGCTCACGCCAAGGCTAACCAGCGTTGGGAACAGCGTCACCATCAGCAACATACCTAACCCGGATGCGCTGGTAATGAATTGCGCCATGATCTGACCAATCACATAGGTGGCGGCAAGCACTACATAGGGTGAACGGATTAGCTTGAGCGGGCGGCTTAACAGGCTAACCATCGCTCTGCTGGCCCCCATTCTGTCCATATAACGGGCATAACCGCCCACCGCCATGATTGATAACCCCAGTCCGGCCGCGCGGTTGGAGAGCATACGCAAAATTTCGTTGTAAATATCGACCAGCAGATAGCCACTGCTTTTGTCGTTAGCGACCAACGCGCCGTAGCCCAGCCAGACGCCGCAGATCATCAGGAAGATCCCGGCGGCGGCCAGCACGACCTGCGGTTTGTAGTTTTTGAGGATCAGGTAACCCATCGTTAATAAAACGATGACAGAGATAATGATGCCGAACATTGTTTCACTCCATGCCAGAGAAGAAGATAAATCCGGTAATAACGCTGTTGTCAAAACGGATGTTATATTTTTCTGGGCATTTTTTATGGAGTGAATATCTTATTTTTAATTCGATGATGTAATTATTTATCGTTATAAAATAGAAGGTTATGATAAATTATCACGTTCATATTCATAATTTTCATGAAGCTATTTAACTCCATTCAATTAAAATGAGGCAGAAGATACTCGCTTAAAATAATATTGCTGTTACGTATATTATCAATAGGCCAGCCGGATCAGATCGTCCATCATTTCACCCTGCTTTCGATCCTGTGTTAGGATAAACCCGCTGTTGTTTGTCACCACGACTTAGCTGAATGGACCCTATGAACGCATTTGATTCGCAAGCTGAAGACTCTCCATCCACCATTGGCCGTAGCTTACGCAATCGCCCGTTGGCGCGTAAAAAACTGTCTGAAATGGTTGAAGAAGAACTGGAGCAGATGATTCGTCGTCGGGAATTTGGCGAGGGCGAACAGTTGCCGTCTGAGCGGGAGCTGATGGCCTTCTTTAACGTGGGCCGTCCTTCTGTACGAGAAGCGCTGGCCGCGTTAAAACGCAAAGGTCTGGTTCAAATCAACAACGGCGAGCGCGCCCGCGTTTCGCGTCCTTCTGCTGATACCATCATCAGCGAGCTGTCTGGCATGGCGAAAGATTTCCTCGCACATCCCGGCGGCATTGCCCACTTCGAGCAGTTGCGACTGTTCTTTGAATCCAGCCTGGTTCGATACGCCGCCGAACATGCGACAGATGAGCAAATCGACAGACTGGCTAAAGCACTGGAGATCAACAGCCAGTCGCTCGATGACAATACGTTGTTCATCCGCTCGGACGTTGATTTTCACCGTGTACTGGCTGAGATCCCGGGCAATCCTATCTTTATGGCTATCCATGTTGCGCTGTTAGACTGGCTGATTGCCGCCCGTCCGACCGTCGCCGATCAAGAGTTGTATGAGCACAACAACGTGAGTTATCAGCAGCATATCGCGATTGTCGACGCAATTCGCCAGCGCGATCCTGAAGAAGCTGACCGCGCACTGCAAGAACACCTCAATAGCGTTTCCGCGACCTGGCATGCCTTCAGCAAAAGTAAAAAGTTGCGTAAGTGATCGCGATCCCGACGATCGTTTAAACACAAAATCATTCAAGTTGCATCAAGGCGGCAAGAGAGCGAGTTCCCTGGAGCATAGATAACTATGTGACAGGGGTGAGCGAACGCAGCTAACGCAGAGGCGGCTCGAAGGATGAAGTGTTTAGTGAAGTAGATCGCACTATAAGCGTTCTGTATTGTATTGCTGCTTATTTGATCTGGTATAACAGGTATAAAGGTATGCAGTTAGATAACACTAATCATCGTCAGAGGTCGTTATGGCAAGAGATTTAAAAGGCGTAATGCCAGCGTTGTTAACCCCATTCGATAACCAACAGAGACTGGACATCGAGAGTTTGCGCCGCCTGGTGCGTTTCAACATTGGTCAGGGTGTAGACGGGCTCTATGTCGGTGGCTCAACGGGTGAGGCCTTTGTCCAAAACCGCGTTGAAAGAGAGCAGGTACTGGAAATTGTTGCCGAAGAGGCGAAAGGCAAGGTGACGCTGATCGCCCATGTTGGCACGGTGAGTACTGAAGAGAGCCAGCAGCTGGCGAGCGCCGCGCATCGTTACGGCTTTGATGCCGTTTCGGCCGTTACACCGTTTTACTATCCGTTCAGCTTTGAAGAACATTGCGATCACTACCGCGCAATTATTGATTCCGCTGATGGTTTACCGATGGTGGTCTATAACATTCCGGCGCTGAGCGGCGTAAAACTGACGCTGGATCAGATCAACACGCTGGTAACGCTGCCAGGCGTTGGCGCACTGAAGCAAACTTCAGGCGATCTCTATCAGATGGAACAGATCCGCCGCGCTCATCCCGATCTGGTGCTTTATAACGGCTATGACGAGATCTTCGCTTCCGGACTGCTTGCGGGCGCAGATGGCGGTATCGGTAGCACTTACAACATCATGGGGTGGCGCTATCAGGGAATTGTGAAAGCGCTCAAAGAAGGTGACATCCGCACGGCGCAAAAGCTGCAAACTGAGTGCAATAAGGTTATCGATCTGCTCATTAAGGTTGGCGTGTTCCGCGGCCTGAAAACGGTACTGCACTATATGGATGTGGTTTCTGTCCCACTGTGCCGTAAACCCTTTGCCCCGGTAGATGAACACTATCTGCCGGAACTGAAAGCGCTGGCAAACCAACTGCTGGCGGAAAAGGCGTAATCACGGGTCGCCGGGGGCGTTTCGCTTGCCCGGCCTGGATTTTCGACCGTAGGCCGGGTAAGGCAAAGCCACCACCCGGCACAACAACAAAAATCGTCGGGAGAGTAAAATGAGTACTTCTACCCAAAGCATCCCGTGGTATCGCCATCTCAATCGGGCACAATGGCGGGCATTTTCCGCCGCTTGGCTGGGATATTTGCTTGATGGTTTCGATTTTGTGTTAATCGCTCTGGTGCTGACAGAAGTGCAGGGCGAATTCGGACTGACGACGGTGCAGGCTGCCAGCCTGATCTCGGCCGCCTTTATCTCCCGTTGGTTTGGCGGGTTAATGCTGGGGGCAATGGGCGACCGCTACGGACGCCGCCTGGCAATGGTCACCAGCATCATTCTGTTCTCTGTGGGAACGCTGGCCTGCGGTTTCGCGCCGGGCTACACCACCATGTTTATCGCCCGCCTGGTTATCGGTATGGGAATGGCCGGTGAGTATGGCTCCAGCGCAACCTATGTTATTGAAAGTTGGCCTAAACACCTGCGAAACAAAGCCAGTGGTTTCCTGATTTCCGGCTTTTCCGTTGGTGCCGTGATCGCCGCCCAGGTCTACAGTCTGGTGGTCCCGGTCTGGGGATGGCGCGCGCTGTTCTTCATCGGCATCCTGCCAATTATCTTCGCCCTCTGGCTGCGTAAAAATATTCCGGAAGCGGAAGACTGGAAAGAGAAACACGAAGGCAAAGCGCCGGTACGCACGATGGTGGACATTCTCTACCGGGGCGAGCATCGGGTAATTAATATTCTGATGACGCTCGCCGCAGCAACTGCGCTGTGGTTCTGCTTTGCTGGCAACCTGCAAAATGCGGCTATCGTGGCGGTTCTTGGACTGATATGCGCGTTTATCTTCATTAGCTTTATGGTGCAAAGCAGCGGGAAACGCTGGCCGACGGGCGTGATGCTGATGGTGGTCGTGCTATTCGCCTTCCTGTACTCGTGGCCGATTCAGGCGCTGTTGCCAACCTATCTGAAAACCGAACTGCTGTACGATCCTTCCACGGTGGCCAGAGTGCTCTTCTTTAGCGGCTTTGGTGCGGCGGTCGGTTGTTGCGTCGGCGGTTTTCTTGGTGACTGGCTGGGCACGCGTAAAGCTTATGTCTGCAGTCTGTTGGCCTCGCAGTTGCTGATTATTCCGGTGTTTGCGATAGGCGGTTCAAACGTCTGGGTACTGGGTTTGCTGCTGTTTTTCCAACAAATGCTCGGCCAGGGGATCTCCGGGATCTTACCAAAACTGATTGGCGGCTATTTCGATACCGATCAGCGTGCGGCGGGATTGGGCTTCACCTATAACGTGGGCGCACTGGGCGGGGCTTTGGCACCGATCATCGGCGCACTGATTGCCCAACGTCTGGATCTGGGTACCGCGCTGGGATCGCTCTCTTTCGGCCTGACATTTGTAGTGATCCTGCTGATTGGTCTTGATATGCCGTCCCGTGTACAGCGCTGGCTGCGTCCTGAAGCGTTGCGTACGCATGATGCCATTGATGGTCGACCGTTTAGCGGTGCCGTGCCGTTCGGCGGTGACAAAAGCACCATGGTGAAATCCAAAAGTTAATCCAGTTGCCCGGTGCTGAACCGGGCAATAGCCGTAAGGGAAGGAATATGTCGTTCTTCGAGCTACAGAGCGCCACTACGATGCATGAGGCGGCGTCATGACCACACTGGCGATTGATATTGGCGGCACCAAATTGGCTGCCGCGCTGGTAGACAACAATCTGCAAGTCCGCGAGCGGCGTGAACTGCCGACGCCTGCCAGTAAAACGCCGCAAGCGCTGCGCGCCGCGTTACAAACACTGGTTGCACCGCTACAGGGGCGTGCTAATCGGGTGGCGATCGCCTCGACGGGGATTATCCGTGAGGGGGCTTTACTGGCGCTGAATCCGCATAACCTCGGTGGGTTGATGCATTTTCCGCTGACACAAACGCTGGAACAAATCACCGGCCTGCCGACGCTGGCCGTCAATGACGCACAGGCAGCGGCGTGGGCTGAGTACCATGCGCTTGGTGGTGAGTACCGCGATCTGGTGTTTATTACCGTCTCTACAGGCGTGGGCGGGGGAGTCGTCAGCGGTGGGAAACTGCTGACCGGAGTCGGCGGTCTGGCTGGGCATCTGGGACATACGCTGGCCGATCCTCATGGACCCATGTGCGGCTGCGGGCGTGTGGGCTGCGTTGAGGCGATCGCATCCGGTCGTGGAATAGCGGCTGCTGCCGAAGGCGCGCTTGCCGGATGCGACGCCAAAACTATTTTTAGCCGTGCCGGGCAGGGGGATGAGCAGGCAAGCCGGTTGATCCATCGCTCAGCGCGTACTTTGGCAAGGCTTGTTGCCGATGTGAAGGCCACGACTGATTGTCAGTGCGTGGTCATTGGCGGCAGCGTTGGGCTGGCTGAAGGGTATCTGGCGCTGGTGGAACATTATCTGGCACAAGAGCCTTGGGCCTATCACGTGGAATTGCTGGCGGCGCATTACCGTCATGACGCTGGATTACTGGGGGCCGCGCTGTTGGCCCAGGGAGAATGATGATGATATCAGATGCGTTGAATTCACTGCCTTCTGCCGGATTACATCCGGTCTTGCAGCAGGCGTTAACGCTTGCCATTGCGGCGAATCCGCAGGAGAAGACGCCTGGGCGCTACACGTTGCAGGGCGAGAATATTTTTATGAATGTCATGCAATTTACAACGCAGAGCCCAGAGCATAAGAAAGCGGAGCTGCATCAGCAGTACATTGATATTCAGATGCTGTTGTCCGGCGAAGAACGGATTCTGTTCGGGATGACCGATTCTGCTCGTCACTGCGAAGAGATGCACATCGAGGATGATTATCAGCTGTGCAGCCAGATTGCCGATGAACAGGCTATGGTACTGAAGCCGGGAAAATTTGTGATTTTTATGCCGGGCGAGCCGCATAAACCGGGTTGTGTGGTGCAGACCCCGATGGACATCAAAAAGGTGGTGATCAAAGTCCGCGCCAGCTTATTACAAGCTTGAGAATGAGAGACTGTGTCGGATGGCAAAGCTTACGCCATCCGACATGGAATGTAACGTCCTAGCGCTTAAACGTCACCGTTTCTGGCTGCGTCAGATGCAGTGTGGTTTGGCTTGGGACCGTCTCGGCAATGACTCGACCATGACGAATGGAATAACGGGCAGGCGTCTGGCGACGAACCGCGTCAAACCCATTTTCTGCAGGCAAAATCACCAGATTCGCAGAATTCCCCACGTTCAGACCATAGTCCTGCAGATGCAGGGTTTTCGCGCTGTGGGTGGTGACCAGGTTCAACCCATCGTTAATTTGTCCGTATCCCATCAGCTGGCACACGTGTAATCCCATATGCAGCACCTGCAGCATATTCGCAGTGCCCAGCGGATACCACGGATCGAAGACGTCATCATGACCGAAGCAGACGTTGATCTCCGCTTCCAGCATCTCTTTGACGCGCGTAACACCACGACGCTTAGGATAAGTGTCAAAGCGCCCTTGCAGGTGAATATTCACCAGTGGATTTGCGACAAAGTTAATGCCGGACATTTTCAACAGGCGGAAAAGACGGGAAGCATACGCGCCGTTGTAGGAATGCATCGCCGTGGTATGGCTGGCGGTCACGCGCTCGTCCATATTGTAGCGATGCGCCAGCGCCGCAACGGTTTCAACAAAGCGGGATTGCTCATCATCGATTTCGTCACAGTGCACGTCGATAAGTTTGTCGTATTTTTGCGCCAGAGCGAAAATCTTATGCAGCGACTCTACGCCATATTCACGCGTGAATTCAAAGTGCGGGATCGCGCCAATGACGTCAGCGCCCAGACGCACGGCTTCCTCCAGGAGCGCTTCACCGTTGGGATAAGAAAGAATGCCTTCTTGCGGGAACGCGACAATCTGTAGCTCTACCCACGGAGCGACTTCTTGCTTCACCTCCAGCATGGCTTTTAGCGCCGTCAACGTAGGGTCGGAAACGTCAACGTGGGTACGGACATACTGGATGCCGTTGGCCATCTGCCACTTCAGGGTCTGCATGGCGCGCGCTTTGACGTCTTCGTGAGTGAGCATTGCCTTACGTTCAGCCCAGCGTTCAATGCCCTCAAACAGCGTACCAGACTGATTCCAGCTCGGCTCGCCCGCGGTTTGCGTAGTGTCCAGATGGATATGTGGCTCAACGAACGGTGGGATAGCCAGACCGCCTTCAGCATCAAGCACTTCACCCTGTGGTAACGTCGCTGCGTCTTGAGGCTCAATACGGCTAAAGCGCCCGTTTTCAATCGTGATTTGCCATAACCCTTCACGTCCCTGTAAACGCGCCTGATGAATGGTGATGTTATTATTCTGCATGGCTGACCTCCGGGGATTTAGCAAGGCTGCGATTGAAAAGTGGATTCAGCAGGATATAGCTGAATACGCCGCCGAGTACGGCATTGACGGGCACGATGCCGGGAATATAGTGACCTGCGGCGATGCCCAGTGCAACGGACAGGATCGCTATCCAGTTTACGGAAATAAATTGCGCTTTGCTGAAGTCGGCATAGCGGCGATGGTTCAGCAAATAGTCGGCGATGATCACCCCGCCAATCGGGGGAATCGCTGCCGACAGAAATGTCAGCCAGCCGACAAAGTTATTGTAAAGCCACAGCGCGCACAGTGTGCCAATAATACCGTTAGCCACCGACAGCGTACGGCTGGAAAGGCCGGTAATATTGGCAAATCCCAGGCCCGATGCGTACAGCGCATTATCGTTGGTGGTCCAGATATTCAGACCAAGAACGATGATTGCGGGCAGCAGCAGTCCCTGGGCAATCATCACGTCAGAGATATCCGCCTGTCCAACCGCAGCCGCGCCCGCAGCGCCGAAGATGAACATCAAGGAGTTGCCAAGGAAAAACGCCACCATGGCGATCAACACCGCGCCTTTGGCGTTGCGGCCAAAACGGACGAAGTCAGCGGTTAACGTCCCTGCGCTGACAAACGAGCCGACTACCAGCGCCAGTGCGGTGGAGAAATCCAGCGGCGTTTGCGGCACTATCGCTTTTAAATGCTCCAAACCGCCGACATCGCTCACTGCCAGCCAGACGGAGTAGCTGCCAAGTACGACGATGGCAGGCACGGCGATGATAGATAAAACGGTCAGCGCTGAGATGCCAAAAAAGATGGTCAGGGTCATCAACAGACCGGAAACCGCAATCAGGATATTGACGTCAATTCCCGTCGCTTTGCCAACCGGGATAGCAAACATGGCCACACCAACGCCAAACCAGCCTACCTGTGTGCCGCCTAAAAGCAGAGAGGGAAGCCATGAACCTTTCACACCAAATGAGTAACGCGCCAGAAGGTGGGTTGAGAGCCCTGTTTTTGCGCCGATAAAACCGAGAAATGCAGTGTAAATACCGAGGAGAAGATTACCGAAGAGAACTGCCAGGAAGAAATCATTATAAGAAAGACCGGTACCGAGTGTGCCACCGGTCCACATACTGGCGGAAAAGAATGTGAGTCCCAACATGACAAATGTTAGTGGAACTACGCCTTTTCGCGCCGCCAGAGGGACGGGGCCCTGGCTATAATTGTTGTCTTGCGACACAACGCCTCCATGAATTTTGCCCAAAAAATCCGCCGCATAATATACAGTTCTCAACGTAAAGCAAACGTTTTCGTCTGATTTTTACATGGTTATTATTCATGATGTTGATCTGTTTGGGGGGTTAAGGTTATTTGCCCTGTTTACTAAACGTGTTGTCAGACTGGCTTAATCGGCAGGTTTGGCGGTATTGCGGCAGGAATTTGGCATCTCACCCACCAGGGCAGATGAGATGCCTTAAGAGGCTGTATTACACTTCCAGGTAGTTCAGGATACCGTCTGCCGCTTTACGACCTTCGGCAATCGCGGTGACTACCAGATCCGAACCGCGCACGATGTCGCCACCGGCGAAGATTTTCGGGTTGCTGGTCTGGAAGGCGTTGTCGCTGCGCTCTGGAGCAATAATGCGGCCCTGAGAATCCAGTTCGACGCTGTGTTTTGCCAGCCACTCCATACTGTGCGGACGGAAGCCAAACGCCAGTACCACCGCATCTGCCGGAACAACGTGTTCGGAACCGGCGACGATCTCCGCACGGCGACGGCCCTTCGCATCCGGTTCACCCATTTCGGTACGCGCCATTTTCACACCGCATACCTTACCGTTGGCGTTCACTTCCACGCCTAAAGGCTGGACGTTGAACTGGAATTCGACGCCTTCTTCACGCGCATTTTTCACTTCGCGTTTGGAACCCGGCATGTTCTCTTCGTCACGACGATAAGCGCAGATGACATGTGCTGCGTTCTGGCGAACCGAGGTGCGCACGCAGTCCATCGCGGTATCGCCACCGCCGAGAACGACGACGCGTTTGCCTTCCATGCTGATGTACGGCTCGTCGCTGCTTTCGCCAAAGCCCATCAACTGTTTGGTATTGGCGATCAGGAACGGCAGGGCATCAAACACACCGGAAGCGTCTTCGTTTTCCAGCCCACCGCGCATCGACTGATAGGTACCTACGCCAAGGAACACGGCGTCATAATCTTTCAGCAGATCGTCAAGCTGTACATCGCGGCCCACTTCCACGTTCAATTTGAACTCAATGCCCATACCGGTGAAGATTTCACGACGGCGGGTCATCACCTCTTTTTCCAGTTTGAAGGCTGGAATACCGAAGGTCAGCAGACCGCCGATTTCCGGGTGGCGGTCAAATACCACCGCCTTCACGCCGTTGCGGGTCAGCACATCAGCACAGGCCAGGCCTGCCGGACCGGCACCGATGATCGCCACGCGCTTGTCGGTTTGACGCACGCCGGTCATATCCGGGCGCCAGCCCATTTCGAATGCTTTATCGTTGATATAGCGCTCGATGTTACCGATAGTCACCGCGCCGAACTCATCGTTCAGCGTACAGGATCCTTCACACAGACGATCCTGCGGGCACACGCGGCCACAGACTTCCGGCAGAGTGTTGGTCTGGTGCGACAGTTCTGCCGCTTCAAAAATACGCCCCTCGTTCGCCAGTTTCAGCCAGTTCGGGATGTAGTTATGCACCGGGCACTTCCACTCGCAGTACGGGTTACCGCAGGACAGGCAGCGGTCTGCCTGTGCTTTGGCCTGGCCTTCGGAAAACGGCTCGTAGATCTCGATAAACTCGATCTTACGGATCTTCAGCGGCTTCTTAGGCGGATCAACGCGCTGCAGGTCGATAAATTGGTATACGTTCTGACTCATTGCTGCTACCCCTTACTGCGCCTGCACACGCAGCTCTGCTGCGCTACGACTACGGTGACCCAACAGTGCTTTCACATCACTGGATTTTGGTTTTACCAGCGCGAATTTCGCCGAGAATGCTGGCCAGTTAGCCAGGATCTCTTCGCCGTGTGAAGAGCCGGTATGCTGTACGTGCTCGGTAATCAAACCGCGCAGGTGTTCCTCGTGGATAGCCAGCGAATCCACGCTCAGCACTTCTACCAGTTCCGGGTTCACGCGTTTGCGGAACTCACCATCTTCGTCGAGCACGTAGGCGAATCCGCCCGTCATACCCGCTCCGAAGTTGACGCCCGTTTTTCCGAGAATACAGACGATGCCGCCGGTCATATATTCGCAGCCGTTGTCGCCAATACCTTCAACCACGGTGATTGCGCCGGAGTTACGTACTGCAAAGCGCTCACCCGCACGACCCGCGGCAAACAGGCGGCCACCGGTGGCGCCATACAGACAGGTGTTACCAATGATGCTCGCCTCATGGCTACGGAAAGCAGAGCCAACCGGAGGACGCACTGCCAGCAGACCGCCCGCCATACCTTTACCGACATAGTCGTTGGCATCACCGGTCAGATACAACTCCACGCCGCCCGCGTTCCACACGCCGAAGCTCTGGCCTGCGGTACCGCTGAAGTGCGCTTTGATTGGGTCAGACGCCAGCCCCTGATCGCCATGCGTTTGCGCGATATAGCCCGACAGCGACGCGCCAACAGAACGGTCGGTGTTGCGGATATCGAACCAGAAGGTTTTGCTCTGGCGCTCGTCGACAAACGGTTTCGCTTGCTGTAACAACTGAGCGTTCAGCACGCCGTTATCAAACGGCGGGTTGTTCTCGGTGCAATGCAGCGCTTTACCCGGATGCGGTTCGGCGGTTTCCAGCAGACGAGACAGTTCCAGTTTCTGTTGCTTGGCGGTAAACCCTTCCAGCTCTTTGAGCAGGTCGGTACGACCAATCAGATCCACCAGACGCTTCACACCCAGTTGCGCCATCAGCTCACGGACTTCGCGGGCGATAAATTCAAAGTAGTTAGTCACTTTGAACGGCAGGCCGTGATAGTGATTCTTACGCAGTTTGTCATCCTGAGTCGCCACGCCGGTTGCGCAGTTGTTCAGGTGGCAAATACGCAGGTATTTACAGCCCAGCGCCACCATTGGACCGGTACCGAAGCCGAAGCTTTCCGCACCCAGAATCGCCGCTTTAATGATATCGACACCGGTTTTCAGACCGCCATCAACCTGCAGGCGAATCTTGTGACGCAGACCGTTAGCGACCAGCGCCTGCTGGGTTTCCACCAGACCGAGTTCCCACGGGCAGCCCGCATATTTCACCGAGGAGAGCGGGCTTGCGCCGGTACCGCCATCGTAGCCAGCAATGGTGATCAGGTCCGCATAGGCTTTCGCCACGCCTGTGGCGATGGTGCCAACGCCTGGTTCGGAAACCAGCTTCACGGAGATCATCGCTTTCGGGTTGACCTGTTTGAGGTCGAAAATCAGCTGCGCTAAGTCTTCGATAGAGTAAATATCGTGGTGCGGCGGCGGGGAGATCAGCGTCACGCCCGGTACCGAATAGCGCAGTTTGGCGATGTACGGGGTGACTTTATCACCCGGTAACTGACCGCCTTCGCCAGGTTTCGCGCCCTGAGCGACTTTAATCTGGATGACATCGGCGTTGACCAGATACGCCGGGGTTACGCCAAAGCGACCGGAAGCAACCTGCTTAATGCGCGACACTTTATTGGTGCCATAGCGCGCCGGGTCTTCACCGCCTTCACCGGAGTTCGAGTTGCCGCCGATGCTGTTCATGGCTTCGGCCAGCGCTTCGTGTGCTTCGGGGCTTAATGCGCCGATGGACATAGCTGCGGTATCAAAGCGTTTAAACAGTTCGGTCGCGGGTTCTACTTCGCTAATGCTTACGGCTTCATCGCCAGGCGTTATCGCCAGCAGATCGCGCAGCGTGGCCGCCGGACGCTCATTGACCAGCTTGGCATATTCCTGATAGTCGCTGTACTCGCCGCTTTGTACCGCCTGTTGCAGCGTGCGCACCACGTCCGGGTTGTAGGCATGGTATTCGCCGCCGTGGACGTATTTGAGCAAGCCGCCCTGGCTGATAGGTTTACGTGCCAGCCATGCATGTTTGGAGAGGTTCAGCAGATCCTGCTGGAAGTCGCTAAACCCTGCGCCGCTGATGCGGCTGACCACGCCCTGGAAGCACAGCGCCACGACATCATCGTGCAGACCAACGGCTTCAAACAGCTTCGAGCAGCGGTAAGAGGCAATGGTCGAGATGCCCATTTTGGACATGATTTTGTACAGACCTTTGTTGATGCCGTTACGGTAGTTCAGCATCACGGTCCGGTAATCTTTGGCAATCGCCTGAGTGTCGATCAGTCGTCCCAGCGTTTCATACGCGAGATACGGATAAATGGCCGTCGCGCCAAAGCCAAGCAGGACAGCAAAATGGTGCGGGTCGCGGGCACTGGCGGTTTCAACGATGATGTTGGCGTCGCAACGCAGACTTTGTTCTACCAGACGCGTTTGCACTGCGCCTACGGCCATCGGTGCAGGAACCGGCAGGCGGTTTTTCGCGATGTTACGGTCAGAGAGCACCAGCAGCACAGTACCGTTACGCACCATCTGTTCCGCCTTATCGCACAATGCTTTGACGGTCTCTTCGAGCGTGGTTTCGGTCACGTCGAAGGTGATATCCAGGCGGTCGGCGCGGTAATGCTCCTCTTTCATGGTGGTGAGCTGGGTAAAATCGGAGTACAGCAGGATCGGCGATTTAAAGCTCAGGCGGTGTGCCTGACCTTCGGCTTCGCAGAAGACGTTCATCTCACGACCGATGCTGGTGGCCAGCGACATAACGTGCGCTTCACGCAGCGGGTCGATCGGCGGGTTAGTCACCTGCGCGAACTGCTGGCGGAAGTAGTCATAAATGATGCGTGGCTGGCTTGAGAGCACCGCAAACGGGGTATCATCACCCATTGAGCCGACCGCTTCCTGACCGTTTTCACCGAGCACGCGGATCACGGAATCCAGCTCTTCGGCGCTGTAGTTAAACTGTTTCTGATAGCTGGCGAGCGTGTCATCGTCCAGTTCGCGGCTGCCGACCTGATCGTCAGCGAGGTCTTCGAACGGCACCAGACGGCGGACGTTCTTCTCCATCCACTCTTTGTACGGATGGCGGCTTTTCAGATCGTCATCGGTTTCGGCGGAGTGCAGAATGCGCCCGCTGCGGGTATCGATAACCATCAGCTCGCCAGGGCCGACGCGACCTTTCTCGACGACTTCATCCGGCTGATAATCCCAGATCCCAACTTCAGAGGCACAGGTAATCAGCTTGTCTTTGGTGATGACGTAGCGTGCCGGACGCAGGCCGTTACGGTCAAGGTTACAGGCGGCAAAACGGCCGTCGGACATAACAATGCCCGCCGGGCCATCCCACGGCTCCATGTGCATAGAGTTAAAGTCAAAGAACGCGCGCAGCTCCGGGTCCATATCCGGGTTGTTCTGCCAGGCCGGCGGCACCAGTAAACGCATGGCACGGATAATGTCCATCCCGCCAGCCAGCAGCAGTTCCAGCATGTTATCCATTGAGCTGGAGTCGGAGCCGGTTTCGTTAACGAACGGTGCGGCGTCGTGCAGGTCTGGGATCAGTGGCGTCTGGAATTTATAGGTACGTGCGCGTGCCCACTGGCGGTTGCCGGTGATGGTGTTGATTTCACCGTTATGCGCCAGGTAGCGGAACGGTTGCGCCAGCGGCCAGCGCGGTACGGTATTGGTGGAGAAGCGCTGGTGGAACAGGCAGATGGCCGATTCCAGACGCAGATCCGCCAGGTCCAGGTAAAAGCGCGGCAGATCCGCCGGCATACACAGGCCTTTATAGATATTGACCAGGTTCGACAAGCTACAGACGTAGAAGTCTTTATCGTCCTGGAGGCGTTTTTCGATGCGACGGCGCGCGATGAACAGGCGGCGCTCCATATCACGCGGACGCCAGCCCGCAGGGGCGTTGACAAAAATTTGCTCGATACGAGGCAGGGAGGAGAGGGCGATTTCACCGAGAACACCTTCGTTGGTCGGCACGTCGCGCCAGCCGACAATCGACAGGGTCTCCTGCTGTAATTCTTCTTCGACAATGCGACGAGAAGCCGCAGCCAGTTCAGCGTCTTTATTTAAAAAGATCATGCCGACGGCATAGTTTTTAGCTAAACGCCAGCCGCGCTCTTGCGCCACGATGCGGAAAAAGCGGTCAGGTTTTTGTAACAGCAAACCGCAACCATCGCCGGTTTTACCATCGGCTAGAATTGCGCCACGGTGCTGCATGCGGGCCAGTGCGTGTATGGCGGTACGCACTACCTTGTGGCTAGGTTCGCCTTCTATGTGGGCGATCAGGCCGAAACCACAGTTATCCCTCTCAAGGGATTTATCGTACAACATATCAGTGAACCTCCCCAGGCTCTGCGGGATTCCCATCTGGACCGTTGCGCACGGGCACACCAAGAGCATGGCGACGGGGTTTGCGTGTCATACGCTTACCTCGCATTCGCCCTCTTTATCCTTTTCGCATAGGTCAAACAAGTTTGAGGACTTGCTTCAGAGGGAATCTCAATTACTGCATAAATATGATGAGCAGACTGCCCATCCAGAAAGCTTCCAGCGGATTTCCACGTTATCGGGAATCCACACACAGGTCAAATGGCAATCTTATTTATGCAAAAATGTGCTATAGGGCGATTAACTTTATGAATACGTTGAAATTTAAGGCTTTTTTACATTGATTTAACGCAAGGAGAATGGAGAGTGAAGTGTGATCTGTCTCACTGTCAGAAAGGCTGTATATCCCCCGTCCTCCCTTTGTTTATCGCTATGCTTGGCATTTTATGCTGGTTTTTAGAGTTTTGGCGTCTTAAAGATACTGTTTTTATGCTGAGAGTATAAGAAGATAAAAAAAACAGTCGGATATAAGGAAAAGTAATTTCATTTTGAATGAATGAAATTTCGATTATTTTGATTTGTTATGCAATGAATAAAGGCACGCCAGGGCGATTGATCCAGGTCATCGCCGACTGGGGCAAAAAATGGCAGGCTTTGGCCTCTTTTCAAGGCGCGGTCTACCAGATTATGCAGTTACAGAAATTAGTCAATATGTTTGGTGGGGATCTTTCTCGCCGTTACGGGCAAAAGGTTCATAAACTCACGCTTCACGGCGGCTTTAGCTGTCCAAATCGTGATGGCACCATCGGACGTGGCGGGTGTACTTTCTGCAATGTTGCCTCGTTTGCCGATGAAGCACAGCAGCACCATTCTATTGCCGAGCAGCTTGAGCATCAGGCGCATCTGGTCAATCGCGCGAAACGCTATCTGGCCTATTTCCAGGCCTATACCAGCACCTTTGCTGAAGTGCAGGTGCTGCGTTCGATGTATCAGCAGGCGGTTAGCCAGGCCAGTATCGTCGGGTTATGCGTTGGGACGCGCCCCGACTGCGTGCCGGATGCGGTACTCGATCTGCTTTGCGAGTATAAAGACCTCGGCTATGAGGTATGGCTGGAGCTCGGTTTGCAAACCGCGCATGACAAAACCCTGCATCGTATTAACCGCGGCCATGATTTTGCCTGCTACCAACGCACTACGCGACTGGCACGCGAGCGTGGGCTGAAAGTGTGCTCGCACCTGATTGTCGGTCTGCCGGGAGAAGGGCAGGCAGAATGCCTGCAAACCATGGAACGTGTAGTGGAGACGGGTGTTGACGGTATTAAGCTGCACCCGCTGCATATTGTGAAAGGCAGTACGATGGCGAAAGCCTGGGAAGCCGGGCGGCTGAACGGAATTGAACTGGACGACTATACGGTTACCGCCGGGGAGATGATCCGTCATACGCCGCCAGAGGTGATTTATCATCGAATTTCCGCCAGCGCGCGCCGCCCAACGCTGTTGGCACCGCTATGGTGTGAAAACCGCTGGACCGGCATGGTCGAACTGGATAAGTACCTTAACAAGTACGGTGTGCAAGGCTCGGCGCTCGGTACGCCATGGGTACAGCCTGAGAACTAACTCTCCGTAGGCCGGATAAGGCAAAGCCGACATCCGGCAATCTGCGCCTGCTTGCCTGATGGCCTCTCCGCGGTCATTTCACCGATAACCTCCGCATTTCTTGCACAATCTTCAACGTCACGCTGAGAATTGAGTATTATTGTGCCAAGTTGTCGTGAAGGAACCCTCTATGAAGCAAATCCGTATGCTGGCGCAATATTACGTCGACCTGATGATGAAGTTAGGTCTGGTGCGCTTTTCGCTGCTGTTGGCGCTGGCTCTGGTCGTGTTGGCAATTGTGGTGCAGATGGCTGTCACCATGGTGCTGCATGGCCAGGTAGAAAGCATTGATGTCATCCGTTCTATCTTTTTTGGTCTGTTAATTACCCCCTGGGCCGTCTATTTCTTGTCTGTGGTGGTGGAGCAACTTGAGGAGTCCCGGCAACGCCTGTCACGACTGGTACAAAAGCTGGAAGAGATGCGCGAGCGAGATCTCAAGCTCAATGTGCAGCTGAAAGATAATATTGCCCAGCTCAATCAGGAAATTGTTGAGCGTGAAAAAGCCGAAGCAGAGCGCCAGGAAACATTCGAGCAACTGAAGGTTGAAATCAAAGAGCGCGAAGAGGCGCAGATCCAGCTTGAGCAACAGTCTTCCTTTTTACGCTCTTTCCTTGATGCCTCGCCGGATCTGGTTTTTTATCGCAATGAAGATAAAGAGTTTTCCGGCTGTAACCGTGCTATGGAGCTGCTGACTGGCAAAAGCGAAAAGCAGCTGGTGAACTTAAAACCGGCTGACGTTTACTCTCCTGAAGCGGCTGAAAAGGTGATTGAGACCGACGAGAAGGTGTTCCGTCATAATGTTTCGCTCACCTACGAACAGTGGCTGGACTACCCGGACGGGCGCAAAGCCTGCTTTGAAATTCGCAAAGTGCCTTACTATGACCGCGTAGGTAAACGACATGGTCTGATGGGCTTTGGGCGCGATATTACCGAGCGTAAGCGTTATCAGGATGCGCTTGAGCGCGCCAGCCGCGATAAGACCACCTTTATTTCTACCATCAGCCACGAGTTGCGCACCCCGCTTAACGGCATTGTCGGCTTAAGCCGGATCCTGCTGGATACGGATCTGACCGCGGAGCAGGAAAAATACCTGAAAACAATCCACGTCTCTGCTGTGACGCTGGGGAATATTTTCAACGATATTATCGACATGGATAAGATGGAACGACGTAAAGTCCAGCTCGATAACCAGCCAATCGATTTCACCAGCTTTATGGCGGATCTGGAAAACCTCTCTGGCCTACAGGCGCAGCAAAAAGGGCTGCGCTTTGTGCTTGAGCCGACGTTACCGCTGCCGCATAAGGTCATTACCGACGGAACGCGTCTGCGTCAGATCCTGTGGAATCTGATCAGCAACGCCGTGAAGTTTACCCAGCAGGGGCAGGTGACCGTGCGGGCGCGCTATGACCAGGGGAATATGCTGCATTTCGAAGTTGAAGATTCCGGCATCGGCATTCCGCAGGATGAGCAGGATAAAATCTTCGCTATGTATTATCAGGTGAAGGACAGCAACGGCGGTAAACCGGCTACGGGGACAGGGATTGGTTTGGCCGTGTCGAAGCGTCTGGCGAAAAACATGGGCGGTGATATTACGGTTTCCAGCCAGGCAGGAAAAGGGTCCATCTTTACGCTAACCGTGCATGCCCCTGCGGTAGCGGAAGAGATTGAAGATGCTTTTGAAGACGATGAACTGCCGCTGCCAGCCCTGAATGTGCTGCTGGTAGAAGACATTGAGCTGAACGTTATTGTTGCGCGCTCCGTGCTGGAAAAATTAGGCAACAGCGTGGATGTCGCGATGACCGGGAAAGCCGCGCTGGAAATGTTTACGCCGGGTGAATATGACCTGGTGCTGTTGGATATTCAGCTACCGGATATGACCGGTCTGGATATCTCGCGGGAGCTCACGCAAAAATACGCCCGTGAAGATCTGCCACCGCTGGTTGCACTCACCGCCAACGTACTGAAAGATAAAAAAGAGTATCTGGACGCAGGCATGGACGACGTGCTGAGTAAGCCGCTGTCGGTTCCGGCGCTAACCGCCATGATCAAAAAATACTGGGATACCCGAAACGAAGAGGAGAGCACTGTGACATCTGAAGAAAGCAGTAAATCGCAAGCGCTGTTAGATATTCCTATGTTGGAACAATACCTCGAGCTGGTGGGACCGAAGTTAATTACCGACGGGCTGGCGGTGTTTGAGAAGATGATGCCGGGATATTTGAGCGTGCTGGAGTCCAACCTGACGGCACGGGATAAAAAAGGTGTTGTTGAGGAAGGCCATAAAATTAAAGGCGCAGCAGGTTCAGTGGGGCTGCGTCACCTGCAACAGCTAGGTCAGCAAATCCAGTCGCCGGATCTTCCTGCCTGGGAAGATAACGTTGCTGAATGGATTGAAGAGATGAAGCAGGAGTGGCAGCACGACGTGGCAGTATTAAAAGCCTGGGTGGCGAGTGTGGAAAAAAAATGACCCCGGCTTGACCGGGGTGCGCGAATACTGCGCCAACACCAGGGAAATCGTGGCTGCGCCGTAAATTATTATCATTGTTTACAAGGGCGCAGCCCTAATTTTCAGGCCGCACGCAGTTAAGATAGCAAATCTTAAATAATTTGTTACATGAATCAGTTAAATGTGTGAAGCGTAGCATTTAAATCATAATAACTAATATGTTTCAGCCAGTTGAGAAAGGAGTATTACGATGAAAAAAGTGGGTGTAGTGCTCAGCGGATGCGGCGTGTATGACGGTGCAGAGATCCATGAAACTGTTCTCACGCTTCTGGCCATTGCCCGCAACGGCGCTCAGGCTGTCTGTTTCGCACCAGATAAACAACAAGCGGATGTGATTAATCATCTGACCGGCGAGCCGATGCTGGAAACTCGCAATGTGCTGATTGAAGCCGCGCGTATCACACGTGGCGATATTCGCCCACTTGCGCAGGCAGTCTCATCGGAACTGGATGCGTTGATCGTGCCGGGTGGGTTTGGTGCGGCCAAAAATCTGAGCAATTTTGCCAGTCAGGGCAGCGAATGCCGGGTTGACAGCGATTTAGCCGCGCTGGCGGTGGCCATGCATCAGGCGGGTAAGCCGTTGGGGTTTATGTGCATTGCGCCTGCCATGTTACCTAAAATTTTTGACTTCCCGCTGCGTCTGACCATCGGCACTGATATCGACACGGCAGAGGTGCTGGAAGAGATGGGCGCTGAGCATGTGCCTTGTCCGGTTGATGACATTGTCGTCGATGAAGACAACAAAATCGTCACCACGCCTGCCTATATGCTGGCGCAGGACATCGCTCAGGCTGCGAGTGGCATCGATAAACTGGTATCGCGTGTGCTGGTGCTGACTGAATGAGAAAAGGAGTAACCGCCTTTCTGCGACGTATTTTTCTGCGGGTGGTGGTTGTCCTCGCCGTATTCTGGGGCGGGGGCATCGCACTTTTCAGCGTGATGCCTGTGCCTTTCTCAGCGGTAATGGTCGAGCGACAGCTGGGCGCATGGCTGTCCGGTGATTTCGGCTATGTGGCGCACTCGGACTGGGTGAGCATGGATGAGATCTCACCGTGGATGGGACTGGCGGTGATTGCTGCGGAGGACCAGAAGTTTCCAGACCACTGGGGGTTTGACGTCACCGCCATAGAGAAAGCGCTGGCGCACAATGAACGCAATGAAAACCGCATTCGCGGGGCGTCAACGTTATCGCAACAGACGGCGAAAAACCTCTTTTTGTGGGATGGACGTAGCTGGGTGCGTAAAGGTCTCGAAGCCGGGCTAACGCTGGGTATGGAAACCGTCTGGAGTAAGAAACGTATTCTGACCGTCTATTTGAATATCGCCGAGTTTGGCGATGGGATATTTGGCGTGGAGGCGGCGGCGCAACGGTATTTTCATAAACCGGCCAGTCGGTTGAGCCTGTCTGAAGCGGCCTTGCTGGCGGCAGTATTGCCCAATCCTTTGCGTTTTAAGGCGAATGCGCCTTCTGGTTATGTGCGTAACCGCCAGGCCTGGATTATGCGCCAAATGCGCCAGTTAGGTGGTGAGTCGTTTATGCGGGAAAATAAGCTGTATTAGCGTAGTTATTGCCGGATGCGGCGTAAACGCCTTATCCGGCCTACTGGCTACGTTCTGTGTACTCGATTAATCTTCATCAAACCCTGAATTAAACAGGGCAATCACTGCGGCCAGGGCTTCTACTTCCTGTGGTCCCGTGGCTTCGACTTCTATCTGACGCCCTTTGGCTGAATCCAGCATCAGCAGAGCGATAACGCTGTTGGCCTCGGCTTCCGTTCCTTCATCATTACGCAGCAAAACTTCTGCTTCGAAACCCTGCATCAATTCAAACAGTTTCATCGCTGGGCGGGCATGCATGCCCAGCTTATTGGTGATTTCAACGGTTTGCTTCACGGTCATGATTTACGTTTTTCCAGCGTACGATGGCGTGACTGCACGTTTTTACCGCGTGAGCGGAAGTAGTCTGCCAGCTGCTCAGCAATATACACCGAACGGTGTTTCCCGCCGGTACAGCCGATGGCTACGGTAAGGTAGCTACGGTTGTTGGTCTCCAGCATGGGTAACCATAGCTCAAGATAGCTGCGAGTCTGGTAAATAAAATTGTGTACTTCTGTGTGCCTGTCGAGGAATGCGGCGACGGGGCGGTCAAGACCGGTCATTGGGCGCAGCTTTGGATCCCAGTGTGGGTTAGGCAGAAAGCGCACGTCAAAGACGTAATCCGCATCAATCGGGATACCGTGTTTGAAACCAAAGGATTCGAATACCATCGTCAATTCACGTTCACGTTTACCCAGCAGTCGGGTACGTAACATTTCTGCCAGTTCGTGTACGGACATTTCGGAGGTATCAACGATCAGGTCAGCGCGAGAGCGCAGTGGCTCCAGCAAATCGCTTTCCTTATCGATAGCGCTTTCCAGAGACAAGTTCTTGCTGGAGAGCGGGTGTAAACGGCGCGTGTCGCTGTAGCGACGAATCAGCGTGTTACGGTCTGCATCAAGGAACAGCAGCTGTGGTGAGAAACCCTCGGGCAGATTATTCATTGCCTGCTCAAAAATTTCCGGGGACTCAGGCATGTTGCGCACATCAATGCTGACGGCCGCAGAAATCTGGCGATCGGCCAGTGTACGAGCCAGATCGGGCAACAGCACTACGGGAAGGTTATCCACGCAGTAAAAACCCATATCTTCCAGCGCACGCAGGGCGACAGATTTACCTGACCCTGAACGGCCGCTGACGATCATCAGTACCATGTACTGTTTCTCCTCACAACGACAAAAAAGGATGCCATTGGGTTGTTATGCTTCATCCTGTCCACTTTCGGTGTCCGTGATGATTTGATACAACTCCTGGTCACTCTGCGCGGCGCGCAGACGACGACAGATGGTTTTATCTGCCAGACGTTTTGCGACCAGTGACAACGTATGCAAATGCGTCTTGGTTTGGTCTGCCGGGACCAGCAGGGCGAAAAGCAGATCGACAGGTTGATTATCAATGGCGTCGAAGGCGATGGGTGTTTCGAGTTGAACAAACACACCAACCGCGCGCATCGTGTCTTCTTCCAGCTTTCCGTGCGGGATAGCAATACCATTACCGATGCCGGTACTGCCCATTTTTTCACGCGTCAGAATGGCTTCAAATACCACCTGAGAAGGCAAGCTAAGCTGTTTTGCCGCAAGTTCGCTGATGATTTCCAGTGCGCGTTTCTTGCTTTGGCAGTGAACGCCTGCGCGTGTACATTCCTGGTTAAGAACAGTGCTCAGTTGTAGAGTCGTATCGTTATTTGTCATAATTTCACCTAAGCGCTAACTGTACAAATGGCCCGTTGTGCTACACAACAGGCCGTCCTGCACCCGCTAACTGCCCGGACAAGTTAGTGCTGTTTCAGTTTATCTTTATGTTTTGTTAACTGCCGAGCCAGTTTATCAATTAAACCGTCAATGGCGGCGTACATATCCTGACCTTCCGCGCTGGCATGAATTTCGCCACCGTTCACATGCAGTGTTGCATCCGAGATATGTGTAACCTTCTCCACTTTCAACACAATATAGACCTGATTAATCCGGTCGAAATATTGTTCGAGCTTGGCAAATTTTGTATTCACAAAATCGCGCAGGGCTTCGGTGATTTCGACGTTGTTTCCAGTGATGTTGAGCTGCATAGTGTCTTCCT
This sequence comes from Citrobacter sp. Cpo074, assembly GCF_030332745.1. Classification (NCBI taxonomy): domain Bacteria; kingdom Pseudomonadati; phylum Pseudomonadota; class Gammaproteobacteria; order Enterobacterales; family Enterobacteriaceae; genus Citrobacter; species Citrobacter sp. Cpo074. The sequence continues at coordinate 72,317 of NZ_JAOWHG010000026.1, forward strand.
TATCGGTTGGGTCACACCAGCTGTTTGCGCTGGTTAGACGGCGGAATGGATAAAGACTCTCGGTACTTCGCAACGGTGCGGCGTGCCACCATGATACCCTGTTCTGACAGCATAGAGGTTAACTTGCTGTCACTCAGCGGTTTCGCGGGGTTTTCCGCAGCAATTAATTTCTTCACCAGCGCACGGATAGCTGTGGATGAGGCTTCACCTCCGCCTTCAGTGTTAACGTGACTGGAAAAGAAATACTTCAATTCAAAAATGCCGCGCGGACTGTGCAGATACTTTTGCGTGGTCACACGGGAAATGGTCGATTCGTGCATCTCGACGGCCTGGGCGATATCCGCCAGTACCATCGGTTTCATAAACTCTTCGCCTTGCTCAAAGAAAGCTTGCTGCTGCTCAACGATGCAGCGGCTGACGCGCAGCAACGTATCATTGCGGCTTTCCAGGCTTTTAATCAGCCACTTCGCATCTTGCAGATTGCTACGAATAAACTGGCTGTCGGCATCGTTGCGCGCGCTATTGCACATGGCGGCGTAGTGCTGGTTAATCTGTAAGCGCGGAATGCTGTCGCCGTTGAGTTCGACCACCCAGCGATCGTTATGCTTACGCACCAGCACATCCGGAATAACGTACTCCGGCTCGCCGGTCTGGATCGATTGCCCTGGGCGGGGATCAAGCGACTGGATGAGGTTGACGGCTTCTTTCAGCACGTCTTCTTTCAGCCGGGTCACGCGCATCAGGGTGCGGAAGTCATGGTTGGCTAACAGATCGAGGTGATCGCTGATGATCAGACGCGCTTCTTCCAGCCACGGCGTGGCTTTATCAAACTGCGAAAGTTGGATCAGTAAGCAGTCACGGAGATCTTTGGCGGCCACGCCAACGGGATCAAAGCGCTGAACGCGTTTAAGCACGGCTTCGATTTCGTCCATACCGACGTCGTCATCGCCCATGCTTTCGAGAATATCGTCCAGGGTCACGGTGAGATAACCGGTTTCGTCTACCGCATCCACAATGGATGTCGCAATGGCGCGATCGGTATCCGAGAACGGGGTCAGTTCCACTTGCCACATCAGGTAATCCTGTAGTGATTGCGTGGTCTCACCCTGATACACAGGCAGTTCGTCGTCGATGTAATCCCCGCTGGTGCCCGAAGGCGTCCCGGCGGTGTATATTTCATCCCAACTGGCATCAAGCGGTAACTCCTCAGGCATCTCTTTTTGTTCGAGTGCATCTGCGGTGTCGAGGGTTTCGCTGTCCTGTTTTTCCTGGGTATCAATTTCGTCGTGAAGATCGGTTTGCTCGAGCAGTGGGTTACTTTCCAGCGCTTGCTGAAGTTCTTGCTGAAGTTCCAGCGTGGACAGCTGCAACAGACGGATAGCCTGTTGTAGCTGAGGCGTCATCGCCAGTTGTTGGCTAAGCCTGAGTTGCAAACCTTGCTTCATGTTCAGAGTTGTTTTCTCCTGCAGTGACGTGAAGTCTTCTACCCTATCAGAGTCTGAAGTCTTCCCCAAGGTATACGCGCTTAACGTGCTCATCCTGCAGTATTTCTGTTGGCGTGCCGTGCGCGATCAGGTGTCCCTGACTTACGATATAGGCACGCTCACACACTGCCAGCGTTTCGCGGACGTTGTGGTCGGTAATCAGCACGCCAAGGCCGCTGTCGCGCAGGTGTTCGATGATCCGTTTAATATCAATAACAGAAATCGGGTCAACACCGGCAAACGGTTCATCCAGCAGGATAAATTTCGGATTAGCGGCCAGTGCGCGAGCGATCTCCACGCGGCGTCGTTCACCACCGGAGAGCGACTGACCTAAGCTGTCGCGCAGGTGCTCGATGTGGAATTCTTCCATCAGCTCGTTGGCCCGATCTTCCCGCTGCTCGCTGGTCAGATCGTCACGAATTTGCAGTACCGCCATCAGGTTATCAAACACGCTCAGGCGACGGAAAATCGATGCTTCCTGCGGTAAGTAGCCGATGCCGCGACGCGCGCGCGCATGCAGAGGCAGCAGACTGATGTCTTCGTCATCAATGATAATGTTACCCGCATCGCGCGGGACAATGCCGACTACCATGTAAAAGGTTGTTGTCTTGCCTGCACCGTTAGGACCGAGCAGACCGACGATCTCCCCGGAGTTGACGGTCAGACTGACATCTTCAACCACACGACGGCCTTTATAGGCTTTTGCAAGGTTCTTTGCAGTTAATGTTGCCATAACGAATCAGTTACCTTTTTTCTCTGCCGGAGCCTTGTTTTTGTCCTGCAACTGCGACGGAACCAGAACGGTGGTGACGCGTTTGCCTTTATCGCTGAAGGCCTGCATTTTCTGCTCTTTTACCAGATAAGTGATCTTATCGCCCGTGATGTTGCTATCGAGCTGTTCCAGATACGCCTTGCCGGTGAGAACGACAAAGTCTTTCGCCAGTTCATAGTGCATCTGAGAGGCGTGGCCTTTAACCGGTTTACCGTTGTCCTGCATCTGGTAAAACGTCGCTGGATTGCCATAGCCATCAATCACTTCTTTGCCGTCTTCACCGCCAGGACGGGTCACGACGACTTTATCGGCGTTAATTTTGATGGTGCCCTGAGTCACAATCACGTTGCCAGTAAACGTCACCACGTTGCCCTGCATATCCAGGGACTGCTGGTCCGATTCAATGTGAATCGGCTGCTCGGTATCGCCGGTGACGGCAAATGCCGGAATGCTGGCGGCCAGAAGTGAGCTGGCAAGTACAAGATTAAGGCTGAGTTTGTTTGTTTTGGATTTCATATGAGGTTCTAACCTTTTCAATCAGCTCGGCGTTCTTGCTGCGTAAGTTGCCGCGCATCTTCAGTCCGCTGGAGTTAAATGTTGTGCCATACAACGTCACCAGATCATCGGAAGTGACGTCTTGTGTCACCAGGTTAATCTGCGCGTTATCGGTCGTAATTCTGCGTAGTTGAGAGTCAGGCACCAGGGCGTTAACCTCAACATGGCCGTACAGATACAGCATCCGATCGTTGGTCAATTTGGCTTTGTCGGCCTTGATCGTCCAGGTCGGTACTTTATCCTTATCAAACGTGGTTAATACTGGTTGAGTAAACCACGAAACCGCTTGTTCCGAATAATATTCAACGTGTTGTGCGATCAAGTGATAGCTCAGCGCGCCTTCCGGACTATACACGACGGTATCAGTATGTTCGCTCTTATAGGTTGGCTCGTTGTTATTGACGACGACCTGAGTGGTGTCATCTTTGTCTGCCAGATTAATACCAATCATCACAAGGACAGCCAGCGACAGTAGAATGATAACCCAACGTCTGGTTTTGCTCATATCGATTGCCCTTTGGCCTCGTCCAGTTTGCCCTGCGCCAGGAGTAATAAATCGCAGACTTCACGCACAGCGCCACGTCCCCCATCAATGTGGGTGACATAATCAGCTCGCGGGATCAGCAAAGGGTGGGCATCTGCCACCGCGACGCTTAATCCCACTTTAGCCATCACCGGCCAGTCGATCAGGTCATCGCCAACGTAGGCGACATTCTCCGGCGCGATCGCCAGTTTGCTAAGGAGATCGCCAAAGGCAACCAGTTTGTCTGACTGCCCCTGATACAGGTGGGTGATCCCCAAAGTGGCACAGCGATCTTCTACAAGTTTAGCCTTTCGTCCGGTAATAATGGCAACCTCAATACCGGAAGTGAGCGCACAGCGAATTCCGTAACCATCACGGACGTTAAAAGCCTTCAGCTCTTCACCGTTGTTGCCCATATAAATCAGACCATCAGACAGTACGCCATCCACATCCAGGATCAGCAAACGGATGTTTTCTGCCCGGGTGATAACGTCTGCGCTGACGGGTCCATAACAGGTCGCAAGCGACGCACCTGCTTTACTCATTTTCGTTATCCTTGAGTTTCTTACACTACACCTGCACGCAGCAGATCATGCATATGTAACACACCGAGTAATTGGTCGCCATCAGCAACCATTACCGAGGTGATATGGCGGGACTGCATTAAGTTCAGGGCATCGACGGCAAGAATACCCGGACGCACGCGAATGCCTCCAGGGGTCATCACATCGGCAATGCCTAACTGGCGTACATCAACGCCCATATCGAAGACACGACGTAAATCGCCATCGGTGAAAATACCGTCAATCTTCATGGCATCATCGCAAATGACGGTCATGCCGAGATTTTTACGCGTGATCTCAATTAAGGCGTCACGCAGGCTGGCGTTTTTGGTCACATGCGGGATCTCGTCGCCCGTATGCATAATATCGTTAACGCGCAGTAAAAGCTTACGGCCCAGTGCGCCACCGGGATGAGACAACGCAAAATCTTCCGCGGTAAAGCCGCGCGCTTTTAATAATGCCACCGCGAGGGCATCGCCCATCACCAGTGTTGCTGTCGTACTGCTGGTCGGTGCCAGACCTAACGGACAAGCTTCCTTGGGCACTTTAACACACAGATGCACATCTGCCGCACGCGCCATACTGCTTTCAGGACGACCGGTCATGCAGATAAGCGGTACATGAAGACGTTTTAATACCGGGATCAGCGCCGCTATCTCATTGGATTCACCGGAGTTAGAGATGGCGATGACCACATCCTGCGGCGAGACCATACCCAGATCGCCATGTGCGGCTTCGCCTGGGTGTACAAAAAATGAGGGGGTGCCGGTGCTGGCAAATGTGGCTGCCATTTTCCGCCCGATATGGCCGGATTTCCCCATTCCCATCACCACCACTTTGCCCGGGCAGCTGAATATTTTCTCGCATGCGAGGGTAAAATTTTGGTTGATGTACTGATCAAGCTCCGCCAGGCCTTCACGTTCAATTGTCAGGACTTCCTTGCCTGCTTGCTGAAAGTCAAAACCCGGTTGCAACTCTAAGTGCGACATAATGCGTTTCCAGTTATCCAACGAGAAGTGGCGATAACCAATACAGCATCGCCAGCCATATGATAAAACCGCCGGTCAGCAGCGCACCTGCGCCGCGACCAATCTGGCGCGGACGTCGCCAGCAGAGTAGTGCAAAAATCACGCTCACCAGCAGCATGACGCTATAGTCACGGGTGAAGGCCATTGGATTGACTTCACCCGGCGTAATCAGCGCCGGTAGCCCGAGGACGATAACGATATTAAAAATGTTTGCGCCGATAATGTTACCGACGGCAATATCATTTTCACCTTTACGCAGACCCGCAATCGCTGTTGCCAGCTCCGGCAGGCTGGTACCAATGGCGACCACTGTCAGCCCGATAGTAAGTTCGCTCATGGCGAAATAGTTCGCCAGTACGGTCGCGTTGTCCACCACCATACGTGTTGCCATTGGCATGATAATCAGCGCAATGCCCAACCACAAAAATGCGACCGGTAATCCGCCTTCGCGCGGCAGCTCAGCTATCTGCTCACGTGTCAGGCTGTCATTGCCTTGTCGCTCGGCCAGACGGGCGATTTTAACAATGAATAGCAGCCATAGCACGGCCAGAAGCAGAAGAAAGAAACCGTCGCTGCGGCTTAACTGCCCGTCATACAGGACGGATGCAGCTAAAATACTTACCAGCAACATTAGCGGTAATTCACGACGCAGAACATCAGAATGCACGGTAAAAGGATGAATCAGCGCCGACAGGCCTAAAATAAGCAGAATGTTGGTGATGTTAGAACCTATAGCGGTCCCGACAGCCAGATCGAGTTGCCCATTCATCGATGCGGCAACGGAGACAATTATCTCGGGTAACGACGTACCCATGCTGACCACGGTCATTCCGATGATAATGGGAGGAATACCGAAGTTTCGACATAAAATGGATGCAGCAAATACCAGACGGTCGGCACCGTAGACCACCAGAAGTAAACCAATTATTAACAGCGCCGTCGCTAAAAGCATCTAAAGTCCTTTCTTCAGGTATACTCGCCGGTCCACTTGAAGGATCTTCTGGAAGCCGTAACGAAGTCTTAATTTTGACTTTATGCGGCTAAAAAGTAAAACAAATGCCAGCTTTCGCTAACCAGGACAGGCAATAATCTGTAAATATGTTGAGTTCATGGCTAAATTGAGCGCCAAACTCTTCGATCAACGAGGCAATAGTAAAGGATGAATCAATGGGGCAGTCTGTGGCGAATCTAGTCGATATGCGCGATGTCAGCTTTTCCCGGGGTGACCGCTGCATCTTTGATAATATTTCCCTGACGGTACCGCGCGGTAAGGTGACGGCGATCATGGGGCCATCAGGCATCGGCAAAACGACGCTGTTGCGTCTGATTGGCGGACAAATCCCCCCGGATAAGGGCGAGATCCTGTTTGACGGTGAGAACGTCCCGGCCATGTCCCGTTCGCGTTTATTTACCGTGCGTAAGCGCATGAGTATGCTGTTTCAGTCTGGTGCGCTATTTACCGACATGAATGTGTTTGACAACGTCGCGTACCCTCTGCGCGAGCATACGACGTTGCCAGCGCCGTTGCTGAAGAGCACGGTGATGATGAAGCTCGAGGCCGTCGGCCTGCGGGGTGCGGCCAAATTAATGCCTTCTGAATTATCCGGTGGGATGGCGCGTCGCGCCGCGTTAGCACGTGCTATCGCGCTGGAGCCAGACCTCATCATGTTTGATGAGCCGTTCGTCGGCCAGGATCCCATCACCATGGGCGTTCTGGTGAAGCTGATTTCAGAACTGAACAGCGCGCTGGGCGTCACCTGTGTGGTGGTATCCCATGATGTGCCTGAGGTACTGAGTATTGCGGATTACGCCTATATAATGGCGGACAAAAAAATAGTGGCCTACGGTAGTGCTCAGGCACTACAAGAAAATGCCGATCCGCGCGTACGCCAGTTCCTGGACGGCATTGCCGATGGACCGGTTCCGTTCCGTTACCCGGCGGGCGACTACCACATCGATTTACTCAAAACAGGGAGTTAAGCCACCCATGTTGTTAAATGCGCTGGCATCACTCGGACATCGGGGAATAAAAACCCTCAGGACGTTCGGGCGAGCCGGATTAATGTTGTTCAATGCGGTTGTCGGCAAGCCGGAGTTTCGCAAACATGCGCCGCTGCTGATACGCCAGCTCTATAATGTCGGTGTCTTATCGATGCTGATCATTATTGTTTCTGGCGTATTCATCGGTATGGTGCTGGGGTTGCAGGGATACCTGGTGCTGACGACCTACAGCGCGGAAACCAGCCTCGGTATGCTGGTGGCACTGTCATTGTTACGTGAGTTGGGACCGGTTGTTGCGGCGCTGCTGTTTGCCGGGCGGGCCGGGTCGGCCTTAACCGCAGAAATTGGCCTGATGCGGGCGACCGAACAGCTTTCCAGTCTGGAGATGATGGCCGTCGATCCACTGCGCCGGGTGATTTCCCCACGTTTTTGGGCTGGCGTCATTTCATTGCCGTTGCTGACGATTATTTTTGTCGCAGTGGGTATCTGGGGTGGTTCACTGGTTGGCGTAAGCTGGAAGGGTATTGATGCAGGCTTCTTCTGGTCGGCTATGCAAAATGCCGTCGACTGGCGTCTGGACCTGGTCAACTGTCTGATTAAGAGCGTGGTGTTCGCCATTACGGTCACCTGGATTGCATTGTTCAATGGTTATGATGCGATCCCGACCTCTGCTGGGATTAGCCGGGCAACGACACGCACCGTTGTGCACGCCTCTCTTGCCGTTCTGGGGCTGGATTTTGTGCTGACCGCACTGATGTTTGGGAATTGAGTTCATGCAAACGAAAAAAAATGAAATTTGGGTCGGGTTATTCCTGTTGGTTGCGCTGCTGGCAGCGCTGTTTGTTTGCCTGAAGGCGGCGAACGTTACCTCAATGCGTACTGAGCCGACTTACACGATTTATGCGACCTTTGATAATATCGGCGGCCTGAGAGAGCGTTCTCCGGTGCGGATTGGCGGAGTGGTAGTTGGACGCGTATCGGACATCTCGTTAGATCCGAAAACGTACCTGCCGCGCGTGACGCTGGAAATCGAATCGCGTTTTAACCATATTCCTGACACCAGTTCTCTGAGCATCCGTACTTCCGGTCTGCTGGGCGAACAGTATCTGGCATTGAATGTGGGTTTTGAAGATCCTGAGCTGGGAACGTCTATCCTCAAAGATGGCGGTACGATTCAGGACACGAAATCCGCGATGGTGCTGGAAGATATGATTGGTCAGTTCCTTTACAACAGCAACAGTAAAGGTGATGACAATAAGAATTCTGGCGATGCGCCAGCCGCAACTGACGGCAATAATGAAGCCACTACGCCTGCGGGCGCAACGAAATAATCTCAGGAGAATCGACGTATGTTTAAACGATTGATGATGGTGGCTATGCTGGTGATTGCCCCGCTTAGCGCAGCAACTGCAGCCGACCAAACGAACCCGTACAAACAGATGAATGAGGCGGCGCAGAAGACATTTGACCGTCTGAAGAATGAACAACCTAAAATCCGCGCAAACCCGGATTACCTGCGCCAGGTTGTCGATCAGGAACTATTGCCATACGTGCAGGTTAAATATGCGGGTGCGCTGGTACTGGGGCGCTACTACAAAGATGCGACCCCTGCTCAGCGTGAAGCCTATTTTGCCGCATTCCGTGAATATCTGAAGCAGGCCTACGGCCAGGCTCTGGCGATGTACCATGGCCAGACTTATGAAATTGCACCAGAGCAACCGCTGGGTGATGCGACCATCGTGCCTATCCGCGTAACCATCATCGATCCAAACGGTCGTCCTCCGGTACGTTTGGATTTCCAGTGGCGTAAAAACTCCCAGACCGGTAACTGGCAGGCTTATGACATGATTGCTGAAGGCGTAAGTATGATCACCACCAAACAAAATGAGTGGAGCGACCTGCTGCGTACCAAAGGTATTGATGGCCTGACGGCGCAGCTGAAATCTATTGCTCAGCAGAAAATCACTCTGGAAGAGAAAAAATAATGACGCAGTCACTCACCTGGACGCGTGAAGGCGACAAGCTGGTGCTGGTGGGGGAGCTGGATCAGGACGTGTTAAACCCATTATGGGATGCGCGAATTGAGGCGATGAAAGGGGTATCCTGCATCGACCTGAACCAGGTATCCCGGGTAGATACCGGCGGTCTGGCGTTACTGTTGCATCTGATTAATCAGGGCAAGCAGCAGGGAAACAGCGTTTCACTCACTGGTGTTAACGATAAAGTGTACACGCTGGCGCAGCTTTACAATCTGCCTGACGACGTCCTTCCGCGTTAATTTTTCCAGGCCGGATAAGGTCTTGTGCCGCTATCCGGCAAAACCCCTGAGGGGGATCTGCCACTAAAGCCTTGTCTGATTTATCAGCGAGGCTTTTTGCTTATTTATGACAGCGCCACTTTGCTCTAAGATGTTGGGCTGTTTTCACTATCTGACGAATGAAGAGCCCATGGAAAATAATGAAATTCAGAGCGTGCTGATGAATGCACTCTCCCTCCAGGAAGTCCACGTTTCTGGCGACGGCAGTCACTTTCAGGTTATTGCCGTGGGTGAGATGTTTGAAGGCATGAGCCGGGTCAAGAAGCAGCAATCGGTCTATGGCCCGTTGATGGAGTACATTGCGGACAACCGCATTCATGCCGTGTCGATTAAGGCGTTTACCCCAGCGGAATGGGCGCGCGATCGCAAACTTAACGGTTTTTGAGCTACGGGTGATGTGCCGGTAGCGAAGATAAATTCTTAACAGAGAACAGAATAATGGATAAATTTCGTGTTCAGGGGCCAACTAAGCTCCAGGGCGAAGTCACAATTTCAGGCGCTAAAAACGCCGCACTGCCGATCCTGTTTGCGGCGCTGCTGGCTGAAGAACCTGTAGAGATCCAAAACGTCCCGAAACTGAAGGACGTTGACACATCAATGAAGCTGCTGAGCCAGCTGGGTGCGAAAGTTGAGCGTAATGGTTCTGTGCACATCGATGCGCGTGATGTGAACGTCTTCTGTGCGCCGTACGATCTGGTGAAAACCATGCGTGCATCCATTTGGGCGCTCGGGCCGCTGGTTGCCCGCTTTGGTCAGGGTCAGGTTTCACTGCCGGGCGGCTGCACAATCGGCGCACGTCCGGTTGACCTGCACATTACCGGCCTGGAGCAGTTAGGCGCGACTATTAAGCTGGAAGAAGGCTATGTGAAGGCGTCCGTTGATGGCCGTCTGAAAGGCGCGCATATCGTCATGGACAAAGTGAGCGTCGGCGCGACGGTCACCATCATGTGCGCAGCAACGCTTGCCGAAGGCACTACCATCATCGAAAACGCCGCGCGCGAGCCGGAGATCGTGGATACCGCGAACTTCCTGATTGCGCTGGGCGCGAAGATCACTGGTCAGGGCACCGATCGTATTACCATCGAAGGCGTTGAGCGTCTTGGCGGTGGTGTTTATCGCGTTCTGCCAGATCGTATCGAAACCGGTACCTTCCTGGTGGCGGCGGCAATTTCTCGCGGCAAAATTATCTGCCGTAATGCACAGCCGGACACGCTGGATGCCGTTCTGGCGAAGCTGCGTGATGCGGGTGCGGATATTGAAGTGGGTGATGATTGGATCAGCCTTGATATGCACGGTAAACGTCCGAAAGCGGTCAATGTGCGTACTGCACCGCATCCGGCGTTCCCTACCGATATGCAGGCCCAGTTCACGTTGTTGAACCTGGTAGCTGAAGGGACCGGCTTCATCACGGAAACCGTGTTTGAGAACCGCTTTATGCACGTGCCTGAGCTGAGCCGTATGGGCGCTCACGCAGAAATCGAAAGCAATACCGTGATTTGCCACGGCGTGGAAACGCTCTCTGGCGCACAGGTTATGGCGACCGATCTGCGCGCATCTGCAAGCCTGGTGCTGGCAGGGTGTATTGCTGAAGGTACGACGGTAGTCGACCGTATTTATCACATCGATCGCGGCTATGAGCGCATCGAAGATAAACTGCGTGCGCTGGGCGCAAACATTGAGCGCGTGAAAGGCGAGTAATCGTCAACGTCTCTTGTAACCCCCAGTTCAGTTGGCCGGGGGTTACAGCTCAATGTTCATTCCGGATTCTTTTTCTCTCTGCGACTCCTCATCATCCGCGTTCTGTCGATGAACTCATGCGTTTTGGCATCGTGATAGCGTGACGGCCAAATCACCCAGGGGTCAGTTCCCAGTGCCCGGGCGATAATCAACTCACCTTTTGGCCATGGTCTCGTTAACGCATTAGCCAGCGTTGATGAACTCAATCCATTTTTACGTGATTCAGCGGCCATTGAGGTCCCTTTCTTGCGCAGTCCGGCGATGATGTCGGCCGGATGCCAGTCAATCAGCTTGCTTTCCATCAATTCATCTCTCCTTTGGTTAACGGCTTACGGTTTCACGATCGGTTGTGCCGACACTATAACGCCCGAAGAACGAATGTTCTAAAATGTTCATGTAAAGTGTGTGTATATTCAGAATATGCCAAGGTTCTGCGTGATTATCTGGAGGGGGTAAATTCTTACTGGAACTTATAAGAAAATCCCGTGCAGGGCACGGGATGAGGGAGGATGCTGTAGGGAATTAACGGTCGCGCTGCACGGCGATATGTGCCAGACCAATCAGCGCTTCTCTCCACGGCGTATCGGGCAGCACCTGAAGCGCAGCGATGGCTTTATCAGCCTCTTCTTCTGCCCGCTGACGGGTCCATTCCAGAGAACCACAGGCGTTCATCGCTTCCAGAACCGGCTCCAGAAGGTGACGACCATTACCTTGCTCAATGGCCTGGCGGATCATTAGCGCTTGTTCTGGGGTGCCGTGGCGCATGGCATGCAACAGTGGCAGCGTTGGTTTACCCTCGTTGAGGTCATCACCGACGTTTTTACCCAGCTGCTCGCCATCTGCGCTGTAATCCAGCAAATCGTCAATTAACTGGAAAGCGGTACCGAGATAACGGCCATAATCCTGCAACCCTTTTTCTTGTTCTTCGCTACAGCCAGCCAGAATACCTGAACATTGGGCTGCCGCTTCAAACAAACGCGCGGTCTTACTGTAGATGACGCGCATATAGTTTTCTTCGGTGATGTCCGGGTCGTTGACGTTCATCAACTGCAAGACTTCACCTTCGGCAATGACGTTGACTGCTTTCGACATGACTTCCAGCACTTTCAACGAGCCAAGGCTGGTCATCATCTGAAATGCACGGGTATAGATAAAATCGCCAACCAGCACGCTGGCCGCATTACCAAACGCCGCATTTGCCGTAGCTTTCCCACGGCGCATGTCTGACTCATCCACAACATCGTCGTGCAGCAGGGTCGCTGTGTGGATAAACTCGATGAGGGCCGCAATCGTAACGTGCGCATTTTCCTGGTAACCAACGGCTCGCGCGGCGAGGACGGCGATCATTGGGCGAATGCGTTTTCCGCCGCCGCTAACGATGTAGTACCCCAGTTGATTGATCAACTGAACGTCGGAATTGAGCTGTTCAAGGATTGTCGCATTGACCCCCGCCATATCTTGCGCGGTTAACTCATTGATTTTTTCTAAATTCATCGCAAAAGCCGGGCTTCTCGCCCCGATTACCTTACTGTGTGGGAAGGTAACGTCGGGTTTAGGGTTATAAATATATGCTGATTGTACTGAAAAAACGCCGTAGATAAACGTTACCGTACGTGTTGTGTTTTTTTTCTTCATGTATTGACGGTAGCACTTGTCAAAGGCTCGCGTTTTGCGTAATATTCGCGCCCTATTGTGAATATTTATAGCGCACTCTGAATCATCAAAAAGGTGTGCGCGGAAGCGGAGTTTTTTATGTACGCGGTTTTCCAAAGTGGTGGTAAACAACACCGAGTAAGCGAAGGTCAGACCGTTCGCCTGGAAAAGCTGGACATCGCAACTGGCGAATCTGTTGAATTCGCAGAAGTTCTGATGATCGCAAACGGTGAAGAAGTCAAAATCGGCGTTCCTTTCGTTGATGGCGGCGTTATCAAAGCTGAAGTCGTTGCTCACGGTCGTGGCGAGAAAGTTAAAATTGTTAAGTTTCGTCGTCGTAAACACTACCGTAAGCAGCAGGGCCATCGTCAGTGGTTCACTGATGTGAAAATCACTGGCATCAGCGCTTAAGTTAAGGGGAGCAGATTAAATGGCACATAAAAAGGCTGGCGGCTCGACTCGTAACGGTCGCGATTCAGAAGCTAAACGTCTGGGCGTAAAACGCTTCGGCGGTGAAACAGTTCTGGCTGGTAGCATCATCGTTCGTCAACGTGGTACTAAATTCCACGCTGGCTCCAACGTTGGTTGCGGCAAAGACCACACTCTGTTTGCTAAAGCAGACGGTAAAGTGAAATTTGAAGTGAAAGGCCCGAAAAACCGTAAATTCATCAGCATCGTTGCTGAATAAGTTTTTCGCGTCCCGGTAACGGATAAAAGCCCCGCAACACGTTGCGGGGCTTTTTACATTCGACGGCCGGTAAATACGCTCGTCGCGCCGTGACAACCCGGAAACGAGCCCTTGCAGGGAATACGGCATGAAGCAGCAGGCAGGCATTGGTATTCTGTTAGCACTCACAACGGCAGTATGTTGGGGCGCTTTGCCAATAGCAATGAAGCAAGTGCTGGAGGTGATGGAGCCTCCTACCGTGGTGTTCTACCGTTTTTTAATGGCAAGCGTTGGCCTTGGCGCTATTCTTGCGGTTAAAAAAAAGCTCCCTCCGTTGCGTATTTTTCGCAAAGCGCGTTGGCTGGTGTTGCTGGCTATCGCAACCGGTGGGTTGTTCGGTAACTTCATTCTGTTTAGTTCATCCTTGCAGTATTTGAGCCCAACGGCTTCGCAGGTTATCGGTCAGCTGTCACCGGTTGGTATGATGATCGCCAGCGTCTTTATCCTGAAAGAAAAGATGCGCGGCACGCAGGTGATTGGCGCCATTATGCTTCTGAGCGGCCTGGTCCTGTTTTTTAATACCAGTCTGATCGAAATTTTTACCCGACTCACCGATTACACCTGGGGCGTTATCTTTGGTGTCGGTGCGGCGATGGTCTGGGTGAGCTATGGGGTCGCGCAAAAGGTGTTATTGCGCCGCCTGGCATCACCGCAGATCCTGTTTTTACTGTACACTTTATGTACGATTGCGTTGTTGCCGCTGGCTAAACCCGGTGTCATCACGCAGCTCAGCGACTGGCAGCTGGCATGCCTGATATTCTGCGGCCTGAATACGCTGGTAGGATATGGCGCTCTCGCGGAAGCAATGGCGCGTTGGCAGGCGGCGCAGGTGAGCGCTCTTATCACGCTCACACCGCTGTTTACGTTGTTATTTTCAGATTTATTATCACTGGCCTGGCCCGATTTCTTCGCCAGACCGATGCTAAACCTATTAGGTTATCTCGGTGCGTTTATCGTGGTTGCGGGCGCGATGTATTCCGCCATTGGTCATCGAATTTGGGGCGGTTTACGTAAGCATGAAACGGTGGTTTCGCAACCCCGCTCAGGCGAATGATTTACGGAGAGTAAAATGAAGTTTGTTGATGAAGCATCGATTCTGGTCGTTGCAGGTGATGGCGGTAATGGTTGCGTCAGCTTCCGCCGCGAAAAGTACATCCCAAAAGGCGGTCCGGACGGTGGTGATGGTGGTGACGGTGGTGACGTTTGGCTGGAAGCCGACGAAAACCTGAACACGCTGATCGATTACCGTTTTGAAAAATCATTCCGTGCGGAACGTGGTCAGAATGGCGCGAGCCGTGATTGCACCGGTAAGCGTGGCAAAGACGTTACCATTAAAGTACCTGTTGGTACGCGTGTTATCGATCAGGGCACGGGCGAAACCATGGGCGACATGACCAAACACGGTCAGCGTCTGATGGTCGCTAAAGGTGGCTGGCACGGTCTGGGCAACACCCGTTTCAAATCCTCGGTTAACCGTACTCCGCGTCAGAAAACAATGGGTACGCCGGGTGATAAGCGCGATCTGATGCTGGAGCTGATGCTGCTGGCGGACGTGGGTATGCTGGGCATGCCAAACGCTGGGAAATCGACCTTTATCCGTGCGGTGTCCGCGGCGAAGCCGAAAGTCGCTGATTATCCGTTTACCACCCTGGTGCCGAGCCTGGGCGTGGTGCGTATGGACAACGAAAAGAGCTTCGTGGTTGCCGACATTCCGGGACTGATTGAAGGCGCGGCTGAAGGCGCAGGCCTGGGCATCCGCTTCCTGAAACACCTGGAACGTTGCCGTGTACTGCTTCACCTCATCGATATCGATCCGATTGATGGCTCTGATCCAGTTGAAAACGCACGTATCATTATTGGCGAACTGGAAAAATACAGTCAGGATCTGGCATCTAAACCGCGCTGGTTAGTGTTCAACAAAATTGATTTGATGGACAAGGCTGAAGCGGAAGAGAAAGCGAAAGCGATCGCCGAAGCGTTGGGTTGGGAAGGTAAATATTACCTGATCTCTGCCGCCAGCCAACTGGGCGTGAAAGATCTCTGCTGGGATGTGATGACCTTTATCATCGAGAACCCGATTGTTCAGGCTGAAGAAGCGAAACAGCCAGAGAAAGTTGAGTTCATGTGGGATGATTATCACCGCCAGCAGCTCGCTGAAGTCGAAGACGAAGCGGAAGATGACTGGGATGACGATTGGGACGAAGACGACGAAGAAGGCGTTGAGTTCATCTACAAGCGTTAATCGCATTAAAAACCCCGGCCATGTTGCCGGGGTTTTTGTTTCCAGGTCTCACTGTAGGCCGGATAAGGCACGTTAATGCCGCCATCCGGCAATCAAATTACCCATTTAGTTGTTCTGATAAATATCCTTGTACAACCGGCTCTCGAAGCGCACCAACGGAATACGGCGATTACGCTGGTCAGCTGGCTCTACCGCATAACCAGATAAATACTGCACGAATGCCATGCGTTGGCCGCTTGCCGTGGTGATGAAACCTGCGAGGTTATAAACCCCCTGCAGCGAGCCTGTCTTCGCCGATACTTTGCCATCCACACCAGCCTGATGCAGACCCGCACGGTATTGCAGAGAGCCGTCGTGGCCCGCCAGCGGCAGCATAGTGATAAAGTTCAGCTCGTTATCGTGTTGAGCGATATATTGCAGCACCTGCATCATGGTCGCTGGGGCAATCAGGTTATGGCGGGAGAGGCCAGAGCCGTCGGCAATAATAGTGTTGCCGATATCGACGCCTGCCTGCTGACGCAAAATCTGGCGCACGGCGTCAGAACCCGCCCGCCAGGTGCCCGGCACGTTAAATCGGGCATGACCAATCATACGGAAAACGGTATCGGCAATCATGTTGTCCGATTTTTTCAGCATAATCTTAAGCAGGTCATGTAGCGGCGCAGACTGCTTACTGGCGACCACCGTTCCTGGTTCGTTGACCAACGTCTGCCGCAGCAGTGTACCGCTGTAGGTGATACCTGCTTGTTTTAGCTCATCTTTGATAATTGCCCCGGCATAGCTGGCACCGTCCTGAATGGCGAACGCCAGCGGCAGCGGATCGGCACGTTGTGGCAGGCATCCGGTCAGCGTATAGCGGTTGAGATCGCCGGGAACTACATCCAGTTCACAATATTGCGCTTCCGCAGAACCTCGGGCGAGAGTACGCACCTGACTGAACATGGTGACCGGGTAATAAGATGCCACGCGAATAAAGGCGAGATCGTTGGGTTTTTGCGCGCTGTAGAGTGAAACTGAGAAACAGTTTCTATCGACAATAGCCGCTGCGGGCGGTGCACTAAAACACTGCGTCATGTCGTTCCAGGGCCAGCCGGGCGCTTTATCATGACTGGCAAAAATAGAGGTGTCGATCAGGACATTCCCGGCAATTTGCGTCACACCTGATTTTTTCAGGGTTGCCACCATATTGCGAATATCCTGGCGTTTTAGCGTCGGATCGGCACCAAATCGTGCCACTAAGTCACCTTTCAATACGCCGCCTTCCACGCTGCCTTTGGTCTCAAGCGTGGTGGTAAAACGAAAGTCAGGCCCGAGCTGAATCAATGCCGCCAGCGCGGTGATTACTTTCTGGGTACTGGCGGGCAGCGCCATCTGCTGGCTATGAAAATCAATAGCGGGTGCAGGAGCGCCAACCTTCTGTACCATAAGGGCGAGGTTGGCCCCGGCAGGGAGCTGATTGATATACTCGTCGACGTTCGCAGCCTGAACGCTGAACGCTATACTGGCAGTCAATCCGATGGTAAATCTGGAAAATCGCATAATCTCGCGCTAACAACCTGGAAACAGGCCGTCATACTACGGCGCAACGCCCCAAAAAGTAAACGATGACCCATAAGGAACTCCAGGGTAAAATGATCATCAAATAGAGAATTGTAGCTGACCTGGGACCTTGAGCCCCGGGTCGGTATTTTTTTGCTTCTGACTCTGGTATGACACACGCCAGGGTGGGCTTAGCAGCCGGGGTGAGAGCAACTACCCCCTACAGGAATGTTCAAGAGGTATAACAAATGCAAGCTATCCCGATGACCTTACGTGGTGCTGAAAAACTGCGCGAAGAGCTGGATTTTCTGAAATCTGTGCGCCGTCCTGAAATTATTGCCGCTATCGCTGAAGCGCGTGAGCACGGTGACCTGAAAGAGAACGCGGAGTATCACGCGGCGCGCGAACAGCAGGGTTTCTGCGAAGGACGCATTAAAGATATCGAAGCTAAACTGTCCAACGCGCAGGTAATCGACGTTACTAAAATGCCGAACAATGGCCGCGTTGTTTTCGGTGCGACGGTTACCGTTCTGAATCTCGATAACGATGAAGAGCAGACCTGGCGTATTGTCGGCGATGATGAAGCCGATTTTAAACAGAACCTGATTTCAGTGAACTCGCCTATCGCTCGTGGCCTGATCGGTAAAGAGCAGGATGACGTCGTAGTTATCAAAACGCCGGGCGGCGAAGTGGAATATGAAGTGACGAAGGTAGAATACCTGTAATTCGCATCTTGGTTAAGATGTTGATACATTGTAAAGAAAGGAAAAAGGCCGCATAGCGGCCTTTTATCAACGAAGAGAGCGTGGCATTTTGCTCTCCTGCTAGCGGAAAACCCCGCGTTTTACACAAACTTCGTGTGCAACTTTGGGATATTCTTAGCGTGGCAGCGAGATTTTACGTTCTTTAGTCGGGCGATACAGTACCAGCGTTTTGCCGATGACCTGTACATTGCAGGCGCCGGTTTCGCGTACGATAGCTTCCACGATCAAGGTTTTAGTATCGCGATCTTCCGAGGCGATTTTCACCTTGATAAGTTCATGGTGCTCTAACGCTTGTTCAATCTCGGCCAGTACCCCTTCGGTCAAACCATTATTGCCAAGCATAACTACAGGCTTGAGCGGATGTGCCAGACCTTTCAGGTGCTGTTTTTGTTTAGTACTCAGATTCATCGTATATTTTTGCTTACGTTGGGATTGAAAACGGGTCATTCTACCGCCATCTCCCATATATCACCAAATAGCTGTGTAGAAATTTACACCATTGGTTACGATGAACTGCCCTTTGGGAATGTGAAATGACAGGTAAAAAGCGTTCTGCCAGCTCGAGTCGCTGGCTTCAGGAACACTTTAGCGATAAATATGTTCAACAGGCGCAGAAAAAGGGGTTACGTTCCCGTGCCTGGTTTAAACTTGATGAAATACAGCAAAGTGACAAAATTTTTAAACCGGGGATGACAATAGTTGATCTCGGTGCTGCACCCGGTGGCTGGTCGCAATATGCAGTTACGCAGATCGGCAACACCGGCCGCATTATCGCTTGCGATCTTTTACCTATGGATCCAATCGTTGGTGTGGACTTCCTTCAGGGCGACTTTCGTGATGAATTAGTCCTGAAAGCGTTACTTGAACGCGTAGGTGACAGTAAAGTACAAGTTGTCATGTCTGATATGGCGCCAAATATGTGTGGAACACCGGCGGTGGATATTCCCCGGGCCATGTATCTGGTAGAGCTGGCGCTTGGAATGGCTCGTGATGTATTAGCGCCAGGTGGTAGTTTTGTAGTGAAGGTGTTCCAGGGCGAAGGCTTCGATGAGTATCTAAGAGAAATTCGCTCCCTGTTTACGAAGGTCAAAGTTCGTAAGCCGGACTCTTCTCGCGCCCGTTCGCGTGAAGTGTATATTGTAGCGACCGGGCGTAAACCATAACCGGCAGATTTCAAACGAAAGTTTGAAAGAAACTGGATATAGAGTATCCTGACGCTGTTTTTAACACAGTTGTAATATGAGGTTAATCCCTTGAGTGACATGGCGAAAAACCTAATTCTCTGGCTGGTCATTGCCGTTGTGCTGATGTCAGTATTCCAGAGCTTTGGGCCCAGCGAGTCTAATGGCCGTAAGGTTGATTACTCTACCTTCCTGCAAGAGGTCAATCAGGACCAGGTTCGTGAAGCGAAGATCAACGGACGTGAGATTAACGTTACCAAGAAAGATAGTAACCGTTACACGACCTACATCCCGGTTAACGATCCGAAGCTGCTTGATAACCTGCTGACCAAAAACGTCAAGGTTGTTGGCGAACCACCTGAAGAGCCGAGCCTGCTGGCTTCTATCTTCATTTCCTGGTTCCCAATGCTGCTGCTGATTGGTGTCTGGATCTTCTTCATGCGTCAGATGCAGGGCGGTGGTGGCAAAGGTGCCATGTCGTTCGGCAAGAGCAAAGCGCGCATGCTAACGGAAGATCAGATCAAAACGACTTTTGCTGACGTTGCGGGTTGTGACGAAGCAAAAGAAGAAGTCGCTGAGCTGGTTGAGTATCTGCGCGAACCGAGCCGTTTCCAGAAACTGGGCGGTAAAATCCCGAAAGGCGTCCTGATGGTTGGTCCTCCGGGTACGGGTAAAACCCTGCTGGCGAAAGCTATCGCAGGTGAAGCGAAGGTTCCATTCTTCACAATTTCCGGTTCTGATTTCGTGGAAATGTTCGTGGGTGTCGGTGCATCTCGTGTGCGTGACATGTTCGAACAAGCCAAGAAAGCGGCACCGTGCATCATCTTCATCGATGAAATCGACGCCGTAGGTCGCCAGCGTGGCGCAGGTCTGGGCGGTGGTCACGATGAACGTGAACAGACGCTGAACCAGATGCTGGTTGAGATGGACGGCTTCGAAGGTAACGAAGGTATTATCGTTATCGCAGCAACTAACCGTCCGGACGTTCTTGACCCTGCGCTGCTGCGTCCAGGCCGTTTCGACCGTCAGGTTGTGGTTGGTTTGCCAGACGTTCGCGGTCGTGAACAGATCCTGAAAGTGCATATGCGTCGCGTACCGCTGTCTCCGGATATCGATGCGGCAATCATTGCACGTGGCACGCCTGGCTTCTCCGGTGCGGACCTCGCGAACCTGGTGAACGAAGCGGCGCTGTTTGCTGCTCGTGGCAACAAGCGCGTAGTGTCGATGGTTGAGTTCGAAAAAGCGAAAGACAAAATCATGATGGGTGCGGAACGTCGCTCCATGGTGATGACGGAAGCGCAGAAAGAATCTACCGCGTATCACGAAGCTGGCCACGCGATTATCGGTCGCCTGGTACCGGAACACGATCCGGTGCACAAAGTAACGATTATCCCGCGCGGTCGTGCGCTGGGTGTGACCTTCTTCCTGCCTGAAGGCGACGCAATCAGCGCCAGCCGTCAGAAACTGGAAAGTCAGATCTCCACACTGTACGGTGGCCGTCTGGCGGAAGAGATCATCTACGGTGCTGAACATGTTTCTACCGGTGCGTCGAACGACATTAAAGTCGCGACTAATCTGGCGCGTAACATGGTTACTCAGTGGGGCTTCTCCGATAAACTCGGTCCGTTGCTGTACGCTGAAGAAGAAGGCGAAGTGTTCCTGGGACGTTCTGTGGCGAAAGCGAAACACATGTCCGATGAAACCGCTCGCATTATCGATCAGGAAGTTAAGCTGCTGATTGAGCGTAACTATGACCGTGCACGTCGTTTGCTGAACGAAAACATGGACATTCTGCACTCAATGAAAGATGCGCTCATGAAATATGAGACCATCGATGCGCCGCAGATTGACGATCTAATGGCTCGCCGCGACGTACGTCCGCCAGCGGGTTGGGAAGAACCGGGTTCTTCTAACAACAACTCTGGTAGCACCGGTAAGCCGAGTGCACCGCGTCCGGTTGATGAACCGCGTGCGCCGGACTCTGGCACTATGTCAGAGCAACTGGGCGACAAATAAGTTATCGTTGATGATGACCGTGTTTTAATTGAAAACCCTGGGGCTTGCTCCGGGGTTTTTCTTATCTGCATATTCAAGATTTTACCAGGGATAAAACTATGAAACTCTTTGCTCAGGGTTCTTCACTGGATCTCAGCCATCCGCACGTCATGGGGATTTTGAACGTCACGCCAGACTCATTTTCCGATGGTGGAGCGCACAACTCTCTGGTTGAGGCGGTAAAACACGCAAACCTGATGATTAACGCCGGGGCGACTATCATTGATGTGGGCGGTGAGTCCACGCGCCCGGGCGCAGCAGATGTGAGTGTGGAAGAAGAGTTGCAGCGAGTGATCCCAGTGGTCGAGGCGATTGCTCAGCGTTTTGAAGTGTGGATTTCGGTCGATACCTCAAAACCCGAAGTGATTCGCGAATGCGCCAGAGTTGGCGCGCATATCATCAATGATATTCGCTCGCTCTCGGAGCCTGGAGCGCTGGAAGCCGCAGCGGAAACCGGATTGCCGGTTTGCCTGATGCATATGCAGGGGCAGCCGAAAACCATGCAGGAAGCACCAAAGTATGAGGATGTTTTTGCTGAGGTAAACCGTTACTTTGTTGAGCAAATAGCACGTTGCGAGCGGGCTGGAATCACAAAAGATAAATTGTTGCTCGACCCCGGATTCGGATTCGGTAAAAATCTCACTCACAACTACACATTACTGGCACGTTTGTCTGAGTTTCATCATTTTAATCTGCCATTGCTGGTTGGGATGTCACGAAAATCAATGGTTGGCCAGTTACTGAATGTGGGGCCATCTGAACGCCTGAGCGGTAGCCTTGCGTGCGCGGTGATTGCCGCAATGCAGGGGGCGCAGATCGTTCGTGTCCATGACGTCAAAGAAACCGTAGAAGCGATGCGTGTGGTGGAAGCCACATTGTCTGCAAAGGAAAAAAAACGCTATGAGTAATCGTAAATATTTTGGCACTGATGGGATCCGCGGTCGCGTAGGCGATGCCCCAATTACTCCTGACTTTGTGCTCAAGCTGGGCTGGGCTGCAGGGAAAGTGCTTGCTCGTCATGGTTCACGTAAAATTATTATCGGTAAAGATACGCGTATTTCCGGCTATATGCTGGAGTCTGCGCTGGAAGCGGGCCTGGCTGCCGCCGGACTCTCAGCCTCATTCACAGGGCCAATGCCAACACCCGCCGTTGCGTATCTGACGCGCGCCTTCCGTGCTGAGGCCGGGATTGTTATCTCCGCTTCTCACAACCCGTACTATGACAACGGGATTAAATTCTTCTCTACCGACGGGACTAAACTGCCGGATGCAGTGGAAGAAGCCATTGAAGCCGAGATGGAAAAAGCGATCACCTGCGTGGATTCCGCTGAACTGGGTAAAGCCACGCGTATCGTTGATGCTGCCGGTCGCTATATCGAGTTTTGCAAAGGCACCTTCCCGAACGAACTGAGTCTGAATGAGCTTAAAATTGTGGTGGATTGCGCTAACGGTGCGACGTACCACATTGCGCCAAATGTACTGCGTGAACTGGGTGCAAACGTGATTGCCATTGGCTGTGAGCCAAACGGTGTGAATATCAATGAAGAAGTCGGCGCCACCGACGTCCGTGCTCTGCAGGCGCGCGTGATTGCGGAAAAAGCCGATCTGGGTATTGCGCTGGATGGCGATGGCGACCGCGTCATTATGGTTGACCACGAAGGTAATAAGGTCGATGGCGATCAGATCATGTACATCATCGCCCGTGAAGCCCTGCGTCAGGGTCAGCTGCGCGGTGGCGCGGTAGGTACGCTGATGAGCAACATGGGCCTCGAGCTGGCGCTGAAACAGCTGGGCATTCCGTTTGCCCGTGCAAAAGTTGGCGACCGCTATGTGCTGGAAAAAATGCAGGAAAAAGGCTGGCGTATCGGTGCCGAAAACTCAGGTCATGTGATCCTGCTGGACAAAACCACCACTGGTGACGGTATCGTGGCGGGTCTGCAGGTGCTGGCGGCGATGGTACGCAACCATATGAGCTTGCACGACCTGTGCAGTGGCATGAAAATGTTCCCACAGCTGCTGGTTAACGTACGATACACAGCAGGTAGCGGCGATCCACTGGAACATGAAAATGTGAAAGCGGTGATGGCGGAAGTGGAAGCGGCGCTGGGTAACCGTGGACGCGTCCTGCTGCGTAAGTCTGGTACCGAACCGTTAATTCGTGTGATGGTTGAAGGTGAAGACGAAGCGCAGGTGACTGAATTCGCCCACCGTATTGCCGATGCTGTGAAAGCGGCGTAATTCCGAAGAAAGTGAAAGCCGGAGTCTGAGACTCCGGCTTTTTTTTACTGTACGGCAAGCGGCTGTTTACGTCGGCGCTGCCAGAAGTAACCACCGACCATCAGTAGCACAAGGACTGCCAGCCACGGCAGAACCGCCAGCAGATGCCCAGACCGGGCAAAGGTTAACGCAATCATCAGTAGCCAACCGCCCAGCATCGGAATCGCGGTACGCTTAACAATATCCACAGGCGAGACACCTGCAATCCCTGCGATAGCAATGATTACGCCGGCGATGGGCGATAGCGTACGACCAATACCCGCCGAGATCTGGATAGGCAACATCATGACAGCGATATCGCTACCGATATGACGGCTGATGTCCGGCACCATGGGTGCGAAGGAGAAAAATGCCGCATTCCCGGAGCCCATCAGCGCTGAAATTGCGAAGGTGATCAGGGTCATCAGCAGGATAATAGAGGCGGCGCTGAGGCCAAATTCACCGGAAAGTGACAACAGTGCGTCAACGGCACCAATGGCTTTCAGTCCGGCGGAAAAGACTTCACCGGCGATAATCAGTGTCACGACGGTGGCAAAAACGCTGCCCATGCTGTCGAAAACCTTTTGTACGCCAGCCATCACCTCGCGCGCCTTGCGATGACGGCAGTACTCACAAACCAGCGTAATAGCGAGGCTTATCAGTACGGCGGTATCCAGCGTGATCTTGAGAGAGCTGAATACTAAATCGCTGCACACCAGCATCAATACCAGCGGCAGCATGGGCAGAAACAGCCAGGCGATAGGTGCGTCGGCTTCATCAGTCGCCGTTAATGTCTGCATTTGCTGAGCTGCATTGTCGCCACTTTCCCGACGGTCAAAAAAGCGTTGCACAACAATATGCAGCAGGGCGATGAAAAGAATGACGGGCACAACGATCGGCAACTGATCCTGCACGAAATAGTTCACGACCTCGATGCCTGCGGTTTTGGCGGCGAGAACAGAGTTGCCGGAGCCGGGGCCAAACTCAACCGCACAGGTACTGGCGATAACGGCGGCAACCGCGGCGCGGCTACAGCCAAGACGGGTAAGCAGCGGGTAAAGCGTCGCCATCAGCAGCAGACCCAATCCGGTGGCGCTGCTGATAAACAGCGACAGGAATTGACCCAATAGCAGTGCCAGCCCCAGCAGCAGATATGGCGAGTTCAGCCGTTGCAAAGGACGAGACGTCACCCGAACCAGTACCTGGCTTGCGCCAATGGCTGACATGTAGGTGGCAAAACCACCAATCAGCATAATTTGCAGTCCGAGGCCGCCGAGACGCACGCTCAGGGTATCGCGAATAAACTCAAAGGCGTCAAAGGGGCCAAATCCGGTGCTCTTTTTCACCAGGCCACTGAGTGAGGTCATTCCGCTAAAATGCGCGATAAGCAACAGCACAATCCCGGTCAATAACAGTACCGACTGGGGGTGATATTTTTTGAGGATCAGACGTCCGGCAAAAATGATGGCGATTAGCGCCAGTAGCAATGACATTCTTGCCCCCTTACTCGAAGTTGCCGGTAACCAGGCACTCGCCATCCCGCAGCAACGGTTTACCCGCGGCAAACAGATGGGCCAGCGAGAGGTCATCATTGAGTACACAGATATCGGCACGTTCCCCGGCGCAGAGCACGCCCCCGGAAATACCCAGCGAGCGCGCAACGTTTGCCGTCAGCATCGCGATGGCCTGTGGCACCGGAATCCCGACATCAATCAGGCGAGGTAGCAGGTTAAGATTGCCTGCGACCGGTGCCGCGCTTAAACCTTCAACGATACCCTGAGCGTTAAAGCGCGGAACGCTGCCATTGCCGTCAGAACTGATCGTGATGCGCTCCGCCGGAACCTGTGCTTCGAGTGCGTGGAGAATCGCTTGCTCCTGAGGCATAAAACGACTGCCACCGGACGTAACATCGATATGGCCGCCGCGATGGGCGAAAGCAATCGCCTGTTCGAACAAGGGCTCAGTTCTCGCAACATGCGTCGGTGAAATATGGTGAATCGGAATACCCGCATCACACAGCTCAATAAGTTGCGACATCCCTTCCGGCAGATTCCCCAGGTGCACATGCAGCAAGCCTTTTTTCCCAGCCAGCAGGGAAGCGACGCGAATATCGCTCACTATCCTCAGCAACTCCTGGAAAGAGGGGTAAGAACCGCGGTGATCGGCGAGGGCGATTTTTACACCAAGAATTGCCGGAATGAAGGCCATATCATCGCGGATGGATCGCGTAATAGTTGGGCTGGGAACGGCGTAGGCTCCCGTGTGCATAAACGCGCGTAATCCCTCAAGGTTGAGAGACTGCATTTTTGCGTAGAGGTCTTTGGGTGAACGAGAAATGGCATCGGTGCCTAACACGCCAACCACCGTGGTAATACCTGCCTGAATCAGGTCGCGCAGCTTGACGGCGGGCGTCCGACTGGCAAATCCGGCTTCACCACCGCCACCGGTAAGATGAACATGCTGATCGATGATACCAGGGATAACCCATTTACCCCGACAATCGATGACCTCGTTGATGCCATCAAACAATGAAATATCTTTTTCTACCGCCACAATTCGGTCGGCATGAATGAGCAGGGAGCAGAGGCCTAAATCCTCAGGAGAAAAAACACGGGCATTGGTCAATAAAGTAAACATAGCGGTCCTGTCAAACGTCGAGGGTGAGAGTCGGCAGGTGAAACGAAATATTGTTGTTATGATGCCCACCATAAAGCCATTACTATAACTATGACTATTACCGATTTGTTATTGGAGGATGCGGTTATGGCATGGCGGAGAGCACAACGTGGATTGTAAGTGGCTGGAAGATTTTCTGGCCTTGAGCCAGCATGGAAACTACTCTCAGGCCGCGGCGCAGCGGCATATTACTCAACCTGCGCTGAGTCGGCGTATAAAGGCCCTGGAAGAGGTGCTGGGCGTACCTTTGTTTGACCGGACAACGACCCCCGTCACGTTGACGCGCTATGGTGAACGCTTTGAACCTTATGCCCGGCACGTTCTCAGCACGTTAAGAGAGGCAAGCCATGAGCTGTCGGCGATGACGCCAGCAACGGATAACACGCTGGTGATGGTTAGCCTGCATACGCTGTCGGTGAATATCCTGCCGGATATGATCAACTACCTGCGACAGAGTGAGCCGCAGTTAAACTTTACGGTAAACGCCAGTATCCAGGGGATAGACAACCACTTCAATGCCCTGATGAACCGGCAAATTGATTTACTGGTAACCTACGATTTACCGTCTGCCCAGCCGGGGCTGGAGATCGCCGGAGGGTTAAAACGTTCCCTATGGCGGTATGAGCGATTTATACCGGTTATTTCCGCCCAGTTGGCTGATGCGCTTAATGATCCGCATGCTCCGATTCCGTGGCTATGCTACAGCGACTACACCTTTGTCAGACGTATTATTGAGTCGGCAGAACAACGCGTCCGCCCACGGCTAAAAAAAGTATTTGAGAGTGGTTTAAGCGAAACGATACGAGAAATGGTACTGCGCCATATGGGAATGGCCTGGTTACCTGAATCGATGGTGGCGGAAGAGTTGGTGAATCAGCAAATTATTCACTGCTGGCCAGAAAATACAGACCTGATTTGTGAAATCCCCGTTGTGGTATGGGCGAATCTTGAAGATCAACGTGCCGTTATGCAGAGATGCTGGGAGAAGTTGCTGCGTTTTTGATTGATATGGCGATTTTTTCCGCAGTTGATACAATGCTAACAAATTGCCCTTGCGAAGGTTATTCGCTTTGGTTAGTATTCACACCCGCTTCAGTGGGAAACAGTAAATATTCCCGCTTTAATGGTCGAAGCATTGTACGCGGCAACTCCGCAAGGAACAGGTTGATTATGCACGAAGCTCTTTTAGTAGTTTTCCTTATTGTGGCAATTGGCCTGGTAGGCTTGATCATGCTGCAGCAAGGCAAAGGCGCTGATATGGGAGCCTCTTTTGGCGCAGGCGCTTCTGGTACTCTGTTTGGTTCAAGTGGTTCTGGTAACTTCATGACCCGTATGACAGCTGTATTGGGAACCTTGTTCTTCATCATCAGTCTGGTGCTGGGTAACATGAACAGCAACAAGACCAATAAAGGAAGTGAGTGGGAAAATCTGAGCGCACCGGCGAAAACCGAGCAAACTCAGCCAGCTGCTCCGGCTCAGCCGACCAGCGATATCCCACGCTAAGTATTCTGTACCGAGGTGGTGGAATTGGTAGACACGCTACCTTGAGGTGGTAGTGCCCTAACGGGCTTGTGGGTTCGAGTCCCATCCTCGGTACCAAATTCCAAAAAAAAGACGCTGCAAAGCGTCTTTTTTTTCGTCTGTTATTTGTGGCTATCCTGTAGGTCGGATAAGGCGTTAACGCCTTATCCGACATTATTACAACGCCTGATGGCGCTACGCTTATCAGGCCTACAGACATCCTATATTCCGCGCATAAAAAAGGCCGCTTTCGCGGCCTTAAGATAGTGAATCTTTACTTCGCCTTATTTTCCAGATTCTCAACCTGCGGCAGGCCGGTTGCGGAAGAGGCGGTCAGCAGGCCAGACTGCGCATAGCCGAACAGCTTCTCGCGGGTATCGGTGATATCCAGATTACGCATGGTCAACTGACCGATACGGTCGTCCGGAGAGAATACGGAGTCGCCTTTTTCCATCGTCAGACGTTCTGGTTTGTACGTCAGATTGTCAGACACGGTGTTGAGGATTGAGTAGTCATTACCGCGACGCAGTTCCAGCGTCACTTCACCGGTAATCTGGCTGGCAACCCAACGTTGCAGACCGTCACGCAGCATCAGCGCCTGAGAGTCGAACCAGCGGCCCTGATACAGCAGACGACCTAGCTGGCGACCGTGCGCGTGATACTGCTCGATGGTATCCTCGTTGTGAATACCGGTCAGCAGACGCTCGTAGGCGATATGCAGCAATGCCATCCCCGGGGCTTCGTAGATGCCACGGCTCTTCGCTTCAATGATACGGTTTTCAATCTGATCGCTCATACCCAGACCGTGACGGCCGCCGATACGGTTGGCTTCCAGCATCATCTCAACGTCGTCGCTGAAGGTTTTACCGTTCAGAGCAACCGGATGACCCTGTTCAAAACGCACGGTCACTTCTTCTGCGGGGATCTTCACGCTCTCATCCCAGAACTTCACGCCCATAATCGGGTTAACGATTTTGACGCTGGAGTTCAGGAATTCCAGATCTTTTGCTTCGTGAGTCGCACCGAGCATATTGGAGTCTGTTGAGTACGCTTTCTCAACGGACATTTTGTAGTCGAAACCACAGGCAATCATAAATTCGGACATCTCATGGCGACCACCGAGTTCATCGATAAAATCGGTATCCAGCCATGGTTTGTAAATCTGCAGTTCGGCGTTGGTCAGCAGACCGTAACGATAGAAACGTTCAATATCGTTACCTTTATAGGTGCTACCGTCGCCCCAGATGTTTACACCATCTTCTTTCATGGCGGCAACCAGCATGGTGCCGGTCACGGCGCGGCCCAGCGGGGTGGTATTGAAATAGGTCAGTCCGCCAGTGGTGTTGTGGAAGGCACCGCACTGAATGGCAGCGATCCCTTCGGCAACCAGCTGCTTACGGCAATCTACCAGGCGAGCATTCTCAGCACCATATTCCATTGCACGGCGAGGAATGGCGTCATAGTCATCCTCATCCGGCTGGCCCAAATTCGCAGTATATGCATATGGGACAGCCCCTTTTTGTCGCATCCACAGCAGTGCTGCACTGGTGTCCAGGCCGCCGGAAAAAG
This sequence comes from Citrobacter sp. Cpo074, assembly GCF_030332745.1. Lineage (NCBI taxonomy): Bacteria > Pseudomonadati > Pseudomonadota > Gammaproteobacteria > Enterobacterales > Enterobacteriaceae > Citrobacter > Citrobacter sp. Cpo074. The sequence continues at coordinate 101,480 of NZ_JAOWHG010000026.1, forward strand.
CGATACCAATACGTTGACCTACCGGGAGATGCTTGAGAATCGTCGTCATAAAATAAAACCCTGCTTGATAGACTGGTGAAGAGGTTGGCTTATTATGCTAATTGCATTTTTATGCAAAATAAATGAGTTTTCATTTAATCATCTTTTCTGGATGACAGGAAGAGTTTAGTGATAATTTCGTTAAATAACGGCGTGGGCGGCATATTTATCTTGCTGGGCTAGCGCTGGGCAGCATTCATTGGTTTGCATAGTCGTAACAAGGTTGACATAACGCATAGTGAATCAATATACTGTGCGCAGATTTTACGTCCCGTCTCGGTACCAAATCCCAGCAGTATTTGCATTTTTTACCCAAAACGAGTAAAATTTGCCACGTTTCAGGCGCGGGGTGGAGCAGCCTGGTAGCTCGTCGGGCTCATAACCCGAAGGTCGTCGGTTCAAATCCGGCCCCCGCAACCACTTTCCCTTAGAGTTCTTTTTCAAATATACTGTGAAGACTTAGGCCTTCGTAGCTGGATTTGAAAAAAATTCTTTCGGAAGGTTCTCCGAACCGCAGGTGCGGTTATAGGGTTCAGTTATCTAAAGCCCCGATTTATCGGGGTTTTTTGTTATCTGACTACAGAATAACTGGGCTTTAGGCCCTTTTTTTATGTCTTGGGGGTGGGCTTGTCCACATTAGAGCAAAAATTAACAGAGATGATTACAGCGCCAGTTGAAGCCCTGGGCTACGAACTGGTCGGCATCGAATTTATTCGTGGTCGCACATCCACACTGCGCATCTATATTGATAGTGAAGATGGCATCAATGTTGATGATTGTGCTGATGTGAGCCATCAGGTAAGCGCCGTGATGGATGTCGAAGACCCAATCACCGTTGCCTATAACCTGGAAGTCTCCTCTCCGGGTCTCGACCGTCCTCTATTCACAGCTGAACACTACGTGCGTTTCCTGGGTGAAGAAATCACGCTGGTTCTTCGTATGGCGGTACAAAACCGTCGTAAATGGCAGGGCGTTATCAAAGCGGTGGACGGTGAGATGATCACGGTCACAGTCGAAGGCAAAGATGAAGTGTTCGCGCTGAGTAATATCCAGAAGGCGAACCTGGTTCCCCACTTTTAACAGTCTGGATTGAGGTGAAAAGCCCGCGATGAACAAAGAAATTTTGGCTGTTGTTGAAGCCGTATCCAACGAAAAAGCGCTGCCACGCGAGAAAATTTTTGAAGCGCTGGAAAGTGCGCTGGCTACAGCAACAAAGAAAAAATATGAGCAAGAGATCGACGTTCGCGTAGAAATCGATCGTAAAAGCGGTGATTTCGATACCTTCCGTCGTTGGGTAATCGTAGAAGAAGTTACTCAGCCGACCAAAGAAATTACGCTGGAAGCGGCACGCTTCGAAGACGAAAGTCTGAACGTGGGCGAATATGTTGAAGATCAGATTGAATCTGTCACCTTTGACCGTATCACCACCCAGACCGCGAAGCAGGTTATCGTACAGAAAGTACGTGAAGCTGAACGCGCAATGGTTGTTGATCAGTTCCGCGAACACGAAGGCGAAATCGTCACCGGTGTGGTGAAGAAAGTAAACCGCGACAACATTTCTCTGGATCTGGGCAGCAATGCTGAAGCTGTGATCCTGCGTGAAGACATGCTGCCGCGTGAAAACTTCCGCCCTGGTGACCGTATTCGTGGTGTTCTGTACTCAGTTCGCCCGGAAGCGCGCGGTGCACAGCTGTTCGTAACCCGTTCCAAGCCGGAAATGCTGATTGAGCTGTTCCGCATTGAAGTGCCGGAAATCGGCGAAGAAGTTATCGAAATTAAAGCGGCTGCTCGCGATCCGGGATCGCGCGCGAAAATCGCCGTTAAGACCAACGACAAGCGTATTGATCCGGTCGGCGCCTGTGTTGGTATGCGCGGTGCGCGCGTTCAGGCGGTTTCTACCGAACTGGGCGGCGAGCGTATCGATATCGTCCTGTGGGATGATAACCCGGCGCAGTTCGTGATTAACGCAATGGCACCAGCAGACGTCGCTTCTATCGTGGTGGATGAAGACAAACACACCATGGATATCGCGGTTGAAGCCGGTAACCTGGCTCAGGCGATTGGACGTAATGGTCAGAACGTCCGCCTGGCTTCACAACTGAGCGGTTGGGAACTCAACGTGATGACCGTTGATGACCTGCAAGCGAAGCATCAGGCTGAAGCACATGCAGCCATCGATACCTTCACCAAATATCTCGATATCGATGAAGATTTCGCGACCGTTCTGGTGGAAGAAGGTTTTGCGACGCTGGAAGAACTGGCCTACGTGCCAATGAAAGAACTGCTGGAAATTGACGGTCTGGATGAACAGACCGTTGAAGCGCTGCGCGAGCGTGCTAAAAACGCACTGACCACTCTGGCACTGGCCCAGGAAGAAAGCCTCGGTGATAACAAACCGGCTGACGATCTGCTGAATCTGGAAGGATTGGATCGTGAGATGGCCTTCAAACTGGCGGCCCGTGGTGTTTGTACGCTGGAAGATCTCGCTGAACAGGGCATTGATGATCTGGCTGATATCGAAGGGTTGACCGACGAAAAAGCCGGTGAGCTGATTATGGCTGCCCGTAATATTTGCTGGTTCGGCGACGAAGCGTAATAAACTGTAGCAGGAAGGAACAGTATGACAGATGTAACCGTAAAAACGCTGGCTGCAGAGATACAGACTTCCGTAGATCGCCTGGTACAGCAATTTGCTGATGCCGGTATCCCGAAGTCTGCTGACGACTCTGTGTCCGCACAAGAGAAACAAACCTTACTGGCGCATTTGAACCGTGAAAACGGCTCAGCGCCGGATAAGTTGACATTGCAGCGTAAAACGCGCAGTACTCTCAATATTCCAGGTACCGGTGGAAAAAGCAAATCGGTACAAATCGAAGTCCGCAAGACACGCACCTTTGTGAAACGCGATCCGCAAGAGGCTGAACGCCTTGCCGCGGAAGAGCAGGCGCAGCGTGAAGCGGAAGAGCAAGCCCGTCGTGAGGCAGAAGAAGCTGCCAAACGCGAGGCGCAACAAAAAGCCGAACGTGAGGCCGCAGAACAAGCTAAGCGTGAAGCCGCTGATAAAGCGAAACGTGAAGCTGCGGAAAAAGACAAAGTGAGCAATCAACAGACCGACGATATGACTAAAACCGCCCAGGCCGAAAAAGCCCGCCGTGAAAATGAAGCCGCAGAACTGAAGCGTAAAGCGGAAGAAGAAGCACGTCGCAAGCTTGAAGAAGAAGCGCGCCGCGTAGCGGAAGAAGCTCGCCGTATGGCGGAAGAAAACGAGAAAAATGGTGTGAATAACGCTGAACCTGTCGAAGACACCAGTGATTATCACGTCACCACCTCTCAGCATGCTCGCCAGGCTGAAGACGAGAACGATCGTGAAGTTGAAGGCGGTCGTGGTCGTACTCGCAGCACTAAAGCAGCGCGTCCGGCGAAGAAAGGTAACAAACACGCTGAATCTAAAGCTGACCGTGAAGAAGCACGTGCAGCGGTTCGCGGCGGTAAAGGCGGTAAGCAGCGTAAAGGTTCCGCTCTGCAGCAGGGCTTCCAGAAGCCAGCTCAGGCCGTTAACCGTGACGTTGTGATCGGCGAAACCATCACCGTTGGCGATCTGGCGAACAAGATGGCGGTCAAAGGCTCTCAGGTCATCAAAGCAATGATGAAACTGGGCGCAATGGCGACCATCAACCAGGTCATCGACCAGGAAACCGCACAGCTGGTTGCCGAAGAGATGGGCCACAAAGTTATCCTGCGTCGTGAAAACGAGCTGGAAGAAGCAGTAATGAGCGACCGTGACACCGGCGCTGCGGCTGAACCGCGCGCACCGGTAGTGACCATCATGGGTCACGTTGACCACGGTAAAACGTCTCTGCTGGACTACATTCGTTCAACGAAAGTGGCCTCTGGCGAAGCGGGCGGCATTACTCAGCACATCGGTGCGTACCACGTTGAAACTGACAACGGTATGATCACCTTCCTGGACACCCCGGGTCACGCCGCGTTTACCTCCATGCGTGCTCGTGGTGCTCAGGCAACGGATATCGTTGTTCTGGTTGTTGCAGCAGACGACGGCGTGATGCCGCAGACTATCGAAGCTATCCAGCACGCGAAAGCGGCAGGTGTGCCGGTAGTTGTTGCAGTCAACAAAATCGATAAACCAGAAGCGGATCCAGATCGCGTTAAAAACGAACTGTCCCAGTACGGCATCATGCCGGAAGAGTGGGGCGGCGAGAGCCAGTTCGTTCACGTTTCTGCGAAAGCGGGTACCGGTATCGACGAACTGCTGGATGCGATCCTGCTGCAGGCCGAAGTTCTGGAACTGAAAGCTGTGCGTAAAGGTATGGCGAGCGGTGCGGTTATCGAATCCTTCCTGGATAAAGGTCGTGGCCCGGTTGCTACCGTCCTGGTTCGCGAAGGTACCCTGAACAAGGGCGATATCGTTCTGTGTGGTTTCGAATACGGCCGCGTTCGTGCGATGCGTAACGAACTGGGTCAGGAAGTACTGGAAGCAGGTCCGTCCATTCCGGTGGAAATCCTCGGTCTGTCCGGTGTTCCGGCTGCGGGTGACGAAGTTACTGTTGTTCGTGACGAGAAGAAAGCGCGTGAAGTTGCACTGTACCGTCAGGGCAAATTCCGTGAAGTTAAACTGGCTCGTCAGCAGAAATCTAAACTTGAGAACATGTTCGCCAACATGACCGAAGGCGAAGTTCACGAAGTGAACATCGTGCTGAAGGCTGACGTACAGGGTTCTGTAGAAGCGATTTCCGACTCTTTACTGAAACTGTCTACCGACGAAGTAAAAGTGAAGATCATCGGTTCTGGCGTAGGTGGTATCACCGAAACCGACGCGACCCTGGCTGCGGCATCCAACGCGATTCTGGTTGGCTTCAACGTACGTGCTGATGCCTCTGCACGTAAAGTTATCGAATCAGAAAGCCTGGATCTGCGTTACTACTCCGTCATCTATCATCTGATCGACGAAGTGAAAGCAGCGATGAGCGGCATGCTGTCTCCGGAACTGAAACAGCAGATCATTGGTCTGGCTGAAGTTCGTGATGTGTTCAAATCACCGAAATTCGGCGCTATCGCAGGCTGTATGGTTACCGAAGGCACGATTAAACGTCACAACCCAATCCGCGTACTGCGCGACAACGTGGTTATCTATGAAGGCGAGCTGGAATCCCTGCGCCGCTTCAAAGATGACGTCAACGAAGTCCGTAACGGTATGGAATGTGGTATCGGCGTTAAGAACTACAACGACGTTCGCGTTGGCGATATGATCGAAGTGTTCGAGATCATCGAGATCAAACGTACAATTGCTTAAGGTTGTTCGGGTGTAGGCCGGATAAGGCGTTTACGCCGACATCCGGCAATGTAATGCCTGATGGCGCTACGCTTATCAGGCCTACAGCCTAATCACCGAATTATTTTCAAAAGGGGCTGAATGCCCCTTTTTTGTCTGGAGAATTTATTATGGCGAAAGAATTTGGTCGCCCGCAGCGTGTCGCGCAGGAGATGCAGAAAGAAATCGCACTCATCCTGCAACGCGAAATCAAAGACCCGCGTGTTGGCATGATGACCACCGTATCGGGTGTTGAGATGTCCCGTGATCTGGCATATGCCAAAGTATTCGTGACTTTCCTCAACGATCAGGACGAAGCTGCCGTGAAAAACGGCATTAAGGCACTGCAGGAAGCCTCTGGTTTTATCCGCTCTCTGCTGGGTAAAGCAATGCGTCTGCGTATCGTGCCTGAGCTGACCTTCTTCTACGACAACTCGTTGGTTGAAGGGATGCGCATGTCCAACCTGGTGACCAGCGTGGTGAAACATGACGATGAGCGTCGTGTGAACCCAGCGGACGACAGCAAGGAGGACTGATGAGTCGTCCTCGTCGTCGTGGTCGCGATATTCATGGTGTCCTGCTGCTGGATAAGCCGCAGGGCATGTCCAGCAATGACGTGCTGCAAAAAGTAAAGCGCATCTACAATGCCAACCGCGCGGGACATACCGGCGCGTTGGATCCGCTGGCGACAGGCATGCTGCCTATCTGCCTTGGTGAAGCGACAAAGTTTTCACAGTATTTGCTGGATTCTGACAAACGCTATCGCGTGGTTGCCCGTCTGGGCCAGCGTACTGACACTTCCGATGCCGATGGGCAGATCGTGCAGGAGCGTCCGGTAACCTTCACCGCAGAACAACTGGCGAGCGCGCTGGAGACTTTCCGCGGCGATATCGAGCAGATTCCGTCGATGTATTCGGCGCTGAAGTATCAGGGTAAGAAGCTGTACGAATATGCGCGTCAGGGCATTGAAGTGCCGCGTGAAGCGCGCCCGATTACCGTCTATGAGCTGCTGTTTATCCGTCATGAAGGTAACGAACTGGAGCTGGAAGTTCACTGCTCCAAAGGCACCTATATTCGTACCATCGTTGACGATCTCGGTGAGAAGCTGGGCTGCGGCGCGCACGTAACGTATCTGCGTCGTTTGACGGTCAGCAAGTATCCGGTGGATCGTATGGTCACGCTGGAACACCTGCGTGAGCTGGTCGAACAGGCAGAACAGCAGAACATTCCGGCGGCTCAGCTGCTTGATCCTTTGCTGATGCCAATGGACAGTCCGGCATCGGACTATCCTGTTGTTAATTTGCCTTTAACATCGTCGGTTTACTTTAAAAATGGTAATCCGGTACGGACGACAGGCGCCCCGCTGGAAGGGCTGGTACGCGTGACGGAAGGCGATGACGGCAAGTTTATTGGCATGGGGGAGATGGACGATGAAGGTCGTGTCGCCCCCCGCCGCCTGGTGGTTGAGTATCCTGCATAGCGCTCTCTGTCTTGCGATAAAAGGGCGCTGCGAGTAGAATACTGCCGCTTAACGTCGCGTGAATTGTTTAACAATCTGCGTGGCGTATACACAAAATCATTCGAGCTGCATCAAGGCGGCAAGTCTGAGGATCCTCAGGAGCTTACTTAGGTAAGTGACTGAGGTGAGCGGACGCAGCCAACGCAGAGTCAGTTTGAAGGATAAAGTGTATACACTGGGATAGCTGAATTAGAGATCGGCATCCTTTCATTCTTATCACTTTGGAGTTTTAAAATGTCTCTAAGTACTGAAGCTACCGCTAAAATCGTTTCTGAGTTTGGTCGTGATGCAAACGACACCGGTTCTACCGATGTTCAGGTTGCTCTGTTGACTGCACAGATTAACCACCTGCAGGGCCACTTTGCAGAGCACAAAAAAGATCACCACAGCCGTCGTGGTCTGCTGCGCATGGTTTCTCAGCGTCGTAAACTGCTCGACTACCTGAAACGTAAAGATGTTGCACGTTACACCGCGCTGATCGAGCGTCTGGGCCTGCGTCGCTAATTCTTTCGAGTTTCAGAAAGAGGGGGCCTTCATGGCCCCTTTTTTCCAGCAGATGGCAGCAATTCGCTGGAAACTAATGTATTGTTGCTATGAATGATCTTCCGTTGCAGAGGTTCGCGCGGCTAATGAGAGGCTTTACTCATGCTTATGGGTTAGGGTTGTCATTAGTCGCGAGGATGCGCAGAAGATCGGGTATTAACGATGGCGCAAAAATGTGCCGTCAAAAAATAGAGAAAGGATATTATTTTGCTTAATCCGATCGTTCGTAAATTCCAGTACGGTCAGCATACCGTTACGCTGGAAACCGGCATGATGGCGCGTCAGGCGACTGCCGCTGTTATGGTTAGCATGGATGACACCGCGGTATTCGTTACCGTTGTTGGTCAGAAAAAAGCGAAACCAGGCCAGGACTTTTTCCCGCTGACCGTTAACTATCAGGAGCGTACCTACGCTGCTGGCCGTATCCCGGGTAGCTTCTTCCGTCGTGAAGGCCGTCCGAGCGAAGGCGAAACCCTGATCGCGCGTCTGATTGACCGCCCGGTTCGCCCGCTGTTCCCGGAAGGCTTCGTTAACGAAGTTCAGGTTATCGCGACCGTTGTTTCCGTTAACCCGCAGGTTAACCCGGACATCGTGGCAATGATTGGTGCATCTGCTGCGCTGACTCTGTCTGGTATCCCATTCAACGGCCCGATCGGTGCTGCACGTGTTGGTTACATCAATGACCAGTACGTACTGAACCCGACTCAGGACGAACTGAAAGAAAGCAAGCTGGACCTGGTTGTTGCAGGTACTGAAGCAGCCGTACTGATGGTTGAATCCGAAGCTGAACTGCTGAGCGAAGATCAGATGCTGGGCGCTGTTGTGTTCGGTCACGAACAGCAGCAGGTTGTGATTCAGGCGATCAACGAGCTGGCGAAAGAAGCTGGCAAACCGCGTTGGGACTGGCAGCCAGAAGCCGTCAACGAAGCGCTGAACGCACGCGTTGCCGCACTGGCGGAAGCTCGCCTGAGCGATGCTTACCGTATCACTGACAAACAAGAGCGTTATGCTCAGGTTGACGTGATCAAATCTGAAACCATCGCGACTCTGGTGGCTGAAGACGAAACCCTGGACGCTAACGAACTGGGTGAAATCCTGCACGCTATCGAGAAAAACGTTGTTCGTAGCCGCGTACTGGCAGGCGAGCCGCGCATCGATGGCCGTGAAAAAGACATGATCCGTGGCCTGGACGTGCGTACTGGCGTTCTGCCGCGTACCCACGGTTCCGCACTGTTCACCCGTGGCGAAACTCAGGCGCTGGTTACTGCGACCCTGGGCACCACTCGTGATGCGCAGAACCTCGACGAACTGATGGGCGAGCGTACTGACAACTTCCTGTTCCACTACAACTTCCCTCCGTACTGCGTAGGTGAAACCGGTATGGTCGGTTCTCCGAAGCGTCGTGAGATTGGTCACGGCCGTCTGGCGAAGCGTGGCGTACTGGCAGTAATGCCGGAACTGGATAAATTCCCGTACACCGTACGTGTGGTTTCTGAAATCACCGAATCTAACGGTTCTTCTTCCATGGCTTCCGTATGTGGTGCTTCCCTGGCGCTGATGGACGCAGGCGTGCCGATCAAAGCAGCCGTTGCGGGTATCGCGATGGGTCTGGTGAAAGAAGGCGACAACTTTGTTGTTCTGTCTGACATCCTGGGCGACGAAGACCACCTGGGCGATATGGACTTCAAAGTGGCGGGTTCCCGCGACGGTATCTCTGCACTGCAGATGGATATCAAAATTGAAGGTATCACCAAAGAAATCATGCAGGTTGCGCTGAACCAGGCTAAAGGTGCGCGTCTGCACATCCTGGGTGTGATGGAACAAGCGATCAACGCTCCGCGTGGCGATATTTCTCAGTTCGCTCCGCGTATCCACACTATCAAGATCAGCCCGGACAAGATCAAAGACGTTATCGGTAAAGGCGGCTCTGTTATCCGTGCTCTGACCGAAGAAACCGGCACCACCATTGAAATCGAAGATGATGGTACCGTGAAGATTGCTGCGACCGACGGTGAGAAAGCGAAATATGCTATCCGTCGTATCGAAGAGATCACCGCAGAGATCGAAGTAGGCCGTATCTACAATGGTAAAGTGACCCGTATCGTTGACTTTGGCGCATTCGTTGCCATCGGTGGCGGTAAAGAAGGTCTGGTACACATCTCTCAGATCGCTGACAAGCGCGTTGAGAAAGTGACCGACTACCTGCAGATGGGCCAGGAAGTACCGGTCAAAGTTCTGGAAGTTGATCGCCAGGGCCGTGTACGTCTGAGCATTAAAGAAGCAACTGAGCAGTCTCAGCCTGCAGGCGAACCGGAAGCTCCGGCAAGCCAGGGCGAGTAAGGTTGCCATTGCCCTCCGTGAAAGCGGAGGGCCTTTAACCCGGCAGGATGCCTTGTTAGCAACCGGGGAACCTGGACGTTCATTCAATCGTTGTCTTCGGGAGTGGGAAATGAAGCCTTTTTTGCGCTGGTGTTTCGTTGCGACAGCACTCACGCTGGCTGGATGCAGTAATTCCGCCTGGCGAAAGAGTGAAGTCCTCGCAGTACCATTGCAACCGACTTTGCAGCAGGAAGTGATTCTGGCACGTATGGAACAAATTCTTGCCAGTCGGGCTTTAACCGATGACGAACGCGCACAGCTTTTATATGAGCGCGGAGTGTTGTATGATAGTCTCGGTCTGAGGGCATTGGCGCGAAATGATTTTTCACAAGCGCTGGCAATCCGACCAGATATGCCTGAAGTATTCAATTACTTAGGTATATATTTAACGCAGGCAGGCAATTTTGATGCTGCCTATGAAGCGTTTGATTCTGTACTTGAGCTTGATCCAACTTACAACTACGCGCACTTAAATCGCGGTATCGCATTGTATTACGGCGGTCGCGACAAGTTAGCGCAAGATGATCTGCTAGCGTTTTATCAAGACGATCCCAATGATCCTTTCCGTAGTCTGTGGCTTTATCTTGCCGAGCAGAAGCTCGATGAGAAGCAGGCTAAAGAAGCGTTGAAGCAACGCTTTGAGAAATCGGATAAAGAGCAATGGGGATGGAACATTGTCGAGTTCTACCTGGGCAACATTAGCGAAGCAACGCTGATGGAACGCCTGAAGGCGGACGCAACGGATAACACCTCGCTCGCTGAGCATCTCAGTGAAACCAACTTCTATTTAGGTAAGTACTACCTAAGTCTGGGGGATTTGGACAACGCTACGGCATTGTTCAAACTGGCGGTGGCTAACAACGTTCATAACTTTGTTGAGCACCGATACGCATTGTTGGAATTATCGCTCCTGGGCCAGGACCAAGATGACCTGGCAGAATCGGACCAGCAATAGCTGACGTACACATCAGCCCGTAATCTTTTTTGATTGCCATCACCTTCACGGGTGAGGGCGTTGTTGTTCGTTAATACACCTACTTTGAGCCGGTTCACACTTTTCAATGAAAATTGCAGATCAATTTCATGATGAGTTATGTAGACTGGCCGCCATTAATTTTGAGGCACACGTACTACATGGCTGAATTCGAAACCACTTTTGCAGATCTGGGCCTGAAGGCTCCTATCCTTGAAGCCCTTAACGATCTGGGTTACGAAAAACCATCTCCAATCCAGGCAGAGTGCATTCCGCATCTGCTGGGCGGCCGCGATGTTCTGGGTATGGCCCAGACAGGTAGCGGCAAAACTGCAGCGTTCTCTTTACCGCTGCTCAACAATCTTGATCCTGAGCTGAAGGCACCTCAGATTCTGGTGCTGGCACCGACCCGCGAACTGGCGGTTCAGGTAGCAGAAGCCATGACGGATTTCTCTAAACACATGCGCGGCGTGAACGTGGTTGCCCTGTACGGCGGCCAGCGTTATGACGTGCAATTACGTGCCCTGCGTCAGGGGCCACAGATCGTCGTCGGTACGCCGGGTCGTCTGCTGGATCACCTGAAGCGCGGTACTCTGGACCTCTCCAAACTGAGCGGTCTGGTACTGGACGAAGCTGACGAAATGCTGCGTATGGGCTTCATCGAAGACGTTGAAACCATCATGGCGCAGATCCCGGAAGGTCATCAGACCGCTCTGTTCTCTGCAACCATGCCGGAAGCGATTCGTCGTATTACCCGCCGCTTTATGAAAGAGCCGCAGGAAGTACGTATTCAGTCCAGCGTTACTACCCGTCCTGACATCAGCCAGAGCTACTGGACTGTGTGGGGCATGCGTAAAAATGAAGCGCTGGTGCGTTTCCTGGAAGCAGAAGACTTTGATGCGGCGATTATCTTCGTACGTACCAAAAATGCGACCCTGGAAGTAGCAGAAGCGCTGGAGCGTAGCGGTTATAGCAGCGCTGCACTGAACGGTGACATGAACCAGTCCCTGCGTGAGCAGACTCTCGAGCGTCTGAAAGATGGCCGCCTGGATATTCTGATTGCAACCGACGTTGCGGCCCGTGGCCTGGACGTTGAGCGTATCAGCCTGGTTGTTAACTACGACATCCCGATGGATTCCGAGTCTTACGTTCACCGTATCGGCCGTACCGGTCGTGCGGGTCGTGCGGGTCGTGCGCTGCTGTTCGTTGAGAACCGCGAGCGTCGTCTGCTGCGTAACATCGAACGCACCATGAAGCTGACTATTCCGGAAGTAGAACTGCCGAACGCAGATCTGCTGGGCAAACGCCGTCTGGAAAAATTCGCTGCTAAAGTTCAGCAGCAGCTGGAAAGCAGCGATCTGGATCAGTACCGTGCTCTGCTGGCGAAAATGCAGCCGGAAGAAGAGCTGGATATCGAAACGCTGGCAGCTGCACTGCTGAAAATGGCTCAGGGCGAACGTCCTCTGATCCTGCCGCCAGATGCGCCGATGCGTCCGAAACGCGAATTCCGCGACCGTGATGACCGTGGTCCGCGCGACCGCAACGATCGTGGCCCTCGTGACCGTAATGACCGTGGTGGTGAAGACCGTCCGCGTCGTGAACGTCGTGATGTTGGTGACATGCAGCTGTACCGCATTGAAGTGGGCCGTGATGACGGTGTTGAAGTTCGTCATATCGTTGGTGCGATTGCTAACGAAGGTGATATCAGCAGCCGTTACATCGGTAACATCAAGCTGTTTGCTTCCCACTCCACCATCGAACTGCCGAAAGGTATGCCGGGCGACGTGCTGCAGCACTTTACCCGTACTCGCATCCTGAACAAGCCGATGAACATGCAGCTGGTTGGCGATGCGGTTCCGCACACCGGTGGTGAGCGTCGTGGCGGTGGTCGTTTCAGCGGTGAGCGTCGTGAAGGCGGTCGCGGTGAAGGTCGTAACTTTAGCGGTGAACGTCGTGAAGGCGGTCGTGGTGATGGTCGTCGTTTCAGCGGCGAACGTCGTGAAGGCAACCGTGGTCCGCGTCGTGACGATTCTTCTGCTCCGCGTCGTGATGACTCTGCTGGTCGTCGTCGTTTCGGCGGTGATGCATAAGCCTTTTAGCTTTATAGCTGTAAAGTAAAATATACGGCCCCGATCTCAACAATCGGGGCTTTTTTTATTTCAATTGTACTCGTGTACTGGTACAGTGCAGCGCATTGAGATGTAGTCACAATATAAATGACTGGAGAGATGGCTAAATGGCAACACTAACCACCACCCAAACGTCACCTTCGCTGCTCGGCGGCGTGGTGATCATCGGCGGCACCATTATTGGCGCGGGGATGTTTTCCCTGCCAGTGGTCATGTCCGGGGCGTGGTTCTTCTGGTCAATGGCAGCGCTGATCTTCACCTGGTTCTGCATGCTGCACTCCGGGCTGATGATCCTTGAAGCTAACCTCAATTACCGTATTGGTTCCAGCTTTGACACCATCACGAAAGATCTGCTGGGCAAAGGCTGGAACGTGGTGAACGGCATCTCGATTGCTTTCGTTCTCTATATTCTGACCTACGCGTATATCTCGGCGAGCGGTTCGATCCTGCATCACACCTTCTCCGAGATGTCGTTGAACGTTCCGGCGCGTGCGGCAGGTCTTGGCTTTGCGTTGCTGGTGGCGTTTGTGGTGTGGTTAAGTACCAAAGCGGTTAGCCGCATGACGGCAATTGTGCTGGGCGCGAAGGTGATTACCTTTTTCCTGACCTTCGGCAGCTTATTGGGACACGTTCAGCCCACAACGTTGTTTAACGTGGCGGAAAGCAATGCTTCGTATACGCCGTACCTGCTGATGACGCTGCCGTTCTGTCTGGCCTCATTCGGCTATCACGGCAACGTCCCGAGCCTGATGAAGTACTACGGCAAAGATCCGAAGACCATCGTTAAGTGTCTGGTGTACGGCACGCTGCTGGCGCTGGTGCTGTATACCGTGTGGTTGCTGGGGACGATGGGTAACATTCCGCGTCCGGAGTTTATCGGTATTGCGCAGCAGGGCGGTAACATTGATGTGCTGGTACAGGCGCTGAGCGGTGTACTAAACAGCCGCAGTCTGGATCTGCTGCTGGTGGTGTTCTCCAACTTTGCGGTGGCGAGTTCATTCCTCGGCGTTACGCTCGGTCTGTTTGACTATCTGGCGGATCTGTTTGGCTTTGATGACTCGGCAATGGGACGTTTCAAAACGGCATTGCTGACGTTTGTCCCACCAATTATCGGTGGCTTGCTGTGGCCGAACGGTTTTCTGTACGCCATTGGCTATGCAGGACTCGCGGCAACCATCTGGGCCGCCATTGTTCCGGCGCTGCTGGCACGTAAATCCCGCGAGCGTTTCGGTAGCCCGAAATTCCGTGTCTGGGGCGGTAAGCCGATGATTGCGCTGATCCTGGTATTCGGTATCGGCAACGCGGTTATCCATATTCTCTCGAGCGTGAATCTGTTGCCTGTATACCAGTAGAACAATTGCCCGGTGGCGCTACGCTTACCGGGCCTAAAGAGATTGAGTAGGCCGGATAAGGCGCAGCCGCCATCCGGCACAAATAGTACTACCCCAATAATTCCTGCTTCACATCCATCGCCAAATCAAACGAATGTAGACGTGCCTGATGATCAAAAATCTGGCCGTTAACCATAATCTCATCAGCCTGGGTTTCACGCAAAATGGCGTCGAGACCATGCCGCACTTTTGCCTTATCACCGACCAGCGACATGCTTAGCGCCTGTTGTACGCCGTACTGCTCAGAAGCGGACCACAGCTGATGCATATTCTCTACCGGCGGCGGTAGCTGGCCGGTTTCGCCACGACGCAGCTTCACAAATGCCTGCTGCATGGAGGTGAAAAGAAACTCGGCGTCGCGATTGCTGTCGGCGGCAATAATGTTGATGCACACCATCGCATACGGTTTTGCCAGCCGCGCCGAGGGTTTGAACTGGGTACGATACAAATGCAGCGCCTGATGCAGCATATCCGGGGCAAAGTGCGAGGCGAAGGCAAACGGCAGACCAAGCTGGGCCGCCAGTTGTGCACTGTACAGGCTGGAGCCTAATAACCAGACCGGGATCTGCTCGCCGTAGCCGGGAACCGGGCGTACATGGGGATTAGGATCGCGGGCGTCGAACCAGTCCACCAGTTCAGCGACGTCGCGTGGGAAGTTATCGATATCACCGCTCATATGGCGGCGCAGTGCGCGCATGGTTGGTTGATCGCTGCCCGGTGCGCGACCAAGCCCGAGATCGATTCGTCCCGGATATAGCGTGTTCAGGGTACCGAACTGCTCGGCGATCACCAGCGGCGAATGGTTAGGCAGCATCACGCCGCCAGACCCGAGATGCAGCGTGGTGGTATTGGCAGCCAGATAACCAATCAGCACTGAGGTTGCTGCGCTGGCGATGCCGGTCATGTTGTGATGTTCCGCCAGCCAATAGCGGTGGTAACCGCGTTTTTCGGCCAGTTGAGCAAGATCAAGCGAGTGTGTGAATGCCTCTTTTGCCGAAGATCCTTCAGGGATCGGCGCCAGATCCAGCACCGAGAACGGAATAGTTTTGTCAGTCATAACGGCTCACTTTGTTACCGGTTAATCTTTTAATTCTGCATTAAAGATTAGCGAATGTTGTTAACAAAGTGAGCTTTATACGGCGGGCATCGAATATAACATGCCCGATGGCGCTGCGCTTATCGGGCCTACGGGATCGCTATTTGTAGGCCCGATAAGGCATTTATGCCGTATCCGGCTAGGCCTGCAGCTCCAGTCCAGCCAGTCGCTTCCAGTAGCCGTTACAGTCACTGTGGGCGGCAAGCGGTAATGGGGCACTGCCATTTTCATTGGCGCGGAAGGCGTCGAGCATGGCGAATGTTTCAGTGCCTGAAGGGGACAGACGCACAATATCAACCAGCCCCTGCATCGATGTCAGTTCGTTGCCGAGGTTGTAAACATAACCGCTCATGGTCTGGATCCCGTTGAGGACAAAGACCTGCTGATTCTCCTGCGACAGCACATCGCGCCCGTTCGGATATTTGATGCAGCAGGTTTCACACTCGTCTTTTGGACGGTCTTCAGAGCGCGCGGTAAAGCAGCGGGCAGAGTACGCCAGCGGCAGATGCCCGTAGCTCAGCACCTCAACTTCAAACTGATTGCGAATACCCAGCTCATCACACTGGTTGAGCAGGTTTGCCAGCCAGTCGCGGGAAAGCTCTACCGGCATACACCAGCGCACCATGCCTTGTTTGAGCAGGATACGCAGGGTAACCGCGTTGTAGCAGTTGAGCGCATGCCCGGCGACAAACGGCAGCTTACGCTCGGCGCACATGTTTACTACGCCGAGATCGCTGGCTTCCAGCAGGAAGTCACCGTTTTCGACATAGCGCTTCAGCTCTCCCAGTTCAGAAGAGGCCTGCACCAGCGCCAGTGTTGACAGCACAACCTGTTTACCGCTGCCAGCGAGCGATTTCGCCATATCGAGCCAGTCGCCCACTTTGGTGGCGCGGCGTTTACTGCATACCGCTTCACCAAGATAGATAACGTCGGCCTGGCTTACGGCAGCCTGCTGATAAAAATCTTCCAGCGTTTCTTTCGGCCAGTACCACAGCACCGGCCCTAAGGAATATTTCATTGCTTCTCTCACTGCCATTTACGGTGATACGCGCCAAGCGTGGTCTGTGTGCCTTCGGACATTGAACCGAGCGTTTCCATCCACGCGGCCTGCGGGACGTAGTTTTGCGGGTCGGCCATACAGCGGTCGATCGCCTGACGCCACACTTTCGCCACCTGACTGACATAGGCCGGGCTGCGCTGACGACCTTCGATTTTCACCGAGGCAATATTGGCTGCCAGTAGTTCCGGCAGCAGCTCCAGCGTGTTCAGGCTGGTGGGTTCTTCCAGCGCATGGTAACGCTCGCCGTCAACCAGATAGCGGCCTTTGCATAGCGTCGGATAACCGGCGTTTTCCCCGTCCTGATAGCGGTCGATCAGCACTTCATTAAGACGGGATTCCAGCCCTTGTTGGGTCTGTTGCCAGCGGACAAAACGAGCAGGCGAGCAGGCACCAACCGTGTTAGGAGACTCACCCGTCAGATAGGACGAAAGATAGCAACGGCCTTCCGCCATAATGCACAGGCTACCGAAGGCGAACACTTCCAGGGGAACTGGCGTGACGCGAGCGAGCTGTTTCACCTGATGAATAGATAGCACGCGCGGCAGCACCACGCGGGCGACGTCAAAGTTGCGATGATAGAAATTAATTGCCTCTTCATTGGTTGCAGATGCCTGAACAGAGACATGGCGCTCAATATGCGGGTAGCGCTCTGCGGCATACTCAAGCATGGCGAGGTCGGCAAGGATCAGCGCGTCTGCACCCAGTTGCGCTGCCATATCAACGGCACGTTGCCAGCGCGCGTAACCATCCGGGTGCGCAAAGGTGTTAATCGCAATGTGCAGCTTACGGCGGTGCTGATGGACAAAACTCACCGCTTCCTGCAATTTTTTCTCGGTAAAATTAAGGCCGGCGAAATGACGGGCGTTGGTATCATCTTTCAGCCCGATGTAGACAGCATCAGCGCCGTTCTCGATGGCCGCCTTAAGCGCCGGTAGGTTTCCGGCAGGGCAGAGCAGCTCCATAATTTATCCTGAACGTTGCGCCGTGATGGGCGCAGAAATGTTAACGAATGGGGATTTTAGTTAACCTTGCTGAGACAATTTTTGATTTGAGGCAGTTAAAGTCGTATTGGTGACACCAATAAAGAGGTAACAATTTCGCATCGAATTGTTGATTTATGCCGCTATGTCGTTTATTTGATATGGCAAAATAGCAGGACTATTGAAACAGGGAGTAAAGCTCGTGTTGGATAAACTGCGTTCACGCTTAGTACAATTTGGTCCTTCTCTGATGAGTGTACCAGTTAAACTGACGCCCTTTGCGCTGAAGCGCCAGGTTCTGGAGCAGGTCCTGAGCTGGCAGTTTAGTCAGGCGCTGGCCGATGGGGAGCTGGAGTTTCTCGAAGGTCGCTGGCTGAGCATTCATGTGCGTGACATTGACCTCAAATGGTATACCTCTGTTGAGAACGATAAACTTATCGTCAGCCAGAATGCAGATGCGGATGTGAGTTTTAGCGCCGATGCCAGCGATCTGCTGATGATCGTGGCCCGCAAGCAGGATCCGGATACGCTTTTCTTCCAGCGTCGTCTGGTGATTGAAGGTGATACAGAATTAGGGCTATACGTAAAAAATCTGATGGATGCCATCGAACTGGAGCAGATGCCTAAAGCGTTGCGCGTCATGCTGATGCAGTTGGCGGATTTTGTTGAGGCGGGGATGAAAACGTCGCCAGAAACCAAACAGACCTCGGTAGGTGAGCCATGCTGATTCGAGTTGAAATTCCCATTGATGCCCCTGGTATTGATGCGCTGCTGCGCCGTTCATTTGAGAGCGATGCGGAAGCGAAATTAGTGCACGACCTGCGTGAAGATGGTTTCTTAACGCTGGGTCTGGTTGCTACCGATGACGAAGGTCAGGTAGTGGGTTACGTCGCGTTCAGCCCAGTCGATGTTCAGGGTGAAGATCTGCAATGGGTCGGCATGGCGCCGCTCGCGGTGGATGAAAACTACCGGGGGCAGGGCCTGGCGCGTCAGCTGGTCTATGAAGGACTCGATTCACTGAACGAGTTTGGCTACGCAGCGGTGGTTACGCTGGGGGATCCGGCCCTGTACAGCCGCTTTGGCTTTGAGCTGGCGGCCCATCATGACCTGCGTTGCCGCTGGCCGGGCACCGAAAGCGCGTTCCAGGTTCATCGCCTGGCGGACGATGCGCTGGATGGCGTGACGGGACTTGTGGAATACCACGACCACTTCAATCGCTTTTAAGCTTCCGGGGTTTGCAGGCTGCTTAGTAGCGCCTCAAACCCTTCGCCTTCGACAAGGCGCTCTTTCTGCCGCTTGGTGAGCTGTTTAACGCGATACTCTATGCGCAGGGCCAGCGAACGGTCGCCGACCTGCGCCGCAAATGCCAACGTGAGTTCCCCCTTTCCGCGTAGCGCCTTCGCGCCTTTCCCACTTTGATGCTGCTTATAGCGACGCTGCACATCGGTGGTTATTCCGGTGTATAAGGCGTTGTCAGCGGTACGGATCAGGTACAGATACCAGGGTGTCATTGTTACCATCGACGTGATAATTTTCAGGCCTACAGTATAAAAGAGAACAGAAATGGAAACACTGACTGCGGTGTCTCGCTGGCTGGCAAAACAGCATGTCGTGACCTGGTGCGTACACCATGAAGGTGAATTGTGGTGCGCCAATGCGTTTTACCTGTTTGATGCGCAGAAGATGGTGTTCTATGTGCTGACCGAAGAGAAAACGCGCCATGCGCAGATGTCCGGACCCCGCGCGCCGATTGCCGGTACGGTAAACGGTCAGCCTAAAACCGTCGCTCTGATTCGGGGCGTACAGTTTAAAGGGGAAATCCGGCGTCTTGAAGGGCAGGAGAGCGAAGACGCGCGTAAAGTCTACAACCGTCGTTTCCCCGTTGCCAGAATGCTGCCAGCGCCCGTATGGGAGATTCGACTGGATGAAGTCAAATTCACGGACAACACGCTGGGCTTTGGTAAAAAGATGCATTGGTTACGTGATCTATAGTTAGAACAGTGATTGAAGACCTGGGGAAGATAAGCGATGAGTCAGGTGTTAATAACGGGAGCCACGGGGCTGGTGGGCGGACATTTGCTGCGTATGCTGCTCAATGAACCCCGGGTCAATGCCATCACGGCACCAACGCGTCGACCGCTGGCAGATACGGTTGGTATCTATAACCCCCATGATCCGCAGCTAACCGATGCTCTGGCACAGGTCACCGATCCGGTCGATATTGTCTTTTGTTGTTTGGGGACTACCCGGCGTGAAGCGGGCAGCAAAGAGGCGTTTATCCATGCTGACTATACGCTGGTGGTAGATACGGCCCTGACGGGACGTAGGTTAGGCGCCCAGCATATGCTGGCGGTGAGTTCGATGGGCGCCAATGCGAATTCACCGTTTTTTTATAATCGGGTGAAAGGTGAAATGGAGCAGGCGCTGATCGCGCAGAATTGGCCACGGCTGACGATTGTCCGGCCTTCAATGCTACTGGGTGATAGGGACAAACAGCGGACGAATGAGATGTTTTTAGCGCCGTTGTTCAGGCTGCTGCCGGGTAACTGGAAGTCGATTGAAGCGCGCGATGTTGCTCGGGCAATGCTGGTAGAAGCGCTGGCGCCTGGGCATGAAGGGGTTTCGATCCTGACCTCTTCCGAGCTACGCGAAAGGGCTAAATAAAAAAATGCCGAATGGCGCTGACGCTTATCCGGCCTACAAACGATTACGTTCTGTAGGACGGATAAGATGCCATCTACAGGCGTGTTACTTAATAAACGTAAAGGCTGTCGTGACGCGTTTCACGCCGCTTACCCGGCTGGCGATATCCGCCGCCGCCTTCGCTTCACGCTCGGTCACCAGACCTAACAGGAACACTTCTCCGTTCTCAGTCGTTACTTTCACATTAGAGGATTTCACCTGATCGCTGGTCAGTAACTGGGAACGTACTTTGGTGGTTATCCAGGTATCGTTGGACGCATCGCCCAGACCGATTGGCTGGCCCTGACGGATCTCATTAAAGACCTCAGTCGTACCTTCTACGCCCATCGCAATCTGTTTTGCTCGCGCAGACAGTTCGCTATTCGGCGACTGGCCGACCAGCAGCACTTTACCCTGATATGCGCTCACGTTGATTCGCGCTTCTTTCTTGATCTGGGCATCTTTCGACAATGCCGTATTGACGCGTAATTCCAGGGTACTGTCATCAACCTGGGTGCCGACACTACGAGGATCCGTCGCGGCTTTAGTCCCGACAGCTGCAGTTCCAACAACGGCGGCAGCGACACAGCCTTGCAGCAGCAGTGCAGCGATAATCACAGCAAGCGGCGAAAATGCCTTCATGTGTACTCCTTAATCATCCTGGTGAGGGAAAAGCGTGTTATCGATAAGATCGCAAAGGCAGTTGACCGTCAGCATGTGCATTTCCTGAACGCGGGCGCTGTGGTGTGAGGGAATACGGATTTCAACATCCTGTGGCCCCAGCAATCCGGCCAGTTCCCCTCCGTCATACCCGGTCAGCGCGACGATTGTCATGTCGCGTGTCACGGCGGCTTCAACGGCTTTTACGATATCGCGGCTATTACCACGCGTAGAGATTGCCAGCAGAACATCACCTGCATGTCCCAGCGCACGGACTTGTTTTGCATAAACTTCGTCGTGCAGGCGATCGTTGGCAATCGCAGTTAAGACCACATTATCAGTGTTTAGTGCAATCGCAGGTAAACTTGGGCGTTCTGTTTCAAAACGATTGATCATGCTGGCAGCAAAATGCTGTGCGTTGGCAGCGGACGTCCCATTACCACAACAGAGAATTTTGTTGCCATTGAGCAGGGACTGAACCAGCGTCATGGCGGCACGGGAGATTGCATCCGGAAGTGCTTCAGCCGCAGCTATCTGAGTTTGAATGCTTTCTGTAAAGCAGACTTTAATTCTATCTAACACGCTAATCCTTAAGAACCAGGCTCTGAATCTTCAACTATGAGCGGTCGTTGAACGCGTCCTTAAACCACTCAACATCATTTCCGGTGAAGGCTAACACATCGAACCGGCAATCCACAGTATCAAAACTCCCATTGTGGCGCGCAAGCCACAAGCGGGCGGTCTGTAATAATTTGTGTTGTTTGCTCCGGGTCACACTCGCCGCCGCACCGCCGAACTGTGCTGAGCGTCGGTAGCGAACCTCAACAAATACGGTGGTGTTGCCTTCACGCATTATCAGGTCGATTTCGCCACCACGTTCACGCACGTTGGCGGCGATAAAATGCAGTCCCTTGCTCAGCAGCCAGTCACGCGCGGTGGATTCCCACGCGTCACCGGTCTGTTTACTCGTTAACTGGCGGGGACGACTTGTCCTTGCTGGTATTTGAGCCATGATAACTTCCTGTTAATCACACAATCCTGCGTTGCGGTTAAGGCCCCGGTATTGCCGTTAATTTCGAAACCCTGCACCTGACGCATTTGCGAGAAGTGGTTGGCAAGCGACCAGGCATCGACACCCATGGCATACATACGCGCTAGCGAGTAGTCGTTACGAACCGCGCCAAGCGCCTGCTGCATAAGAGGCGCATTAGCGCCTGCCAGCATCGGAATTTCGCTGTACTGCAAACCTTCCATCTCCAGACGGAAATCCGGGCCGGCAGTGCCCTGCGCACTACGAGAACTGGCGTACAGCGTTGCTCCGCTCTGGCTGCCGTTGCGCATGGCGATCATCGGCTTAATAAATGCAATTTCTTCCGGCGTCGCCAGAATATACACGGCATCAACACGACCGCTGCCGCCGGTGATTTGCGCATCGGTAGGTGCTGCCGGGATGGTCAGACCGCCAATCGTCACGCCGGGTTGGGCTGGCACAGAGGAGGCCACAGGGCTGCCTGTCAGGGAAATCCCTGAGCCGCCGTTGACGCCCATTTTCAGTTCAGCGGTGGAGCCGAACTTCTGCTGCAATACCACGCCGCCACCCAGTTTTTGCCATTCCTGTGCAAAGGCGTTGGCAACGCGATCGCCTAATGAACTCCGTGGAATCAACAACAGCGGCGTCTGTTTTCCCTGATCGCGGATGTGGCGTGCGGCGTCGCGCGCTTCATCTTCTGGCGACAGGGCGAAGTAGCAGACGTTCGGCAGATTTTTCACCGACTCCGGCTGGTTAAGCGCCAGGACGTTCAATGGCGTGTTGCTTTTCATCAGCTCTTCAACATTGTTCTTCAACAGTGGGCCAACCACGATGCTGGCGCCATCCTGCTGAACCTGAGTCAGGATCTGGTTCAGCGGCTGTGATGAAGTGTCGTAGATTTTCAGCTCAGCGGATGGATTCGCCGGTGCGCTGGCGGTTGTTGGCTGAGCGGGTGCTGCGGGCTGCACAGCAGGGGTTTCTGGCTGAGCCGGCGTCTCGTTGGTCAGATCGCTTACTGACGCCTGAGACGGGCTGGCAACGCCGTCAGTCGTTTGCGGCTGTTCTGTGGTGGTCGCGGCAGCTGGAACTGCGGCAGGTGCGACAGCAACAGGGGCTGCGACAGGTTGAGTGCCCATGTTTTTCGCAGCTTCAAAGCCTTGCTGAATAGTACGGCCAAATACAGCGGCCTGACCGTTCAGTGGTAACAGCAGGGCGATTTTGCTGGTGGAGGCGGGCTTAAAGCTCTGCACGTTAACCAACTGTGTTGGTAACAGTTTTGCTCCTGGGTTTTGCGGATAACGTTTCTGCCAGTCCGCAATACCAGCTTTCATCATGTCCGGATCGTTACGGTTATCGAACCAGACGCGCTGGAGATCCAGCCAGCCTTGCAGCACGTTTTCATCAGCATTGATGACCAGCGCTTGCGCTTGCTCCTGGGTCATGGACGACAGCGCCTGCCAGGTGGCGTCCATATTTTTCTGCTTAGCATTCGCGGCCAGCAGCGGTTCCTGCGCGATCAGGGCGCGCAGCAGCGTCAGAGATGGGCGACCCTGGTTGACGTCGATTTGCGCCTGCCAGTAGCGTGCCTGTTGGTTTTGATCGAAATCGGCGGGAGTTAACTTATCCAGCAGGGCCTGTGCGCCAGCGACATCTTTCTGCGCGAGCTTAATCTCGACGGCCAACAGTGACTGCTCACGCTGCTGGGTATCGCTTAGCTTCTGCGGTAGCTGGTTAAACAGTTCGATAGCCTGCTGGCTCTTGCCTTCTTTCAGCAGTGCACGAATGGCGAGTAATTGCCAGTTGGTCTTGCTATCATCTGAGCTTTGCTGCATTTGTTGCAGATAAAAGCCGGAATCAGCCTGCGCAGTGCCCTGCATATGGGCTGCACTCTGGTCTGGCGCCTGGGTGCCACAGCCTGCGAAAATCAGTGCTGCCAGAATGACTGGTAGCGCGCGTGCGGCTTTCAAACGAGAAAATGTTGAGGGTACCATACTGTATCCAGTGATATTTTTTTACTCAATGCTCAATATTAAATCGGCAATACGGACGACACAATGAAACAACACGAATCGGCGGATAATTCTCAAGGCCAACTCTTTATTGTACCTACTCCTATAGGAAATTTGGCTGATATTACCCAACGAGCGCTCGAAGTTTTACAAGCCGTTGATTTGATTGCCGCTGAAGACACTCGTCATACAGGATTATTGTTACAACACTTCGCGATTAACGCGCGTCTGTTCGCGCTACATGACCATAACGAGCAGCAAAAGGCTGAAACGCTGGTCGCGAAGCTCAAAGAAGGACAAAACATTGCGCTGGTTTCCGATGCCGGAACGCCGCTGATTAACGATCCTGGCTACCATCTGGTGCGTACCTGTCGTGAAGCGGGGATCCGCGTTGTTCCCCTGCCAGGTCCTTGTGCGGCGATTGCTGCCCTGAGCGCTGCAGGTCTACCTTCAGACCGTTTTTGCTATGAAGGATTTCTGCCTGCCAAATCGAAAGGGCGTCGTGATGCGATGAAAGCCATTGAGGCCGAGCCACGTACGCTTATTTTTTATGAATCTACCCACCGCTTGCTGGATAGCCTGGAAGACATGGTTGCCGTCTGGGGCGAATCCCGTTACGTGGTACTGGCGCGCGAGCTGACCAAAACCTGGGAAACTATTCACGGCGCACCGGTTGGCGAACTGCTGGCGTGGGTCAAGGAAGATGAAAACCGTCGTAAGGGCGAAATGGTGCTGATTGTCGAAGGGCATAAAGCGCAAGAAGATGACCTCCCGGCTGATGCGCTGCGTACGCTGGCCTTATTGCAGGCAGAACTGCCGCTGAAAAAGGCCGCCGCGCTGGCTGCTGAAATCCATGGCGTGAAAAAGAATGCGTTGTATAAGCACGCGCTGGAACAGCAGGGAGAGTAAGCCCGATTGCTGATGGCCAAACCGACAAGGGTATGGCCATTAGCTAACACAGTGCTTAAGACTGAGCGGCAGTTTCACTGATTAATAAGCGGTTTGCTGACCCGCATACAGTGATTTTGCTACGCACCACTTCTTTCATCGCATCCATACCGACCCGCATGTAATAGCGAGGATCGTTGCCCTGCGGATTCTCCGCAAACCACGCTTTGACCGCATCGGCAAAAGCGATTTTCAGTTCGGTCGCGACGTTAACTTTGCAAACGCCAAGCTCGATCGTGCGGCGGACGTATTCGTCAGGGACATCGCTTGCGCCATGTAGCACCAGCGGAACGTCGACTACCTCACGAATTTCACCCAGCCGCTGGAAATCGATTTTGGGCGTCTTGGTGTACAAACCGTGTGCTGTGCCGATGGCAACAGCAAGGCTATCTACGCCAGTACGCTCAACAAACCGTTTAGCTTCTTGTGGATCGGTGAGGAAGGCGCTTTCTGCATCCACACTCATATCATCTTCTACGCCACCGAGGCGACCCAGCTCAGCTTCCACGCTGCAATCTTTGGCATGGCAAAAATCCACAACGGATTTCACCAGCTTCACGTTTTCTTCAAACGGAAAGTGGCTGCCGTCAATCATTGCGCTGCGCACTCCTGCATTCACTTTACGACGAATGTCGTCCAGCGACTCATGGTGATCGAGGTGCAGCGCCAGCGGTATACCGTAGCTGGTGGAATAAGCGCTGCACAGCGCGTAGATCTCTTCCAGCGCGATATGCTTAAAGGTACCCGGCGTTCCTGCCAGGATCACCGGCGATTGCATTTCATAGCACACTTCAAGGATCGCCTGGATCGTCTCGGCGTTATGAATGTTAAAGGCAGGTACGGCATAACCCTTTTTTTGGGCATCCAGCAGGAGGTATTTCGTGGAAATAATGCTCATAAAACGATCCTTTTAGGCGTTCCAGGGATGAATAACAACGCCCTGTACAACGCGGTTCACAGTGCCGCTGGCAGAAGGCGTATCCGGTGTATTGCCGATATTGATGGATTGCGTCAAAGCAAAAACCTGGGCGTAGATCAGGAAGCAGAACGCCAATTCCATATCGATGAAAGAGCGTGCTGGTGGCAGCAGAATATGTGGGCCTGCTTCAATCACCTCATGGGTTTGTGCGGCAATCGCGACAACCCGCAATGCCTGCCGATCGCGGCGTAACTCTGCCAGCAGATCGAGATCGTATTGACGTGTATACGGATGGCTGGAAACAAAGACCACTACCAGCGTTTCGTTATCAACCAGCGACTTTGGACCGTGACGAAAGCCTGTCGGGGAGTCATAGAATGCGGCCAGTTTGCCTGCAGTCAGCTCCAGGACTTTCAGTGCCGATTCCCGCGCTGCTCCCTGTAATCCACCGCTACCGAGGTAAACGATCCGTTTCCAGGGTTCATTGCCAAATACACCGTCGCTGAAATCGCCCAGCGAAGTCAGAATCGTCTGGCACCGATCGGCCACGTCACGGAAGGTCTGGCTGTTGATTTTCTCTGGGGCAAATACTGCCAGGCAGCTGGCCATCATGGTGGTAATGCTGCTGGTCATCGCGAAGCCACGGTCATGTGTCTCTGCGGGCATTAACAGAGCAAAGGCATTGTCGCTTGCAACTGCGTTTTGATAGAGGCTACCTGCTTCGTTGCAGGTGATCGGCAGGTGATAACACTCAGGCACAAACTGATTAGCCAGTTCCACTGCCGCAACGCTTTCAGGGCTGTTACCTGAGCGAGCGAAAGAAATGAGCAGCAGCGGATGTGCGGGATTCAGGTAATCCATCGGATTGGTGACCAGATCGGTGGTCGGCACAGCGCTGATGTTTTTACCGGTATAGCTTGCCAGCCAGGGGGCGATGATGTCGCCAATGAATGCTGATGTTCCAGCCCCGGTCAGTATGATCCGCAGATCGTTTTTGCGCAGTAATGGTGCGAGAAAGCTGTCAATGGCAGATCGAATGTTGTCGATATTCGTAAGGGAACGGATCCAACTGGCAGGTTGTTGACGGATCTCTTCTTCGGTCCAGGTGCCCGTTACCGCGGTAACAGGGGTATAGGTTTCTGGCATAACTTAAGTCCTTAGTCTTGTAAATTCCACATAAGACGCTGGCGAGAATGTCGCTATCTTTCGTTTCGTTTCACTTGTTCATCTTGTCGATTGATTAAAATCTATAGGAAAGAAATCGAAAGAGCAATAATCCAAAAGGAAATAAAACGAAATTTGTGATCGTGAGAACGAAAGGTGTGGTTATCTTATTGATCTATAAGAAGTAGGCTTGTTGTAGGATGGTTAGGTATTTACTCAAGCGAAAGGAAAAGAAAGGCCTTGCGATCGAAGACCGCAGGCCAACACGAGACAAAATGAAAGGTCAAAGGGGGAGAGCCTGACCCTGAATCCAGATCTGTTGTAAATGCAGCCCGCTATTAAGCGCGATCGCGTCGGCCCGTTTTCCCACTGCTAGCGATCCCAGTTGGCGATCGATACCCAACAGACGTGCGGGGTGGAGAGAGGCCATATGAATTGCCTCTTCTGCCGTTATCCCGGTGAGCTTGACCATATTACGTACGGCGGCATCAACCGAGAGCGTGCTACCAGCCAGGCCACCGGAAGCGGTACGCACAATACCACTGTGCATTTCTACTTCCTCACCGCAGAGCGTATAGCGCCCGTCTGGCATTCCTGCAGCCTGCATGGCATCGGTGATCAGCACCAGCCTGTCTTTGGCGCAACAGCAGCAGAGCTTCATGGCCGCCGGGTGGACATGGTGTCCGTCAGCGATAAGTTCCAGCCAGGCGCGAGAGTCGGTTAATCCTGCGCCAACCATGCCTGGCTCCCGATGATGTAAGCCGGTCATACCGTTGTAGCAGTGAACCAGTCCGTCAGCGCCGGCGTCAAAGGCCGCGCGGGTTTGTTCCCAGGTCGCTGCGCTGTGTCCCAGCATCACCCGTACGTTGCGCTGCTTCAGATGTTCGATGGCCTGCAATGCACCGGGTTTTTCTGGTGCCAGCGCAACGATGCGCAATGTTTGCTGGGAAATCGCAATTAGTTCATCCAGTTCACTGAGTTCCAGTTCTCTGAAAAGCTCAGGCGGGTGCGCCCCTTTGTTCTGCGGCGTAAAGTATGGGCCTTCAAGATAACTGCCCAGCACCTGTGCGCCGGGCCCTCCGGAATGGTAGCGATGGGCGATACGCTCAAGCGCCTTGTGAATATCCGGTAATGGAGCGGTGACGGTAGTGGGTAGCCAGTTGGCTACCCCTTCACGCGCTTTGTGCATCGCCAGTTTGTCGAGCGTATCCGGTGCTTCATCCATCACATCGGCACCCGCGCCCCCGTGTACGTGGGTATCAATGTATGCCGGACAGAGCAGTTCAGCATCCCGGACCATAACGCCGGAAGGAATTGGCTCAATTGCCGCAATGATACCGTCTTCAACATGCAATTGATGATCGTCCAGCCAGCCCTGTTCGGTCAGTAGACGTCTGGCGCGCAGTAGCAGTGTCATATCCCTTCCTCAACGGGCTTTTCCTCACGGCAGCGTCCCAGCTCGTCCACCAGGCTGGTTAAACCCCGGTGCCCGCACTCCAGCGCCTGCAAACGAAACGCTTCGCTGCTCAGGTCGTCGCGCTCCAGCACCATCTCCAGTAGCAGTTGTAGATTGGTACCGGTGATCACTTCGGTACCTTGCCTTTGCATGGCTAGTGTGGAAGCGACGCGAAATGGTGTTCCGCCCAACAAATCAGTCAGAAACACGATGTCTTGCTGCGCATCCAGTTCACCCACCGCCTGTTCAAGTTGTGAGGTGAGCAAGGCAGTGGTTGAGGTTTCCGGAAAGTCGATGGCAATGAACTGAGTCTGCTCACCCAGAATCTGTTTCATCGCTTTTTCCATTCCGCTGGCAAACCCGCCATGACCCGTCAAAATAATACCTAACATCTACAACCCCTTATATTTACAGGAAATGACAGAACTTACCTACGACGCCGAGCACCACGGTAATGGCGATAAGGCGCAGAGGACTCCAGCCACGGCGGACCAGCCAGAACATGGTTAATGTGTAGACCAGCGGTAAAAAAGCAGGCATCAGCTTGTCTATCACGTCTGTTTGCAGTTTCACTACCGCATCGCCAGCAGTGATTTCCAGCGTAGTGCTCAGGCGAACATAGGTCGCTACCAGCGCACCAATCACCGTCATCCCAACGATGGATGCCGCATGTCCAACCTTTTTGGTGTTAGCTTTAATCAGCGGAATGGCAGCAACGCCCATTCGATAAGCATAGTGTGCCAGCCCAAAGCGCAGACCAAGATGAACCACGTTGAACATAACAATAAAGACAACTGCGCCAAGAATAGAGCCTTGCAGCGCCAGGCTGGCCCCGATACCGCCGCAAATAGGCAGTAACGTTAACCAGAACATGGCATCGCCGATACCGCCAAGCGGCGCACCCACGGCAATCTTGGTGCTTTGAATACTGTTCACATCCTGCTTGGAGCGTTCCATCGCCAGGATAATCCCGATAACAAACGTGACCAGGAACGGGTGCGTGTTGAAGAAGCCCATATGGCCTTTCATCGAACGCGCCAGATCGCGCTTATTGGTATGGATCTTTTTCAGAGCAGGTAACAGGCCGTACAGCCATCCTGATGCCTGCATACGTTCGTAGTTAAAAGAGGCCTGCAACAGCATTGAACGCCAGGCAACACGGTTGATATCTTTTTTCGTCAGCTCGGCACCGATATTCTGGTCTTCGTAGACGTTTTCATTGGTGCCGGACAGCAGCGTTTCTTCGGTTTCGGAAACGTTCGGCAGAGCAGTTTGATTAGATGCCATCTTCGAATTCCTCTTTTTGTGCTGCGGGAGCTGTAGGTTCAGGTGATTTACGCAGAAAATCGATCAGCGCCATTGCCAGTGCTGCGGCGGCGATCGCCAGCACAGGGAGTTTGAGCCAGGCTGCGGCTACAAAACCCAGGATGAAGTAGGGGATATAGACGTTTTTCATCATGATTTTCAGCAGTACGGCGAAGCCGATAGCTGGCATGATGCCGCCTGCCACACCCAGGCCGTCAATCAGACGCGTCGGCAGAACATCTATCGCGGTTTTGGCATGTTCCGCGCCAAAGTAAATCGGCAGGAACGCGCATAAGAAGTAGAAGGTCCCCAACGCGAGCAACGCCAGATAGTTGACCCTCTCAATCCCGGCGGTATCGGCATTCGCTGCCATGCGATCGCAGCGAGCCATCACCCCGGACATCACAGAGAACAGGAAGGTAATCCCCATCTGTACTGCTACAGCGAACGGTACCGCCACACCTACGGCAACTTCAGGTTTCACTCCGGTCGTTATGGCAAACGTGGTTCCCACGATAGTGCCGATAATCACGTTTGGCGGTTGAGCTCCCGCCAGTGGGGCAAGACCCATCCACACCAGTTCCAGCGTACCACCTGTTAAAATACCGGTATGCAGGTCGCCCAGAATCAGGCCGACCAGCGGCCCGAGAACAACCGGGCGGTGCATGTGCGTTAACCCGTTGAACATATCCAGGCCTGCAATAAAGGCGAGAATACCCAACGCAAAAGCCTGCAACAGACTGATTTCCATTGTGAATCCCTCAGAGAAGTTTATAGAGGTCCTGGGCGGGTTCTGTTGGAACGCCCTGAACGAAGCATTCCACTCCAGCGGCTTTAAGCCCGTTGAACGCCGTAATATCGGCAGCGTCTACAGAAACCGTTTTGGCGATTTGTTGCTTGCCGTTGGCGTAGTGCATATTGCCAACGTTGATACGGTTAACAGGAACACCGCCTTCGACCAGACGGAAGAAATCCGCAGGCGATTTGCAGACCAGCAGAATTTTCTGGCGATCGGCGGCACGGTGAATATTGTCGATCACTTTTTGTAGTGACCAGAAGCGTACGGCGATCCCTTCTGCCAGTACCATTTCCATCAGGTTTTGCTGCACTGGATCTTCAGCCACCTCATCATTAGCGACCAGCACCAGGTTTGCCCCCGCAAACCCGACCCATTGCACACCAACCTGACCGTGAATCAGACGTTCATCAATGCGACTTAATACAATGTTTGGCATGGTATTTTTCTCTTTTTTGTTATGCGTTACGATCTGGAGCACCCAGGCAGGCGCAGTGATATTGCTGCAGTATGTCCTGAATATGGTTAATGATGAGTTCTCGCGGCGTGGCGCTGAGATCTCCCTCGCGCACTTTTACGTACTGCAAGGGTAAATACTGGCTAATCAGCGGTAGTGGAATGGGGTCGTCCGCCAGGTTACGTACCAGACGTTCAAATGCTTCATCAATCTGGCTGTCCGGCCAGTAGTAACGAACCCGATCAGAGTAGCTGTATCCACGGGCCAGACGGCGTGCGTTGCCATCACCGTGATAATGGCTCTGCCAGTACTCTGGTCTATCAAGCATTACGCTTTCCAGCACATGTCGCAGGCCTGAGCTGGCTTTTGCAGGCAGCAATTCTTCTTCAATGGCAGCTAACGAAAACAGCGCTTCGCGCAGGGCGAAGGTAAGCGCGGGTCCCACTTTCAGAATAGCGAAGTGGTCTATCACCAGTTGGCGCAAGGACTGTGGCGTTTGGTAATCGGTAGAATGCGCTTCAAAAACCAGCGTGTCGTAGTCTTCCACCATTTTGCTGAGTGCCACGGCTTTCTGCGGTTGATAATCAATGATGTGCGTGTGGTCGAATTCAACGCCAGGTTGCACGACCAGGGCGATAATACGTGCCCATATACCTTCCAGCCCGCGCTTTTCAAAGGCGTGATAGTGGGCCTGCAGCGTTGCACGTGCGGCATCCGGCGTTGTTACCGCCAGTTCGGTTAACGCTTCGTGTGCGCCACCAGGAACCGGAACTTCTGTGCCAATCACATAGACCAGGTCAGACTCGCCAAAATGTGCCATACAGGTTTCTTCGGCGACTTTGGCCAGGCGTGCGGCGCGCTCAGCGACGATTTCATCCGTCAGTGGAACCGGGTCGTTGGCACAAGACATGCTGCAATCGAGGTGGATTTTTTTAAAGCCTGCGGCGACATAGCTCTTGATCAGATCGTCAGCATTGGCCATTGCCTGTTCCGCAGGCAGATTTTGCCAACGGTTTGGCCCGAGATGGTCTCCGCCGAGAATCAGCATATCCTGAGAAAAATCAAGCGAGTCGGCTAATCGGCAGACAAAACTGCGAAAATCGGCTGGTGTCATACCTGTATAGCCACCAAACTGGTCAACCTGATTAGAGGTTGCTTCGATCAACAGCGGTGTATGGTTTGCATGGGCGTAGCGTATTGCGGCTTCCAGTACGATTGGATGCGCGGAACAAACGGCATAAATCCCGTTTGCCTTCCCCCGTTTATGCTGCTCGACCATTTTAGTTAGATGTTTCACTTTCCTCTCCAGGTCAGATTACTGCGACATCAATCTTTCGTTTTGTTTCATTTAATACTGCATCATGGTGTTATAAAAATAAAACGAAAGATAATAGTTTTCCGATCTGTTTCACAAAAGAAACACAATGAAAGGTTTCAGCGTAAGTTCGTCCGGCTCTTCCCTGCTTGCGGGGCTTGCATTCGCGCAAAAGAAAGGCGTTAATAGACAAAACGAAATAAAACGAAAGGTTCAACTAAAGGATTTCTTATGAGTAACACCGAGTCCTCTGCAGACAAGCGCGTTATTGGCACCAGCGAAAGACGTGAGCAGATCATCCAGCGGTTACGGCAGCAGGGAAGCGTTCAGGTTAACGATCTCTCCTTATTTTTTGGCGTCTCCACGGTCACTATTCGCAACGACCTCGCTTTTCTGGAAAAGCAGGGGATTGCGGTACGTGCCTATGGCGGAGCGCTGATTTGCGAAAGCAATGCACCTGTTGTGGAGCCTTCTGTTGAAGATAAGAGTTCACTTAATACGGCAGTAAAACGCAGTATTGCCAGAGCTGCCGCAGAGTTGATTCAACCGGGACACCGCGTGATCCTTGACTCCGGTACCACGACCTATGAAATTGCCCGCCTGATGCGCCAGCATACTAATGTCATTGCTATGACCAACGGTATGAATGTCGCCAATGCGCTACTGGAAGCCGAAGGGGTTGAGCTGCTGATGACCGGCGGTCATTTGCGTCGTCAGTCACAATCGTTTTATGGCGATCAGGCTGAGCAGTCGCTACAAAATTATCACTTCGACATGCTGTTTCTTGGCGTTGATGCTATTGATTTAGAGCGTGGTGTTAGCACGCACAACGAAGATGAAGCGCGTCTCAACCGTCGGATGTGTGAAGTGGCTGAACGTATTATTGTTGTTACCGACTCGACGAAGTTTAACCGCTCCAGCCTGCATAAGATCATTGATACCCAGAGGATCCATACCATCATTGTTGATGAAGGTATCCCAGAGGAAAGTTTGCAGGAACTACGCCGCAGCGGTGTTGAAGTGATCATTGTTGAGTAGTCCCGCTCTAAAATTCAAAAATGTGATCCCATTCAATTAAACAAAAACAAACTATAAGCGAGCTTTTTTAGTTGCTCGCTTTCGTTTTTTTGCATGCTTCCCGTCTCTTTCTCGCATCTTACTCGTTTTGAGTCTTTTCATTTTTTCGGTTTTCTTCGTTTCGGTTTGCTAAAACGAAAGAAAATAGTCAGTTTTGGTTAAATTAAACGCTGAGTCTGTGCGCACAAATTCACCTTATTGCTTCTGATGTAATATATTCAAAAGAAAACGAAAGTGCTAAAGCGCTAAAACAAAACAACATGAATATTTGATGGAGCAATAGAAATGCTGGATAACTTAAGACGTCGCGAGCAAATAATTGATCTGCTGTGCGATCAGGGTAGCGTTCGTGTCGAGCCACTGAGCGTCCATTTTGGTGTGTCATCGGTCACGATCCGCAACGACTTACGTTATCTGGAGCAGAAAGGATGCGTCATGCGCTCCTACGGCGGGGCGGTTCTCAATCAGCACTTTGCCCTTGACCGGCCTTTGCAGGATAAGGACCGGCTGAATCGCGATGTGAAAACGCGTATTGCCGAAAAAGCAGCCAGCTTTGTGAAAGATGGTGACACGTTAATCCTCGATTCCGGTTCGACCACCACGCTCATTCCTCCAATGCTAAAGAATCGCCGCGATCTGGTGGTGATGACCAATGCGCTCAACATTGCGTGGGAGCTGGCGAATTTTGAGCGCGTAGACGTCATGATCCTGGGAGGGAACGTCAGGCAAAGCGTCTATTCATTGTATGGCCCTTCAGCAGAACACCAGCTCAGACAATACCGGTTTGATAAGCTTTTTTTGGGCGTTGATGGATTCTGCCTGGAAGCAGGGATAACCACGCCACATCCGGGAGAAGCGCATCTGAATCAGGTAATGTGTGAGGTTGCACAGGAGGTCACGGTAGTCGCTGACTCCAGCAAGTTTGGCCGCAAAAGTTTCTGTATGATTAGCGAAATCAGCGGGATTGACCGGGTGATTACCGACAGCGGTATCCCTGAAAATTATCACCGGACGTTAATCCAGCTTGGGGTGGATGTGGTGATTGCGGATGAATAACTGAAACTGCTGGCGAGATTTTCTCGCCAGCAGTGTTTTAGTGGGTCAGCGTACCCTGTTCAACCAGCAGCAATGCGGCACCGCGAACCCCGCTGGATGCACCATGGATGGCCGGGAATACGCGGGCAGGCTCTAATCCCGGGAACAAGTAACGTGACATGGCCTGCGGCAGCAACGTATAAATTTCCTCGATGTTGGAAACTCCACCGCCGAGAACAAAAGCATCGACATCCAGAATCAACTGCAATTGCGCCAGCGTACAACCCAACATATCAATCCATGCTTCTATGGTTGTAACGGCGCTGGCATTGCCATGACGATAATGCTCCAGCAGGGTCTCCATTTTGAGTTGTTCTCCACTGAAGTGTTTGTGGAGCCACAGTAAACCAGGACCGGATTGATAGCGTTCCAGACACCCTTGTAAGCCACAGCCGCACTTCAACTCCGGCAAGTGATAACGACGCATAAACGTTGCCGGAAGCGGTAAATGGCCGAACTCACTGGCCATTCGGTTGCGACCCCGATACAACTGACCGTCAATGACTAACCCTCCACCCATGCCGGTGCCAATAATGGCACCAAAAATTCGGGAGAACTGGCGAGCCTGCTGGGTATGGGCTTCCGAGAGTGCAAAACAGCAGCAGTCATTGTCCAGTTCAACCGAACGATTGAGGCGGTGGGCCAGATCGTTCATCACCTGGCGTCCTGTGAGGCAAGGCACGTTAGATGACAGTAATTTTCCGGTATGTCTGTCCATAAGACCGGGCATGCCGATGCCAATTTTTCCTTGCGTTCCAGTCGCCCAGTCGGCGGTATCAATAAGTGAAGTAAAGGTCGAAAGAAAGAGTTCATAATCCTGCACTGGCGTGGCGACGCGCTTACGCCAGCAAACCTGCATTTCCTTATCAAAAGCGACAATTTCAGTTTTGGTTCCACCAATATCAACACCGTAAAACATGCCTCATCTCCTCCGGCTTCACAGCGTAACCAGACAGTTTTCCTTGCGAGCGCGCTCTGCGGCAAAGACCATTAAGTGACTTTCCAGTGATTCATCCGGGCCAGAAAGGATCATATTTTGATCGTTGGCCATCACTGCGTGGATGAAGCGATCCATCAGGTAGTAATCGCCACCACCATGCCCCCCCATCTGGGTTTGTGTGCCAGCGGCGATCTCCTCGATCTGATGCACTGTTTCTTTGTCTGTCAGGAAATCAAACACCCGGATCTGCTCGCCATCGCCTTCCAGATAACCTCTGGTACCAAACAGGCGCGTTTTTCGATCTTCCATTTTGGTAAACGCGGTCATGGTAAAGGTCACTGTCTGCTGGTGGGCAAAACGTAAGTTAACAACCTGATGATCCACCACATCATTATCACAACGATAAACGCAACGACCATAAGGCCCATCGCGCAGCGCCTGGCGAACATTCTCTTCGCTAGGATCTGCAGTCAGCACCCGACGGAAGTGTGGAGTGCATTTGTGGTTTTCACCCAGATAAATTTTGCAGGCAGACCAGGGACAGGTTGATTCAACCTGACAATCAAGGCAGCGGTCGGCGGCACCAGCAGGCTGATTCTCTTTCACAAAGTGACTCAGGCTACCAAATGATCCTACGTCCTGGCAGTTGTCGCTCATGATGTAGCGGATCCAGTCCAAATCATGACAGGATTTCTGTAACAACATAAATGACGATTCTGCTTCATTGCGCCAGTTACCACGTACAAACGAGTGCGCCTGATGCCAGTAACCTACGGGTTCGAGATGCTGCATGCTGACAATATCGCCAATTACGCCATCATCAAGCAGTGATTTCAGCTTTTGCGTATAGCGGGTGTAACGCAGGACGTGCGCGACGGCCAGTAATACGTTGTTGCGTTTGACCGCATCAATAATGATCCGGCAATCTTCTGGCGTAGGGGCGAGCGGTTTTTCCAGCAGAATGTGATAGCCGAGATTAGCAAACGCCACGGCAGGATCTTTGTGCATATTATCCTGCGTGCAAATAAGTACCACATCGGCCATTTTGGGTTGGGCCGCAGCTTCTTGCCAGTCGCAAAACACGTTATTTGGGTCAATCTTATGCTGTGCGACAAACTGCTGGCGGTATGCCTCTCTGGGCTCGGCAACGCCTACCACCTGCATTCTGTCTGGATGTTCAAGCGCATAGCGAGAATATATTTCTCCGCGCGCACCAGCCCCTACCACTAATACGGTCACTTTATTCGCACACATATAAACCTCTCATTTTTCACTTAGCCTGAATAACGGTCAGGCCAAATTTTCTTCATGTTTTTTATCAAACAAAAAGGCGGCTTCCAGATTAAAATTCACTTTGATAGATTCACCGGGAAGTGGGGTCCAGTCGGGTGAGGAGTTAATACGTAAGATCATATGTTGCTCA
Source organism: Citrobacter sp. Cpo074 (assembly GCF_030332745.1). Lineage (NCBI taxonomy): Bacteria > Pseudomonadati > Pseudomonadota > Gammaproteobacteria > Enterobacterales > Enterobacteriaceae > Citrobacter > Citrobacter sp. Cpo074. The sequence continues at coordinate 138,194 of NZ_JAOWHG010000026.1, forward strand.
CCAATATCAAAATGCAGAAGGTCTTCGTTGCCCATCCTTTCTACGTTGGTAATGTGCGCATCGAACGCAGAGGCATCATGCTGCGAGGCTAACTGAATGGCCTCTGAGCGGATGCCAAACCAGACGCTGGAGTGCGGATATTGCTCCAGTAGGTTACTCAAGCGCGTATTTAATGGCAGGATTAAATTATCAGCCAGGCGCAGGCCACGAGTGCTGGGGTCAATATCAAGCAGCATAATATTCATTGCCGGATTACCAATAAAACCAGCAACAAATTTATTCCTGGGGTGATGGTAAATATTCCCTGGGGTATCCACCTGCATAATACGACCGCCATTTAGAACGCAAATTCTGTCTCCCATCGTCATCGCTTCAATCTGATCGTGCGTGACGTACACCATGGTTGCGCTCACGCCTTCGTAACGCAGTTGTCGATGCAGTTCTGTCAGCCGCACGCGCATTGAAACACGCAGTTTTGCATCCAGGTTGGACAGCGGCTCATCAAACAAAAAAACGTCTGGCTTACGCACGATGGCCCTGCCAACGGCTACTCGCTGGCATTGACCGCCTGAAAGCTGACCGGGCTTTTTGTCGAGCAATGTTTCGATTTCCAGCTTGTGTGCAGCTTCCCGGACGCGGATATCAATCTCTTCTTTGCTCATTTTCCCTAACAGACTGAATGCCATATTTTTATAAATCGTCATGTGGGGATAGAGGGCATAATTCTGGAAGACCATGGCAACGCCTCGCTCCTTTGGTAGCAGGTCGTTGACGCACTTCTCTCCGATTGCGATATGGCCATGAGTGATATCTTCCAGACCTGCAATCATGCGTAGCAGCGTTGATTTGGCGCAGCCTGATGGCCCGACAAACACCATGAATTCGCCGTCGTGGATTTCAAGATCAACGCCATGGATCGCCTGAAAGCCATTGGGATAGACTTTGCTTACTGCCTGTAATTGAATACCTGACATAACACTGCCCCTTATCCTTTAATTCCGGCACCAGCGATGCCGCGAATAAAATAGCGCTGGAAGAAGATATAAAGTAACAACATCGGGATAATCGCCAGCAATGCGCCCGCCATTAACATCGGATATTCCACGCCTGAACGGCCAGAAAGTGAGGCTAATCCTACTGGTAATGTCATTTTATCCATGGAGGTGTTGACGATCAGTGGCCACATTAAATTATTCCAGCTCCACAGTCCGTTAATAATGACGCAGGCAATCAGTCCCGGTTTAATTAATGGCAGCATAATTTTGAAGAAAATAGTCAGATGGTTATACCCATCCATAATGGCTGCCTCTTCCAGTTCTTTAGGTACTGACAGAAAAAACTGACGTAATAAAAAGGCGCTATATATGCTGAATAAACCCGGTAACACCAGTCCAGGAATTGAGTTCAGCAAACCGATTTTTTCAACGGTTAAAAACTGTGGGATTAAAAAGATCTGACCGGGCACCATCAGAATTGAAATACACAGCATAAACAGGACATCTCGTCCTTTGAAACGCAGTCGGGAGAAACCGTACGCTGCCATTGCCGCAATCAGCGTCTGCAAAATGACGATGACCAGCGTGGAGACGATCGAGTTAAAGTAAAAGCTGCCAAAAGGCATTTCATGCAAGATTTTACCGTAAGCCTGAAACCCTGGGTTGGCGGGTAGCAGGATCGGCGGAAAGGCGATGCTTTCTGCCTGGGTTTTAAAAGAGGTGATGATCATCCAGATAAACGGAACCACCGTTACCAGCGTCGCGAGGATCATCAGGCCGTAAATTAGCCATTTTTCACGTTTTGTCATGAACATCGTGGTGCCTCACTGTGCTTTAAGTCGTTTACCAATCCATATTTGCAGCAGCGTCAGGACCATCGTGATAACGAAAATCACCACGGCGATTGCTGAGGCATACCCTTTTTCATGGTAGATAAAGGCGTATTTATAGAAGAGATAGGCGATGGTCATCGTCTGATCGTCCACCATGGATGAACTGCCAAACAGCAGATAAACCACATCGAAAATTTGCAGCGTTTCGATAAAAGAGATCACCAGTACGAAAAACAGCGTTGGGATCATTAGCGGTAAGGTAATAGACCAGAATCCACGCAATTTGCTGATGCCATCCAGCGACATCGCTTCATAAATTTGTTTGGGGATCCCCTGCAATCCAGCGAGCAGAATGATCATCTTCAGCGCAATAGCCGACCAGATGATAACCAACGAGGCGCTCAGGCGGACGACATCGGGATCGGATAACCAACCGATGGCCGGAAGATCGAAAAAAGCCAGGATCTGATTAATTAAGCCGAAGTTTCGGTTCATCAACCACTGCCAGACCATAGCAATGGCCGCAGGCATAGTGACAGCGGGTAGAAATAACAGCGTGCGAAACAACCACTGACCGCGAATCGCCTGATTCAGGCCAATTGCGAGCAGTAATGACAAAACGGTGATTATCGGTACGCAAATAAAAACATAGGCCAGGGTGTTATATATTGCTGAACGAAACTCATCATCGCTGAATAAATTAATATAGTTATCTAAGCTGATCGTCGTCCAGATCTGAAACTCGCCCAGGTCGGTGAAACTATAAAAAACGTTCTGGAAGAATGGAGTAAAGTAAAAAACAATTAACCCCGCCAGTAACGGCATAATCATTATCCATCCCCAGAAGCGTTCTTCTTTTTCCAGCTTGGTCAGGGATTTTTTGTGCACTTCCCTGGCTGGTAATTGTGGGGATGCAGCTTCATCTGAATAGCTCATACAGACTCCGGGATGCTCACTGTGCAACCAAAATATATTGCGTGGGCGAAAGCGAGAGGGAGCATGGCTCCCTCAGGATTATTTCTGCATTTCTCGTTCAACGCGTTTTGCAACACCAGGCATGACTTTTTCTGGGTCAGTACCCGTCCAGACTTTTTTCAAGCCATCATTCAGAATGCTATTCCACTTGGCGGTATTGGAGCCTGCGGTTGGATATTTATGTGAGAAAGCCAATGAATCGATATAGGCTGAAACATCAATACCCTTAAAGCCTTCAGCCCACTCTTTGGCCACTTTTTGGTTAGCGGGGATCACGACTTTTCCCGTAGCCAGCGTCTGCTGCGCATGCTCAGAACTCATGAACTCAATGAACTTCCACGCCGCATCTTTATGCTGACTTTTTGCTGACATGGCAAATGCCAGGCTATGGGATACACCTGCCTGCTCTGCCATTTTAGGCATTGGTACCACGCCGATGTGATCCTTAATCAGCTCATTTTGAGAGAAGGGTAATGCCCACCATGAGCCTGCGTAGACCATGGCAGCCCGGTTTGACTGGAAGACATCCGAGGCTTCCATCTCGCCTGGCGGTTGGATTAGTCCCGCGTTCAGCATGCCTTGAACATCGCGATAGACGGCGATGGCTTTGTCATTGGCAACATCCGTTTTGCCCTCAGGCAGGACAATCTTATCGCCAGCCTGTAATAGCAGGTTAAAATAACTGTCCTGTCCGCTGCTGAATTCCATTGCCAGTGGATAAGACTGTTTATCCAGCCCTTTACGCAACTGCACTGATTTTTGTTTTAAATCGTCCCATGTCCAGTTTTTATCGGGATAGCTCACGCCAGCCTGATCGAACATTTTTTTGTTGTACCAGACGGCAATTGCATCAATATCCCTTGGGATGGCATATTGCTGCGACTGGTATTGATAGGCATCGACTGAACTTTTAACAAAATCATCCAGTTTCGGCGCTGATTTCTCTTTCAGATAATTGCTCAGTGGTTCCAGCATGCCATTTTTAACATATTGCTGGAAATTAGGCATATTCATCCAGAATACATCCGGTGCTACATTTCCGCCGACTGCTGAACTTAGCTTGATAAAATATTGGTCATAAGGTGTTAATTCAATTTCGACTTTGATGCCAGGGTTGTTTTTTTCGAATTCATTAACGAGCTGTTGTTCGCCAGGGAGTTGATTACGGTCCCATAACGTGTAGCGTAATTTAACAGGCTTTGCGTCCGATTGGCCTTCAGCACTCGCGACGACAGGAGTTGCCAGTAAACAGGAAATAAGACAGGCCAATGCGACATTATTTTTATTCAGGGTATACATAACTTCCCTCTTTATTCAGGTCAGAATGCTTATGAGGTAAATTACAGGAGCCTATGAATAATCTGTTTTACATCGGAGAAAGTCAAAGCGGTAAAAAATAGGGGATTATCGCATTAAAACAAGGTCGTCTTTCGGTAGGTTTCTCTTTTATCAAAACGAAAATATAACATAAAACAATGGTGACATTATTTCGTTTAATTTCATATTGTTAGGTTCATTTTGTAGGTTTGAATCGAAAAAAACAGATGTTTGAAAAAACCTCTTAAAATGAGAACGTTATCACTTTATTTGTTGTTACATAGACATAAAAAACGGGGATAAATCCCCGTTTTTTCGTTGGCTTTCGTTTCGATAATCAGGTCACTGGCGCCGGGTTAAACACCGCCAGCTGGTTATGCAGTCCCCACTGATCCGAGAAGGTTTTCTTACGCCCGCTGGCAACGTCGAGAATAAATTCGAACAGTTTCAGACCCACGTCTTCAATGGTTTCTTCTCCGGTGGCGATGGTGCCCGCGTTAATGTCCATCAGGTCAAACCAACGGTTGGCCAGCTCGGTGCGTGTCGCCATTTTAATCACCGGCACGGCCATCAGGCCATATGGCGTACCGCGACCGGTAGTGAACACCTGCACGGTGATCCCGGAAGCGACCTGCTGTGTACCGCAAACAAAATCACTGGCGGGGGTTGCAGCGTAAATCAGGCCACGTTTGGTTGGACGCTGACCCGGCGACAATACTTCGACAATCGCGCTCTTGCCAGACTTGGCAATCGAACCCAGCGCCTTTTCCACCACGTTTGCCAGACCGCCTTTCTTGTTGCCAGGAGAAGGGTTGGCGCTGCGATCCGTTTTGCCCATATCAAGGTAGTTATCGTACCAGGCCATCTCTTCGAGCAGGCGTTTACCTACTTCTTCGTTAATCGCACGTGGGGTCAGAAGGTGGATGGCATCGCGCACTTCGGTTACTTCAGAGAACATTACGGTCGCGCCGCAGCGTACTAACAGGTCGGAGGCATAACCCACCGCTGGGTTGGCCGTCACGCCGGAAAACGCATCGCTACCGCCGCACTGCATGCCGACCACCAGTTCTGAAGCCGGGCAGGTTTCACGTTGGCGCTGATTGAGTTTTGCCAGATGACGTTCGGCCACTTGCAGAATATCGGTGACCATCGATTGAAAGCCGACGTGCTTTTCATCCTGCAGGCTGACGATACTGGCGCTGTCGACCGGAATACTTTTCACATCGTGCGTGCCTTCCAGCAGCCGCTCTGGCTGCAGTTTTTCGCAACCGAGGCCGATGACCATCACTTCACCGCCAAAATTCGGGTTAAGCGCAATATTGTGAATGGTGCGAATCGGCACGATGGCGGCTGGAGCATTGATCGCCACGCCGCAACCGTACAGGTGATTGAGCCCCACCACACCGTCGACGTTCGGGTATTTAGGCAGCAGATCGCGCTCAATGATTTTCACCACATAATCCACCACGCCCGCTACGCAGTGCACGCTGGTGGAGATACCGAGTAGATTTTTGGTACCAACGCTACCGTCAGCATTGCGGTAACCTTCAAAGGTATAACCCTCAAGAGGCGGCAGCGGCTCTGGCACTTTAGTTGCCAGCGGCAGCGTCTCCAGCGGCGGGGCTTTGGGCAGCTCAACCATTGATTCATCAATCCAGCTGCCGCGTGGGATATCGCGAACGGCATAGCCTATCACTTCGCCATAACGCACGATTTCGCCATGAACAGGAATATCCAATAGCGCCACTTTATGACCCTGGGGAATATGTTCAATGAGTTCCAGTCCGTCCGGAAAACGCGTTCCGGCTTTCAGACCATTGTCATTGACAATTATCGCCACATTATCTGTTTCGTGAACTTTAATATAAAACGCCGTTGGCGATTCTTGTCTGATTTCGATGTCGGCCATTGTCCAGTATTCTCCAACAAGGTGGTGATAATAGAGTGGATATTTATATTTTGAATCTAATTGTAAGTAATAAAGATTCGGTATCGTGAAATAAGAATGTCAGGAGTTTAACGTGAAGAATGTGACGATGATCACTTAAACTCAGCAAGGCCGCGTTACCAGTGGTAGCAATACGTAAATGTGTGCATTAGCGCCCATGCTTGTGTGCATATGCCCAAAACATTAATTTAATAACGTGTATTTAATGAGCGCTTGCACAATGATTAACGTTGTGCTGATGATTATACTAAATCACGGTTTCATAACGTCTGATAAATTATTATCTATTTTTATTATCGGTAATTTATCACGAGAAATACCCACAAAATAATAATAAAAACCTTTTATGTGCCCGAGGTAAATAGAATGATATTGGATACAGTTGTCGAGAAAAAGAAAGGTACGCACACCCGTTATTTAATATTGCTGATAATATTTATTGTTACAGCCGTTAACTATGCGGACCGTGCGACGCTGTCTATTGCCGGAACTGAAGTGGCGAAAGAGTTACATCTCAGCGCCATCTCAATGGGTTACATTTTCTCCGCCTTCGGCTGGGCTTACCTGTTGATGCAAATCCCCGGCGGCTGGCTGCTGGATAAATTCGGCTCGAAGAAAGTCTACACCTACAGTTTGTTCTTCTGGTCACTGTTTACCTTCCTGCAGGGCTTTGTGGACATGTTCCCGCTGGCCTGGGCGGGGATTTCAATGTTCATCATGCGCTTTATGCTGGGCTTCTCGGAAGCGCCATCCTTCCCGGCTAATGCCCGTATCGTGGCGGCCTGGTTCCCAACGAAAGAGCGTGGCACGGCATCCGCGATTTTTAACTCCGCACAGTATTTCTCCCTGGCGCTGTTTTCCCCGCTGCTCGGCTGGCTGACCTTCGCCTGGGGCTGGGAGCACGTCTTTACCGTGATGGGCGTGATTGGTTTTGTGCTTACCGGACTGTGGGTAAAGTTTATTCATAACCCAACCGATCACCCGCGCATGTCGCAAGAAGAGTTGAAGTTTATCTCTGAAAACGGCGCGGTCGTGGATATGGACCATAAAAAACCGGGCGATGTGAAGTCAGGTGGTCCTAAACTGCATTATATCAAGCAGTTGCTGACAAATCGTATGATGCTTGGTGTGTTCTTTGGCCAGTATTTTATCAACACAATTACCTGGTTTTTTCTCACCTGGTTCCCGATTTACCTGGTTCAGGAAAAAGGTATGTCGATTCTGAAAGTGGGCCTGGTGGCTTCGATTCCGGCACTGTGCGGGTTTTTCGGTGGCGTGCTCGGCGGCGTGTTCTCCGATTATCTGATTAAACGTGGTTTCAGCATTACCCTGGCGCGTAAGCTGCCGATAGTGCTCGGCATGTTGCTCGCATCGACCATTATTCTGTGTAACTACACCGATAATACCGCTCTTGTGGTGGCGCTGATGGCGCTGGCGTTCTTCGGTAAAGGTTTCGGCGCGCTGGGTTGGCCGGTGATTTCCGATACCGCGCCGAAAGAGATTGTCGGTCTGTGCGGTGGGGTATTTAACGTATTTGGCAACGTGGCTTCCATCGTCACCCCGCTGGTGATTGGGTATCTGGTGAGCGAGCTGCACTCATTTAATGCTGCGCTGATGTTTGTAGGGTGCTCGGCGCTGATGGCAATGGTTTGCTACCTGTTTATTGTCGGTGACATTAAACGTATGGAATTGCAGAAATAAACAAAGGTATAGGCGATGAATAACACGATTTTCCCGAATAAGTTTAAAGCGGCCCTCGCGGCGCAACAAATTCAGATTGGCTGCTGGTCTGCATTGGCCAGCCCAATCAGTACCGAAGTTTTAGGCCTGGCAGGTTTTGACTGGCTGGTACTGGATGGCGAACATGCGCCGAATGATATCTCGACGTTTATTCCGCAATTGATGGCGCTGAAAGGCAGCGACAGCGCGGCGGTAGTGCGTGTACCAACCAACGAGCCGGTAATTATCAAGCGTCTGCTGGATATCGGGTTTTACAACTTCCTGATCCCGTTCGTTGAGACGGAAGAAGAAGCGGTTAACGCTGTGGCGTCGACCCGCTATCCGCCGGAAGGTATTCGCGGCGTGTCCGTATCCCATCGCGCCAATATGTTTGGCACCGTACCGGACTACTTTGCGCAGTCGAATAAGAACATCACCATCATCGTGCAGATCGAAAGTCAGCAGGGCGTTGATAACGTTGACGCAATCGCGGCGACAGAAGGCGTTGACGGTGTCTTCGTCGGACCAAGCGATCTGGCTGCGGCGCTAGGTCACCTCGGCAATGCGTCACATCCTGATGTGCAGAAAGCTATCCAGCACATTTTTGCCCGCGCGAAAGCACACGGCAAACCAAGCGGCATTCTGGCCCCGGTAGAGGCGGATGCGCGTCGTTATCTGGAGTGGGGCGCGACGTTTGTTGCCGTTGGCAGCGACCTTGGCGTGTTCCGTTCAGCCACGCAGAAACTGGCTGATTCTTTTAAGAAATAACCACCATCGACAGTAGAGAGAGATAAAGACATGACAATGAAAGTTGGTTTTATTGGCCTCGGTATTATGGGTAAACCAATGAGTAAAAACCTCCTCAAGGCAGGTTACTCGCTGGTGGTTGCTGACCGTAACCCGGAATCCATTGCGGAAGTAATTGCCGCAGGCGCTGAAACTGCCGCCACGGCGAAAGATATCGCTGAGCAGTGTGATGTGATCATCACCATGCTGCCGAACTCTCCGCATGTTAAGGAAGTGGCACTGGGTGAAGGCGGCATTATTGAAGGGGCGAAACCGGGCACAGTGCTTATCGACATGAGCTCCATTGCACCGTTGGCCAGCCGTGAAATTAGCGACGCGCTGAAAGCGAAAGGCGTGGATATGCTGGATGCGCCGGTCAGCGGCGGCGAGCCAAAAGCGATTGACGGCACGTTGTCGGTGATGGTCGGCGGCGATAAAGCGATTTTCGACAAGTACTACGATCTGCTGAAAGCGATGGCAGGCTCCGTGGTGCATACCGGTGAAATTGGCGCGGGTAACGTCACCAAGCTGGCGAATCAGGTGATTGTGGCGCTGAACATTGCCGCGATGTCTGAAGCGCTGACGCTGGCGACCAAAGCGGGTGTGAATCCGGATCTGGTGTATCAGGCGATCCGTGGCGGGCTGGCAGGCAGCACCGTGCTGGATGCGAAAGCGCCGATGGTGATGGATCGCAACTTTAAACCAGGTTTCCGTATTGACCTGCATATCAAAGACCTGGCGAACGCGCTGGATACCTCTCATGGCGTTGGCGCTCAGTTGCCGCTGACTGCAGCAGTCATGGAGATGATGCAGGCGCTACGCGCAGATGGATTGGGTACTGCCGATCACAGTGCGCTCGCATGCTACTACGAAAAACTGGCGAAAGTGGAAGTCACTCGCTAACAAGAAGGGCGCGGATGTGCGCCCTGTATTTCTTGCCTTGCGCGGCACAGTCAGGCTACATAACTATGAAAATCGTAATTGCCCCAGACTCTTATAAAGAAAGCCTTTCTGCCACCGAGGTAGCTCAGGCAATAGAAAAAGGATTTCGGGAAATTTTCCCCGATGCGCAATATGTTTCTGTTCCGGTTGCCGATGGCGGCGAAGGAACGGTTGAAGCCATGATTGCCGCGACGCAAGGGAGTGAACATTCAGCGCAAGTAACGGGGCCGCTGGGCGAAAAAGTGAATGCCTGCTGGGGCATGTCTGGAGATGGTAAAACTGCGTTTATCGAAATGGCGGCAGCCAGCGGTCTGGCGTTGGTGCCTCCTGAAAAGCGCAACCCTTTAGTCACTACGTCACGCGGTACCGGAGAGCTGATTTTGCAGGCGCTGGATAGCGGTGCGCAGAGCATCATTATTGGCATCGGCGGCAGTGCCACCAACGACGGTGGCGCGGGTATGGTGCAGGCGCTGGGGGCAAAACTTTGCGACGCCAACGGGACAGAAATTGGCTATGGTGGTGGAAGCCTGATGAGTCTGAACTCCATCGATATCTCGGGTCTGGATCCGCGCTTAAAAACCTGTTCCATTCGCGTGGCCTGTGATGTGACTAATCCACTCATCGGCGATTCTGGCGCTTCGCGCATTTTTGGCCCGCAGAAAGGGGCGACGGAAGAACGCATTCTCGAACTGGACCGTAATCTGTCTCATTATGCCGACATCATTAAAAAATCGCTGCGGGTCGATGTGAAAGATGTGCCAGGCTCCGGTGCGGCAGGTGGAATGGGCGCGGCATTAATGGCTTTTTTAGGCGCCGAGCTGCGCAGCGGTATCGAGATTGTGACCCAGGCGCTCAATCTGGAAGAGCATATTCACGACTGTACGCTGGTGGTGACCGGCGAAGGGCGGATCGACAGCCAGAGCATTCACGGCAAAGTGCCGGTAGGCGTGGCGAATGTCGCGAAGAAGTACCACAAGCCGGTTATTGGTATTGGCGGCAGCCTGACGCGCGATGTGGAGGTAGTGCATCAATATGGTATCGATGCGGTGTTTAGCGTATTGACCAGCATCAGCACGCTGGAAGAGGCCTTCCGTGGGGCATTTGATAATATTTATCGCGCCTCAAGAAACATCGCTGCCACGTTAGCGATAGGAATGCGCAGTGCGGGGTGACATTGCCCCGCAAACCCTCTATACTGCGCGCCGAAGCTGACCAGACAGTCGCCGCTTCGTCGTCGTCCTCTTCGGGGGAGACGGGCGGAGGGGAGGAAAGTCCGGGCTCCATAGGGCAGGGTGCCAGGTAACGCCTGGGGGGGAAACCCACGACCAGTGCAACAGAGAGCAAACCGCCGATGGCCCACGCAAGTGGGATCAGGTAAGGGTGAAAGGGTGCGGTAAGAGCGCACCGCGCGGCTGGTAACAGTCCGTGGCACGGTAAACTCCACCCGGAGCAAGGCCAAATAGGGGTTCACAAGGTACGGCCCGTACTGAACCCGGGTAGGCTGCTTGAGCCAGTGAGCGATTGCTGGCCTAGATGAATGACTGTCCACGACAGAACCCGGCTTATCGGTCAGCTTCACTCTTTATAAAACCCCGCTTCGGCGGGGTTTTTGCTTTCTGGGTAAGCCAGATGAATGACTGTCCACGACGCTATGCTCAAAAGAACGCGGCTTATCGGTCAGCTTCACTCTTTATAAAACCCCGCTTCGGCGGGGTTTTTGCTTTCTGGGCGGTTGCCATGCCTGATGGCGCTGTGCTTATCAGGCCTACTGGGGGAGAGACTGGTTTTGTAGGCCGGATAAGGTGTTTACACCGCCATCCGGCAGAGGTTTTACAGCGAGCATTGAGATTGGTTTTCGAGGATGCAGGCGCTTATTTCCTTCCTATCTAATTTTTATATCCCTATTATTTATGCACCAAATTTCTTTTATCTGAGGGGAATGTGTCGGTGGATATTTCTAATTTTGTGACGACCAACACAAAACGCTGTGCGATACGTTTTTCTCGAGAATAATCGAACGCAATCGATCGCCATCACAAAATTACTTGCTAATAAATCGCACAAAATCAGTGTTAATATAATGTTGCATATGATAATTGTTTGTGTTTTTTAGATTGAATTTTAATAAATGCAATGTTTCTTTACAAACAAATATGGCGAAAAAATGTGATGCATAACGTTATTTAATCGCCATAATCATTAAAATATAATTAAATTTGATAAGTTGTTTATTAAATTTAAGCGCCATCTTGCCTGATAATTGTTCTGTAATTGATTGAAATATAGCCTTTCATGGTTTTAAAAAATAGTGGAAAAAATGGGGGTGTTATAGCCATAAAAAATCGTTATCCCCCCATCTTTTTTTGACTAAAGTCAGGATAAAGTGAGATCGATAATTCATATCTATATGATTATTAAGTGATTTAAATTTTAACGATAGTCTTACAAAATGTAAGTCAAGGGGATTTGTGAGGGGTAGCACATATCCTTGTTCGCTTAATTTGGTACACTTCCTGCCGTCAACAAAGTAATTAACGCAGGTCGATATGAATACTATTACACTCCCTAAAACACAGCACTTAGTGGTCTTTCAGGAAGTCATTAGAAGCGGTTCTATCGGCTCAGCTGCAAAAGAATTAGGTTTAACTCAACCGGCTGTCAGCAAAATCATTAATGATGTAGAGGCTTATTTCGGTATTGAGTTAGTTGTACGTAAAAATACTGGTGTGACATTGACTCAGGCAGGGCAGGTGATGCTCTCATGGTCTGAATCTATTACCCGTGAAATGAAAAACATGGTTGATGAGATGAACAGCATGACGAGCAACGCGGTCGTTGATGTGTCGTTTGGCTTTCCTTCACTGATTGCCTTCACCATCATGTCCGGCATGATTAAAAAATTCAAAGAAGTGTTCCCGAAGGCGCAGGTTTCTATGTATGAAGCTCAGCTCTCCTCCTTCTTACCGGCAATCCGTGACGGACGTCTGGATTTCGCCATCGGTACGCTGAGTGATGAGATGAAACTGCACGATCTGCATGTTGAGCCGCTCTTTGAGTCAGACTTTATCCTGGTTGCCAGCAAGTCCCGAACATGCACCGGCATCACCTCGCTGAGCGCGTTGAAAAACGAACAGTGGGTGTTGCCACAAACGAATATGGGGTACTACAGCGAACTTCTTACCACGTTACAGAATAATGGCATCAGCAGTGAAAACATCGTTAAAACAGACTCTGTCGTTACGATTTATAATCTTGTTCTCAATGCTGATTTCTTAACAGTAATTCCCTGCGATATGACCACACCGTTTGGCTCAAACCAGTTTATTACTATCCCGGTAGAAGAAACCTTACCCGTCGCGCGCTATGCCGCCGTGTGGTCGAAAAATTATCGAATTAAAAAAGCAGCATCTATTTTGGTGGAATTAGCCAAAGAATATTCATCATATAATTGTCGGAGACGAAGGCAATTAATTGAAATTGATTAAAGATTGAATTTGTTTTAACACGAAATAAACGCCATTTGTCTATATCTGACAATGGTCACGGCTATCTATTTACTTTAATACCCAGGTAAGAGGTTCTAATGCACATTACATACGATCTCCCAGTTGCAATTGAAGATATCCTCGAAGCGAAAAAAAGACTTGCGGGGAAAATTTATAAAACGGGAATGCCTCGCTCTAACTATTTTAGTGAACGTTGCAAAGGGGAAATTTTCCTCAAGTTTGAAAACATGCAGCGTACCGGTTCATTTAAAATCCGTGGTGCTTTTAACAAGCTCAGTTCATTAACCGAAGCTGAAAGATGTAAGGGCGTGGTGGCTTGCTCTGCAGGTAACCATGCGCAAGGTGTTTCTCTCTCCTGCGCTATGCTCGGAATCGACGGCAAAGTGGTGATGCCGAAAGGCGCACCGAAGTCTAAAGTAGCGGCAACCTGCGATTATTCCGCAGAAGTTGTACTGCACGGCGACAACTTCAACGACACCATCGCTAAGGTTAGCGAGATTGTGGAAACTGAAGGCCGCATCTTTATTCCACCTTATGATGACCCGAAAGTTATTGCTGGTCAGGGCACTATTGGTCTGGAAATTCTGGAAGACTTGTACGATGTCGATAACGTGATTGTGCCAATTGGCGGTGGTGGACTGATTGCTGGTATTGCGGTGGCAATTAAATCTATTAACCCGACCATTAAAATTATTGGTGTACAGTCTGAAAACGTTCACGGCATGGCGGCTTCTTTCCACGCTGGAGAAATAACCACGCACCGAACGACCGGCACCCTGGCGGATGGTTGTGACGTCTCCCGCCCGGGTACTTTAACGTATGAAATCGTTCGTGAGTTGGTAGATGACATTGTCCTGGTCAGCGAAGATGAAATTCGCAACAGCATGGTGGCATTAATTCAGCGAAATAAAGTTGTGACTGAAGGTGCCGGCGCGCTGGCATGCGCAGCATTATTAAGCGGGAAATTAGATAGCTATATCCAGAACAGAAAAACAGTCAGCATTATTTCTGGCGGTAATATCGACCTTTCTCGTGTATCTCAAATTACTGGTTTAGTTGACGCTTAATATACTTCGTTGAGGATAGGATATGAGTACTACTGATAGCATTGTATCCAGCCAGACAAAACAGTCGTCCTGGCGCAAATCGGACACCACCTGGACACTGGGTTTATTTGGTACAGCCATCGGCGCTGGGGTGCTGTTCTTCCCTATCCGCGCAGGTTTTGGCGGACTGATCCCCATTCTGATCATGCTGGTGTTAGCATACCCCATCGCTTTCTATTGCCACCGTGCGCTGGCACGCCTGTGTCTTTCCGGTTCTAACCCTTCCGGTAACATCACAGAAACGGTTGAAGAGCACTTTGGTAAAACGGGCGGCGTGGTTATCACGTTCCTCTACTTCTTTGCGATTTGTCCGCTGCTGTGGATTTATGGCGTCACCATTACCAACACCTTTATGACCTTCTGGGAAAACCAGCTGCAGATGCCAGCGTTAAACCGTGGCTTCGTGGCACTGTTCCTGCTGCTGTTGATGGCATTCGTCATCTGGTTTGGTAAAGATCTGATGGTTAAAGTGATGAGCTACCTGGTATGGCCGTTCATTGCCAGCCTGGTGCTTATTTCTCTGTCCCTGATCCCTTACTGGAACTCTGCGGTTATCGATCAGGTTGATCTCAGCAATATCGCCCTGACTGGCCATGACGGCATCCTGGTTACCGTATGGCTGGGTATTTCCATCATGGTGTTCTCTTTCAACTTCTCGCCAATCGTTTCTTCCTTCGTCGTCTCTAAACGCGAAGAGTATGAGAAAGATTACGGTCGCGAATTCACCGAGCAGAAATGTTCTAAAATCATCTCCCGCGCCAGTATGCTGATGGTTGCGGTAGTAATGTTCTTCGCCTTTAGCTGCCTGTTCACGCTCTCTCCGGCAAACATGGCGGATGCGAAAGCGCAAAACATTCCTGTGCTGTCTTACCTGGCAAACCACTTCGCTTCACTGTCCGGTACGAAGTCCACCTTCGCAACTGTTCTGGAGTACGGTGCTTCAATCATCGCCCTGGTTGCTATCTTCAAATCTTTCTTCGGCCACTATCTGGGGACGCTGGAAGGTCTGAACGGTCTGGTGCTGAAGTTTGGTTACAAAGGCGATAAAACGAAAGTTTCTGCCGGCAAACTTAATACCATCAGCATGATCTTCATCATGGGATCCACCTGGGTTGTGGCTTACGCCAACCCGAACATCCTGGACCTGATTGAAGCAATGGGCGCGCCGATTATTGCCTCTCTGCTCTGCCTGCTGCCGATGTATGCCATCCGTAAAGCGCCATCACTGGCGAAATACCGTGGCCGTCTGGATAACGTGTTTGTTACCGTGATTGGTCTGCTGACCATCCTGAACATCGTCTACAAACTGTTTTAATCCTTAAGCTCAGGATGAGCGGAGTAGTGAAATGAATGAGTTTCCGGTAGTACTGGTTATTAACTGTGGTTCGTCTTCCATTAAATTCTCAGTGTTGGATGCAGCAAACTGTGAAGTTTTAATGGCGGGGATCGCAGACGGTATTAACTCTGAAAATGCGTTCATAGCAATTAATGGGGGAGAGCCAGCTAAGCTGGCTCACCACAGCTACGAAGACGCATTAAAAGCAATTGCCGTTGAACTAGAGAAACGTAATTTAATGGACAGTGTGGCCTTAATTGGCCACCGCATTGCCCACGGCGGAAATATCTTTACCGAATCAGCAATTATTACTGACGAAGTTATCGATAATATTCGTCGGGTATCGCCGCTAGCTCCGTTACATAATTATGCGAACCTGAGTGGGATCGAATCTGCTCAGCACCTTTTCCCAGGCGTGCAGCAGGTCGCGGTATTTGATACCAGCTTCCACCAGACGATGGCCCCTGAGGCCTATCTGTACGGTTTACCGTGGAAATATTATGAGGAGTTGGGCGTTCGTCGTTATGGCTTCCACGGCACGTCGCATCGCTATGTTTCTCAGCGAGCGCATGAGCTTCTCGACCTGCAGAGTGATGACTCCGGTCTGGTTGTAGCGCACCTGGGCAACGGCGCGTCAATCTGTGCGGTACGTAATGGACAGAGCGTTGATACCTCAATGGGCATGACGCCGCTGGAAGGGCTGATGATGGGCACACGCAGTGGCGACGTCGATTTCGGCGCCATGGCGTGGATTGCCAGCGAAACCAACCAGACGCTGAGCGACCTTGAGCGCGTAGTGAATAAAGAGTCCGGTTTACTGGGTATTTCCGGTCTGTCCTCTGACTTACGTACGTTAGAAAAAGCCTGGCACGAAGGACATGAGCGTGCGCAGCTGGCGATTAAAACGTTTGTGCATCGTATTGCACGCCATATCGCCGGACATGCCGCATCGCTGCATCGTCTTGATGGGATTATTTTCACCGGCGGAATTGGTGAGAACTCGGTATTAATTCGTCGTCTGGTTATTGAACATCTCGCCGTTTTAGGGGTGAATATCGACAGCGAAATGAATAGCCTGCCAAATTCCCATGGCGAAAGAATTATCTCTAATAAAGATGCTCATGTTATTTGTGCGGTTATTCCCACAAATGAAGAGAAAATGATTGCGCGTGATGCCATTGCCTTAGGCAAAATTAATACACCAGTAGAATTTGCATAATTAAATTTCAGCAGAGAGATTATTTTTCATGAAGGTAAATATCGATACCAGCGATATGCTGTATGCCGAAGCCTGGAATGGCTTTAAAGGTACGGACTGGAAAGAAGAAATTAATGTCCGTGATTTTATTCAGCACAACTATACGCCTTATGAAGGGGATGAATCTTTCCTCGCCGAAGCAACGCCTGCGACCACTGCATTATGGGAAAAAGTCATGGCGGGCATCCGTATTGAAAACTCGACGCACGCGCCGGTTGATTTCGATACCAATATTGCTACCACGATAACCGCGCATGATGCGGGTTATATTGAACAAGAACTGGAAAAAATCGTCGGTCTGCAAACGGATAAGCCGCTCAAGCGTGCTCTGCATCCGTTTGGCGGCATCAACATGATCAAAAGCTCTTTTGATGCTTATGGTCGTGAGATGGATGCTGATTTTGAATACCAGTTTACTGAACTGCGTAAAACCCATAACCAGGGCGTATTCGACGCCTACTCTCCGGATATGCTGCGCTGCCGTAAATCCGGCGTGCTGACCGGTCTGCCGGACGGCTATGGTCGTGGTCGTATCATCGGTGACTATCGCCGCGTCGCGCTGTACGGTATCCGCTATCTGGTGCGTGAGCGTGAACTGCAGTTTGCCGATCTCCAGTCGAACCTGGAGTGGGGCCAGAATCTTGAAGCCACGATTCGTCTGCGCGAAGAGCTGTCTGAACACCGTCGCGCCCTGCTGCAAATGCAGGAAATGGCGGCGAAATATGGCTGCGATATTTCCCGTCCGGCGCGTAATGCGCAGGAAGCGGTGCAGTGGGTGTACTTTGCTTACCTGGCTGCGGTGAAATCTCAGAACGGTGGCGCTATGTCGCTGGGCCGTACCGCATCGTTCCTTGACATCTACATTGAGCGCGATTTCAAAGCGGGCGTGTTAAATGAGCAGCAGGCGCAGGAACTGATCGACCACTTCATTATGAAGATCCGTATGGTGCGCTTCCTGCGTACGCCGGAATTCGACACTTTGTTCTCAGGCGACCCTATCTGGGCGACCGAAGTTATCGGCGGTATGGGGCTGGATGGCCGCACGCTGGTGACGAAAAACTCGTTCCGCTACCTGCATACGCTGCACACCATGGGCCCAGCACCTGAGCCGAACCTGACGGTGCTGTGGTCTGAGCAGCTACCGATAGCCTTCAAAAAGTACGCCGCCCAGGTGTCTATCATCACTTCGTCTTTGCAGTATGAAAACGACGATCTGATGCGTGCCGACTTTGACAGCGATGACTATGCCATTGCCTGCTGCGTCAGCCCGATGGTTATCGGCAAGCAAATGCAGTTCTTCGGGGCGCGTGCCAACCTCGCCAAAACGTTGCTGTATGCAATCAACGGCGGCGTGGATGAGAAGCTGAAAATCCAGGTCGGGCCGAAAACGGCACCGCTGATGGATGACGTGTTGGACTACGACACGGTGATGGAGAGCCTGGACCACTTTATGGACTGGCTGGCCGTGCAGTACATCAGTGCGCTGAACATCATCCACTACATGCACGACAAGTACAGCTACGAAGCTTCGCTGATGGCGCTGCACGATCGTGATGTCTATCGCACGATGGCCTGTGGTATGGCGGGTCTGTCCGTGGCGGCGGATTCTCTGTCGGCTATCAAATACGCTCGCGTGAAACCGATTCGTGATGAAAATGGTCTGGCAGTTGATTTCGAAATCGAAGGCGACTATCCGCAATACGGCAACAACGACGAGCGCGTAGACAGCATTGCCTGCGACCTGGTCGAACGCTTTATGAAGAAAATTAAGGTGTTGCCAACTTACCGTAACGCGGTGCCGACGCAGTCCATTCTGACCATCACCTCCAACGTGGTGTACGGACAGAAAACCGGTAACACGCCGGACGGACGTCGCGCAGGTACGCCGTTTGCGCCAGGGGCGAACCCGATGCACGGCCGCGATCGTAAAGGTGCGGTGGCGTCGTTAACCTCGGTTGCCAAACTGCCGTTCACCTATGCCAAAGACGGTATCTCGTACACCTTCTCCATTGTGCCAGCAGCGCTGGGCAAAGAGGATGGAGTGCGTAAAACCAACCTGGTCGGTCTGCTGGACGGTTACTTCCACCATGAAGCACATGTGGAAGGTGGTCAGCATCTAAACGTTAACGTTATGAACCGTGAAATGTTGATGGATGCCATTGAGCACCCGGAAAACTATCCGAACCTGACGATCCGCGTGTCTGGTTATGCGGTGCGCTTCAACGCGCTGACCCGCGAACAGCAGCAGGATGTTATTTCACGTACTTTCACCCAGGCGCTCTGACGCCGGAGGGACTATGAGAAAAGTAATTGCAACCGAATGTGCGCCAGGGGCGATTGGGCCTTACGTACAGGGTGTGGATCTGGGCAGCATGGTGTTGACGTCAGGTCAAATCCCGGTGAGTCCACAGACCGGTGAAGTGGCTGAAAACGTGGCCGATCAGGCGCGTCAAAGCCTGGAAAACGTGAAAGCGATCGTCGAGTCCGCAGGTTTGAAAGTGAGCGATATCGTGAAGACGACCGTTTTCGTTTCTGACCTGAACGACTTCGCCACCATTAATCAGGTGTACCAGCAGTTCTTTGATGAGCATAAGGCAATCTACCCCACGCGCAGTTGCGTGCAGGTCGCCCGCTTACCAAAGGATGTGAAACTGGAGATTGAAGCCATCGCCGTACGTGGCGACACGCTGTAATCCCTTGCGGGGCGATCTCAGGATCGCCCCGATCCTTAATGAGTGTGAAACCTGGTCTTCACTGAACGGCAATCCGAGGGTGTGGATATGATTAGCGCATTCGATATTTTTAAGATTGGCATTGGACCTTCCAGCTCCCATACCGTGGGGCCAATGAACGCAGGTAAAAGCTTTATCGATCTGTTGGTCAGCAGCGGGGAACTCCCCAAGGCTACGCATATTGTGGTCGATCTTTATGGATCACTTTCCCTGACCGGAAAAGGTCATGCGACAGATGTCGCCATCATGATGGGACTGGCCGGTAACAGTCCGCAAAACGTTAATATAGATTCTATCGCTGGTTTTACTCAGGAAGTGGCCCGTACCGGACGTTTACCGGTTGCAGAGGGCACGCATATTGTCGATTTCTCCCCAGACAAAAATATCCTCTTTCACGCCGAAACGCTGCCGCGCCATGAAAATGGCATGCGTATCACCGCATGGAACGGCACCGAGACGCTATTAAGCAAAACCTATTACTCCGTCGGCGGTGGTTTTATCGTTGAAGAGGAGCAATTTGGTCAGGCGCATGATGTTGAAGCACACGTGCCCTACAATTTTCATTCCGCCAGCGAACTGCTGAAACTGTGCGAGCGCAACGGGCTATCCGTTTCCGGTCTGATGATGCAGAACGAACTGGCGATGCGTAGCAAAGAAGAAATCGATGCTGGTTTTGCCGCCATCTGGGACGTCATGCATGCCGGAATTGAGCGCGGCATGAACACCGAAGGCGTCCTGCCTGGCCCGCTTAACGTCCCGCGCCGCGCTGTGGCATTACGCCGGTTGCTGGTTTCCAGCGATAACCTGTCCAGCGACCCGATGAACGTTATTGACTGGATCAACATGTTTGCGCTGGCCGTGAGCGAAGAAAACGCCGCCGGATGCCGGGTTGTGACGGCACCGACCAACGGCGCATGTGGAATTATCCCTGCCGTATTGGCCTATTACGACAAGTTCCGCCGTCCGGTGAATGCAAACTCCATTGCCCGTTACTTGCTGGCCGCGGGGGCGATAGGGGCGCTGTATAAGATGAACGCCTCTATTTCTGGTGCCGAAGTCGGCTGCCAGGGTGAAATTGGCGTAGCCTGTTCAATGGCGGCAGCCGGGCTGACCGAGTTGCTCGGCGGTAGCCCGTCGCAGGTTTGTATTGCGGCTGAAATCGCCATGGAGCATAACCTGGGGCTGACCTGCGATCCGGTTGCTGGACAGGTGCAAATACCGTGTATTGAACGTAATGCGATCAACGCGGTAAAAGCCGTCAACGCCGCACGCATGGCGCTACGTCGCACATCTGAGCCACGCGTTTCGCTCGATAAAGTGATCGAGACCATGTATGAAACGGGCAAAGATATGAACGACAAGTACCGCGAAACGTCACGCGGTGGTCTGGCGATTAAAGTGGTCTGTACCTGAGATGAAAGGGTGCGTTTGTAGGCCGGATAAGGCGTAAGCGCCGCCGCTCCCTTGCATCCCAGGCTCCCGGCGGGAAAATCGTCGCTGCGCGAGCTATTCGTCTTATTCCGTCTGCCTGTCGGGTCGGGGCCGAGCCTGCATCCATGCAGGCCGTCCCCTCTGCCCGCATCCCTGCGGGCAGTCCCGGTCAGCCGTCAACGCCTCATCGATTTTCAGCCGGACCGGGGTCATCGCTTCAACCCTCTGGCTTCCAGTTAAATCTGTTTTGCTGTTTTAACAAAAAACGCAGAAGGTGAGGTGTTAACTGATCAGCATTAGCACTTTAGCGCGCATTTTTTGTTGTGATCTGCTTCAAAAATAGAATTTAAATACTATATATGCATATAAAAGAGAAAATATTTCTTAACTTTTAGAAATTACAGGGGTTTGTTTGTGAAGTTTTTCTCTGATCCTGCGCGTATGATTTCTTCATTACTCCAATAGCTCACCTGCACGCTAAGTACTGCGTATCGCATTGATGCAGTACGAAAAAAATATAAAAACCTCTACCTACACATTGAGCGGGAAATTATGGAAACGGCAACGAATAGTAGCGTAATACTCGACGCATCTGCTCCGGCACGTCGGGCGGGAATGACCGAAAGCGAATGGCGTGAAGCCATTAAGTTCGACAGCACGGACACCGGCTGGGTCATTATGAGTATCGGTATGGCAATTGGCGCGGGGATTGTTTTTCTTCCTGTCCAGGTTGGATTGATGGGGCTGTGGGTGTTCTTGCTCTCCTCTATCATCGGCTACCCAGCCATGTATTTGTTCCAGCGTCTGTTTATCAACACGCTGGCTGAGTCCCCAGAGTGTAAAGACTACCCGAGCGTGATCAGCGGCTATCTGGGTAAGAACTGGGGCATCCTGTTAGGTGCGTTGTATTTTGTGATGCTGGTTATCTGGATGTTCGTTTATTCCACCGCCATCACCAATGACAGCGCCTCCTATCTGCACACGTTTGGTGTGACGGAAGGTTTACTGTCCGACAGCCCGTTCTATGGCCTGGTACTGATTTGCATCCTGGTGGCTATCTCGTCACGCGGGGAACAAATGCTGTTTAAAATCTCCACCGGCATGGTAATGACCAAGCTGCTGGTTGTGGCAGCGCTTGGCGTGTCGATGGTAGGGATGTGGCATCTGCATAACGCGGGTTCACTGCCGCCGATGGCGCTGCTGATCAAAAATGCGATCATCACTCTGCCGTTTACGCTGACCTCGATTCTGTTTATTCAGACCTTAAGCCCGATGGTTATCTCATACCGTTCACGCAACAAATCCATCGAAGTGGCGCGCCATAAAGCCCTGCGTGCCATGAACATCGCGTTCGGTATTCTGTTTGTTACCGTCTTTTTCTACGCCGTTTCCTTCACGTTGGCGATGGGCCACGACGAAGCGGTTAAAGCTTATGAGCAGAACATTTCCGCTCTGGCGATTGCCGCGCAATTTATCAATGGTGCGGGTGCTGGCTGGGTGAAAATCGTCAGCGTTATTCTGAACATTTTCGCCGTTATGACCGCTTTCTTCGGTGTCTACTTAGGTTTCCGTGAAGCGACTCAAGGGATCGTGATGAACATTCTGCGCCGCTATATGCCGGCTGAGAAAATCAACGAAACCTTTGTTCAGCGCGGCATTATGATTTTTGCCATCCTGCTGGCCTGGAGCGCAATTGTGCTCAACGCGCCGGTGCTGAGCTTCACCTCTATTTGTAGCCCTATCTTCGGCATGGTGGGTTGTCTGATCCCGGCCTGGCTGGTCTACAAAGTTCCTGCACTGCACAAATACAAAGGCGCTTCCCTGTATCTGATTATTTTCACGGGCCTGCTGTTGTGCGTTTCTCCGTTCCTGGCATTTTCCTGAGATATTTGAGCAAAGGTTGTTGTTATGTTTGAGACTACATTGAATCCATTATGGGATAGTTTTATCCGCGCGGTGCAGGAAGAAGTTAAGCCTGCGTTGGGCTGTACAGAACCTATCTCTCTGGCTCTGGCGGCGGCGGTTGCATCCTCTGAGCTGGACGGCGCGGTTGAACGCATTGACGCGTGGGTCTCACCGAACCTGATGAAAAACGGCATGGGCGTTACCGTGCCGGGTACCGGAATGGTCGGGTTACCTGTCGCGGCGGCGCTGGGTGCGCTGGGGGGAAATGCCCGTGCCGGTTTAGAGGTACTGAAAGATGCGTCGCCACAAGCGATCGCCGATGCGAAAGCGATGCTGAGCGCTGGCAAGGTTGCGGTGATGCTGCAGGAGCCTTGCGAGGACATCCTCTTTTCCCGCGCGAAGGTTTACAGCGCTGAAGGATGGGCGTGCGTGACGATTGTGGGCGGTCATACCAACATTGTGCACATCGAGACCAATAAGGGCGTAGTGTTCACCACAGAACAGAATGCTCAGGAAGAGGAACAGGAGTCGCCGCTGGCGGTGTTGTCTCACACCTCGCTGGAAGAGATTCTGGCGTTCGTGAACGCGGTACAGTTTGAGTCAATCCGCTTCATTCTCGATGCGGCAAAACTGAACGGTGCGCTTTCTCAGGAAGGGCTGCGCGGTAACTGGGGATTGCACATCGGAACCACGCTTGAGAAGCAGTGTGCGCGTGGCCTGCTGGCGAACGATCTTTCCACCTCTATTCTGATCCGCACCAGTGCGGCATCGGATGCGCGAATGGGCGGGGCGACGCTGCCGGCCATGAGCAACTCCGGCTCCGGTAATCAGGGCATTACCGCGACTGTTCCGGTGATGGTGGTGGCCGAGCACTTTGGCGCGGATGAGGAGAAACTGGCACGTGCGCTAATGTTGTCTCATCTGAGCGCTATCTACATCCATCATCAGCTTCCGCGTTTGTCTGCACTGTGTGCGGCAACTACGGCGGCGATGGGGGCTGCAGCGGGGATGGCATGGATCGTAGATGGTCGCTACAACACCATCGCGATGGCGATCAGCAGCATGATTGGCGACGTGAGTGGAATGATTTGCGATGGCGCTTCAAACAGCTGCGCGATGAAAGTCTCAACCAGTGCTTCCGCGGCGTGGAAAGCGGTACTGATGGCGCTGGATGATACTGCTGTAACCGGCAACGAAGGGATTGTGGCGCATAACGTGGAACAATCTATCGCTAACCTGTGCGCGCTGGCGTGTCGTTCAATGCAGGAAACCGACAAGCAGATTATTGAGATCATGGCCAGTAAGGCACATTAATCTGTAGGCCGGGTAAGCCGTTGGCGCCACCCGGCATAAGTCTAAGCCGCCTGTTCAGGCGGCTTCTTCGTCTTCCAGCCGTAGTTCGGCATCGGCCACAATCGCTTCCAGCTCTGTCAGCATTTCTTCATAGCCGAAGGTAACTGTTTCTTGTTTTTTCGGCTCAACCTGAGGCTGGCGTTTTTTTGATGATTTCTTGCTCAATAGTCGTACTCCATTGTTTTCCCTGACTATACGGGCAAATCTATCAGCAAAGCGCGCAGCGGGGTATCGGCGACTAACGTTATGTTAGTTTCGTCACGAATAAATGCCCCATCGCCACAGGTGAGCGCTTCTTTTTCGGCGCCAGACGTCACCACATGGAATCTGCCGTGAATCGACTGTAAATAAGCACGTGGCCCATGTAACTGAAAACTCAACGATTCACCTTGCTGTAGCTCAACGTGGTGCACCCATACCTGTTGGCGCAGATGCAGGCTGCCTTGTTCACCGTCCGGCGAGGCCAGCAACTGATGCTTACCGGTGCTCAGCATGGCTTTCTGTACACAGGCGTTTTCACGCTGCGGGCAGGCGTCCAGCCAGAGCTGCATCCGGGTTAACGGTTTGTCTTTGCTGATATTGTGTTCGCTATAGCTAATCCCGGGCTGTGTCGCGAGCAGCAAAACTTCACCTGCTTTGGCCTTGATATGGTTGCCTTCGCTGTCTCGGTACTCCGCTTCCCCTTCGAGGATCAGATTGACGATATCCACCTTCGGATAGGTCCGTGGCTGGAAAGAGGCCCCCGGTGCCAGAACTTCCTGGTTCAGAACACGCAGTGAGGCATAACCCAGCAGTTTAGGATCAAAATAGTGTCCAAAGGAGAAGGTATAACGGGCCTGCAGCCAGCCGTAGTCTGCTTGCCCGCATTGTTTGGCTGTACGGGTAGTAATCATAGTTCTTGACCTCTCTTTACTTCCTTTTATGTTAAATGGCTAGACGCTGCATTGTTAGCCAGATATTCTGCCCGGTATGTTCAAATTTCCTGAATGAGAACGAGATGGCCAAAGAAAGGGCTTTAACGCTTGAAGCGTTACGCGTCATGGACGCAATAGACAGACGCGGTAGTTTTGCTGCTGCGGCAGACGAAC
Organism: Citrobacter sp. Cpo074; assembly: GCF_030332745.1. Lineage (NCBI taxonomy): Bacteria > Pseudomonadati > Pseudomonadota > Gammaproteobacteria > Enterobacterales > Enterobacteriaceae > Citrobacter > Citrobacter sp. Cpo074. The sequence continues at coordinate 163,424 of NZ_JAOWHG010000026.1, forward strand.
TGGGACGCGTTCCTTCCGCACTTAGCTATACCATGCAGAAGCTGGAGGAAGAGCTGGACGTGGTGCTGTTTGACCGCTCAGGCCACCGCACAAAATTCACTAACGTTGGGCGTATGTTGCTGGAGCGCGGGCGCGTACTACTGGAAGCTGCGGATAAACTGACTACCGATGCCGAAGCATTGGCTCGCGGTTGGGAAACGCATCTGACTATCGTTACCGAAGCGCTGGTGCCGACGGCGGCGTTTTTCCCGCTGATCGACAGGCTTGCCGGGAAGGCCAATACCCAGCTTTCCGTTATTACCGAAGTTCTGGCCGGGGCGTGGGAGCGTCTTGAGCAGGGGCGGGCGGATATCGTGATTGCGCCGGATATGCATTTTCGCTCATCCTCAGAAATCAACTCGCGCAAGCTGTACTCGCTGATGAACGTCTATGTAGCGGCCCCGGATCATCCCATCCATCAGGAGCCGGAACCGTTATCGGAAGTCACCCGCGTTAAATACCGTGGGATCGCGGTGGCGGATACCGCCCGTGAACGTCCGGTGCTGACGGTTCAACTGCTGGATAAGCAGCCGCGTCTGACGGTGAGTACGATAGAAGATAAACGTCAGGCGCTGTTGGCAGGACTTGGCGTGGCGACGATGCCGTACCCGCTGGTGGAAGAGGATATTGCGGCTGGTCGGCTGCGGGTCGTTAGTCCGGAATCGACAAGCGAGATAGATATTATTATGGCCTGGCGTCGTGACAGCATGGGCGAGGCGAAATCCTGGTGTCTGCGGGAAATCCCCAAGCTGTTTGCGGGTAAATAGCCTGACTGTTACGCCGGATGCGGTGCGAAGCACCTTATCCGGCCTGGAAGACGGAGTATGTTGTAGGCCTGATAAGCGCAGCGCCATCAGGCATCTACATATGCTACGTCAGGATAACTGTTTGGGATCGGGCCCGAAGCGGTTACTCCCCTGAGTCCCGTTTTGACAGTTGAAAATGATGATCACCAGCCAGCCTACGATCGGGATCAGCAGCACCAGTAGCCACCAGGCTGAACGATCGGTGTCATGTAAACGCCGGAACTGTACCGCCCACCACGGAATAAAGACCAGAACCCCGTAAATCGTCGTTAATATGCCTTCTCCACCGGCGCGCTCCCAGCCAAACATTCTGTCCAGAATACCCAGCACGAATGTGAAGATGATGTTGACCAGCACAAACATCCAGTATTCTTTACGACGCGCGCGGCCACCAAAACCAAAGTAATTCTTTAATACGTTTAAATACCAATCCATTTTTGCCTCGTTCTGCATTCAATTACTTGTTTTTAAAGTAATCAAATTAAGAATAGCTGTGAATGAAATGATGGTAAATATTTGCAGTGTTAATTATTTGGTCCTCTGATGGGTAATACTTATCAGTGAACGCCTCAGTTTCAGAAAGTATCAACCTGTGTTGGCGGGAGTAATGAATATGCGCTCTCAGAGAAAGGGTTCCGTTCACCTTATGTTCATCGCTTCTCTTAAGCATTGGTTCATGTGAACGTGTAAAGGGCGTTCTCCGCCACGCCCTTTACACGTTCACGGGTAACGGCGTTTCAGAGAAATGACACAGCTGAGGTGAACGGAACCCTGAGCAAAAATCACATGTTCGCCATACATGCTTAACTAATCGGCCTAACCCCAAAGTGGACCCGTGTATATCATGCGAAACGCTCGTCACGCCCATGAGGTTCGTTGAGGTCCTGCCACGGCCCAACAGAAATAATGCCGGTCGGGTTAATGGTTTTGTGGCTACGGAAGTAGTGATTGCGGATGTGATCGAAATTGACGGTTTCCGCAATACCCGGCATCTGGTAGATATCACGCAGGAAACCGTACAGGTTCAGATAGTCGCTAATCCGGTGTTTGTCGCACTTGAAGTGGGTGACATACACGGGATCAAAGCGTACCAGCGTGGTCCACAGGCGAATGTCGGCCTCGGTTAACTGGTCGCCGGTCAGGTAGCGATGTTGCCCAAGGATCTGCTCCAGTCGTGCCAGAGATTGAAAGACGTTATCCACGGCGTCGTCGTAGGCTTCCTGACTGGTGGCAAATCCGGCTTTATACACGCCGTTATTAACGTTGTCATAAATCCAGCCGTTCAGCTCGTCGATTTTGCTTTGCAGGGCAGGGGGATAGTAATCTCCGGCTTTCGCGCCCAGCGCATCAAACGCGGTGTTAAACATGCGGATGATTTCTGCAGATTCGTTGCTGACAATGGTGTGGTTCTTTTTATCCCACAGCACCGGAACGGTGACCCGACCACTGTAGTGCGGATCGGCGTGTAAATAGAGCTGATAAAGAAATTCGTGTTGATACAGGGTATCGCCGGTTGCTGCCGGGAAGTTATCGTCAAAGGTCCAGCCGTTTTCCAGCATCAGCGGATGCACAACAGAAACGGAAATAAACGGTTCCAGCCCTTTGAGTTTGCGCAAAATCAGCGTGCGATGCGCCCACGGACAGGCCAGAGAAACGTACAGATGATAGCGGTCTTTTTCGGCAGCAAAGCCACCTTCACCGGTAGGGCCAGGCGCGCCATCCGCGGTGAGCCAGTTACGGAAAGCCGATGCAGAACGTTGAAATTTTCCACCGGTTGATTTGGTATCGTACCAGGTGTCATGCCAGACGCCGTCAATCAGTTGTCCCATGATTTTCGCCTCCTCAGATAGCAAAAGCGAGGAGATATCTCCTCGCTTTTTGATGTGTTCAGTATAGTTTGCTTACCACTTTTTATTCAGTACGCGGTCAATACTAAATGCGCCTGGACCGGTGATAGCCAGCAGCAGGAAACCGCCTGCGATGGTCAGGTTTTTCATGAACATCAGAGAGTTCACACCTTCCGCAAAGTTGCTGTGGAAGAGGAACGCCGTCAGCAATGTGAAGCCTGCGGTGAACAGCGCGGTTGTACGGGTCAGGAAACCGAACAGAATTGCCAGACCGCCGCCAAACTCAAGCAGAATCACCAGCGGCAGCATAAATCCTGGGACGCCCATGGCTTCCATGTACTGTTGGGTACCCGCATATCCGGTGATTTTTCCCCAACCTGCGGTAATAAACAGGATTGGCATCAGAATGCGCGCTACCAGTACACCAACATCTTCTAATTTCTTCATCATACTCTCCAGGAAACCACTCAGGCGGCTTATTGTGTTTTTTTGTGCATCGACGCTGCAGAGCGCGTCGTTGCTGTCGATGGAGAGAATCATAAACGTGCTTAATGAGAATTGTTAGCAAGGAAAACTGTCAGTATTTTTCAAAAATTTTGAGGTTGGGGGTAAGGAAAGGATTAGCCGCGCAGTTGCTGCTGTCTGATGGTCGATTTGACCAGACGCCAGATACTCCAGACGCTAAAGCCGCGCTTAGCCCAGCGTACCAGCAGATTCGGGTTGCGGATGGTGCGAACCGCCATAATACTGCTCCCGACCAACACCCAGCCACGCAGGTTCAGTAGCGTCTTCCAGCCACGATCGTAGACCTCGGTGGCTTCCAGCCAGTCGCGGCGAGTCGCAGACAGATCCAGCCGTTGCTGCTGGATCTGTCCAAGCAGTTGCGCCTTACGCTTTTGACGTTCGACTTTGCTGCTCATTATGCATCATCCTCCAGGGCTTGCCTGTCATTAGCGAGTTCCTGGCGTGTATGGCGTAGCAGCGTTGTTTTACGTGCTTTACGCAGCGTCCATATCCCGCCAATCAGCGCTAACAGCAACAGCACAACGGTGGTAGCAATCATGGCGTTCAGGCGGTATTGAGGGTCAATGGCCCAGATGATAAGCACCATCAGGCTCATCAGGCCAAACGCCGCGAACAGCATAGTCAGCCCAAGCATCAGCAGGATCTGGATGAGATTGGCTTTTTCCTCTTCCAGCTCAACGACGGCCAGCCGCAGCCGTGTTTCTACGATCTCAACGAGAATCGTCAGGATGCGCTGTCCAATACCCAGTACGCCTTTGCCTGGACCTTGTGCGTGTTGAGAATCAGCCATTGTTAACGGCGCGACAGCAGTACACCAAGCACCACACCGACTGCAGCGCCAATGCCGACGCCTGTCCATGGGTTTTCGCGCACGTAGTTATCGGCTTTAGCCGCGGCCTCACGGGTCTGTTTGGCAATTACATCGCTGGTTTCACTCAGACGATGGCGGCTCTCGCGCAGCGCATGTTCGGCTTTGCTGCGAATTTTACTCATCTCTTCCTTCGACTTATCGCCAGAGGAGCTAAGTACTTCTTCAAGCGTATCCGCAAGAGATTTCAGCTCAGCGCGCAGGTTTTCCGTAGCATTATCTTTCGACATAGTTTTCTCCAGTTGAGTGGCTAGTTACCGTACTTAGTAATCGCGGGTCTCGAGTTCTTTTAGCTCTTGCTGGGCTTCAGCAAGCTTGTGTTCACGCTTTGCTACCTTATCCGCATCGCCTTTTTGCTTAGCTTCGGCTAAGTCACGTTGACGCTCGGCAATCTCATTTTTCTGCTCGGCGATTTTTTTCTGATGGTTGGCGCGCAGTTTGCTGTCAGTACAGTTTGCTCTGACTTCGCTCAGTGCTTTGTTCAGCCCATTGATACGGCTCTGATTGTTGTGTTTTTCGGCATAGCTAATCTCCCGCTGAATGTCTTGTTCTTTTTCCTGACAGAGGGTGGTGGCGTAGCTGCCGGCACTGAGAGCGAAAAGGCTAATTGCCAAAGCGATGCGGTATTTCATTCTTGAACCTTCCATTGTGATTCGACCTCGTCGTTTAGGGTCGATGCTCCAGAATAATAAAGCGTTGGGTCATAAACCCAGTTTATTAATCATAGGCGCTAAACGGTGAAATCACCAAAGTGAGTGATCTAATTCAGATTCCTGGAAATTAACCAAAACGGTGTGGGGTCTCACGTAAGCGGGATAACCACTGAACCGCCTGATTATTATCATCCTGCTGAGCGATAACGAAACCGTGCGGTAACGTTCGATCCAGTACGACCTTCGCCGCTGCGCTCTGTGCACTGGAATCAAAGGTAATCAGCAGGGCGTCATTTTGCGGAGTGATGCTTTTAAAACGAATGCCGTTGGCATCCAGGTGATGCCAGATAGAGAAGCCATCAGGCATGCTGGCTCCCTGGTTAACGGCACGAATGGCAAGCGTTGACTCCTGCTGGCGAATGACCGACCAGGTCAGGAGCAACGCGCCGATGAACAACATAAAAGTGGTGGACCAGGCAAGTCGTCGGAGCGTTATGCATGATTTCAGCATAATTTACCCTCGGTTCCCGTATTTCTTTTTCCAAAGAACAACCAGTGAACCTGCCAGACCAAACACCAGTAACACCACAGGAAGCAGCATCAGGCAAGACATCAGCTGATCTTCATATTTGAGAAACACCGGTGTTTTGCCCAGCAGATAGCCCAACGATGTGAGAATAAGGACCCAAAGCAGTCCGCTCATCCAGTTGAAGAACTGAAAGCGCGCATTGTTCAGGCCGGACAATCCTGCGATGGTCGGCAGTAATGTTCTGACAAACGCGATAAAGCGGCCGACCAGCAGCGCAGACAAGCCATGCTTATGGAACAGATGATGCGCACGCTGATGATAATGTGCAGGAAGATGAGATAACCAGTTTTGCACGGTGCGGGTATTACCCAACCATCGACCTTGTATATAGCTGAGCCAGCAACCAAGGCTGGCTGCGGTGGTGAGCAGCAGTACCGTTTGCGGAAAACCCATTGCGCCTTTGGCAATAAGTACGCCGACCAGTACCAGCAAGCTGTCGCCAGGTAAAAAGGCTGCTGGCAGCAGTCCGTTTTCCAGAAACAAAATAGTAAAGAGTACAAAATAGAGCATGCCAATCATGGAAGGATTGGCCAGCGTTTCAAAATCCTGAGCCCATAAAGCATTTAGTAATTGAGTCAGTAGTTCCATTCAATATTCCTGGAGAATCGGTTGTCGTCATGCCGGTTTTCTGGTTTTTGTAACACCACGATTTTATTAATATTTTTTACATGACTCGCGGTTTGATACAAATTCACGGCCTGAACTATTCCCTGTAAAGTTGTGAAGTTAGCAAGCTCTTAAACACAAAAATTCAAACAGCATCTAATTGTAACAAAGGTCAACGTAGTCCGTTATAGAAATTACGGTTGTTGAACTGTGATTTTGCTTATCGCAATGGAGGGTGGCGAGAGGATTTACACAGGCTGACATTTTATACCTAATGCTTACCAAGTGTCAGAAACAGGCGCGTGGTCGCGCCTGCATTGATAAGATTGTTTATTTTGCGCTGTTAGCCGCTGTATCGAGGTGAACGACTGGATTTTCGGTAAATAGATAACGGTCCGCATTGAACTCAAAATCATCGCTGGTTTCGTTAAACAGCATCTGCTTCGTGTTCTCAAGATGCTGCCACATCGCCAGTTTGGCGGCATGAGGATCTTTGCGAATCAGCGCCCGAAGGATCTGGTCATGGTCATCACACCAGTTATCAACCGTGCGCAGGTCGATGTGGTCGTGCAGTTTCTTCCAGTAGGGGTTATGAATGCGCTGAGTCCACATTTTTTCAACAATCGCGGCCAGAGCCGAGTTCTGCGTTGCCAGGGCAACCTGCACATGGAACTGGAGGTCCCACTCGGAGTCACGAAAGCTTTTTTCGTTACGTGATTTCTCCTGAATCTCCATCAGCTTCATGATGTCCTGTTTGGTCACCTGCGTGGCGGCAAACTCGGCAATGTTACTCTCAATGAGCTGACGCGCCTGGAGCAGCTCGAAAGGACCGTAGCTGGCAAATTCCAGGTTTTCATCTGGCGCAACATAATGTCTGGGTTGGTTGGAAATGACGTGGATCCCCGATCCTTTGCGCACCTCAACGTAACCCTCCACCTCGAGCATGATAATTGCTTCACGAACCACGGTACGGCTGACATTTTTTTCATCGGCGATAAAGCGCTCGGCAGGGAGTTTGTCACCCACCAGATAGACGCCTTGCTCAATGCGTTCTTTCAGATCAGCTGCAAGTTGTTGGTACAAACGTCGTGGTTCGGTGATTTCCATATGCGCTCCAGGCATGATACGGCAGACTATATTTGTTATACCACTTTTGCGATTACTGCTCCACTCGCGGCGATAAAAAAGCCGCCAGATAACTGGCGGCTTCGCATTATATACCCTTGATGAAAAACAGCGGGTTAATTTTGCGGAGCGGGATCGCCAGTCTGTGATCCCGAATCGACCTCGCTGGCCGATTTGTTCTGCAACACCGTCCAGATAACGAGTGCGCCGAGCAGGTCGAATACCGCCAGTACGGCGAACAGCGGGCTAAAGCCGATAGTGTCAGCCAGTGCGCCAACAACCAGTGCAAACAGCGTACTTGCAAGCCAGGCGGACATACCGGTCAGGCCGTTTGCCGTTGCCACTTCATTACGACCAAATACGTCAGAAGAAAGCGTAATCAGCGCACCGGACAGCGCCTGGTGAGCAAAGCCGCCGACGCACAGCAGGGCGATAGCAATGTACGGGCTGGTGAACAGACCAATCATCCCTGGGCCAATCATCAGCAATGCGCCCATGGTGACGACCATTTTACGTGAAACGATCAGGTTAACGCCGAACCAGCGCTGGAACAGCGGCGGTAAGTAGCCCCCAACGATACAGCCCAGGTCAGCAAACAGCATCGGCATCCAGGCAAACATCGCAATCTCTTTCAGGTTAAAGCCGTAGACTTTAAACATGAACAGCGGGATCCAGGCGTTGAAGGTACCCCAGGCCGGCTCTGCCAGGAAACGCGGCAATGCGATGCCCCAGAACTGACGGTTACGCAGGATCTGACCGAGCGACATTTTTTTCGAGGTGTTGTTTTTATGCTGTGATTCCTGACCATTCAGAATGTAATCACGTTCTTCATCAGACAGCTTTTTCTGGTCGCGCGGGTGTCTGTAGAACACAAGCCAGCACATCGCCCAGATGAAGCTCAGCGCACCGGAAATAATGAATGCCATCTGCCAGCTGTGCATGACGATTGCCCAGACGACCAGCGGCGGAGCAATCATCGCACCGATAGAAGAGCCGACGTTAAAGTACCCAACGGCAATTGAACGTTCTTTTGCCGGGAACCACTCAGAACTGGCTTTCAAACCCGCAGGGATCATTGCGGCTTCAGCGGCACCTACCGCGCCACGCGCCAGCGCCAGTCCACCCCAACTGCCAGCCAGTGCGGTCGCGCCACAGAAGACGGCCCACAGAACGGCGAACATCGCGTAACCAACTTTTGTGCCGAGCACATCAAGCACGTAGCCGGCAACGGGTTGCATTACGGTGTAAGCAGCAGAATACGCTGCGATGATATAGGAATACTGTTGAGTGGAGATGTGTAACTCTTCCATCAGAGTTGGCGCAGCTGCCGCCACAGTGTTACGTGTCAGGTAACCCAGCACGGTGCCAAGCGTCACCAGTGCAATCATGTACCAACGTAACCCTTTAATTTTACGCATGTAAAACCTCATCGTTTTGTTATGTCCGCGAACGAGCGGTCATCTTCCAGTTCAGGGCGGAGGATGTTCTTTTACGAGGGGGGACCGAAAAAAAGCCGGTACTCCCCGAACTTTGCCATGTCAATAATTGTGCTAATTCGGTTTCCGTACCGGTCAATCCGATGGTTATACATCGGTAATTTGCATTCCGTCGGCTTATGTATCGCGACGGCCAAAAGATAACTTGTCATACAGCTTTAAAAGGTGAGTGCCATCACAAAAGTGTGAATCTTCGTGTGGTCATTATTTCGATTCAGCAAAGCCAGCACTGGCGCGGCTTGACGCGTGATTTACCTCTTTGAGAGTAATTTTTTTGTCACCATTTGTTGATCTAACTCACGAAAATATCTTCAGTGTATGGAAATTGGTGTGATAACTTTGTCAACATCAAAACATAAGCAATCTGACGCACTCGTTGAGAGGAAGACGATAATGACCCCGTTTATGACTGAAGATTTCCTGCTGGACACCGAATTTGCCCGCCGTCTGTACCATGATTACGCCAAAGACCAGCCGATCTTCGATTACCACTGCCATTTACCACCGCAACAAATCGCTGAAAACTACCGTTTTAATAACCTGTATGACATCTGGCTGAAGGGTGATCACTACAAATGGCGTGCGATGCGTACCAATGGCGTCGCTGAGCGCTTGTGTACCGGCGATGCGTCCGATCGCGAGAAGTTTGACGCATGGGCCGCCACGGTTCCGCACACTATCGGTAACCCGCTGTACCACTGGACCCACCTCGAATTACGTCGCCCGTTTGGTATTACAGGTAAGCTGCTTTCTCCTGCGACTGCTGATGAAATCTGGAACCAGTGCAACGAGCTGCTGGCGCAGGATCAATTCTCCGCGCGCGGCATCATGCAGCAGATGAATGTGAAAATGGTCGGCACTACCGATGACCCGATCGACTCTCTGGAGCACCATGCGGCCGTTGCTAAAGACGGAAGCTTTGATGTGAAAGTGCTGCCGAGCTGGCGTCCGGATAAAGCCTTTAACATTGAGCTGGCGACCTTTAATGACTACATAGCGAAGCTCGGTGAAGTGTCTGACACGGATATCCGCCGCTTCAGCGATCTGCAAGCTGCACTGACCAAACGTCTGGATCACTTTGCGGCTCACGGCTGTAAAGTTTCTGACCACGCGCTGGACGTGGTGCTGTTTGCCGAATCTAACGAATCTGAACTGGATAGCATTCTGGCGCGTCGCCTGGCGGGTGAAACCCTGAGTGAGCATGAAGTTGCCCAGTTTAAAACTGCCGTGCTGGTGTTCCTTGGTGCGGAATATGCTCGTCGCGAATGGGTACAGCAGTACCACATCGGCGCGCTGCGTAATAACAACCTGCGCCAGTTCAAACTGTTGGGCGCGGATGTTGGCTTCGACTCCATCAATGACCGTCCGATGGCTGAAGAACTGTCCAAACTGCTGAGCAAGCAGAACGAACAGAACCTGCTGCCGAAAACCATTCTCTACTGCCTGAACCCGCGTGATAACGAAGTGCTGGGCACCATGATCGGCAACTTCCAGGGCGAAGGTATGCCGGGCAAGATGCAGTTCGGTTCCGGCTGGTGGTTCAACGATCAGAAAGACGGGATGGAACGTCAGATGACGCAGCTGGCCCAGCTCGGCCTGCTGAGCCGTTTCGTCGGCATGCTGACCGATAGCCGTAGCTTCCTGTCATACACGCGCCATGAATACTTCCGTCGCATTCTGTGCCAGATGATTGGCCGTTGGGTTGCTGCAGGTGAAGCACCGGCAGATATCCAGTTGCTGGGTGAAATGGTCAGAAATATTTGCTTTAACAATGCGCGTGATTACTTCGCCATTGAACTGAACTAAGGCCCGGGTGAAGGTATGCAATACATCAAGATCCATGCGCTGGATAACGTCGCGGTAGCGCTCGCTGATTTGGCTGAAGGAACCGAAGTCACCGTTGATGGGCAGGCGGTAACCCTGCGTCAGGCGGTCTCTCGTGGCCATAAATTCGCTTTACGCGATATTGCGAAAGGCGAAAACGTCATTAAATACGGTTTGCCAATTGGCCATACGCTGGTGGACGTTGCGGCGGGTGAGCATATTCATGCTCACAACACGCGCACCAATCTGAGCGACCTGGACACGTATAGCTACCACCCTGATTTTCAGGCGGAAGTTGCACAACCGGCGGATCGTGATGTGCAGATCTACCGTCGTGCCAACGGGGATGTTGGCGTGCGCAACGAACTGTGGATCCTACCGACGGTAGGCTGTGTTAACGCCATGGCGCGCCAGATGCAGAACCGTTTTCTGAAAGAGACTAACGACGCCGAAGGAATCGACGGCGTGCATCTCTTCAGCCACACCTACGGCTGTTCACAGCTCGGCGACGACCACATTAACACCCGCACCATGCTGCAAAACATGGTTCGTCACCCGAATGCGGGTGCGGTGCTGGTGGTTGGCCTTGGTTGTGAAAACAACCAGGTTGATGCCTTCCGCGAAACCTTAGGCGAGTACGATCCTGAGCGCGTTCACTTCATGGTCTGCCAACATCAGGAAGACGAAGTGGAAGCGGGGATTGAACATCTTCACCAGTTGTACAACGTGATGCGTAACGATAAGCGTGAGCCGGGTAAGCTGGGCGAGCTGAAGTTTGGTCTGGAATGCGGCGGCTCTGACGGCCTGTCTGGTATTACCGCCAACCCGATGCTGGGGCGTTTTTCTGACTACGTGATTGCCAACGGCGGCACCACCGTACTGACCGAAGTACCGGAAATGTTCGGCGCCGAGCAACTGCTGATGGACCACTGCCGCGATGAAGAAACCTTTGGCAAGCTGGTCACCATGGTCAATGACTTCAAGCAGTACTTCATTGCTCACGACCAGCCGATCTACGAGAACCCATCGCCGGGTAACAAAGCTGGCGGTATCACCACGCTGGAAGATAAATCTCTCGGCTGCACGCAAAAAGCAGGCTCCAGCCAGGTGGTGGACGTACTGCGCTACGGCGAACGTCTGAAGACGCATGGTCTGAATCTACTGAGCGCACCGGGTAACGATGCGGTGGCGACCAGTGCCCTGGCGGGCGCGGGCTGTCATATGGTGCTGTTCAGTACCGGTCGCGGTACACCTTACGGTGGTTTTGTGCCGACGGTGAAAATTGCCACCAACAGCGAGCTGGCGGCGAAGAAAAAGCACTGGATCGATTTTGACGCTGGACAGTTGATCCATGGTAAAGCGATGCCGCAGTTACTGGAAGAATTTGTCGATACCATCGTCGATTTTGCCAACGGCAAGCAAACCTGCAACGAGCGGAATGATTTTAGAGAGTTAGCGATATTTAAAAGCGGCGTAACGTTGTAGTAAATACCTGATGGTACCTGCATACAGGTCTGCGCAAACCGTAGGCCTGATAAGCGCAGCGCCATCAGGCACAAACCGTTGCCGGATGGCGGCGAACTCGCCTTATCCGGCCTACGAGATAGAATTGGGGTTGCTTGCATGACCGCGTATTGGCTGGCCCAGGGCGTAGGTGTCATCGCCTTTCTGATCGGCATTACCACCTTTTTCAATCGCGATGAGCGCCGGTTCCGGCTGCAACTCGCTGTCTATAGCGCCACCATCGGCGTGCATTTTTTCCTGATGGGTGCCTGGCCTGCGGGAATGAGCGCAGAACTCAACACCATCCGCACACTTGTCTCAATGCATACTCGCAAACTGTGGGTAATGACCGTTTTTATTATCCTCACCCTGGTTCTCGGGCTGGCGAAATTACAGCATGCGATGGAGCTGTTGCCGATAATTGGCACGCTGGCCAGCACCTGGGCGCTGTTTCGCTGCAAGGGGTTAACCGTGCGCTGCGTCATGTGGTGCGCAACTGCCTGTTGGGTTATCCATAATTTCTGGCTGGGATCGATTGGTGGGACGATGATCGAAGGGAGTTTTCTGGTGATGAACGGCCTGAACATTATTCGCTTCCGGCGAATGCAAAAACGCGGAATTGATCCGTTCAAAATTGAAAAAAGCGTACAAGAAGAGAACCCCTCCGCCCGATGACGGAGGGGCGTAGGGATTAGCCGCGCAGGGCGTTATTTGCCAGACGCTCGTCTTCTGCCTGGCAGGCTGCAGCGGTAAACAGGACGTCTGTAGAAGAGTTCAACGCCGTTTCACATGAGTCCTGCAATACGCCGATGATAAAGCCAACGGCAACAACCTGCATGGCGATGTCATTCGGGATACCGAACATGTTGCACGCCAGCGGGATCAGCAGCAGAGAACCGCCGGCCACGCCCGATGCACCACAGGCACACAGCGAAGCCACCACGCTCAGTAACAGCGCAGTCGGTAAATCAACCGGAACACCCAGCGTATTCACCGCCGCCAGCGTCAGTACGGTAATGGTGATCGCCGCGCCCGCCATATTGATGGTGGCGCCCAGCGGGATAGACACCGAATAGGTATCACGATCCAGATTCAGCTTCTCACACAGCGCCATGTTCACCGGAATATTTGCTGCCGAACTGCGGGTAAAGAAGGCATACACGCCACTTTCACGCAGACAGGCCAGCACCAGCGGATACGGGTTACGGCGAATTTTCCAGAAGACCAGCAGTGGGTTAACCACAAACGCCACCAGCAGCATACAGCCTACCAGTACGGTCAGCAGTTGGGCGTAGCCCCAAAGCGTTGCGAAACCGGTGGTTGCCAGCGTGGAGGAGACCAGACCAAAGATACCGATTGGCGCGAAACGAATCACCAGTTTCACCATAAAGGTGACGGCGTTGGACATATCATTGACCAGATTTTTGGTCGTTTCATTACCGTGGCGCAGCGCAAAGCCCAGACCAACGGCCCATACCAGAATACCGATATAGTTAGCGTTAAGCAGGGCATCAACTGGGTTAGAAACCATGCTCATCAGCAGGCCGCGCATCACTTCAACAATCCCGGACGGCGGTACGATATCCCCCGCACTGCTGGAAAGATGCAGTGTTGATGGGAAAGCAAAGCTGAAGACAACGGCGGTTAATGCCGCTGAAAATGTTCCGAGCAGGTAGAGGAACAGAATGGGGCGGATATTGGTTTTTTGCCCGTGCTGGTGGTTGGCGATAGAAGCCATCACCAGCATCAGAACCAGAATTGGCGCGACGGCTTTTAATGCGCCGACGAACAGCGTACCCAGCAGACCAACGGCTTCAGCCGCAGGTTTTGACACCAGTGCCAGTAAAATCCCCAGTACCAAACCGATCAAAATTTGTTTAACCAGGCTCCCTTGCGCCAAACGCGAGAGTAGCCCCGATGAACGTTGCGTAGTCATGTAGTAATCCTTTCATTGTGTTGTTGCCTTACCTTTGTGCGTTCTGTTGACGCATCTTTCAGGATCGGGCAAATGTTTGCATGGCTGAGTATAAGGAAAGAACGCGGTTCGGGAAGCGAAATATCCTGGATTCCGCGTTGAGATCATATTTTATAACTTTAACTTAACATTATTTTGACATGATAAACAAAAAGCCCGACGCACGAAGTGTGCTGTCGGGCTTTTCAGCTAGCAGATGAAACTTACTGTATTTGCTGCTTTTTATCGTGCTGGTGGTTGACCCAAGCGTTCACAATCAGCGTCACAAACAGAATGCCAAATACCACGCCTAACGAGATAGCGATCGGGATATGGTAGAAATCGACGATCAGCATCTTAATACCGATAAACACCAAAATGACCGACAAGCCGTACTTCAGCATGGAGAAACGCTCCGCCACGCCCGCCAGCAGGAAGTACATCGCACGCAGACCCAAAATAGCAAACAGGTTTGAGGTCAGCACGATGAACGGGTCGGTGGTCACGGCAAAGATAGCTGGAATACTGTCGACGGCAAAAATCACATCGCTCAGCTCAACCAGAATCAACACCAGCATCAGCGGCGTAACAAACAGCAGGCCGTTTTTACGCACGAAGAATTTTTCATCTTCGATGGTATCGGTCATGCGCAAATGACCGCGCAGCCAGCGTACTAACGGTCTGTCGCCAATACCGGAGGCATCTTCTTTCGCCAGCGCCATCTTCACGCCGGTAAACAACAGGAACGCGCCGAACACGTACAACAGCCACTCAAACTGGGTGATAAGCCAGCTGCCCGCGAAGATCATGATCGTACGCAGCACAATCGCACCCAGCACGCCATACACCAGTACCCGACGCTGCAACGCAGGCGGTACGGAGAAGTAGCTGAACAGCATCAACCAGACAAAGACGTTATCTACCGCCAGCGATTTTTCGATCAAATAGCCGGTCAGGAACGCCAGCGCCTGTGGGTCGGCAACGGCGCGCCCTTGGGTTTCCGCCAGGTACCACCAGAAGGCGGCGTTAAACAGTAACGACAGCGTTACCCAGACGATTGACCAGGCCGCAGCCTGCTTCATTGACATCGTATGCGCGCCACGACGCCCCTGCAACAGCAGGTCGATGGCCAGCATAATTACCACCACGACAGCGAAGCCACCCCATAACAACGGTGTGCCGACAGTATTCATTGTATTTCCCCATGCATAAAAAAAACGGCCAACGCCGAATGACGTTAGCCGCTGCTTTTTATGCATAGACCTTGCCATTCGGCAAGGTCTCACTTACAACAACAAAGGAATACGGTGGCGTATTCCTTTGTTATCGCCCGGTGACCGGATGTGGTTTTTCACACATCGTAATGACGATCAACCGACAACGAAGTTACTCCCCTTTGCGGGTTACAAAATATTACAGGCCATGCTTTCAGTCAATGGCCTGCAACATTCGTTTTACACACCTTTACGCAGTCAGCGATGTTTCCGCTTCGTCTGCCGGGAAAACCACGCCGGTCTGGCGGCGAATCTCCGTTTGCAGTTTGGCGGTGATACGGCTGACGGCCAGTGCCGGGTGATCCACTTCGCCGGATTCAACCAAATGGGCAAAAGCCTCTGCCTCATACAGCATAGTATTGATGTGTTGAGGCGTCGTCAGATCCTGCGTTTTCCCACCGCGTGGCACGAAGCACACCTTTTGGCATTCGGAGATATGCTCGATGACCAGCGATCCCGACTCGCCCTGAATTTCACTGGCTAATACCGAGTCGCTTACTTTTGAGTGCTGGAGCGTAACGCTGAAATCACCGTAATTCAGCACTACCACGCCGTGGGCATCCACGCCACTTTCCAGCAGGCTGGCACTGGCCTGAACGCTCTGCGGTTCGCCCCACAGCGCAACCGCTGAGGCCAGGCAGTAAAAACCGATATCCATAATCGAGCCATTGGAGAACGCCGGATTAAACGTGTTCGGATTTTCACCGTCCAGATAGCGCTGGTAACGCGAGGAGTATTGGCAGTAATTGATAAACGCTTTCCTGATTTTTCCTACTCTGGGTAGTGATTGCTGTAACTGCAGGAAATTAGGCAGGTAGGCGGTTTTAAACGCTTCAAACAGTACGACCTGATTCTCACGCGCGCAGGCGATAGCGGCTTCGGCTTGCGCCAGATTGGAGGCCAGCGGCTTTTCGCAAATAACATGCTTTTTGTGCCGCAAAAACAGCTCGGTCTGCGGGAAATGCAAAGAGTTTGGACTGGCTATGTAGACGGCGTCGATCGCCTCGCTTTGCGCCATCGCTTCCAGCGAGGTAAACAGATGTTCGACAGGGTAATCGTTGGCGAAGGTCTGCGCCTGCTCAAGGCTACGAGAATAGACTGCGGTTAACTTATATTTGCCGGTTTCATGGGCGGCATCGACAAACTGGCGGGTGATCCAGTTTGTGCCAATTACTGCGAAACGTATCATAAAGGCCTTCAGGCTGCGAAAAGGGATTCTTTCGTCAATTTAGCATGCCCTGAAGACAAAGCCAGTGCGCGACTACGCAGTTTGCTTTAACGATTGTTGCGTTAACCACAGGCGGGTATCGAACTCCAGTTGATGATACTGAGGCTCCATATGACAGCAAAGCTGGTAAAACGCTTTGTCGTGCTCTTTTTCCTTCAGATGCGCCAGTTCATGAACGACGATCATGCGTAAAAAGGGTTCTGGGGCGCTGCGAAACACGGTGGCGACGCGGATCTCCGCTTTGGCTTTGAGCTTACCGCCCTGCACGCGAGAGACGGTGGTATGCAGCCCCAACGCATTCTTCAGAACGTGGATCTTGCTGTCATACATGACTTTATTCAGCGGCGGGGCGTTACGCAGAAACTGATTTTTCAGATCCTGGGTATATTGCCAGAGCGCTTTGTCAGTCGCGAAGTCATGCGTACCCGGATAGCGCTTCTCCAGCACTGCGCCCAGGCGCTGCTCAGCAATCAGCGTTCTCACTTGAGAAAGCAAATGTTCCGGGTAGCCCTGGAGGTAAGTTAGTTGGTTCATTCATGTCCACGCAAATCATAAAAGTGTATACTCACGCACCCTTTTCAGGGATACGCCGAAATTTTACCATTCAGGAGGGCCGATGAGCCACATAGACAACGGTTTCCGTTCGCTGTCACTTAAACGTTTCCCGGAAACGGATGACGTTAACCCGCTGCTGGCGTGGGAAGCTGCAGATGAATATCTGCTGCAACAGCTGGACGATACCGAGATTAGCGGCCCGGTGCTGATCCTGAATGATACCTTCGGCGCGCTGGGCTGTGCGCTGGCGGAACATACGCCGTACAGCATCGGCGATTCCTATCTCAGCGAGCTTGCCACGCGCGAGAACCTGCGTCACAACGATATTGCCGAGTCGAGCGTCAAGTTCCTCGACAGTACCGCTGACTATCCGCAGGCGCCGGGCGTGGTGCTGATTAAGCTGCCAAAAACCATGGCGCTGCTGGAGCAGCAACTGCGTGCGCTGCGCGAAGTGGTAACGCCAGAAACGCGCATCATCGCCGGGGCAAAAGCGCGTGATGTACATACCTCGACGCTGGAACTGTTTGAAAAAGTGCTGGGTCCAACCACCACTACGCTGGCGTGGAAAAAAGCCCGATTGATCAACTGTACGTTCAGCAAACCGGAGCTGGCCGCTGCCTCACAGACGCTAAGCTGGAAGCTGGAAGGCACCGACTGGACTATCCATAACCACGCCAACGTCTTCTCCCGTACCGGGCTGGATATCGGCGCACGCTTTTTTATCGAGCATCTGCCGGAAAACCTTGAAGGGGAGATTGTTGATCTCGGCTGCGGCAACGGCGTCATCGGTATGACGCTGCTGGCGAAAAACCCAGAAGCCAGTGTGGTATTTGTTGATGAATCGCCAATGGCGGTGGCTTCAAGCCGCCTGAACGTGGAAAGTAACATGCCTGAAGCGCTGGATCGCTGTGAGTTTATGATTAACAACGCGCTGTCTGGCGTTGAACCGTTCCGCTTTAACGCTGTGCTGTGCAACCCACCGTTCCATCAGAAGCACGCGCTGACGGATAACATTGCCTGGGAAATGTTCCACCACGCCCGTCGCTGCCTGAAAATCAACGGTGAGCTGTACATTGTGGCTAACCGTCACCTCGACTACTTCCACAAGCTGAAGAAGATTTTCGGCAACTGCGTAACCATCGCCACCAATAATAAATTCGTGGTGCTGAAAGCGGTCAAAACCGGTCGCCGTCGGTAATAGCGGGTGCCGGATGCGGCTAACGCCTTATCCGGCCTACGAAATACATCCTGTTAAATTTCCAGTGCCAGCCTGGTGCCTTGCGCAATAGCGCGTCGGGCATCCAGTTCCATCGCCACATCGCAGCCGCCGATCAGATGCACCGTTTTACCTGCCGCGTGCAGCGGATCGACCAGCTCACGGCGCGGCTCTTGTCCGGCACAAATCACCACGTTATCCACGTTAAAGATCACCTGTTCACCGTTCAACACAACGTGTAACCCATCATCATCAATCTTCTGATAGCTGACTGCCGGGATCATTTTCACGCCGCGTGAGAGCAGGGTGGCGCGATGGATCCAGCCCGTCGTTTTACCTAAACCTTGCCCCGGTTTGCTGGCTTTTCGCTGTAACATCACTATCTGGCGAGGGCTGCGGGATAGGTGCGGACCTTCCGGGCGTAAGCCGCCAGGCTGTTGCAGGCTGGTGTCGATCCCCCATTCCACGCAGAACTCCGCAATGTTCTGGCTGGTGGGTTCACCGGGCTGACTCAGATACATTGCAGTATCAAAACCGATCCCGCCGCAGCCCACGATCGCCACGCGTTTACCCACTGGCGTTTTATCGCGCAGAACGTCGAGATAGCTCAGTACCTTAGGATGATCGATCCCCTCGATCGGCGGCATACGAGGCTCGATCCCACTGGCAAGGATCACTTCGTCGAAGGTGTGCAGATCGTGTGCGCTGACAAAGTGATTCAGCTTCAGGGTCACGCCAGTCACGTCGATCATCCGACGGTAGTAGCGCAGGGTTTCATAGAATTCTTCTTTGCCAGGGATCTGTTTGGCGATATTAAACTGCCCGCCAATCTCGCCATGTGCGTCAAATAGCGTCACGTGATGCCCGCGCGCTGCGGCATTAATGGCGAAGGCAAGGCCTGCAGGACCCGCACCGACAACCGCCAGATTTTTCGGCACAGTTGCCGCAACGATCGGCATTTTGGTTTCATGGCAGGCGCGCGGATTGACCAGGCAAGAGGTGACTTTGCCGACGAAGATCTGATCCAGACAGGCCTGGTTACAGCCGATACAGGTGTTGATCTCATCCGCTCGTCCGGTTTGCGCTTTTGACAGCAGTTCGGCATCGGCGAGGAACGGACGGGCCATCGATACCATATCTGCATCGCCACGGGCCAGAATGTCGTCGGCGACTTGGGGATCGTTAATGCGGTTGGTGGTGACCAGTGGGATTGTTACATGCCCTTTCAGCTTACGCGTCACCCAACTAAACGCACCGCGCGGTACCGGGGTAGCGATAGTGGGAATACGTGCCTCATGCCAGCCAATACCGGTGTTAATAATGGTGGCCCCCGCGGCTTCTATAGCCTGCGCCAGCTGAACGGTTTCGTCGAAGGTTCCGCCGTTTTCCACCAGATCGAGCATCGACAGGCGGAAGATAATAATAAAGTCATTCCCGGCACGCTGACGTACCGCTCGCACCACCTCAACGGCAAACCGCATGCGGTTGGCATACTCACCGCCCCATTGGTCATCGCGCTGGTTGGTACGCAGGGTCAGGAATTCGTTGATGAGATATCCTTCCGACCCCATCACTTCCACGCCATCGTAGCCCGCTTCCCGCGCCAGCTGTGCGCAGTGGGCAAAATCTTCAATCAACTGCAGCACTTCATCGTGCGTTAATTCATGTGGCGTAAAGCGGTTAATGGGTGCCTGAATAGCAGAAGGTGCCACCAGATGCGGCTGGTAGCTGTAACGTCCGGTGTGCAGGATCTGCAGGGCGATTTTACCGCCTTCATCATGCACAGTATCAGTAATGACTCGATGGTGAGCAAGCTGGCTGGTGTCGTTCAGCATCGCACCGCCTTCCATTCCCACGCCGGAAAGCGCAGGCGCAATGCCTCCACTCACAATTAACGCTACGCCGTGACGGGCGCGCTCGGCGTAGAACGCGGCCAGCCGTTCTGCACCATCGGGATACTCTTCCAGCCCGGTATGCATTGAACCCATCAGCACGCGGTTTTTAAGCGTGGTGAAGCCTAAATCGAGCGGGGCGAACAGCGACGGATAGCTCATAAAGGTGTCCAGTATGTAAAATTATTGTTATGTGGTCGGATGAGTTAATAATTTAGCCGTCGCCGCGTAAAAGGGAAAAGGGGAATGCCGTGATTGTGATGGGATTCAAAAAAGGAGTGGAGCCAGAGGACGAATATGCCGGATATCGGTGCAAGCACCTAATCCGGCCTGTGAAAATGTGTCTTTGTAGGCCGGATAAGCGAAGCGCCATCCGGCGTTATGTCACAGATTACTGTTTTTTAAGAAAATCGTTATACAGCATATAGAGATGAGCCGCGCTCCAGGAGAAATTCGGTGCGCCCTGCTGTGCGCCGGTCAGCGGGTTATAGTTTTCCTGAATCGGACCGTCAGCGGTGAGGCCTTTGGCGTGGCTGAAGAAGGTATCCGCCAGTTTTAACGCGTCATCGCGATAGCCGTAACGCTCCATCCCTTTTAGCCCGAACCAGAACTGATCCACCCAGACGCGCCCGCGCCAGTAGATATCCGCGCCGAAAGCCGGGTTGGTCAGCGCCGCTGTGCCAAGTGGGACAAAGGTGTTGAACTCTTTGGGGTCGAGCATCACCTTAACCACCGCGTCCGCATGGGGCTGCGTTGCTGCGCCGTTAAACAGCGGTGACCAGCCTTCCGGCCCTTTGCCACGTTCGACGATCGGTTTACCCGCGCAGCCGTTTGCCAGCGGTTGCTCCTCAATACGAACGTCATAATAGAATTTTGTTGTCGGGTCGAACATGCAGGTGTTGATGTAATCTGCGAGTTTTTGCGCCAACTGGCGATAGCGTTGCGCCTCTTGGTGTTTGCCGAGCAGGGTCGCCATCTGCGCCAGATAATGGTTGTCGCTGTACATGTAGCTGGCCTGATCGACTGACTCCTGCAACAGCGAGTAACCCAGCAAATTACCGTCTTTACTGCGATTTTCGGCAAATTTCACCACCCAGTCGCTGCGTTTTCCACCACCCGCGACGTATTTATCCAGTTGATCTTTATCGATAAAACCGAATACAGCCGCATCGTCACGACCGGACTCCCACGAGGCGGCAACCTGCGCTGGGATCTCCAGGCTGTCATACTGACCCTTATCGATCACGGTGGCGTAGTTGTTAAGCCCGGAGAGCGTTTCTTCCTTGTCGCCTTTTTTTACCGTAAACAACATTTCGCCGCGGTCAGTATTGTGGGCTTTATCGCGGGTAGCGCCGTATTCCGGCACGCCGTTGCCATTATGATCGCGGTTACGCAGCCACCAGTCGTGATACGCAACCAGCTTTGGATACATCTCTTCGAGCCAGGCCTTGTCTTTGGTGACGTTGTAGACCTCCATCACCGACCAGCCTGCCAGGCTGGGTTTGGTGTTGCGCTCGTTCCAGTTACCGCCGTCGCCGCCGCGTTCCGGGCTGAGATTCCAGGCAATCAGGTCGGGAATGAATCCGGCATCCTGCGGGCGAACCGGATCACCGGGTTTAACCTGCCATGAAAAGACGGCGCGAATATTCTCTTTGGCGATCTCCGGGTTAAAGTGCGCCATGGCGAAGGCCTGTTTCCAGGTGTCCCACGGCCAGGTTTGGTTGCCGGAGAACCAGCGGCCGGTGACCGATGGCGTCACGGTATTGTGTTTTACCGCACCGCCTGGCGAGCGCCAGTTGCCGTTCAGCGTTTCAATAGCTTTTACCGCGACCCGGGTTTGTTCCGTTGTGGCATCCGGGTTAGTTAAGCCTTTTTGCAGATAATCTGCCCAGCGCTTTTGTGATGCAGCAAGATACCAGGCCGGGCGCGCCAGAATATCGCGGATCTGCGGCTGCTCTTTCGCCACATCCTCGGCGGTAAGCAGATGAGACCAGGTGGTGTAAATGGTTGTCGAACCACTGATATGGGCCTTCCCCGTAAAGCGATGACCGTTAACCGTGGTTTTCATAGCGACAGATTTATGCACCTGATACTCCGACTCACCGGAGGTGAGCAGATCCCAGGTTGAGCGCACTTTGCCGAAGGTGACTTTCAGACCGTCGTGCGTGGCGGTGATTTTGCGCTGATAGCCAGGGAATTCGCTATCAATGGTTTTATCCGACAGCGCTTTTCCCTCTTTGGCTTCCAGTTTCTCCAGCAGCTCGCCGTCCCACACCAGATCCAGCGGCGTGTTGCTGGTGATTTTGGTTTCCAGCAGCGAGGTGCGCGGGCTGGCAAAACGCAGCGTCATCTCTATTTGCACATGCTTAGATGACAGCTTTTGCACCAGCGCGCCGGGAATGCTGTAGGCCTCAAGCGCGAAATCGACCTTTTTACCGTGCTGGTACACCGTCAGACGGTCAAAATTATTGGCCATAAAATTGATGTATTCTTCGGTCAGCAACGCCACGCCTGGAAAACCACCCATCGTTGCAGGGCCGTCCGGGAGCAAATGACCGTGCCAGGCGCCGAGATCGAAAAATGGATTAAAGCGCTGGTGGTCGTCGTGATCGTAGTCATGCATGTAGCCCGGCGCACCGGTGCGATTAATGATGTTTTTAAAGTCGTTAGCACTGGCGGCATGTGCGGAGAAGTTCATCAGCAGGATACAGGCCAGCGGCGTAAGAATAGGTTTCATGTTCATGGTATTCCGGTCCTTGTTACCAATAGAAATATTGCATCAGGAAGATTTGGTCGCTCGGGTCGCCGGATGCATTCTGCATATAGAACCGACTGTCGAAGGCGGTAGCGAAACGGCCGCCGCCGTATTCATACCAGATACCGAACTGCATAAAGGAAGTGGTTTCGTCCTCGGCGCGATCCGGTCGGTGTTTGGCGTAGCTATAAGCAGTGGAGAGGTAAACGCCTTTTAGCGCTTCATACATTGCGCTGACCATATAGCCGGTTTCGGTGCCGGACACATCCAGCCCGTCGGCGCGGCCCGTGTGGTGCCAGGCGCGGGCGGCGAAGTTGGGCGAAAGGATGCCGGTCAGGAACAGCTGTCCGGTACCATCTGTGATCTCCAGGCCGTTCATCCAGGTTACGCCTTCAGTCAGGTCGTACTGGATATAGCCGTTCATCATGGCCGGATAGGTATATTTATCGTCGTAGCGATCGTATTTACCAAAGTGCAGCCAGGCTTTGCTCTCGTCGTGGTGTCCGGCGGGCGTTGCTGTCACGCTGTAGCGCAAAGGACCGGTCAGGTTTTGTACCTTAATGGCGGTCATGATGTCACGGGTGTTGGGAATAACGTAGCCCAGGTCTGGAGTGAAATCCCCCCACCATTGCAGGTCATCCAGCGAAGAGTCCTGGCGCAGACTGAGCATCAGCTCCGTTCCGTCATTGGTACGATAACCGCCGTAAAAGCGGTTGATCCCGCCCTCGAATCCGCCCCAGCTATGGTCAGGAACCCAGGCATTGCCCTGATGGTCGGCCTGCACGGTCCAGCCCTCGCCGTAGATCAGACCAAACCAAGAGCCGTGTTTTATCTCCAGGCCACCTTCTATATAGGTACCATCACTGTATTTATGTTTGTCTTGTCCTTCTAAATCCATATATCCTCCCATGCCCAATTCGCCATAAAAGCGAATTGAGGGGGAAGATATTTCTGGTGTTTTCGTGTCGTCGTGTTCTGCAGGGCGAACTTCTTCTGCACCCAGAGAGGAGACGCAGAAAAAGGGCAGGGCAATAATTGCCCTGCAACAATGGCTAATGTTTTTCATGCTTCGATCCTAAGCAAATAAAATTTAATTTTTATTGTTATAGCCTTGGCGAATATTGTTTATTGTTATTATGTTTTAGTCATTAATTGATATCTGAAGCAGGGGCTGCCTCAATAGCTTTTTCTTCTTTGGTTAGCCCTTTGATATATTTACTGTATTTCCACCAGGCAAAACCGAGGAAAATAACAATCCCACCGACGTTATAGAAAATAATGGTCATGATATTGCCGCCGGTTGGGAAGGTAGAGGCAATAAATCCGATGGTGAAAAGAACGATCAGCATCGACACCACAACAATGCCGGTTTTTTGCGAACCCATACGGAAGTCGCGCGGTAAGTGGTCCAGTTTTGCACGCAGATTCAGGTAAGCCAGCATAATAAACAGCGGCGGCAGCATCGAGGCGGCGGCGGTCATGTTGATGATAGTGTTCATTAAATCCTGCACGGTATTGGAGCCGAGCGTCGGGATAATCATCAGCGGGATAACGATCAGGAACTGGATCCACGCTGCGCGGGCCGGAACGCCATTTTCATTCAGTTCGACGGTTTTTTTACCGAAAATACCCGCCGGAATTTCAGAGAAGAAGATCTTCACCGGCGTTGCGGTCCACATCAGCAGGGAGCCGAACATCGCGGTAAAGGAGACCAGGCCGACAAAGCGGTTCACGACCAACTCCGGCAGGCCGAAATATGCCGCCAGGCCGTGGAATACCTGCACCGATCCACCGGTAAACTTTAGCTCTTTGCTGCTGACGAAGACGTTAATCAGCACCGAGGAGATGGAATAGAGCACGCCGATAAAAATTCCGGCAATGATAATGACTTTCACGAATGATTTGGAGCCGCCCTTGACGTCGTTGACGTAAACCGCCACCGACTCCGCGCCGCCTGCCGCCATAAAAATCCAGGTGGTGATACCGAGGAAGGCCCAGTTAAAATTCGGGATCATTGCGTCTACGGTGATAGGGTCAGCAGGCTGTACGCCACCAACCAGCGCCGTACCTGCCAGTAAAATATAGGACAGCGTCAGCAGCAGCATCAACGTGGAGGTGACCGAGGTAATCGGTCCTAACATTTTTGCACCATTGGTCGAAACCCAGGTGGAGAAGGCAAACAGCACCATACTTAACACGGTGGTTGCGAACGGCGTCAGAATGTATTCGTAGCCTAAAAAAGCATATGAGGCGTAGGCAATAACGCGGGGCAAAAGCGAGGTAAAAAAGAATAGGTTAACGAACCAGTAGGTGTAGGCAGTAATAAATGCCCAACGTCCACCCAGCGAACTTTTTACCCATGCGTAGACACCGGCTTCGGAGTTTTTATTCAGCGAAACAAATTCGGCGATGATTAAGCAAAACGGAATAAAGTAGAAAATCGTCGCGAGGAAAAACATCGGTGCGGATGCCAGACCAAGCTCAATATTATTGTTGATTACGTTATTAAAACTATAAACCGCGGCAAAGGTGAGTGAAAGTAAGCCGAACTTGCCGATGGTATTACGTTTGGTATCAGACATAGCACATCTCCGATTCCTGATTATTATAGGGTACTGGCGGCGCAACGTCGGCGCCGCCTGTGTTTTTATTTATTATGAAAATAACCATCTTCGATGGTGACTTTGAGTACGACTTTTTTCACTGCGTTATTACAAATAAAACGATAGGCTTCATGGTTGTCACAAATAACCATTTGTCCTTCGTGCACTTCGACGGTTTTTCCACAACCTTTCAGATATTCGCGATCGGTTTCATCGCGATAATATTCAACCACCTGGAGATCCTCTTTGGCGGCATACTCTATTTTTTGCTGCCCTTGCAGGTAGTAATGGATCTCAAAATAACGACGATGACCGGTAAACAGCGCATCGGTCGCGGAGTCTGTCTCCACGCGGTAGCTCAGGGAATCACCGATAGAGTGGGCGACGCCTGGCTGAATATTGTCAATATTTTCAATAGCCTCGACGCAGCGTTGCCATTTCCGACCTGAAGCATAGCGTTGCTGGAACTGCTCTAAGTTGTCGATGATCCTCATTTTGTATTCTCGCTGTGCATATTCGTGGAAAAGAACCCGGTGCCAAAGGCGCAGTTGGCGGTGGTTTGAGCGCCAGATTCGCTGCCGGAAACCGGCAACAACGTGAAGCCGTAGCTGAATGACGTAAACCAGACGCGCCAGGAATCGAGTACTTCACTTCCCCACGAGTTGGAACCTAAGCCCAGCAACTGGTGGTCCAGATTCAGGGTGATGTCATCGCTACGCTGTAGCGCGTTGCAGTGTTGTGCGGCAAAGATATTTTCTGACGTATAGCGCCAGGCGCTCAGGTTGACAGGGCGCTGCCCAACCACCAGCAGACCGTTGCCGTGGCGGTTGGTTAGTGTTGCCCAGCGCACGTCCTGACGATTGCCGTTGTTTTGCGGGAAAGGATAATTTTCGAACATCTCATCCACGCTGCTGCGCCAGATGTCGATGATGTTGGCCTGCTGACTATCGGCATAGTTTTCACCTGGACCACGTCCGTAATACGCCACCTGGCCCAAATCACCGTTGATGCCCATCGTGAAACCGATGCACGGAATAATGTCCCGGTACTCGCCGTAAGGCTGGCCAGAAAGTTCCACATTCAGCTGACCGTCCGCGGCAATGCGCCAGCGATAGGTGCAGCGCATACCGAAATCGAATACCGGCGGGGCGATAATGGTCTGGCTGGTTATCAGCAGCGCATCATCGGTTTGCTCAAGGGTAAACTCGCGCAGATGCTCCTGCATAATCTGTAAATGATTCGGCTGCCAGAGGCCTTCGAACTCTTGCTTGTGGTTATCAATGGTCGGTTTGAAGAAATTAATCTTCGGCTCGCGGGTAATCAGCTCTTCGCCATTGACGTTCCAGGCGATCGGTTTACCGGTCAGCTTTGAGAAGGTCAGATGGAAGTTATAACCGCGAACGGTGCAGCTCTGGCGGCTGTCTTCCAGCGTCAGAGGGTTGGCGTTTTGCAGGCTAAACGGTACGGCAGCCGCCGTTCTGGCCTTCAGCGGGAACTGATAAGTCGCGATGTGATGCCCGGCTTCGCTGTATGACGTACGGGAATCTTTCGTCACGGTGACGTTAAGGAACGCTTCGCGCGCATCCAGCTCCGGCAGTGCACATTGCAGCAGCGCGTCGCTGTTGG
Source organism: Citrobacter sp. Cpo074 (assembly GCF_030332745.1). Lineage (NCBI taxonomy): Bacteria > Pseudomonadati > Pseudomonadota > Gammaproteobacteria > Enterobacterales > Enterobacteriaceae > Citrobacter > Citrobacter sp. Cpo074. The sequence goes on from NZ_JAOWHG010000026.1 coordinate 190,408, forward strand.
GAGGAACGTCGCGCAGTTTTATCTGCTGAACAGAGAGCGTATCTCCTTCGGCGCGAACCTCAATATGCAAGGTGTAGTCGTCAAGCGTGGTGAACCAGAGTTTGTTTTCTACCCGTAGCTCGCCGCGGGCCAGATCCTGTGCGCGCACTTTCACCGGCGCAATTACCTGCTTGTACTCTTTCAGTCCCGGTCCTGGGGTTTGATCGGAATAAATCAGGCCATCAAGGCAGAAGTTGTAGTTGTTCGGATAGTCGCCGTAGTCGCCGCCATATTTGTACCAGACGTTGCCGTCGTCATCTTTAGCCTGAATCCCGTGATCGCACCACTCCCAGACATAGTGCCCCTGAATGCAATCATGCTGATAGAAGACGTTCTGATATTCCGTTAGCCCGCCGGGACCGTTGCCCATGGCGTGAGCATATTCACAGATGATGCGCGGTTTAGGATGCGGATATTCACCAAACTCATTCATCAGCGGCACGCGGGTGTACATGGTGGAGATGATATCCACCACTTCAGCGTCACGATCTTCTTCGTAATGGATCAGACGCGTGTCATCCAGCGCTTTCGCAGCGTGATACATGGCGCGGATGTTACAGCCGTATCCGGATTCGTTACCGAGCGACCAGATGATGATCGAAGGGTGATTTTTCTGCGCATGGACGTGGCGCACGATGCGCTCAACGTAGACATTTTCCCACAGTGGATCGTCGGTGATCCGACTGATATCGCCGATATTGGCGAAGCCGTGAGATTCAACGTCTGTTTCGGCCATCACGAACAGGCCGTAGATATCGCACAATTCATAGAAACGCGGATCGTTCGGGTAATGGGCGGTGCGTACGGAGTTGATGTTGTGCTGCTTCATTAACAGCAGATCTTTTTCAACACGATCCATACCGACCGCGCGGCCCTTAAGATGATCGTTATCGTGGCGGTTAACGCCATGCAGCATCACGTAGCGGTTATTGATGTAAAACAGACCGTCGCGAACTTTAATATCGCGGAATCCAACGCGCTGTGGCACGACCTCAAGGATGTTGCCGCTGGCATCTTTCAGCGTCATCACCAGATGGTAGAGATACGGCGATTCCGCAGACCACTGCTGCGGCGCGCTAACCTTGAAATGAAAAGCGGTCTGCGTTTGTTTATCCACTTTCAGGGCGTTAATCACACCGCTATGCAGCGCCTTCTCACCGTCAAACAAGGTGTATTCCAGCGACGCTATCGCTGGCGTGGAGGCCAGGTTTTCCAGCGCAATGTCGCAGGAGAGGGTGGCGTCGCGATAGTCATCATCGAACTCGGTGCGAACGGTAAAATCCTGAATGTGGGTCGCCTGTTTGCCGACCAGATAGACGTCGCGGAAAATTCCCGCCGACCACCACATATCCTGGTCTTCAACGTAGGTGGAATCAGCCCATTGCATTACGCGAACGCACAGCAGGTTATCACCGGTCTTCACCAGCGCGCTGATATCAAATTCGGCCGTCAGGCGACTGCCTTTGCTGAAGCCAACGTACTGACCATTCACGTAAACTTCGAAGTAGGTTTCTACGCCATCAAACTTAATCAGCGTCTGTTTGCCCTGCCAGCCTTCGCTGAGGGTGAAAATACGCTGATAGGCCCCGGTGGGGTTATTGGTCGGAACGTAGGGGACATCAATCGGGAAAGGAAAACCTTCGTCGGTATACTGCAGCTTGCCGTGTCCTTCCATCTGCCACATGCCGGGGACGGTGATGCTGCCCCAGTCACTCATAAACTGCGACGTAAAGGCTTCCGGCACCTGCAGCGGATGCTCAAAGAACTGAAAATTCCACTGACCGCTTAGCAGCTGAAAGAGACTGCTGGTTTCGCGGGCAAACGAGCGAGCCTGCGCAACGGAGTCGTAAGAGAAAAAATATGCGCGTGGCGCCAGTCGATTTTCGTGGGTGAGCTGAATGTTTTCCCAGCGATTCATAAGGCCTCCCGGTGGAGAAAAATCGGAACCATTCATTGTAATGGTGGGTAAGTGTAATTGATGATGATTTTAGTAAAAGTTTTACTAAAATATAGCGGGTGAGGTGATTTACTTTAACTGGATCACGAAAATAATTCGGACGCGGAAAAGAATGCATGACAATGCGCGCCCGGCATCAGAAGAAACCGGGCGGGCTAACGGGGGATTTCAGCGGGTGGTGCCGCGCAGTTTCAGCTTGCTGGGAACAAAAACCAGCAGGGGGAGCGCACGCCCGTCACGGGCTTTTTCGAACAGCAGGTTGACGCCCTGACTGCCCATCATTTCCGAATGAATGCGAACGGTGGAAAGCGGAGGAAAGGTGAAACGCGCCGTTGGGATATCATTAACGCTAATCAGCGAAATATCCTGCGGAATATTCAGACCACGCTCGTGGATGGCGCGCAGAACGCCAATGGCAATCGAGTCTGAAGCCACAAACAGGGCGCTGGGATAGTCGGGTTTCGCCAGCATTTCTTTAGCCAGTTCATAGCCTGATGAACTGGAGAAACCGCCGCGATAGATATCCTGTTCAGAAACGACCTGCTGTAGACGACCGTATTCGACAAACGCGGCTTCGCGGATATCGGCCTTGCCTGGCTGGTCTTCGCCGCCGATGAAACCAATGCGGGTGACGCCCTGGGCAATGAAGAAGTCGATGCTCTCTTTGCTGATGCGGGCCAGATCGATATCGACGGCGTCATATTCGCTGCCGGATTCATGGAAATCGATAAAGCAGATGTTGTCGGTAAGCGCTGTTGCCGCCTCGCGCAGAGCGGGAGAAGGCTTGCCGACAATAAGAATGCCGGTAATGTGTTTGCTCTCCGGCAGCCCACTGTGCTCATAGCAGTTGGTCAGTTCGATCCCGAGTTTCTCACACTGGGTTTCAATCCCATGGCGGATCGCGAGGTAGTAAGGATCGTTGATTTCCAAATCTTGCTGATAGCTGTAGAGCGCCAGAATATGCTGGGGGCCGAGCGCGCTGGTCTGGTTCTTTCGGGCGCTGCTGGTTTTGTACTCCAGCTTTTCCGCGATCTCCAGAATGCGATGCTTAGTCTCTTCTTTTACATTCAGCGTGGGGTCATCGTTTAAAACCCGGGACACTGTCGCCAGGGACACGCCAGCTTCGATTGCGATGTCTTTAAGTGTTGCCATGTTTGCCTTTTCCCTGAGTTACCTGCGCATTGTAAATGAAGTGCTTATCTATTCATCTGTTTTCAGTAAAAAAAGCATGATTAATTGACATGCTCGGGGTAAAACTGGGCTTTCAGAGTGTGATGAGTACGTCATTTTCCCGCTTTTGAGAACAATGCCCGGAAAATATTTTGCTAGTATTTAGTAAAATTTTACCAAAGGAGAAAATAATGGATACCGTCGCATTTGCTGATTTTGCCCGAATGGAAATACGTGTTGGAAAAATCGCACAGGTAAAGCGCCATGACAATGCCGATAAGCTGTATATCGTACAGGTAGATGTGGGAGAGCGTACGCTGCAAACCGTAACCAGCCTGGTGCCTTACTACAGTGAAGAGGAGTTGATGGGCAAAACGGTGGTGGTGCTGTGTAATCTGCAAAAGGCCAAAATGCGCGGTGAGACATCAGAGTGCATGCTGCTGTGTGCGGAAACCGACGACGGTAGTGAAAGCGTACTGTTGACGCCAGAACGCCTTATGCCTGCTGGTGTGCGGATTGTTTAAGTTAGGTTAATTGCCGGATGGCGGCTACGCCTTATCCGGCCTACAAAAGAGTGTCTTTTATAGGCCGGGTAAGGTTGTTACATTTGCTCCACGCTCACCCGTAATGCTGCCAGGGCTTTGCGCGTCGATCGCAATACCAGATCGCATTGCTCGATCGTTAACGTCAACGGTGGTTCGATGCGGATCGTCTTTGCATTATTAAGTGTGCCGGCAACCAGCACCCGCTGGCGGAACATCTCACTGGCAAAGTTGTAGCCGATTTCATTATCGACAAACTCAATCGCCATCAGCATTCCCTTACCGCGTACATCATGCACCAGGTCCGGGTATTCCCGCGCAAGCTGGCGGAAACCATCCAGCAACATATCGCCTTTCTGCTCCGCCTGAGCCGGTAAATTTTGCTCCAGCAGGACGTTAATGGTGGCCAGCGCAGCTGCACAAGCGAGCGGGTTGCCGCCAAACGTGGTGGTATGCAGGAAAGGATTGTCGAACAGGACGGAGAACACCTCTTCGGTGGCAATGGTCGCGCCAATTGGCATCACACCGCCGCCCAACGCTTTGGCCAGGCACATAATGTCGGGTTGCACGTTTTCGTGTTCGCAGGCGAACATCTTGCCGGTACGCCCCATGCCGGTTTGCACTTCGTCAAGGATCATCAGCGCGCCAAACTCATCGCAAAGTTTACGAACGGCGGTCAAATAACCTTGCGGCGGCAGGATCACCCCTCCTTCACCCTGGATCGGCTCGAGGATCACAGCTGCGACATCGTCACCGGTCTTTTTACACTCGCTGAGCATGGTGCGCATTGCGTTAATATCGCCAAACGGCACATGACGGAAGCCCGGCAGCAGCGGCATAAAAGGTTTACGGAAGGTGGATTTAGCCGTAGCGGACAGCGCGCCCAGTGATTTACCGTGGAATGCGCCGCTGGTGGCAATAAACGTAAATTTACCGCGCGGCGATTGATATGCTTTCGCCAGCTTCAGGGCGGCTTCAACCGACTCGGTCCCGCTGTTACAGAAAAAACTGTATTTCAGTTTACCGGGCGCCAGTGCGGCGAGGGTTTTTGCCAGCATGGCCCGCAGAGGGTCAAGTAACTCCTGGCTGTGCAGAGGTTGTTTCGCGAGTTGATTCTGTACGGCGGAAACCACGACTGGATTACGGTGCCCCACGTTGAAAATTCCAAAACCGCCCAGGCAATCGACGAACTCCTGCCCCTGGGTGTCGACAAGCGTATTCAGGCTTCCCGCTTGCCACTCTACGGCTCCGTAATCCCCGCCTGCAGTTACAGATTTTCGATACTCTAAGAACCCCGGATTGACATGCTCCTTGAAGTACTCAATCACCTCTTTGTTCAATGATTTCATTTCCTCATGATCAAGCGTGCGCTTTTCAATGAGATTCAGTGCGTGTGCGCTGCAGGCCAGGGCCGATGCGCTGGAAGGTAACCTGTTCAAAATATGCTCCCGGAGCTCGCGTATCACATGATACTGATTTAAGTATTGCAGGGATTACGCCATTCCGGCGCGCTTAGCAAAAATCGGGATAAATACCAGGAAATATCTCATTTGCGCAACATTTAATGCCATGTTTTAACATTGGCTGGCATTTTGCCCAGGTCAGAAGCCTGAAAACAGATCGAATAAACGCAAATTTGCGCTAAAAATGGGCAATATTTGCACTGTGACGGTGCGCTGGTAGAAGTGACGTTGAATAGTTACTAGATGAAAGTATTTTAAATCAATGGATTAGAATGCGTACAGATTTTGAGGTTTAATCGCAAATTGCGATCTAAATCAAATTTAACAACTAAAGATAAAAAAATTATCGCCGAAATAACATAAGCCGAAAGAGTTAACAACCAGATAACCTGCACAGGACGCAATCATGTCTTCTCATCCCTACGTTAGTCAGCAAAATACACCGCTGGATGATGATATCACCCTCATGTCTACCACCGATTTACAAAGCTATATCACCCATGCGAACGATACATTTGTCCAGGTCAGTGGCTATCAGCTGAATGAATTGCTCGATAAGCCGCACAATCAGGTTCGTCATCCGGACATGCCAAAAGCGGCGTTTGCGGATATGTGGTACACCCTGAAGCAGGGCGAGCCATGGAGCGGGATTGTGAAAAACCGGCGTAAGAATGGCGATCACTACTGGGTGAGGGCCAATGCGGTGCCGATGGTGCGGGAAGGACGCGTGACCGGGTATATGTCGATTCGTACCCGGGCTACTGACGAGGAAATTGCGGCGGTAGAGCCTTTATATAAAGCGCTGAACGAAGGACGTTGCAACCGACGTATTCATAAAGGGCTGGTGGTACGCAAAGGCTGGCTGGGTAAACTGCCGGCGATGCCGATTCGCTGGCGGGTGCGCAGCGTGATGGCATTCATGTTTGTCCTGCTAGCGGTCGCATTGCAGCAAATGGGCGCCGAATGGCCGTTACAGCTGATGAGTGCATTGGTGATGCTTTTTGGAACGGCTATTTTCGAATGGCAAATTGTGCGTCCTATTGAGAATGTCACCCGTCAGGCGCTGAAAGTGGCGACCGGTGAGCGGAACAGCGTGTCGCATCTTAACCGTAGTGATGAACTGGGCCTGATGCTACGAGCAGTGGGCCAACTTGGATTAATGTGTCGCTGGCTCATTCACGACGTCTCCAGCCAGGTGAGTTGCGTGCGCAGCGACAGCGAAACGCTGGCGAAAGGCAGCGATGATTTAAACAAGCATACGCAGCAGACCGTAGAGAATGTGCAGGAAACGGTGACCACCATGAATCAGATGGCGGCATCGGTGAAACAAAACTCAGAGACCGCCGCCGCGGCCGATAAGCTCTCTATTGCCGCCAGTAGCGCGGCAACGCACGGCGGTGAGGCGATGGATACCGTCATCAAAACCATGGACGATATCGCCAACAGCACCCAGCGGATCGGCACCATTACGACGCTGATTAACGATATTGCCTTCCAGACCAACATTCTGGCTTTGAATGCCGCTGTTGAAGCCGCGCGGGCGGGCGAGCAAGGGAAAGGGTTCGCCGTGGTGGCGGGAGAAGTACGTCATCTTGCTAGCCGTAGCGCCAGTGCAGCCAATGATATCCGCAAGTTGATTGATGCCAGCGCTGACAAGGTGCAGTCCGGATCTGACCAGGTTCACGCCGCAGGACGCACGATGGACGATATTGTGGCGCAGGTGCAAAACGTCACTCAGCTGATCGCCCAAATCAGCCACTCCACGCTGGAACAGTCAGATGGTCTTTCCAGCCTGACCCGCGCGGTGAATGAATTAAGCAACATTACACAGAAAAACGCCGAACTGGTTGAAGAGAGTGCGCAGATTTCCGCGATGGTGAAACATCGCGCGGGTCGTCTGGAAGATGCGGTTACGGTGCTGCATTAATACTAAAAATACAGGCGGAACGTCGGGCATACGGGTTCCGCCTGCTGTGCAGATTAATCCAGCTGAGTAATATCCAGCGCAGCGCGATCGATAATACCGATGATTTTTTTGATCTGCGCATCGCTGGTATCACCATGATTGACCCGTAGATCCAGCACGGCTTTGAAGTTTTCCAGCGCGCGTTTCATCTGTGGATTTTTGCGTAATTCAAAACCCACGCAGCGGGCTTTAATACGTTCGTGGATATGTTCCAGATGTTCACGGTTCTCATCCAGCCACTGCTGGCCCTGGGTCGTGATCGCAATCTGTTTACGCCCACCTTCCTCGTCGCTGACGGTGATCAGTGCCTGATCCTGCAAGAAATCCAGCGTTGGATAGATAACGCCCGGGCTTGGGGTGTAGTTACCCTGAGTCAGGGTTTCAATCGCTTTAATCAGTTCGTAGCCGTGGCTGGCGTCGCGGGTCAAGATATCCAGAATCACCAGGCGTAATTCGCCGTGGCCAAAGAACCGCTGACGACGACCACCGCCGCCACCACGACCGTGGCGATGTCCGCAACCCTGCTCGTGGTGATGTTCTTTGTTACAACCTTCATGGCGATGTTCTTCACCTTTGCAGCAACCTGCATGGTGCTCGTTGTGGCGGCCTTCATGGTGATGTCCTTCACCCTTGCAGCAGCCTTCGTGTTGGTGCTCTGTGTGCTTACAGCAACCTTCATGATGGTTTTGCATCATCGTCTCCTGATGTTATTTAGATATATCTAATTTATATCTAAAAATTATCAGTTTGCAAGTCTACAAATTATATTATGTGTAACGTGATGATTATTAACTATTTTTATATGGGTGTGATAGCCGGGTAATCATAATTTAACTATATCAAAAAGTGCTTGCAATATTTTTGATTAGCAATCATTATCATTTAAAGAATCAATTTAGATATATCGTATTATCTTCACAAGGCGAAAAAATGACAAAAAACATCTCACGCTACCCACAGCGCGTTCGCAATGAACTGCGTTTTCGAGAACTTACTGTCCTGCGCGTAGAGCGTATTAGCGCGGGCTTTCAGCGTATTGTACTGGGCGGTGACGCGCTGGACGGTTTTAGCTCACGCGGCTTTGACGACCATACCAAGGTCTTTTTCCCTGAACCGGGCAGCAACTTTGTACCACCTGTCGTCACCGATGAAGGCATTGTCTGGGCGGACGGTGTACGTCCGTTATCCCGTGACTACACGCCGTTGTATGACGAAGCGCGCCATGAGCTGGCACTGGATTTCTATATTCATGACGGTGGCGTGGCAAGTACATGGGCGATGAATGCCCGTGAGGGTGACAAGCTGACGATCGGCGGGCCGCGCGGTTCTTTGGTGGTACCAGAGGACTATGCGTATCAGGTTTACGTGTGTGATGAGTCGGGAATGCCCGCGTTGCGCCGACGCCTGGAGTCGCTCAGCCGTTTGGCGGTACGTCCGCACGTCACGGCGCTGGTTAGCGTGCAGGATGCAGCCTACCAGGACTATTTTGCCCATCTCGACGGATTTACTCTTCAGTGGTTTATCGGCCATGACGAGCAGGCGGTGAATGAACATTTATCGCGGCTAAGCGTGCCCGCAGACGATTATTTCATCTGGATCACCGGCGAAGGCAAGGTGGTCAAAAACCTGAGTGCTCGTTTTGAAACCGAGGCGTTCGATCAGCAACGGGTTCGTGCAGCGGCTTACTGGCATCAACGCCGTTAATCAGTAATTAGAGGGCGGAACGCCAAACGCCTGGCGGAATGCGTAGCTAAATGCCGCGGTACTTGAATACCCAACGTCGAGTGCCACGGCGGTTACGCTTTTATTTTTCTTCAGCATTAATACCGATTCAAGTATTCGCATTTTTTGCTTCCAGACGCTGAAGGGCAATCCGGTTTCTTTTTTGAAATGACGTGAAAAGGTACGGGCAGACATACCCAAATGCTGCGCCCAGTATTCAACCGAATGCTCCAGTGCGGGGGATTCTTGTATTGTTCGGCAGACTTTGGTTAATTCGCGATCCTGCGGCCAGGGTAATACAAAAGCGACTTCCGGGAGTTGCAGAATAATATCGACCAGCACACTAACCAGCTTGCCCTCTTTTGACTGACTATCATAATGGCCTGAAATTGAATTCGTGGCGTAATGAATAAACTCTCTGGCGAAATCACTGATAGCCACTACTTTGCATTCATTGATGCTCTCTTCAAGAAAACCCGGTTTAATATCCAGATTTTCTAAATATACATCATCTAATGCCCAAACCGCATGCTCCGTATTATTTGGGATCCAGATGCCATAATGCGCCGGGATTATCCAGCACTTACCGGCAACATCAATGCGCATGCTGCCTTTGCGGGCGAAATGAAACTGCATAAAAGAGTGTGAATGCTGCGGTACATGGTGGTTGGCTTCCAGGACATAAGAGCGAAAGAATACGTCCTGCGGCAGTTCGGTCATGGAGTTATCCGGGAAGGAGTTCCACTGTTTTTGCGCGAGAGTTTCCATAAATGAATCGTCAATGCTCCCGATGGTGTGTCCGCTGCTCGATAGATCTTGTCCGCGGATCATAATACATACACTCTTTTTTCCATAATAATCTTGCGTAATAATTTTTAGCCCACTTTTGGTAAATACCATGAACTCGCTTTGTTCAGATGCTGTCATCGTCAATGAAACAAATGATAACTGGACCCGAATGGGAAAAGAGCTGCTTTCGCAAGCGGATATCAGAATTAATGGCTCGCGCGCCTGGGACATTCAACTTCATCATACCGGTTTCTTTAAACGGGTATTGCAACAAGGCTCATTAGGGCTTGGCGAAAGCTATATGGAAGGCTGGTGGGACTGCGAACGGCTCGATATTCTGTTCTGCAAAATCCTGAAAGCAAAACTCGACCAGCAGATGCCTGGTAATCTGAAAGATATTTTACGCATTGCCAGCGCACGCCTGTTTAATTTGCAGTCACGGAGCCGCGCATGGATCGTCGGTAAAGAACATTATGATATTGGTAACGATCTCTTTGCGCTGATGCTTGATCCGCATATGCAATATTCCTGCGGTTACTGGAAAGACGCGACCACCTTAGACGATGCGCAAAATGCCAAATTAAAAATGATCTGCGAGAAGCTGCAGCTTAAGCCGGGTATGCGTTTACTCGATATCGGTTGTGGATGGGGCGGGTTGGCAGAATATGCGGCGCGTCATTATGGCGTGGCGGTAGAAGGCGTTACCATTTCCAAAGAGCAGCAGAAAATGGCGCAGCAGCGCTGTGAAGGGCTGGACGTTAACATTCTGCTGCAGGATTATCGCGATCTTGATAAACACTACGATCGCATTGTGTCCGTGGGGATGTTTGAACATGTCGGGCCGAAAAACTACGACACCTATTTCAGCATCGCTGACCGTTGTTTAAAACCGGACGGGCTGTTCCTGCTGCATACTATTGGCAGCAATAAAAAAGGGATGAGCGTCGATCCGTGGATCAATAAATACATTTTCCCGAACGGTTGCTTACCGTCGATTTCCCATATTGCCGAGGCCAGCGAATCACGGTTTGTGATGGAGGACTGGCATAACTTCGGCAGCGATTATGATAAAACGCTGATGGCCTGGCATGAGCGCTTTAATCAGGCCTGGCCGGAGCTGTCGTCACGTTATTCCGCCACCTTCAGAAGAATGTTTAATTATTATTTATGTGCCTGCGCCGGGGCTTTCCGCGCCAGAGATATTGAGCTTTGGCAGGTGCTGTTTAGCCGCGGCGTAGAGGGCGGGATCCGCGTTTATCGTTAACGTTCTGCCGGATGGCGGCGCAAGCGCCTTATCCGGCCTACATAGGTTTGTACTCGTAGGCCTGATAAGCGCAGCGCATCAGGCGTATCTTCGCCGGATGGTGGCGAAAGCGCCTTATCCGGCCTTGTATTATCCTCTCTGTGCAGAGAGGGCCGGCCAGTTCTCCCTGCCATGCCGTCCGCATGCCGTATCCGGCCTTAGGTTAACAACCTGTATTGTAGATTTATGCAGCGGACTGCCGTTCTCCACAAGTGACAAACCGGACAGTATCATGGACCGGTTTTCCCGGTAATCCGCATTCACAAGGTTGGTCTCACTATGGAACAGGAACTTCATTTTATCGGTATTGACGTCTCTAAAGCCAAGCTGGATGTCGATGTGCTGCGTCCCGATGGCCGTCACCGCAGTAAAAAATTTGCGAACACCCTGAAGGGCCACAATGAACTCCTCCACTGGCTCAACAGCCATAACGTGGCGCCGGCGCATATCTGTATGGAAGCCACCAGTACGTATATGGAAGACGTGGCCGCCCATCTCAGTGATGCCGGATTCACCGTCTCCATCATCAATCCTGCCCTCGGCAAAGCCTTCGCACAGAGCGAGGGGCTGCGCAGCAAAACCGATGCCGTTGATGCCCGCATGCTGGCAGAGTTTTGCCGTCAGAAGCGCCCGGCAGTCTGGGAAGCTCCGCATCCGGTTGAACGGGCGTTACGGGCACTGGTGCTGCGCCATCAGTCACTGACGGATATGCGTACGCAGGAACTGAATCGCCTTGAGACAGCACGTGAGGTACAGCGTCCGAGTATCGACGCTCATCTGCTGTGGCTTCATGCCGAAATTAAACGCATCGAAAAGCAGATAAAGGACCTGACGGATGACGACCCGGACATGAAACACCGCAGGAAGCTGCTGGAAAGTATCCCGGGTATCGGGGAAAAGACGTCGGCGGTGCTGCTGGCTTATGTGGGACTGAAGGACAGGTTCAG